>JBBQGB010000015.1:0-58835 GCA_038322575.1 Actinomycetales bacterium
AGCTGCGCAGGGTCCAGGACGGCGGCGTGGGCCAGGAGCACCTGCTCACCGTCCCGCCGGGTGTCCTCGGGCAACGCCGAGGGCAGGTCGGTGACGACCTTGGTGATCACCTGCGCCTGACCCACCCCGATCGTCCCAGCAGCCACTGCCTCAGCCGTTGCTTCGCACGTCGAGCGCAGGGCACTGGCGGTGGCCACTGCCTTCGATGCCTCAGCCGGTGACACCAAGCAGGTGCCGCGCAGGAACGCCTTCGTCGACCCCGCCCCCACCACCTGGGCGGCACCGCGCGCGTGGACCTCACCGACCCGCCGCAACCACTCGCCCTCGACCTGATCGGCCAGGCGGCGCAGGTCCGCGACGTCGGTAAGCAGTGAGCCGGAGTCGACCCCGTGCAGGTCCTCGGACTGCAGCACGGTCACCGCGTCGCGCACGGCGACCAGCGCCTCGCTCAGTGCCCGGGTGCTGTCCACGTCTCACACGCTAGAGGTCACCACCGACAGCCCAGACCCCTCAGACGCGTTCTCCCACAACGACTTCGCAGAACTTTGGGCATTGCGCCGCTGCCGTCAGCGACGCCGGCGAGGGGCCGTCAGGTGGTCACCCGCACCCACGCCCTATTTCTCGCTCAACGCGTGCTAGGCCGTTGCGCCGTACCGCTCGACCCGGATCGACCCGGCGGGCACGCCGAGGTCGACCAGCAGCTGCGAGGCGTGCTCGGCGAACCCGCTCGAGCCGCAGACGTACGCCGTCGCGTCCGGCACCAGCAGCGGCTCGAGGTCGGCGGCGGTCAGCCGGCCCGGTGGGCGCCCGCCGGCCGCGTGCCGGGAGTAGGCGACCGTGGTCTCGGCGCCGTACTCGCCGGCGAACGGCAGCGCGTCCGGTGAGCGCACCGCGACGACCAGCCGCAGCGGCACGCTCGACCCGGTCGCCCGGTGGTGCCGCAGCATCGACATCAGCGGGACGACGCCCGAGCCGCCCCCGACCAGCAGTACGGGCGAGCGGCCGTTCCAGACGAACCACCCGCCGAACGGGCCTCGCACCTCGAGCGGGTCACCGACGCGCAGCTCGTCGTGCAGGTAGCCCGAGACCTCGCCGCCGTCCAGCTGCTCGACCATCAGCTCGACCTCGGTGCCGGCCGGGTCGCCCAGGCCCGGCGCCGAGGCGATGCTGTAGGAGCGCGAGGCGGTGTAGCCGTCGGGGGCGGTGAGCCGGATCGTCACGTGCTGGCCCGGCGTGTGCGTGAACGGCGCGGGCAGTCGCAGCCGGTAGGTGCGCATCCGCGGGGTCTCGTCGCGCACCCCCACGACGGTGGCCGTCACCCACTCCCTGCGCGTGCCGCCCGGTGGCGGACGCCGGGTGACGGGCCCGATGGCGGGCAGGGGCGGCAGGTCGGCGGGCGAGCGCTCAGTCACCGGCGTAGCGCTGCTCGAGCCACGGGTCGCCCCGGTCGTGGTAGCCGCGCTGCTCCCAGAACCCGGGCTCGTCGTGGTCGAGCAGCCGCAGCCCGCCGACCCACTTGGCCGACTTCCAGAAGTACAGGTGCGGCACGAGCAGCCGCGCCGGGCCCCCGTGCTCCAGCGGCAGCGGCTGGCCCTCGTGCTCCCACACCACCCAGGCCTTGCCGCCGGTGACGTCGGCGAGCGGCAGGTTCGTGGTGTACCCCGAGTGGCTCCACGCCACGACGTGCGTCGCGGTCGGCAGCGGCCCCGCGGCGGTCAGCAGGTCGTCGACGCTGACGCCGGCGAACGAGGTGCCGAGCTTGCTCCAGGTCGTGACGCAGTGGATGTCACCCGCGTACGTCGACCCCGGCAGCCGCTGGATCTGCTCCCAGGTCCACTCCTGCGCGGTCTCGACCAGGCCGTCGACGCGCAGGCTCCAGGTCGCGAGGTCCAGACGGGGGCTGACCTCGGCGGTGAGCACCGGGAACGTCGACCCGGTGTCGTACTGCCCGGGGGGCAGCCGCGGGTCGCGGTCGGTGGCGGACGCCGGACGGCGGAACGGGCTGGCCATGGCTCCCAGCATGCCACCGGCCCAGAGTTGAGTCGACTCGACTCAAGTGCAGGGGTACGCTGGGGCCACCCCCACGAGGAGCCCAGCATGGACATCGCGTTCACCACCCGCAGCCAAGAGGCCCTGAGCGAGGCGGTCCGCCGCGCCGCCACCGCCGGGCACACCGAGGTGCAGCCGGCCCACCTGCTGGTCGCCCTGCTCGCCCAGGACGACGGCACCGCACGCCCGCTCACGACCGCCGTGGGCGCCGACCCGGCGGCGCTCACCCGCGCGGCCGAGGTCGAGCTCGCCGCCCTGCCCGCCGTCAGCGGTGCCACGGTGGGCGGGCCGGGGCTGAGCCGGGCGACGTACGCGGCGCTGACCGCCGCGCAGGCCCAGGCCGTCGCGCTGCGCGACGAGTTCGTCTCCACCGAGCACCTGCTGATCGGTCTGGCCCAGGGCGCCGGGGCGCTCGGCGAGGTGCTGCGTCGGGCCGGGGTCACCGACGACGCCGTCCGCGCCGCGCTGCCCGGCGTCCGGGGCAGCGGTCGGGTCACCAGCCCCGACCCCGAGGGCACCTTCGACGCGCTGATGAAGTACGGCGTCGACCTCACCCAGGCCGCCCGCGACGGCAAGCTCGACCCGGTGATCGGTCGCGACACCGAGATCCGCCGCGTGGTCCAGGTGCTGTCGCGGCGCACCAAGAACAACCCCGTGCTGATCGGCGAGCCGGGCGTCGGCAAGACGGCGGTCGTCGAGGGCCTCGCGCAGCGCATCGTCGCCGGTGACGTGCCGGAGTCGTTGCGCGGCAAGCGGTTGATAGCGCTCGACCTCGGGTCGATGGTGGCCGGGGCCAAGTACCGCGGCGAGTTCGAGGAGCGGCTCAAGGCGGTGCTCGCCGAGATCAAGGCCTCGGACGGCCAGGTCGTGACGTTCATCGACGAGCTGCACACGATGGTCGGCGCCGGGGCGAGCGGCGAGGGCGCGATGGACGCCGGCCAGATGCTCAAGCCGATGCTCGCCCGCGGTGAGCTGCGCCTGGTCGGGGCCACCACGTTGGACGAGTACCGCCAGCGGATCGAGAAGGACGCCGCCCTCGAGCGGCGGTTCCAGCAGGTGTTCGTGGGCGAGCCCAGCGTCCCCGACACGATCGGCATCCTGCGCGGGCTCAAGGAGCGGTACGAGGCCCACCACAAGGTCTCGATCTCGGACGCCGCGCTCGTGGCCGCCGCGACGCTGAGCCACCGCTACATCTCGGGCCGTCAGCTGCCCGACAAGGCGATCGACCTGGTCGACGAGGCCGCGTCCCGGCTGCGGATGGAGATCGACTCCAGCCCGGTCGAGATCGACCAGCTGCGCCGCGGGGTCGACCGCCTGCGGATGGAGGAGCTCGCCCTGGAGCGCGAGGACGACCCCGCGTCGGTGGCCCGCCTGGCCACGCTGCGCAAGGACCTCGCCGACCGCAGCGAGCAGCTCGCCGCGCTGACCTCGCGCTGGGAGCAGGAGAAGGCCGGCCTGAACCGGGTCGGTGACCTGCGCAGCCAGCTGGACGACGTCCGCGGGCAGGCCGAGCGGCTGCAGCGCGAGGGCGACCTCGGGGCGGCGTCCGAGCTGCTGTACGGGCGGATCCCCGAGATCGAGCGTGAGCTCGCCGCGGCGCAGGCCGCCGAGGCGGGCTCGGGCGCGGGCGACCCGATGGTCAAGGACGAGGTCGGGCCGGACGACGTGGCCGACGTCGTGTCCGCCTGGACCGGCATCCCGGCCGGTCGGCTGCTCGAGGGCGAGAGCGCGAAGCTGCTGCGGATGGAGGACGTGCTCGGGGCCCGCCTGATCGGCCAGCGCACCGCCGTCGCGGCGGTCAGTGACGCCGTCCGGCGCTCGCGGGCCGGCATCAACGACCCCGACCGCCCGACCGGGTCGTTCCTGTTCCTCGGCCCGACCGGCGTCGGCAAGACCGAGCTGGCCAAGGCGCTCGCGGACTTCCTGTTCGACGACGAGAAGGCCATGGTGCGCATCGACATGAGCGAGTACGGCGAGAAGCACAGCGTCTCGCGGCTGGTCGGGGCGCCGCCCGGGTACGTCGGCTACGACGAGGGCGGCCAGCTGACCGAGGCCGTGCGCCGGCGTCCGTACTCGGTGGTGCTGCTCGACGAGGTCGAGAAGGCGCACCCTGACGTGTTCGACGTCCTGCTGCAGGTGCTGGACGACGGTCGGCTGACCGACGGGCAGGGCCGCACCGTCGACTTCCGCAACGCGATCCTGGTGCTGACGTCGAACCTGGGCTCGCAGTTCCTGGTCGACCCCGCGCTGGACGACGCGCAGCGACGGGCGGCGGTGATGCGCGCCGTCCAGGCGGCGTTCAAGCCCGAGTTCCTCAACCGGCTGGACGACGTGGTGCTCTTCGACGCCCTCGGGATCGACGAGCTCACCCGGATCGTCGACCTGCAGGTCGCCCAGCTCGCCTCCCGGCTCGCCGACCGGCGGCTGGTGCTCGAGGTGACGCCCGCAGCGCGGGAGTGGTTGGCGCTGACCGGGTTCGACCCGGCGTACGGCGCCCGGCCCCTGCGCCGGCTGGTCGCCAAGCAGATCGGCGACCAGCTGGCGCGTGCCCTGCTCGCCGGCCAGGTCCGCGACGGCGACGACGTCGTCGTCGACCGCACGGACGACGGCGACGGACTCACCGTCAGCGCGAGGTGAGTCCGGCGGCGTCAGCCCAGCTGGCCGCGCACGGCTCCACCGGGGAACTGCCCGGTGTGGACGTTGACGTAGTAGCCGGCCGGGTCGGTCAGCATCCCCTTGCGCAGCGAGCGCTGCACGGTGACGCAGCCGTGGCGACGTCGATGACGCGGCGAGTGGACGGCTTGAAGTGCTCGGTCTACCGCGCGGCGGGCACGGCGATCAGGTCGTCGGCGGCCGAGCGGTCGCTGACCGCGCGCCGCGGCATCAGCAGCAGCGCGATCATCGAGACGACGGCGCAGCCGACGATGTACCAGCTGATCCCCGTGCTGCTGCCCGTGCGCTTGAGGATCGCGGCCGCGATGAGGGGCGCCGGGCCACCGGCGATCACCGAGGCCAGCTGGTAACCCAGGCCCGCGCCGCTGTACCGCACGTTGGTGCCGAAGCTCTCGGCGATCAGGGCGGCCTGCGGGCCGTACATCATGTCGTGGCAGATCAGCGACACGACGATGGCCACGAGCACGAGCCCGCTGCTCTTGGTGTTGAGCAACCCGAAGTACGGGAAGGCGAAGGCGCCGACGCACACGATGCCGATGCCGTACATCAGGCGTCGGCCTATGACATCGGACAAGAAGCCGAAGAACGGAACGCTCACCAGGCCAATTGCTGCCGCGATCAGCGTGTCGTTGAGCAGGCTGTCGCGGGTCAGCTCTAGCTGCTTGGTGCCGTAGGTCAGCACGAAGGTGATGAACAGGTAGAACGGCGCCTGCTCGGCCATCCGCACGAACGCCGAGGTCAGGATCTCGAGCGGCTGGGTCCTGAAGACCTCGAGAACCGGTGCGCGGTGGACGGTCTGGCTCTTCTTGACCTCCTCGAAGTCCGGGCTCTCGAGGACGTTCAGCCGCACGTACAGGCCGATCCCGACCAGGACGATGCTCACCAGGAACGGCACCCGCCAGCCCCAGGTGAGGAAGCTGTCGCCGGACAGGCCCGACATCAGCTTGACCATGCCGGTCGACAGCAGCAGCCCGAGGGGGACGCCCACCTGCGGCCACGAGGCCATGAAACCGCGGCGGCGCGTCGATCCCCACTCCATCGACAGCAGCACCGATCCGCCCCACTCACCGCCGACCCCGATGCCCTGGACGATGCGCAGCAGCACCAGCAGCACGGCCGCGGTGAGCCCGATGCTCTTGGTGCTGGGCAGCACGCCGATCAGGAACGTGCCGACCCCCATCAGCATCAGCGTCGTGACCAGCGTGGCCTTGCGCCCGACCCGGTCGCCGAAGTGGCCGAAGATCGCCGCACCGATGGGACGCGCGGCGAACCCGACGAACTGGGTGCCGAAGGCCGCCAGCACCCCGGCGAACGCGGACTGGTCGGGGAAGAAGACGGTGGGGAAGACCAGGGCCGCGGCGGTGCCGTAGAGGAAGAAGTCGTACCACTCGATCGTCGTGCCGACCGTGCTGGCGATGACGGCGCGGCGGCGGTGCGCCTTGACCACCGTCGTCATGGGCGCGCTTGCTGTTGCGGTCACTTCGTCCTCCTTGACGCGGATCCGGCGGCCCAAGGTGCCGGTGTCCGTGTTGCCCGTCAAGTTCGGCTTAGGTCGTTTTACCCGGCCTTGACCGTTCGTCGGCTGGTTGGTGCGCCGGACGGCGTCAGTCCAGGTCGACGACGACCGGCGCGTGGTCGCTGGCGCCCTTGCCCTTGCGCTCCTGGCGGTCGATCGACGCGCTTGTGACGCGGGCGGCCAGCGCGGGTGACGCCAGCACGAAGTCGATCCGCATCCCCTCCTTGCGGGGGAACCGCAGCTGCGTGTAGTCCCAGTAGGTGAACTGGTCAGGCGTGTGCGGGCGGACGACGTCGGCGAACCCGGCGTCGACGATCGCCGAGAACGCGGCGCGCTCCTCCGGCGAGACGTGCGTCGAGCTCGCGAACACGCTCATGTCCCACACGTCCTCGTCGCGCGGGGCGACGTTCCAGTCGCCGACCAGCGCCACCTGGGACGTCGGGTCGGCGGCCAGCCAGTCCGCGCCGGCCGCCCGCAGCCGGGCCAGCCACTCGAGCTTGTACTCCAGGTGCGGGTCGCCGAGCTGGCGGCCGTTGGGGACGTACAGCGACCACACGCGCACGCCCCCGCACGTCGCGCCGAGCGCCCGCGCCTCGGATGCCGGCGGGTCACCCCACTGCGGCTGTCCGGCGAACCCGGCCTCGACGTCCGCGATGCCCACCCGCGACAGGATCGCCACGCCGTTCCACTGCGAGTAGCCGTGGTGGGCCACCTGGTAGCCCAGCGCCTCGAAGACCGCGGTGGGGAACTGCTCGTCCTTGCACTTGGTCTCCTGCAACGCGACGACGTCGACGTCGCTGCGCCCGACCCACGCGGCGATCCGGTCGACGCGGGCGCGGGCGGAGTTGACGTTCCAGGTCGCGATGCGCACGCCCCGAACCTACTGGCTGACATGGACACCGCCGTGGTTGCGGTGCAGTGGTCGCTGGGACGACCACTCGATCGCAACCACGACGATGTCCACGAGGGGACGGCGTCCGACGACGGGCGCCGGATAGGGTCCGGCGCATGCCCGACGCCCGCGCCGCCCTGCTCGCCCGCATCGTCGACACCGCGATCGTTCACGGCGAGGTGACCCTCAGCAGCGGCGCGACGGCGAGCTACTACGTCGACCTGCGGCGGATCACCCTGGACGGCCAGGCCGCCCCGCTGGTGGGCGAGGTCATGCTCGACCTGGCCGCGGGCCTGGACTTCGACGCGGTGGGCGGCCTGACCCTGGGCGCCGACCCGGTCGCCGCGGCGATGCTGCACGCGGCGCACGCCCGCGGACGGCGCCTGGACGCGTTCGTCGTCCGCAAGGAGGGCAAGGCCCACGGGCTGCAGCGGCGCATCGAGGGCCCCGACGTGGCGGGCCGGCGGGTGCTGGCGGTCGAGGACACCAGCACCACCGGTGGCTCGGTGCTGACGGCGGTGCAGGCGCTGCGCGAGGCCGGTGCCGAGGTCGTCGGCGTCGCCGTGATCGTCGACCGCGACACCGGCTCGGCCGAGGCGATCGCGGCGCAGGGCCTGGAGTACCGGTACGCGTTCGGCAAGGCCGAGCTGGGTCTCTGAGCGCGACCCGACGCTGTCCGGTGAGGCGGGAACCGGTGCCCCGGCCGTGACGTCCGAGCCGACGTGAACTCGTCCCTGCTCGTCGTGCTGGCCGTGCTGGGCCTGGGCCTGGTCATCGCGCTCGGCGTCCTCGCGTACCGCCGCGAGCAGGCGCGCGAGCAGGCGCTGCGGGCCTGGGCCGGGGCCGGCGGGTGGCAGCTGGTGGACCAGGACGACGGATGGGCCACGACGTTCACCGGGCCGCCGTTCGGTGCCGGGCAGGACCGTCGGGCGAAGGACGTCTGCACCCGCACGAGCGGTGGGTACGGCGAGCTGGCCTTCACCTACCGCTACGCGACGTACCGGACGGTGACCTCGACCGACGCGAACGGCC
This sequence comes from Actinomycetales bacterium, assembly GCA_038322575.1. Taxonomy (GTDB): domain Bacteria; phylum Actinomycetota; class Actinomycetes; order Actinomycetales; family Angustibacteraceae; genus JACMOY01. The sequence continues at coordinate 8,163 of JBBQGB010000015.1, forward strand.
AGACGACCACCAGTCGGCAGCGCGAGGAGCACGCGTTCCAGGTCGTCGCGGTGCGCCTCCCGGTGGTGATCGGACCCGTGCAGGTGGTGCCCGAGGGCCTGGGCGAGCGGTTCGTGACGGCCCTCGGCGGCCAGGACGTCGAGATCGAGCACGACGGCTTCAACCGCCGCCAGCGGGTCACCGCGGCCAGTCCCAAGCTCGCGATCGACCTGCTGAGCCCGCGCGTGGTCGAGCAGCTGCTGACCCACGAGGACGTGTCGCTGCGGGTGGCGCAGGGCTGGGCGCTGGCCTGGACGCCGGGCCGGGTGAGCGGGCCCAGCGTCGACGAGCGCCTCACCATGGTGCGCGCCGTCGTCGACGGGATCCCCCGGTTCGTCTGGCTCGACCACGGGCACGACCCCGATAGGCTCACCCCACCACTGCGGAAGGAAGCACCATGACCGGCGGCATCATCGCCCTGCTCGTCGTGATCGTCCTGCTCGTGCTGCTGGTCCTGGTCGGTGTCGGGCTCTACAACGGCCTGGTGCGGGTGCGCAACGTCGTGCAGGAGTCCTGGCGCCAGATCGACGTCGAGCTGACCCGCCGCCACGACCTGATCCCCAACCTGGTCGAGACCGTCAAGGGGTACGCCGCGCACGAGCGCGAGACCCTGCAGGCGGTCACCAACGCCCGCACGGCCGCCGCCGCTCCCGGCTCCTCACCGGCCCAGCAGGCGCAGCAGGAGAACGTCCTGACCGCGGCGCTCGGCCGGCTGTTCGCCGTCGCCGAGGCCTACCCCGACCTGAAGGCCAACCAGAACTTCCTGCAGCTGCAGCGCGACCTCACCGACACCGAGGACCGGCTCGCGGCCAGCCGGCGGTTCTACAACGCGAACGTCCGCACGCTGAACACCAAGGTCGAGACCGTCCCCTCGAACGTCGTCGCGAGCCTGTTCCACATCGGGCGGGCCGAGTACTTCGAGGCCGAGGACCCCGCCGTCCGGGCCACCCCGCAGGTCTCGTTCGGCGCCCCCGGCGCCGCTGCCACCCCCCAGGACTGAGATCACGGTGCGCAGGGGCTCAAGGTCGGTGGCTGTGGTGCCGAAGGCTGAGCCATGCGCCGCCTGACCGTGCTCGCGGGCGCGGCCTCGCTCTGCGCGGTCGCGCTCGCCGCGGGGACTGCCGGGGCCGTCACCACCGCGGCCGCGCGCCCGGCACCGTCACCGGCCCACGTCGTCCGCACCCACCTCGACGAGCCCCCGGCCGGGGTCGACGTCCGAGCCCACGTCAGCACCGCCGCGCTGGTCGCCCGCGCGGGAGTCACCGCCCGCCGGGCGGTCCACCGGGCCGCAGCGCCGCACGGCGCACGGCTCGCCTCCGGTGCGGGCTTCGTCGTGAGCGTGCGCTCGGTACCCGGCGGCACCGCGGCCCTCGGCGGGCTGACCGAGCACGTCAGCCCGTCGTGCACCGGCACCACCGACGGCGACCGCGTGCAGGTGCTGTACATCCGTGAGGCCAGCACCCCCGGCCGGTACGCCGACCTGCTGCCCTCGCTGCGATCGTTCGTCGCCGACGTCGACGACACCTTCGCCGTCTCGTCCCCGACGTCCGGACGGCGGGTGCGGTGGGTGCAGGACGGCGCCTGCGTGCCCGTGCTGCCCGAGGTGGTCGTCGCCGACGGCGCCCTCACCGGCAACGCGGGCCTGGGCGCTCTGGTGCCGGCATTGCGCGCGGCGGGCTACGGCCGCGCCGACCGCAAGTACCTCGCCTTCGCCGACGCCTCGACCCTGTGCGGCATCGGCCAGATGGTGCAGGACTCCGACCCGACGTCCGCCAACGCCAACAACGGCGCCGTCGCGCAGTACGCGCGGGTCGACACCGCCTGCTGGGCGGTGCGAAGCGACGGGCACTCGACCCCGGCGCACGAGCTGACCCACATGCTCGGCGCCGTGCAGCCCGGTGCGCCGCACGCCACCGCCAACGGGCACTGCACCGACGATGACGACGCCCTGTGCTACGACGACGGGTCGGGTGCGGCGCTGGTCACCCGGTGCGCCGCAGCAGGTGACGAAGGCCGTCTGGACTGCGGCCACGACGACTACTTCGACGACGCCCCGACCTCGGGCGGCTACCTCGCCGGCGCCTGGAACACCGCCCGGTCGGCGTTCCTGGACGTCGTGCCCGCCCTGGGTGCCGCGCCCACCACCAGCAGCGGCGCGGCGACGACCCCCGCGACCACGACGAGCCCGCCCCCGACCACGGCGACCCCGGCGGCACCCTCTCCGGTGGTGGTGGCCGTCGCCGCGCCCGCGAGCGCGTACGTCGGTGCCTCGGCCCGGGTCAGCGCGTCGGCCGCCGCCGCCACGGGCCCGGTGGCCACCGCGGTGCAGCTGCAGTCCTGGACGCGCGTGTCCGGGTGGCGGGTGCTCGCGACGGCCACCACCTCGTCCACCGGCAAGGCCGCGTTCGTCGTCCGACGCACGTCACCGGCCGCCCTGACGCTGCGGGTGGTCGTGCCGGCCACCGCCGGGCTCGCGCGCGGGCTGTCGGCCTCGAAGGTCACCCGGTTCGTCAAGCGCCCGACGGCGACGCTCGCGACCGTGCGGGCCGGCCGGCCCGACGTCCTGGCGACCACCGTGCGCACCAACGCACGGCTCGGGGTCGCGGGTCAGTCGGTCAGCCTGCAGGTGCGCTACGTGGGGACCACCGCCTGGCGCGTCGTGACCCGGCGGACCACCGACCGGGTCGGCCAGGCCAGGTTCTCGGTCCAGCCGCGCCGCAAGGCCGCCTACCGCTGGGTGTACCCGGGCGCGTGGAACCTCGCCCCCTCGACCAGCGCGGCGGTCTCGGTCAGCTTCTGACGACCCGCCGCGCGCGACGGCGTGCCACGACCGGCCCCACGACCGAGGCCAGCACCGACACCCCGGCGACGGCGTACGCCGCGTAGCGCACCCACGGCACCGAGTGCGCGACGTACCCGAGCACGATCAGCCCCGCCCCCCACAGCAGCGCGCCGACGACGTTGGCCGCAAGGAACCGGGGGTAGGGCATCCGGGCCATCCCGGCCACGATCGGGGTGAAGGTGCGCACCCCGGGGATGAAGCGGGCGATGACCACGGCGCTCAGGCCCCAGCGCTCGTAGAACGCCTCGGCCTGGGGCAGGTGCCGCGCCGCGCGCCCGGCGCGGCGCTCGACCCAGGGCCGGCCGAGCCGGCGTCCGGTCCAGTAGCCGACGGCGTCGCCGGCCACCGCGCACACCGCGGTGCCCAGCGCCAGCAGCGGCAGTGACAGTGACGACCCCTCGCGGGCGGCGAGCAGCCCCGCGGCGAACAGCACCGTGTCGCCGGGCAGCAGGAACCCGACCAGCAGCCCGGACTCGACGAACACCAGGGTGAAGAGCACGACGTACACCCCGGTGGCGCTCAGGGTCGCCAGGTCAGGGTGCAGCAGCACGGACAGCCAGTCGGGCACGGGCAACGGTAACCGGCACCGTCGCCGGCCGGTCGGCGAGACACCACGACCGGGGCACCTGGAGCCCACCGGGTGACCCGTTCGTGTGGACTCGGGCGCGCGGCGGCGACGTACCGTGGGGGCATGCCCGCTGACGACTGGGACCGCACGCAGATGCTGCCGCAGTCCGGCGGGCGGGCTCCGGACGCCCCGCCGGGGTACGGCGTCCGCGGCCCCGGGGCCCCCGCCGTCCCCGGTGACCCGGGCCGCCCGACGCGGCCGGCCGGCGCCCCGACGTCCGGACGGCGGCGCCGCGGTCTGCGCTGGGTCGCGCTGGTCGTGGTGCTGCTGGTCGCCTACCCGCTGGCGCTGCTCGCCGTGGGCTGGACCAGCCTGAACCGCACCGCGGCCCTCGGGGACTCGGCTGCGACGCCGGGCCGCACCTACCTCGTGGTCGGGTCGGACTCGCGGGCCGGGCTGACCGCGGCGCAGCGCAAGGCGCTGCGCACCGGCACCGCGGCCGGGCAGCGCACCGACACGATCCTGCTGCTGCACGTGCCGTCCGGCGGCGGCCCGACGGTGCTGATGAGCGTCCCCCGCGACAGCTACGTCGACATCCCGGGTCACGGCAAGGGCAAGATCAACGCGGCGTTCTCGATCGGGGGAGCCGCGCTGCTCGCGCGGACCGTCCAGCAGAACACCGGGATCGGCGTCGACGACTACGTCGAGATCGGGTTCGCGGGGTTCGCCGACATGGTGGACGCCGTGGGCGGGGTGCGCATCTGTCCCAAGCGCGCGATCGATGACCGCCGTGCGGGGCTGAACATCGCGAAGGGCTGCCAGCAGGCGCAGGGCGCCACGGCCCTGGGCTACGCACGGGCGCGCTACAGCGACCCGCGCGGCGACCTCGGCCGGGTCGAGCGTCAGCGCGAGCTGCTCGCCGCGATCGTCACGAAGGCGACCAGTCCGGCCACGCTGGTCAACCCGCTGCGCACGTTCCCCCTGGCCCGCAGCGGCGCGGGCGCCCTCACCGTCGACTCGGGCACCGGGCCGCTCGCGCTCGCCCGGTTCGTGCTGGGCATGAAGTCGAGCTCGGGGTCGTCCGGGGTGTCGTTGACCGTCCCCGTCCGAGGGACGGCGACCCGGGCGGGCTCAGGCTCGGTGGTGCTGTGGGACACGACGAAGGCCACCGCGGTGTTCGCGGCGATCGCGCGCGACGACACCGTCGCCGTCCGCGCCTACGCGGACGAGCAGAAGCAGTAGGTCAGGCGCCGCGGATGTCCTCGTCGATGACCCGCTGGCGCTCGTCGTCCTCGTCGTAGCGGGGGTCGCGACCGTCGGTGCCCGCCTTCGAGCGGGCGCGCAGCACCTCGATGACGGCGGGCACCACCGAGACCACGACGATGAGCAGCAGGATCAGCTCGAGGTGCCCCGCGATGAACGCGACCGAGCCGAGGAAGTACCCCAGCAGGGTGACCCCGGTGGCCCACAGCACAGCGCCGATGGCGGTGTAGCCGAGGAACGTGCGGCGGGGCATGCGCCCGACGCCGGCGGTCACCGTGATGAAGGTGCGCACGACGGGCACGAAGCGGGCCAGGATGATGGCCCGGGCGCCGTACTTGTCGAAGAACCCGACGGTCTGGTCGACGTACTTGGGCTTGAACAGCCTCGCGTCGGGGCGGTGGAACAGCGCCGGCCCGGCCTTGCGCCCGATCTCGTAGCCGACGACGTTGCCGACGAACGCCGCGACGCTGAGCACGATGCAGACGACCAGCAGCGGCTGGTGCACGTCGCCCCGGCCCTGCAGCAGGCCCACCGTGAACAGCAGCGAGTCGCCGGGCAGGAAGAAGATGAACAGCCCGCACTCGACGAACACGACGAGCGCGGCCCCCCACAGCGCGTACGTGCCCATGCTGTCGAGCAGGGACTGGGGGTCGAGCCACGAGGGGCCGAGGGTGTGCATCACGCGAGCCAGCGTAGGCGAGGAACCGTGGACCCGCCTTAGGGTCGTCGTGTGGACGGACCAGCGCGCGAGGACCAGGTGGGCGTCGGCGCATGGGTCGGCCCCTGGCCGGTCGACGAGCGGTACGCCCCCGCCCTGCTGGCCGAGGGCGACCGGCGCAACGTCGTCGACCGCTACCGCTACTGGCGGGTCGAGGCCGTGGTCGCCGACCTGGACGCGCGACGCCACCCGTTCCACGTCGCGATCGAGAACTGGCAGCACGACCTGAACATCGGGTCCGTCGTCCGGACGGCGAACGCGTTCAACGCCGCCGGTGTCCACGTCGTCGGACGCCGGCGGTTCAACCGGCGCGGCGCCATGGTGACCGACCGCTACCTGCACCTGCACCACCACGCCAGCGCGGACGACCTGCGGACCTGGGCGTCGGCGTCCGGCCTGCCCGTGCTGGGGGTCGACAACCTGCCCGGTGCGGTGCCGCTGGAGACCCACGCCCTGCCGCGGGCCTGCGTGCTGCTCCTCGGTCAGGAGGGTCCAGGGCTGTCCGCGCCGGCCCGCGCGGCCTGCGACGTCGTCCTGTCGATCGCGCAGTTCGGCTCGACCCGCTCGATCAACGCCGGAGCCGCCGCCGCCATCGCCATGCACGCCTGGGTCCGCCAGCACGCCACCCTCACCCCACCACCCCCGCACGTGCCTCACGAAGTGGCCCCACGGGCGCCCACGACGGCACTTGCTGCACGAAGTGACGCGAGAGGCGCCCAGGGGCGCAGTTAGTGCAGCAAGTGCGGGAGGGGGGCGGGGGCGGGTCGAGGTGCTGGGCGCGGGTCAGCGCCAGATGCGGCGGGTGGTGCGGACGACGGGGGGCCGGGTCTGGTCCCAGACCCGCCGCCACTGCGCGGTGTCGGGGGCGCTCATCGGCGGGGTCTGGCCGCGGGCGGCGCGGCGGGTGGCGTCCCACCAGGTGGTGGCGTCCTCGTCGACCAGCAGGGCGACGGCGCCCTCGATCCGGGTGCCGAACTCGCGCGGGCCCTCGCCGACCTGCGGCAGCAGCGGCTCACCGAAGCGCACGGTGACCGCGGGTCGCCCCGGCACCGGCCAGCCGCGGCCGCGCGGCATCGCGGCGAACGACCCGCGGATGCCCACCGGCACCACCGGCACCTGCTGGGTCTGGGACAGGAACGCGGCGCCGGGCTTGAAGCGCCGGGTCCAGCCGTCCGGCGAGCGGGTGCCCTCGGGGAAGACCACCACGTTCCAGCCGTCCGCGAGCAGGTCGCCCGGGGTGGCCGACATCGAGCCCGATCGACGCTCGATCGGGAAGGTGTTGAACACCATCGCCGACGACGTCGCGCGCCACCAGGTATCGAAGAAGTAGTCGGCGGCGGCGGCGACGGCGGTCTTGCGCCGCCAGGCGTCGGGCAGCGAGCACAGGATCAGCGGGGTGTCCAGGTGCGAGGTGTGGTTCGCCACGAAGACGACCGGGCCGGCCAGCTGGTCGAGGACGTCGAGGCCCCGCACGGTCGGGGTGATCCCCGAGCGCATCAGCGGGCGCAGGCCGAAGCGCTGCAGCCCGTCGCGCACGACGGTGGCGGCCGGCGTCCGGGCCCAGGCGGTCGGGAACGGCTCGGCGGTCTGGGCGGGCACGAACGGCTCGGCCGAGCGCGGCACCATCGAGCGCCGGCCCCAGCGCCAGCCGCGGGCGACCAGCCTCACGTCCTGACGGGCCCCGCGCAGCAGTGCTCCCGACAGGACGTGCCTGGTGACGTGGACGACGGGCGAGGTCACCGGACGTCGGCGATCAGGTGCGGCGGGTTGTGCAGGTAGGTGATGGACGGCGAGCGACCCACCGTGCCCGACACCATCTCGAGCGCGTCCTGCAGCGACGACGCGGCGCGAAAACCCATGCGCTCCACGGCCTTTCGGTCGGCGCCGACCCACACGACGTCCCCGACGTGGTCCATGGCGTGCGCCGCCCAGTACCACATGTAGAACGGGTGGACGCCGTGGTAGGCGTGCGAGGTGCGGTAGAGGTGGACGTACCAGGGGTCGGTGGCGTACTGCTGCTCGAACTTCGCTTCGATGACCGCCGGGTCGGTCGACGTCGACAGCACCTCCTCGAAGAAGTCGACGTAGCTCGGGTGGTGCAGCTGGTTGAAGTCCGGCTCGACCGGGTGGTAGAGGATCACGGCCCCGCCCTTGCGGACGACGGGCTGGCCCCGGTAGCTGTTGAAGTAGTACCCCAGGCCCATGCAGGTGGCCAGGATCGGGTTCATCGTCGAGTTCACGTTGTAGGGCCCGACGTACGGGACGCCCATGACCAGGACGTCGCTCTGCCCCTGCACCTCGACCATCTGCTGCTGGTGCACCTTGGCGACGGTGAGCTCGTGCACCGCCTCGGTCTCGCCGGCGTTGATGCCGGTGAGGCCGTACGGCGCGCGCATCCCCTGGTAGAGCTTGTGCCGCACCGACTTCGGTGCGATCGCGAGCCCACGGCGGGCGGCGAGCATCGACGCCTGGTCGCGCACACCCCACTCCCACTCGCGCTTCATCAAGAAGCCGTACGAGTCGGGGAAGACGTCGTTGTTGAGCGTGGTCTCGATGGTGAAGATCTTCAGGTGGTCGGCGAGCAGCTTGCCCATCCGCCAGGCGGAGTGGTGCATCGCCGACTTGGTGTGGTCCATGAACGAGCGGGAGTTCACCATCGTGTGGCTGTTGTGGTGGTGCCGCAGGCTCTTGTAGCCGGCCAGGCCGATCGGCACCGACTTGTGGCCGCCGTCCATCGCGACCAGGTTGACGTTGACGTAAACGAGAAGGTCGCTCTCGGCGGCGCGCTTGTTGATCTCGACGACCTCACCGCGGTCGGTCTCGCCGATGAACAGCATGCCGTCGGGGTCCTCGGCGTCGTGGTTGTACAGCGCGCCCTGGGGGAAGAACGAACGGAACACCCGCTCGCCGACGATGTCCTTCAGCTCGGCCGCGGTGAGCCTGCGGTGCAACGCGTTCGCCGAGATGATCTCGACGTCGTCGACGCCCGCGGCGGCGGCCATCGTCAGCACCTGCTCGATGATGCGCTGGCGGATGTCGGGCTTGACCATCGGCGGCAGCGGCAGCGAGATGTCGTCGAACGCGATCGTCAACCGCATCCCGGCGGTCAGCAGCACCGGCAGCGGCTCGCTGTTCGTCGGCTCGAGCAGGGCGCGGCGGATCGCGCCGTCGACGTCGCGGATGCCCGGCAGCGACTCGGGCGGGTAGATGACGCGCGTGCCGCGGGGGAAGGTCTCGAGGCGGAACCCCTCACCCTCGTGGACGACGAGCGGTGGGGTGCGGTCGTCGACCTCCAGCACGAATCCTGGGCGGCTCACGAGCGACTCCTTCGGTGGATCAGCATGGTCATCATGCGCGGCTGCGGACGTCGAAGCAGACCTTGACGGTGCCGAGCCGGCCCGCCGAGTGCGCGTGGTCGAGGGCCTCGCGCCAGCGGTGCAGCGGGTAGCGGCCGCCGACGACGCCCTCCAGCGGCGCGAGCCGGGCCAGTCCCATCGCCACGTCGAAGGCGTCGCCGCTGGAGGCGTACGTCCCGGCGACCTCGAGCTCGCGGAACCAGGCGGGCGAGAGGTCAGCGGCCGCCGGCATCCCCGACAGCACGACCCGCCCACCGGCGCGGGTCGAGCGCAGCACCGTGTCGAGCGACCCGGTCGAGCCGACCGCGTCGACGGCGACGTCGACCCCGCCGAGCAGCATCTCGCCGGCGCCCCCGACGACCCTCGCTGCCGGGCCGGGCAGCGGGGCGGGCGCGACGCGCAGCGCCCGGGTGGCGCGGCGGACGGCGCGCATGGCCTCGTCCGGCGACGCGACGTCGGTGGCCCCGAAGGAGCGCGCGAGGTCGGCCTGGCGGCCGTGCTTGGCGATCACGGTGATCCGGCCCGCGTCGGTGAGCTCGCGCAGCGCCAGGGTCGCGAACAGGCCGACCGCCCCCGCGCCGGACACCAGCACGCTGCCACCGGAGGGCACCTGCGCGCGTCGGGCGAGCTGCACGGCGCAGGCGATCGGCTCGACGAGCACCGCCCGCTCGTCGGACAGGTCGTCCGGCACCGCGTGCAGCTGCGAGGAGTGCGCGACGAGCTGCTCACCCCAGCCGCCACCGGTGTCGCGGCAGAAGCCGGTCTGCAGGCCGGGTGACAGGTGGCCCACGGTCACGTGGTCGCACAGGTTGGTGCGCCCCGAGGTGCACGACGGGCACGGCGCCAGTCCCCGGGCCGCGCACGCCAGCACCGGGTCGACGACGACGCGGGTGCCGCGGGGCAGGGGGACGCCGGCGTGGTCGGTGGCGTCGTCCAGCAGCTCGCCGACCACCTCGTGCCCCGGAACGAACGGCATCGAGACCAGCGCGGAGAAGTACAGCGACGTCGAGCCGGTCACCACACCCAGGTCCGAGCCGCAGATGCCCGACAGCAGCGGGCGCACCCTGGCCCAGCCGTCGTGCCGCACCGAGGGCTCGTCGCGGGTCACCAGCCGCACGGGTGCCATGGGGCCCACCAGCAGCCCGGGCATGCGCGACCCGAGGGTGCGGGCTGCGGCGTAGCGGGGGATCGAGCGGAACAGCTCGAGGGCCAGCATCATCAGGCGGGCCTCACGTCAGGGCCGCCCCGGTGGTGTCGTGCCGGACGTCGGGCACCCGCAGCCGCGACGTCACCGACGGCGTCGACCAGGTCTCGACCGGCCAGCGGGCCGTGCGCGCCGCGCGGTAGAGCGGGACGTCGGGTGAGACGGCGGTGGGCTTGCCGACGGCGCGCAGCATCGGCAGGTCGGAGTGGCTGTCGGCATACCCGTACGAGCGGGTCAGGTCGAAGCCGTTCACCTCGGCGTAGCGCACCAGCCAGGCCGCCCGCGACTCGCCGACCAGGGGCGGGCTGGCGAGGAACCCGGTGGCGCGACCGTGCGCGTCGACGGCGAGCTCGGCCGCGACCACGTGGTCGAACAGCGGTGCCAGCGGCCGGGTCAGCGGCCGGACGGCACCGGTGAGCAGGACCGTGTGGTGACCGGCCGCCCGGTGCTCGCGGACGCGGCGCAGGGCCGCGCCGCTGACCCGCTCGAGCACGTGGGGCGTGACCACCTCGTCGACCAGGGCGTCCAGCTCGTGCAGGTCGGCGCCGACGTACCGGCGGTAGACCGCGCGCAGGAACCCGCCGCGGTCGCGACGCTCGGCACCGACGTACGACGGCACGCGCCGGATCAGGGCGCCGATCTCGCGCAGCCGGTCGGCGCGGTCGAGCTCGGGCAGGCGCAGCCACAGGTAGGTCTCGATGACGTTGCTCGACATCAGCGTGCCGTCCATGTCGAACACCGCGAGGACCCCCGCCGGGTCGCCCTCGAGCCGGCGGGCGCGCGGCTCGCCCGCGGCGGCGCGGCGCTTGCGGATCACGTCGTAGCGGCGGATCGGCGCGGTCACGGCCGGGCAGTGGATGTCGCGGATGTACTCGGTCCAGTCGACGACGGCCGTGTCGAACCCGAACGGCTCGAGGTCGGCGGGGTCAAGGGCCCGGTGCAGCGCGAGGGTGTGGTCGTCGACGAACTGCAGCTCGACCTGGGTGTACGAGCGGTACAGCTCGAGGTAGCGGCGCAGCGAGTCCAGCCGGGTCTTGGTGCGGTCGAGGTCGCGCGAGAACTCACGGACCTTCTCGCTGCGCGGGGCCAGGCTCAGTGCCCGGTCGGCGAGGCGGTGGGCCGTCTCGCCCTGGGCGAGAACGCGTTCGACGCGCTGCGAGCCGGGGAAGCGCCAGGTCGGCAGGGCGACGGCGCCGCGCTCGCCGAGGTCGAAGGGGTGCTTCTCGAAGTGCTCGCGGACGAGCTCGTACAGGCGCCGGAAGGTCAGCGGGTTGCGGGCGCCCGACGAGACGTGGAAGTACTGCGGCACACCGGGTTCGGGGTCGGTGGCGCACACGGCGATGAGCGCGTTGACGACGTGGTCGACCGGCACGATGTCGACGACCGAGTCCGGCGCGGCCGGGAACTCGGGGAACTCGCCGCGGCCGTACGCCAGGATGATCGGCTCGGCCATCTTGAAGCCCTCGATCCACCCCGGGTGGGGCGACACGAGCGCCGACTCGATGATGCTGGGCCGCACGATGCTGACCGGCAGCGCCGGGGCGCCCGGCTGGTCGCGTGAGCGGCCCGACGTCAGCTCCTCGACGACGCGCTCGCCCATCGCCTTGGTGAACGTGTAGGCGTCGGTCCAGCCCAGCGAGCGGGCCCGCTCGCCGCCCGCGGCGACCTGCTGGTCCTTGACCCATTGGCGGCGACGGCGCTCGCCGTCCTGGGCGACGGTGATCGGCCCGGCGCGGCCGTGCTCGCGCTCGGCCTCCCCCGACAGGCGCGCGAGCAGGTCGGGCTCGCGCGAGTCGTCCTCGACCCGGGCCGCCATCCGCCGTCCGGCGTCGCGCTCGACCCGCCAGTCGACGTCGTGCTCGACCGAGCGCTCGGGCACGGCACCGCGGCGGCGGCCGCCGACGTACGCGGTCGAGACGTGCACGTAGTGGATCGGCCGGCCGCGGGCGACCGAGGCCTCGACCACCCGGGTCAGCAGCGCGTGGGTGCCGTCGACGTTGGCGGCGAACGCGTCCTGGATCGGGGGGTCGAACGAGACGTCGCCCGCGCAGTGGACGACGACGTCCAGGTCGGTGGGCAGGGCGGGCACGGCGGCCAGGTCGCCCTCGATGACCTCGACGGTGGCCAGCAGCGCGTCCAGGCCGCCGGCGCGCTCGCGGGCCGCGTCGAAGGTGGGCTTGCGCAGCAGTCCGGCGACCCGGTCGGCGCCGGGCTGGCCGGACTTGGGCCGCACCAGCACCACGGGCACGATGCCGGGCAGGTCGGTGAGCATCCGCTGCAGCAGCGCCTCACCGACGAAGCCGGTGACCCCGGTGAGCAAGACCCGCCGGCCGTCGAGGCGCTCGAGCAGCCGCACCTGGCCCCCCCCGTTCCGCTCGTCCGATGGCCTGACCGGGCGGTCCGACGTCGGGCATCCTCCCACTTCGGCGACCGCGGTCGCTTCGACGGGGGCCCGTTCTCACAGCAAACGCACAGCCTCGGGCCATCCGCAGCGCAGGAGCGCGCGCCACGATGCTCGTCATGACCCAGACGCTGCCGGCGGCCGCGGTGACGTCGCCCGCCACCTCGCGGGTGCGCCGGCCCGGGGCGCCGCGCTGGTGGCGCGACCTGTCCGGGCTGCTCGCCTGGGCCAGCGTGCTCGTCGTCGTCGCCCTGTGGGTGGCCGGGGGCGGCGTCCAGGGGCTGAGCGGCTGGGCCGGGTGGCTGGTGGGGCTCGGCCGCCTGCTCGGTCTGGTCGCGAGCGACCTGATCCTGCTGCAGGTGCTGCTGATGGCCCGGGTGCCGTTCGTCGAGCGCAGCTACGGCCAGGACGAGCTGGCCCGGCGGCACCGCTGGGTCGGCTTCGCCTCGTTCACCCTGATGGTCGCCCACGTCGTCCTCGTCCTGGTCGGGTACGCCCTGACCGCCCGCCGCGGCGTGCTCGCCGAGACCTGGTCGGTGGTCGTGACCTACCCGGGCATGCTGCTCGCGGTCGCCGGAACCGCCGCGCTGGTGCTCGTCGTGGTGACCTCGGTCCGCGCCGCGCGCCGCCGGCTGCGCTACGAGTCGTGGCACCTGCTGCACCTGTACGCGTACCTCGGCGCCGGACTGGCTCTGCCGCACCAGATCTGGACGGGCGCGGACTTCATCGCGACGCCGTGGGCACGCCTGTACTGGTGGTCGCTGTACGCCGCGGCGCTGGGTGCCGTCCTCGTCTACCGCATCGGGCTGCCGGTCTACCGCTCGGTGCGCCACCGGCTGGTCGTCGACCGGGTCGTCGTCGAGGCACCCGGTGTGGTGTCGGTGCACGTCCGCGGCCGCGACCTGCACCGGATGCCGGTCAGCGCCGGCCAGTTCTTCTCCTGGCGCTTCCTGGGCGGCCCGGGGTGGACCAGGGCCCACCCGTACTCCCTCTCGGCGGCGCCGACGTCGGACCGGCTGCGGATCACCGTCAAGGACCTCGGCGACGAGAGCGGCGCGCTGGGCGCGCTGCGGCCGGGCACCCGGGTGCTCGTCGAGGGACCCTACGGCCGGCTCGTGCCCGCCGTCCGCACCCGCCGCAAGGTGCTGCTGATCGCCAGCGGCATCGGCATCACGCCGCTGCGGGCGCTGCTGGAGGAGCTGGACTATCGGCCCGGCGAGGCCACCTTGCTGTACCGCGCCCGCACCGAGGCCGACCTGGTGCTGCGCGCCGAGCTGACCGCGCTCGCCGAGCGGCGCGGCGCGCGGGTGGTCTGGCTGCCGGGCAGCCGGGTGCCCGGCCGGACGTCGTGGCTGCCCGCGGCGGCCGCCCACCTGTCCGACCGCGACGGCCTGCGCTGGCTGGTGCCCGACGTCGCCGAGCACGACGTGTACCTGTGCGGGGCGGACGGCTGGATGACGGCCGCCCGCACCGCCGCCCTCGACGCGGGGGTCCCCGCGGCGAACATCCACCTGGAGAGGTTCAGCTGGTGAGACGCATCGTCACGGCCTTCGCCACCACGGTCACCGCGATCGTGCTGCTGTTCAGCTACCACACCTCGACCGGGGGCAGCGGCACCACGACCGCGGCCGTCGTCCGCCCGGTCACCCCGGCGGCGGCCACCGGGGTCGCGACGACGAGTGCGGCGGCGACGTACACCGGGGGTGTCGCCCAGACCCAGTGGGGGCCGGTGCAGGTCGCCGTCACGGTGGCCGGCGGCAGGATCACCGCCGCTGACGCCGTCCAGGTGCCGACCGGCAACTCGCGCGACGACGAGATCAACGCGGTCGCCGTGCCGATCCTGAACCAGGAGGTCGTCGCGGCGCAGAGTGCGAGGATCGACACCGTGTCAGGAGCGACCGTCACCAGCGACGGCTACCTCGCCTCGCTGCAGTCCGCGCTCGACCAGGCCCACCTGTGAGCGCCGAGCTGCCCCGGGCGGGCTTCGTCGAGCAGATCATGGGGTTGCCGGTCAGCGTGCACGTGCGCGGCGAGGGGGCCCGGGGGCCGGACGTCGCGGCCGCCGTCGAGCGCGTCTTCGCTGACCTTCGCGAGGTCGACGCGCTGTTCAGCACCTACAAGCCCGACAGCGAGGTCAGCCGGATCAACGCCGGCACCCTCGCGCCGGCCGACGCCGGCCCGCTGCTGCACGAGGTGTTCGCGCTGTCGGTGATCGCCCGCGAGCGCACCGGCGGGCTGTTCGACGTCAACCTCCCGGGCGCCGGGGGACGCACCTACGACCCCTCGGGCCTGGTCAAGGGCTGGGCCGCCGACCGCGCGGCGCGCCACCTGGTCGCCCTGAGCGACCACGACTTCTGCCTCAACGCCGGCGGCGACGTCGTCATGGGCTGCGGGCGCGCGGACGCCGAGCCGTGGCGGGCCGGCATCGAGGACCCGCGCGAGGGCGGCACCCTGCTCGGCGTGCTGGAGCGCCGCGACGGGGCGGTGGCGACGTCCGGCACCGCGGCCCGCGGCGCCCACCTGGTCGACCCGCGGGACGGCTCGCACCCGCACGCCCTGCTGTCGGTGACGGTGGTCGGCCCGTCGCTGACCTGGGCCGACGTCCTCGCGACCGCCGCGTTCGTGCGCGGCGAGGACGCCGTCGAGTGGCTGCGCGGCCAGGTCGGCTACGAGGCGCTGGTGGTGCACGCCGACGGCCGGGTGAGCCGGACGCCGTCCCTGCTGGTGCACGAGCTGGCCGGGGTGCCGGCGTCCTGACCCCCGGTCAGGACGGTGACATGGTGGCGACGAGGTCGACCAGGTCGGCGATCGAGTCGACCACCCGGGTGGGGCGGTACGGGTACCGCTCGACCTGGTGCTCGTGGGTCGACCCGGTCAGCACGAGCACCGTGCGCAGCCCCGCCTCCAGTCCGCTCTTGACGTCGGTGTCCATCCGGTCGCCGACCATCACCGTGGTCTCGGAGTGCGCCTGGATCCGGTTCAGGGCGCTGCGCATCATCAGCGGGTTGGGCTTGCCGACGAAGTAGGGCTCGACCCCGGTCGCGCGGGTGACCATCGCCGCGACCGCCCCCGTCGCCGGCAGTGGGCCGTCGGCTGAGGGGCCGGTGGCGTCGGGGTTGGTGGCGATGAACCGCGCGCCGTCGGCCACCAGCCGGATCGCCTTGGTGATCGCCTCGAACGAGTACGTGCGCGTCTCGCCGAGCACCACGTAGTCGGGGTGGCGGTCGGTGAGGACGTAGCCGGTGTCGTGCAGCGCGGTCGTCAGGCCCGCCTCGCCGATGACGTACGCCGAGCCGCCGGGCCGCTGGTCGTCCAGGAACTGCGCGGTGGCCATCGCCGACGTCCAGATCGCGTCCTCGGGGACGTCGATGCCGCCGGTCAGCAGCCGGGCCCGCAGGTCGCGCGGGGTGTAGATCGAGTTGTTGGTGAGGACGAGGAACCGGCGCCCGGAGCGCTGCAGGGCGGCGATGAAGTCGCCCGCGCCGGGGATGGCGTGCTCCTCGTGCACCAGCACGCCGTCCATGTCGGTCAGCCAGCAGTCGATCGGCTTGGTGGTCACGCGGTCCATGGTCGCAGGGGCGTGATCTAGGTTGGGCGCGAGCACGCCACCGACCGCACAGGGAGACGCCATGCCGATCGCCAGCCCCGAGGTCTACGCCGCGATGCTCGACGGCGCCAAGGCGGGCCAATACGCCTTCCCGGCGATCAACGTCACGTCCTCCCAGACGCTGAACGCCGCCATCGCGGGCTTCGCCGAGGCCGAGAGCGACGGCATCGTGCAGGTGTCGACCGGCGGCGCCGACTACCTGTCGGGCCCGACGGTCAAGCACATGGTGACCGGCTCGGTGGCGCTGGCGGCGTACGCGCACGAGGTGGCCAAGCGCTACGACGTCAACATCGCGCTGCACACCGACCACTGCCCCAAGGACAAGCTCGACGCGTTCGTGCGCCCGCTGCTGGCCATCTCGGCCGAGCGGGTCGCTCGCGGTGAGGACCCGCTGTTCCAGTCGCACATGTGGGACGGCTCGGCGGTACCGCTGGAGGAGAACCTCGAGATCGCCCGCGAGCTGCTGGCGCTCGCCGCCGCCGCCAGGATCGTGCTCGAGATCGAGGTGGGCGTGGTCGGGGGCGAGGAGGACGGCGTCGTCGGCGAGATCAACGACAAGCTGTACACGACGCCCGAGGACGCCCTGGCGATGGTCGACGCGCTGGGCCTGGGTGAGAACGGCCGGTACATGGCCGCGCTGACCTTCGGCAACGTGCACGGCGTCTACAAGCCCGGCAACGTCAAGCTGCGCCCCGAGATCCTGCAGGCCGCGCAGGAGGCCGTCGCCGCCAAGCACGGTGGCAGCAAGCCGCTCGACCTGGTGTTCCACGGCGGGTCCGGCTCGCTCGCCTCCGAGATCGCCGACGCGGTCAGCTACGGCGTCATCAAGATGAACGTCGACACCGACACCCAGTACGCGTTCACCCGGCCGGTCGCCGACCACATGCTGCGCAACTACGACGGCGTGCTCAAGGTCGACGGCGAGGTCGGCAACAAGAAGCAGTACGACCCCCGGGTGTGGGGCAAGTCCGCCGAGGCGGGCCTGTCGGCGCGCGTCGTCCAGGCCTGCCAGGACCTCGGCAGCGTCGCCCACCGCCTGCGCTGACCCGGCGCTCGCGCGGCCGCCCCGCCCCGTGCGCGGCCCGACGTGATCACGTCAAGCGCGCCGCGTGCCGCTTTGTGATGCGGCGCCGCGTCACACAGCGGCACGCGGCGGCACACAGTGCGGTCGGACGTCGACCCCGGGCCGGCCGTGTCCACAGGGCTCGCACTGGTCCCACCTTCCACAATCTCGCCGGGCTCCCGGACGTCGGGCGACGACCGGGTTCAGGCTCGGCCCATGCGCACCCTCGAGCTGCCACCCCGCCTGGCTCTGGCCGCGGCCGACCACGGCGGTGTCTTCGCCGCCGCCCACGCGGCGGCCGCGGGGATCGACCGTCACGAGCTCGCCCGCCTGGTGTCTGCGGGGGTCCTGCACCGCATCCGCCGCGGCACCTACGTGAGGGCGCAGGAGTGGGCGGCGGCGGACGACGACGAGCGCCATGTGCTCACGGCTCGCGCGGTGCTGCTGGGCCTGAGCACTCCGTGCGCGCTCAGCCACAGCACCGCAGCCCTGGTGCGCGGGCTGCGCCACCACGGCCTGGTCGGTGACGAAGTCCACGTGACGCACGACCTGGGCACGGGCTCGGGCCGGCGCGAGGCGGGGGTGGTGCACCACCGCTCGCGGTTGCCCGGCGAGCACCTCGAGACCAGCCAGGGGCTACCCACGACGAACGACGTGCGCACGGCCCTGGACGTGGCGCGGCACCAGCCGCTCGCCGCGGCGCTGGTGGTGGCCGACCACGTCCTCGCCCGCGGCACGCCGAAGGCGCTGCTACGCGAGGCGCTGCTCGACTCGAACGACCACCCCGGATCGCGGGCGGCCGCGCGCGTCGTCCTGCTGGCTGACGGCCGTTCGGAGTCGGTGGGTGAGTCGATGGCCCGACTCGCTTTCGACGCCGTCGACCTCGCGCCGGACGAGCTGCAGCTGAGTATCGCCACCGATCGCGGAAGCTACCGCACCGACTTCGCCTGGACGAGGTGGCGCGTCGTCGGAGAGTTCGACGGCCGGATCAAGTACGGCCGGCTGCTAGGCCCCGGTGAGACGACCCAGGACGTGCTGGGGCGCGAGCGCCAGCGCGAGCTGGCGATCGAGCGGGCCGGCTGGATCGTCGTCCGGTTCACCTGGGCAGAGATGCTCGACCACCGGCTGGTGCGAGCGCGGCTGGTCGAGGTCATCGCTCGCTCGCGGGCGCTGGGGTGGTGCGCGTGAGGTCACTGTGCGCGGTGAACGCGTGCTCCGTGACGCGGCGACGCGACACAGAGCGCCACGCGGCGTGGTTGACGTGATCACGTCGGGGACTGGTGGGGGAGGATGGGGGGATGGCTGACACCGCGCACCCGAACCTGCTCGGTGGCCCTGCGCCCACCCTGCTGCCCGCCGAGCCCGAGCTGACCGTGAGCCGGGGCCTGGAGGCCGGGACGTCGGCCACCGACCTGGCCGCCGCCCACCCGGCGGCCAGCCTGCCCTGGGCGGTGCTCGCCGAGACGGCGTTGACCCAGGGCCGGGTGATCGAGGCGTACGCCTACGCGCGCACCGGCTACCACCGCGGCCTGGACGCCCTGCGTCGCGGCGGTTGGAAGGGCCACGGGCCGGTGCCGTTCGAGCACGTCCCGAACCGCGGGTTCCTGCGCGCGCTGCACGTGCTGGGCCAGGCCGCGGGGGCGATCGGCGAGGACGACGAGGCCCGGCGCTGCGTGAGCCTCCTCGCCGACTGCGACCCGGCGGCCGCAGCCGCGCTGGCCTGAGCAGCGCCCCCGGGGAGCCGCAGGGGGCACCGGGCCGCGGCCCGGTGCCCCTCTGACGTCGCGTCCCCGGCGGCCCCCTGCTCCGCCGAGGACAAGCGCACCGGCCCTCGAAGGCGGTTGCCCGTTTGCGCCGTCCCCCACCGCAGCGCAACCGTGGACGATCATGCCCGCCCCACCGGCGGATAATCGTCTCGAAGATGCCAACGGCAGTAACATGCCAACCATGACATCAACCGTTGGCGGCATCGCGTGACGTCGGTCCTCGCCGCCTTCGGCCTGGGTGAGGACGGTGAGCTGCTCTACCGTCGCGTCCTGCGCACGATCGGGCAGGACGCCGACCGCCACCGCGCCGGTCTGGCCTGGACCACCGAGCGCTTCGAGGCCGCCCGCGACGCGCTGGTCGCCGTCCGGCTGCTGCGGGTCGACCCGGACGGGATGCTCGCGGCCGACCACCCCCGCACCTCGATCTCGCGCCTGGTCGACCGCGAGAGCGCCCGGCTGGACCTGCGTCGTCGCGAGCTGGACGACGTGCGCGCGGCGGTCAGCGAGTTCGCCGCCGACCACCGGGCCGGCCGCGGCGGCGAGATCGCCCCCACCTCGATCGAGGTGCTGCCGGTCGACGTCGAGGAGGTCCTGCGCACGACGTCCGGCGTGGTCCGGGCCGTCCACCTGGACGTCGCCTCCGGCCCGGTCACCGACCTGGCCGTGCTGCGGCTGATCCGCGGGCAGATGGCGCAGGGCCGCGAGGTCCGCTCGATCTACCCGGTGGCCGTCCTGGACGACGCGGGTCTGCTGGACTGGGTCGGCGAGTGGGCCGCCGCCGGCGAGCAGCAGCGGGTCGTCGAGAAGGTCGCGCACGAGTTCGTCGTGTTCGGCGACGAGGCGGTCATCGCGCCGCCGCACTGGGGCTCGACCGAGGGTGGCACGGTCGTCATCCGCCTGCCCCTGCTGGTGCAGGCGTTCGGACGGCTGTTCGAGGACGCCTGGGCGAGCGGGCTGCCGGTGCCGCGGGCCAGCGACAGCGGGGACGTCGGCACGCGCCTGCTCACGCTGCTGGCCGCCGGCTTCAAGGACGAGGCGATCGCGCGCTACCTGGGGGTCGGCGTCCGGACGGTGCGTCGGCGGGTCGCCGAGTCGATGGACGAGCTCGGCGTCCGCACCCGGTTCCAGCTCGGGGTGGCGGCCGAGCGCCGCTCGCTCCTCGGGCGCCCCCGCCGGTAGCCTCGGCCCGGCCCGACCGCACAGGACACCGACCACCTCCCAGCAGGAAGCAGGTGCAGAGCATGCCCGCGATCGTTCTCGTCGGCGCCCAGTGGGGTGACGAGGGCAAGGGCAAGGCGACCGACCTGCTCGGCAGCCGCGTCGACTACGTCGTGAAGTTCAACGGTGGCAACAACGCCGGACACACGGTCGTCATCGGCGACGAGACGTACGCCCTGCACCTGCTGCCGTCCGGGATCCTGACCCCCGGCTGCGTCCCCGTGATCGGCAACGGGGTGGTCATCGACCTCGCCGTCCTGTTCGAGGAGCTCGAGGGCCTGCAGGCGCGTGGCATCGACACCTCCCGGCTGGTGGTCAGCGCCGACGCGCACGTCATCCCGCCGTACAACCGGGTGCTCGACAAGGTGACCGAGCGGTTCCTGGGCAGCAAGCGCATCGGCACGACCGGCCGCGGCATCGGCCCGACGTACGCCGACAAGATGAACCGCGTCGGCATCCGGGTGCAGGACCTGTTCGACGAGGGCATCCTGCGGCAGAAGGTCGAGGCGGCCCTCGAGCTGAAGAACCAGCTGCTGGCCAAGGTCTACAACCGTCGGGCCATCACCGTCGACGAGGTCGTCGACGAGCTGCTCGCCCACGCAGAACCGTTGCGCCCCATGGTGGTCGACACCAGCCTGCTGCTCGAGCGGGCGCTGGACGACGGCAGGACCGTGCTGCTCGAGGCCGGCCAGGCCACGCTGCTCGACGTCGACCACGGCACCTACCCGTTCGTCACGTCGTCCAGCGCGACCGCCGGCGGCGCGTGCACCGGCTCGGGCATCCCGCCCACCCGCGTCGACGGCGTCGTCGCGATCCTCAAGGCGTACACGACGCGCGTGGGCGAGGGTCCGTTCCCGACCGAGCTGCACGACGACATGGGCGAGTTCCTGCGCAAGACCGGCGGCGAGTACGGCACGACCACCGGCCGCCCGAGGCGGTGCGGCTGGTTCGACGCCGTCATCGGCCGCTACGCCAAGCGCATCAACGGGGTCACCGACTTCGTCATCACCAAGCTCGACGTCCTGTCCGGTCTCGAGACGGTGCCGGTCTGCGTGGCGTACGACGTCGACGGGGTTCGCCACGACGAGATGCCGATGACGCAGTCCGACTTCCACCACGCCAAGCCCATCTACGAGGACTTCCCCGGCTGGTGGGAGGACATCTCGGCCGCGCGCACCTTCGAGGACCTGCCGGTCAACGCCCAGCGCTACGTGCTGGCGATCGAGGAGATGGTCGGTCAGCGCGTCTCGGCGATCGGCGTCGGGCCCGGCCGCGACGCCATCATCAGCCGGCACGACCTGCTGGGGTGAGCGCCACACCCCCGGACGGGCGCAGCCTGCTCGGCACCGTCGTCCGCCTCGACCCCCTCGTGCCGGACGACGCCACCGCGCTGTTCGCGGCCCTGGACGACGCGCGGGTCTGGGCGTCCGGGTACGCCGGCGGGCCGGCCGCGCGTCCCACCGACGTCGCGGCGATGCGGCCCTGGGTCGAAAAGCTGCTGACGTTCACCGACCAGGTGCCGTACGTCGTGCGCCTGGTCGGCGGTGGGGCGGTCGTCGGCACCACCACCCTGGGCGAGGTCGACCTCGCCAACGAGAGCGCGCACCTGGGCTGGACGGCGTACGCGCCGGCGGTGTGGGGCACGGGCGTCAACCCCGAGTGCAAGCTGCTGCTGCTCGGGCACGCGTTCGAGGACTGCGGGTTCGGCCGGGTCAAGATCCAGACCGACGCGGTCAACGAGCGCTCGCAGGCGGCGATCGCCAAGCTGGGCGCCACCCGCGAGGGCGTCCTGAGACGACACATCCGGCGGGCCGACGGCACGTTCCGCGACACGGTGGTGTTCTCGGTGCTGCGCGAGGAGTGGCCCGGTGTGCGCGCGGGGCTGCTCGCCCGAGTGCGAGAGCATCGGGTGTGACCACCGAGCCCGACCCCACGACGTTCGCCGACCTGGGCCTGCGCCCCGAGCTGCTCGCCGCCCTGGACGCCCTGGGCTACGAGGAGCCGACGCCGATCCAGCGCGAGGCGATCGGCCCGATGCTGGCCGGCCAGGACGTGCTGGGCCAGGCCGCCACGGGCACCGGCAAGACGGCGGCCTTCGCGCTGCCGCTGCTGCACCGGCTGCCCGCCGACCGCGGCCGCAGCGGACCGTTCGCCCTGGTGCTGGTGCCGACCCGTGAGCTCTGCATGCAGGTCAGCGAGGCGCTGCACCGCTACGGCAAGCAGATCGGCGCGCGGGTGCTGCCGATCTACGGCGGGCAGCCGATCGGCCGCCAGCTGCGCGAGCTCGAGCGCGGTGTCGACGTCGTCGTCGCGACGCCGGGCCGGGCCGTCGACCACCTCGCGCGCGGCACGATGGACCTGTCCGGCGTTGCCGTCGTGGTGCTCGACGAGGCCGACGAGATGCTCGACATGGGCTTCGCCGAGGACCTCGAGACGATCCTGTCCGGCACTCCCAAGGAGCGCCAGACGCTGCTGTTCTCGGCCACGATGCCCGCGCGGATCAACGGGATCGCCCGCCGCCACCTGCGCGACCCGGTGCGGATCCAGGTCGAGCGCGACCTGCCGGCGTCCGGGGCGCCGCCGCTGGTGCGGCAGACGGCGTACGTCGTCGGCCGGGCCCACAAGGCGGCTGCCCTCGGTCGCATCCTGGACGTCGAGTCGCCCACCGCGGCGATCGTGTTCTGCCGCACCCGCGAGCAGGTCGACGAGCTGACCGAGACGATGAACGGCCGCGGCTACCGCGCCGAGGCGCTGCACGGCGGCATGAACCAGGAGCAGCGCGACCGCGTCATGGGCCGCGTGCGCGCCGCGACCGCCGACCTGCTGGTGGCCACCGACGTCGCCGCCCGCGGTCTGGACGTCGAGCACCTGACCCACGTCGTCAACTACGAGGTGCCGTCGGCGCCGGAGTCCTACGTCCACCGGATCGGCCGCGTCGGGCGGGCCGGGCGCGAGGGCGTGGCCATCACCTTGGCCGAGCCGCGCGAGCACCGGATGCTCAAGACGATCGAGCGCGTCACCGGCCAGCGGATCAAGGTCGAGAAGGTGCCGACCACGGCCGACCTGCAGGCCCGCCGGCTCGAGCTGACCCGCGCCGCCCTGCACGAGATCCTGCTCGAGGACCACCTCGACGACTACCGGGTCGTGGTCGAGACGCTCAGCGACGACTTCGACGTCATGCAGGTGGCGCTCGCGGCGGTCAAGCTGGCCCACCAGGCCGGCGGCGGCACCAGCGGGGACGACGACATCCCCGAGGCCGCCCTGCCGCGCGCCGACCGCACCGAACCCGTCGGCAGCCGGCCGCCCCGCGAGGGCGCCGGGCGCAAGAGCCGTCAGCCCGCCGCCGGCCGCACCCGGCTCTACCTCGCCCTCGGACGACGCGACGGCGTCCGCCCGCAGGACGTCGTGGGCGCCATCGCCGGCGAGACCCCGCTGTCGGGGCGCGACATCGGCTCGATCGAGATCACCGAGACGTTCACCCTCGTCGAGGTGCCCGAGGAGCAGGCCTCGATCGTGGTCGACGCGCTGAACGCCACCCGGGTCAAGGGCCGCAAACCCAAGGCGCGTCGCGATCGGGACGTCCCGCGCCGCTGACCGGGGGCCCGTGCCAGCATGGGGGCATGGCCACCGACGTCCGCCGCACCCCGCCCCTCGAGCTGCTGAACCTGTCGGCGCTGCTCACCGACGACGAGCGCGACATCGGCGCGTCGGTGCGCGCCATGGTCGACGAGCACGTGCGCCCGAACGTCGCGCGCTGGTTCGAGGAGGGCACCCTGCCGGCCCGCGAGCTCGCGCTCGAGTTCGGCCGGCTCGGTGTGCTGGGCATGCACCTCGAGGGCTACGGCTGCGCGGGCCTGAACGCCACCGCGTACGGCGTCGCGGCGATGGAGATCGAGGCCGCCGACTCGGGTGTGCGGTCGATGGTGTCGGTGCAGGGCAGCCTCGCGATGTACGCGATCCACGCGTTCGGCAACGAGGAGCAGCGCCAGCAGTGGCTGCCGCGGATGGCCACGGGCGAGGCGCTCGGCTGCTTCGGCCTGACCGAGGCCGACCACGGGTCGGACCCCAGCGGCATGGCCACCCGCGCCAAGCGCGACGGCGACGACTGGCTGCTGGACGGGTCGAAGATGTGGATCACCAACGGGTCGGTCGCCGACGTCGCGGTCGTGTGGGCGATGACGGACGACGGGGTGCGCGGCTTCGTCGTCCCCACCGACACGGCGGGGTTCAGCGCCACCGCGATCAAGCACAAGCTGTCGATGCGCGCCTCGGTCACCAGCGAGCTGGTGCTGGACGGCGTCCGGCTGCCGGGCGACGCGGTGCTGCCGGGCGTGCGCGGGCTCAAGGGCCCGCTGTCGTGCCTGACCGAGGCGCGGTTCGGCATCGTGTGGGGGGTGCTCGGGTCGGCCCGCGACTGCCTCGAGACGGCGATCGAGTACGCCGGGTCGCGCGAGCAGTTCGGCCGCCCCATCGCCGGGTTCCAGCTGACCCAGAAGAAGCTGGTCGACATGGCGCTCGAGCTCGACAAGGCCTTCCTGCTCGCCCACCACCTCGGTCGCGCCAAGGAGGCCGGGACGGCGACGCCGACGATGGTCAGCGTCGCCAAGCTGAACAACGTCCGCGAGGCCATCGCGATCGCCCGCGAGTGCCGCACCATCCTGGGCGGCAACGGGATCTCGCTGGAGTACCCCGTGCTGCGGCACGCCAACAACCTGGAGTCGGTGCTCACCTACGAGGGCACCTCCGAGGTGCACACCCTGGTGGTCGGGCACGCCCTGACCGGCCTGGACGCCTTCCGCGGCTGAGGCGCCGGCCGCTGCAGCCGACCGCGGCGGGCTGCTGCTACAGCCAGCCGCGGCGCGCCGCCTGGGCGCCTGCCTGGAACCGGGTCTCGGCCCCGAGCTGGTCGAGCAGCGCGCGCACGCGGCGCTCGACCGTGCGGGTGCTCACGCCCAGCTGGCGGGCGATCGTCTCGTCGGTGGCCCCGCCGGCGAGCAGCATCAGCACCCGAAGGTCACGGGCCAGCGGGCGGTCGCCCGCGGACGTGAGCGCGGTGCCCTGCTGGCCGAGGGCGCGCGGCAGCGGCACCGCCAGCCGCCACAGCGTCTCGAAAAGCGTGACGAGGGAGTCCAGCAGCGGCGAGCGTCGCACCAACATCGACCCCCGCCAGCTCTCGTCGACGGTGCGGACGATGACCAGTGCGGTGTCGTCGTCGGCGATCAGCATCTTCAGCGGCACCCCGCGCAGCACCCGCATCTGTTCACCCACCGCCAGCAGCTGGTCCAGGGCCGCCAGCGGCCCGACGTCCTCGACGACGTCGGTGTCGTACACCGACAGGAACTGCACGCCGTCCGCCGCCTGCTGGCGCTGGACGTCGCTGACCGCGTTCTCGGCGCCGACGTACGGCGGACGGTCCAGCGAGCGGACCCGGGTGCGGGCCCCGCCCATGACCTCGCGGAAGTAGCGGGTGACCTCCTCGCGGCTGGCCAGCATCTCGATCGGCTGGTCGGCGCCGCGGGTGCGGGCGCGCGCCCGGTGGTAGATCTCGGCGAGCTCGTCGGCCGTGGCCCGGATCCGGGTCGCCTCGCGCTCGAGCTGGCCGGCGCGCGCCGGCAGCGTGATGTCCGGCGGCGGCACGTGCCAGCTGCCGTCGCCGTGCACCGTGATCGACCCCTGGCCGGCCATCACGGCCAGCTCGGCGTCCAGGACGGCCCGGTCGACGCCCAGCACGTGCGCGAGCTCGTTGCGGTCGGCGTCCGGATGGGTGATCAGCGCCAGGTAGGCCCGGGTCGACAGGCTGCTACCGGTCCCGCCGTCCAGGGCGGGGGCACCGTCCTCGCTCATCGGGAGCTCCCCTCGTGGCTGGCCCACCGTAGGGTGTCGAGCCCGCCGGCGTGGTGGGTTTGGCCCGACGTCACCTCCAGGTGTGTCGGCTTGACGACAATGGCACACACCCGACCGCCGCGCAGGTGGCGCCCGGTGCCGACGTCTGGCACCGTCGGTACGGCCGGTACGCCGGTCGCCGAGGCCCAGGACGCGTCCCCCCACGCAGCCGGCCTCGTGCGCTCAGGACCCCCGTGGGTAGCCCCCCTGCCCCACGGGGGTCCTGTCACGTCCGGGCTGCCCCGTGCCGGGCGAGGTCGCGCCAGCCCGCGCACAGGATCGGTCCCGCCCGTGCCCGCAGGACCCTGCACACCACAGCGCCCTGGGCTAGCCTCGGCGCCCGTGAAGGTTCTCGTGATCGGCTCGGGTGCCCGCGAGCACGCGCTGGCCCTGCGGCTGCTGCTGGACCCCTCGGTGGACGCCGTCGCGGTGGCCCCCGGCAACCCCGGCACCGCCGCGGTCGCCGACCGGCTCGACGTCGACCCGCAGGACGGCGCGGCCGTGGCCCGCCTGGCCGGCTCGTGGGGCGCCGACCTGGTCGTCGTCGGCCCCGAGGCCCCCCTGGTCGCCGGCGTCGCCGACGCGGTGCGCGAGGCGGGCATCGCCTGCTTCGGGCCCTCGGCGCGGGCGGCGCAGCTCGAGGGCAGCAAGGCCTTCGCCAAGGACGTCATGGCCGAGGCCGAGGTGCCGACGGCGATGGCCCACGTGTGCCGCACCGGGGCCGAGCTCGCCGAGGCGATCGACGCCCTCGGGCCGCCGTACGTCGTCAAGGACGACGGGCTCGCCGCCGGCAAGGGCGTCTTGGTCACCGACGACCGGGCGCTCGCGATCGCTCACGGCACCGCCGGACTCGCGCGCGGCGACGGGGTGGTCGTGGTCGAGGAGTTCCTCGACGGTCCCGAGGTGTCGCTGTTCTGCCTCACCGACGGCACCACCGTCGTGCCACTGGCCCCCGCGCAGGACTTCAAGCGGCTCGGCGAC
The DNA here is from genome assembly GCA_038322575.1 of Actinomycetales bacterium. GTDB lineage: Bacteria > Actinomycetota > Actinomycetes > Actinomycetales > Angustibacteraceae > JACMOY01. Next base: position 35,072 of record JBBQGB010000015.1, read on the forward strand.
GGCGACGTCGGTCCCAACACCGGTGGCATGGGCGCCTACTCGCCGCTGCCGTGGGCGCCGCCCTCGCTCGCCGCCGACGTCGTGGCGCGGGTCGCGCAGCCCACGGTCGACGCGATGCGCCGCCGCGGCACGCCGTTCGCGGGCGTCCTGTACGTCGGGCTCGCACTCACCTCGCGCGGGCCGCGCGTCATCGAGTTCAACGCGCGCTTCGGCGACCCCGAGACGCAGGTGGTGCTCGCGCGGCTGCGCTCCCCGCTCGGGGCGCTGCTGCTCGCCGCGGCGACCGGGGGGCTGGCCGACGTCCCGCCCCTGGTCTGGTCGGCGGGCGCCGCGGTCACCGTGGTCGTGGCGGCGGCGGGTTACCCGGACGCCCCCCGCTCGGGCGACCGGATCACCGGCCTGGACGCCGCCGCCGCGGTCGAGGGCGTGAGCGTGCTGCACGCCGGCACCCGTGACCTGGACGGCGACGTCGTCTCGGCGGGTGGGCGGGTGCTGTCGGTCGTCGGCGTCGGCGCGGACGTCGGCGCCGCCCGCGCGACGGCGTACGCGGCGGTCGCGCTCATCGGCCTGGACGGTGCCCAGAGCCGCACCGACATCGCGGCCGCGCTGTGAGCGGGCTGCCCACGGCCGCGGCGCTGCCGGGGTACCGGCACGTCTACTCCGGCAAGGTGCGCGACCTGTACGCGCCGCTGGACGACGACAGCCGGCTGCTCGTCGTCGCCACAGACCGCATGTCGGCGTACGACCACGTCCTGAGCACCCCGATCCCTGACAAGGGGCGGGTGCTCACCCTGCTGTCGCTGTGGTGGTTCGACCGGCTCGCCGACCTGGTGCCGAACCACCTCGTCGAGGGCCGGGTGCCGGCTGCCGTCGCGGGCAGAGCCGTTCTGGTGCAACGGTTGCAGATGTTCCCGGTCGAGTGCGTGGCGCGGGGCTACCTGACCGGGTCGGCGCTCGAGGAGTACGCGAGCGGCGGTGCGGTCTGCGGGGTGCCGCTGCCGCCCGGCCTGGTCGACGGCTCGCGCCTGCCCGACCCGGTGTTCACGCCCGCAACCAAGGCGGCGCTCGGCGACCACGACGAGAACGTCGACTTCGAGCACGTCGTCGCCACCGTGGGCGCCGAGGCCGCGCGCGAGCTGCGCGCCCTGACGCTCGCGGTCTACGCCCGCGCCGAGCGGATCGCCCGCGACCGCGGCGTCCTGCTCGCCGACACCAAGCTCGAGTTCGGCGTCGACGCGGACGGTCGCACGGTGCTCGGCGACGAGGTGCTCACCCCCGACTCGTCGCGGTTCTGGCCGGCTGCCTCGTGGGCACCCGGTGGCCCGCAACCGTCGTACGACAAGCAGTTCGTGCGCGACTGGCTCACCTCGCCGGCGTCCGGCTGGGACCGGCGGTCCGACAGCCCGCCGCCGCCGCTACCGGCCGACGTCGTGGCCGCCACCCGCGACCGCTACGTCGAGGCCTACGAGCGGCTCACGGGTCTGGTCTTTGTCTGAGCCCACCTGGTGTCACTGGTGATACCGTCGGCACCGTGCCCATGACGCTGCGGTTGTCCGACGACGAGGCCGACGCGCTGCGCCGGCGCGCAGAGCTGGAGTCGCGGTCGATGCAGGACGTCGCCCGACAAGCGGTGCGCGAGTACGTCGAGGTGCACAGCCGAGCCGACCTGCTCGACCAGGTGCTGGACTCCGAGCTGCCCGGGTACGCCGAGGCCCTGGAGCGGCTCGGCCGGTGATCTACCTGACCTCGGCCGACCTGCTGCACGTGGCCGAGCGCGCCACCGGGGGCGTGGTCGTGGTCCGGGACCACGGACTGCTGGAGGCTGCAGCAGCGCGCCCCCGGGCCAGCGTCCGGGGTAGGGACGCCTACCCGGACCTGCCGCAGAAGGCGGCGGCGCTGATGCACTCGCTGGCTCGGGGCCATCCGCTGCTCGACGGGAACAAGCGCCTGGCTCTGGCGGGCGCCATCGCCTTCGTCGGCGTCAACGGGTTCCGGTTGACCCTCACCAACGACGACGCGTACGACCTGACCATCGCCGTCGCGGTCGGTGACCTCGACGAGGTGACCAGCATCGCCGAGCGGCTGCGACCGGCGCTCGAACCACGCTGACGTCAAGGTCATCGGGGGCGGCGTTGCGGGCCGATCGGGTGGTCGCCAGGATGTGGCCCATGACGACGACGTCCTACGGGGCCTGGCCCTCACCGCTGTCCGCTGGGCAGGTGGCCGCCGGGTCGGTGCTGCTGTCCTGGCCCCGGCTGGTCGGCGAGCAGGTGTGGTGGTCCGAGATGCGCCCGGCCGAGGGGGGTCGCGTCGTCGTCGTGCGCTGTCGGGCCGACGGGGCGGTGCAGGACGTGCTGCCGGCACCCTGGAACGCCCGCACCCGGGTGCACGAGTACGGCGGCTGCGCGTGGACCGTGGCCGACGGCGACCTGGTCTTCGCCGACTTCGGCGACCAGCGCCTGTGGCGGTTGGCCGTCGGCGGCGAGCCGGTCGCGCTGACACCGGAGCCGGCCGAGGCGTCCGGTGACCGCTACGCCGAGCCGCAGGTGGTCGGGCGCGACGTGTGGTGCGTCCGCGAGCGCCACCGCGAGGGAGCCGTCACCCGGGCCCTGGTCGCCGTGCCGCTGGACGGCTCGGGCCAGGTGCGCGAGCTGGTGTCGGGCAGCGACTTCCTGGCCTACCCGCGACCGTCGCCGGACGGGCGGCACCTCGCGTGGGTGGCCTGGGACCACCCCCGGATGCCGTGGGACGGCACCGAGCTGCGCGTCGCGCGGGTCGACGCCGAGGGCATCGTCGGCGAGCCGCGGACGCTGGTGGGCGGGCCCACCGAGTCGGTGCTGCAGCCGCAGTGGCTGGACGCGGCGACCCTGGTGGCGGTCACCGACCGGTCCGGGTGGTGGAACCTCGTGCGCGTCGGCCTGGACGGGCAGGTCACCCCGCTGCGCGAGGCGGCGCAGGAGGCCGCCGGGCCGCTGTGGGTGCTGGGTCTGGCGTGGTACTCGGTGCTGGCCGACGGGCGCCTGGTGGTGAAGCACGGCGAGCACCTCGCGGTGCTCTCGCCGGACGGCGGTCTGCGCGACCTCGACCTGCCGCAGACCGACTGGGCGCCGATGCTGGCCACCGACGGACGCCGGGTGGTCACCATCGCGGGCTCGGCGACGACCCCGCCGTCCGTCGTCGTCGTCGACCCGGACGCCGGCGCCGAGGCGGTCCACGTCAGCGCCACCGTCCCGGTCGACACCTCGTGGTTGCCGGTGCCGACGCGAGAGACGTTCCCGAGCGTCGACGGCCGGGTGGTGCACGCGCTGGTCTACCCGCCGACCTCGCCAGAGGCCACGGCCCCGGACGGCGAGCTGGCGCCGTACGTCGTGTTCGTGCACGGCGGGCCGACGTCGCAGGCCGAGGCGGTGCTCGACCTGGAGAAGGCGTTCTTCACCAGCCGTGGGATCGGGGTCGTCGACGTCGACTACGGGGGCTCCACCGGGTACGGGCGTCCCTACCGCGAGTCGCTGCGCGGCCAGTGGGGCGTGGTGGACGTCGAGGACTGCGTCGCGGCCGCGCGCGGCCTGGTGGACGCGGGCCGGGCGGACGGCGACCGGCTGGTGATCCGCGGCGGCAGCGCCGGCGGGTGGACCGTGCTCGCCGCCCTCACCGGCACCGACGCGTTCGCCGCGGGGGCTTCGTACTACGGCGTCGCCGAGCTGGTGCGCTTCGCGCAGGACACCCACGACTTCGAGTCGCGCTACCTGGACGGGCTGATCGGCCCGCTGCCCGAGTCGCTCGCGCTGTACGAGGAGCGCGCGCCGCTCTCGCACGTCGACGGACTGTCGTGCCCGGTGCTGCTGCTGCAGGGCGACGAGGACATGGTCGTGCCGCCGTCGCAGGCCGAGCTGTTCCGCGACGCGCTGGTGCGCAAGCACATCCCGCACGCGTACCTGCTGTTCGCGGGCGAGCAGCACGGGTTCCGCAAGGCCGAGAGCGTGATCGCGGCGCTCGAGGCCGAGCTGTCGTTCTACGGCCAGGTGCTCGGGTTCACGCCGCCCGGGGTGCCCCGGCTCGAGCTCGAGCGCTGAGCGGTGGTGCCTGGGGGTCAGCGGGTCATCGGCCTGCTCGGCGGGATGAGCTGGGAGTCGACTGCGGAGTACTACCGGCTGGCCAACGAGCTGGTGCGCGAGCGCCTCGGCGGTCTGCACTCGGCCCGCCTGCTGGTCTGCTCGCTGGACTTCGCCGAGGTCGCGGCGCTGCAGGCGGAGGGCCGCTGGCACGAGGCGGGCGAGCTGCTGGCCGCCGGGGCGCGCGACCTGCAGGCCGGCGGTGCGCAGCTGCTCCTGCTCTGCACGAACACCATGCACCTGGTGGCCGACCAGGTGCAGGCGGCGGTCGACATCCCCCTGCTGCACCTGGCCGACGTCGCGGCGGCCGCCGTCGAGCGCGCCGGCGTGAGCACCGTAGGGCTGCTCGGCACCGCCTTCACGATGGAGCAGGACTTCTACCGCGACCGCCTGGCCGGACACGGGCTCACGGTGCTGACCCCACCCGCCGACGACCGGGCGCAGGTGCACCGGATCATCTTCGACGAGCTGTGCCTGGGGGTGGTGCGCGAGACCTCGCGGCAGACCCTACCGCGAGGTCATCGCCCGGCTGGTGGCCGCCGGAGCCCAGGGCGTCGTGCTGGGGTGCACCGAGATCGAGCTGCTGGTGGGCGCGACGGACAGCCCCGTGCCGCTGTTCGCGACCACCCGGCTGCACGTCGAGGCAGCGGTCGACCTCTCGCTCGGGTGAGGGGTCAGAGCTCGGTGGCGCCGGCCCCGGCCAGGTCGGTGACGGTCGTCCCCTCCGGCTCCAGGGCGCTGCACAGGCCGATGTAGAGCCCTCGGGCAGCGGGGGTCAGCAGCCCGTCGTGCACCGGGACGGCGACGCCGGGTGCGACCGCCCGCAGGTAGTCGACCGTCTCGGCGGCCTTCGCCCACGGCGCCGACAGCGGCAGGGCGAGGACGTCGACGTCCGCCGGCATCACGTCGTACGCGTCGCCGGGGTGCAGCAGCAGCCCGCTGCCGCCGTCCGCCCGGCTGGTGCCGACGAGCACCGCGACGTTGCCGACCCGCGGCACGTCGGGGTGGATCACCGCGTGCCGCCCGCCGGCGGCCCGCACGGGCACGCCCGCGACGGTGGTCTCGTCACCGGCGTGCAACGCCCGGGCCACGATGCCGGCCTCCGTCAGCTCGGCGGCCGTCTCGGGCTCGGCGATCAGGACGGCGCGCTCGTTGGCCTCGAGCAGGGCCGGCAGCCGCTGGACGTCGACGTGGTCGGCGTGCTGGTGGGTGATGATCACGGCGTCCAGGTCGGTGAGCTCCTCGAAGCCGTGCGAGAAGCTGCCCGGGTCGAGCAGCAGCCGGGCGCCGTCGATCTCGACGAGCAGGCAGGCGTGGCCGAGGTGGGTGAGTCGCATGGAGCCACCCTGCCACCGCGACGGGCGGCCCACCAGCCGCCGGTAGGCTGCCCGTGCTCGCCACGCACCACTGACCGGAGGATCGCCACCATGGGCCGCGTCGTCGTCGAGGTCATGCTCAAGCCCGAGATCCTCGACCCGCAGGGGCAGGCCGTGCTGAACGCGTTGCCGCGCCTGGGTTTCGACGGGTTCAGCTCGGTGCGCCAGGGCAAGCGGTTCGAGCTGGACGTCGACGGCGAGGTCACCGACGAGGTGCTCGCCCGGGTGCGCGAGGCCGCCGCGACGCTGCTCAGCAACCCGGTGATCGAGGACGTCGTCGCCGTCGAGCGGGCCGGCTGATGCGGATCGGGGTCGTCACGTTCCCGGGGTCGCTCGACGACCGTGACGCCGCGCGCGCCGTGCGGCTGGCCGGTGCCGAGGCCGTCAGCCTGTGGCACGGTGACGCCGAGCTGCACGGGGTCGACGCCGTGGTGCTGCCCGGGGGTTTCTCCTACGGTGACTACCTGCGGTGCGGGGCGATCGCCCGCTTCGCGCCGGTGATGCGGCCGCTGGTCGACGCCGCGAACGGCGGGCTTCCGGTGCTCGGCATCTGCAACGGGTTCCAGGTGCTGTGCGAGTCGCACCTGCTGCCCGGTGCGCTGGTGCGCAACGACCACCGCAAGTTCGTCTGCCGCGACCAGCCGCTGTCGATCGAGCGCACCGACACCCCGTGGACGTCGGCGTACGCGCCGGGCGAGCGGGTCGTCGTCCCCCTGAAGAACGGCGAGGGGGGCTTCGTCGCCGACGAGCGCACCCTGGACGAGCTCGAGGGCGAGGGGCGGGTCGTCGCCCGCTACGTCGGTGAGAACCCGAACGGCTCGTACCGCGCCATCGCCGGCATCTCGAACGCCGCCGGCAACGTCGTCGGCCTGATGCCCCACCCCGAGCACGCGATCGAGCCGCTGTTCGGGCCCGACCCGCGTTCGGGTACCGGCGGGCTGGACGGCCTGCGGTTCTTCACCTCCGTCGTCGAAGGGCTCGTCAGCGCGTGAGCACCGACACCGTGCAGAAGGCGTCCGGCAGCGCCGACGTCGAGCAGCCGTGGGCTGCCTTGGGTCTCAAACCCGATGAGTACCAACGGATCCGCGAGATCCTCGGGCGGCGTCCGACGTCCTGCGAGCTGGCGATGTACAGCGTCATGTGGAGCGAGCACTGCTCGTACAAGTCCAGCAAGGTGCACCTGCGCCAGTTCGGCGAGAAGACCACCGACGCCATGCGCGAGAAGCTGATGGTCGGCATCGGCGAGAACGCCGGCGTCGTCGACATCGGCGACGGCTGGGCGGTGACGTTCAAGGTCGAGAGCCACAACCACCCCTCGTACGTCGAGCCGTACCAGGGCGCGGCCACCGGCGTCGGCGGCATCGTCCGCGACATCATGAGCATGGGCGCGCGGCCGATCGCGATCATGGACCCGTTGCGGTTCGGGGCGATCGACCACCCCGACACCCGCCGCGTGCTGCCCGGGATCGTTGCGGGAGTCGGCGGCTACGGCAACTGCCTGGGCCTGCCGAACATCGGCGGCGAGGTCGTGTTCGACCCGTGCTACCAGGGCAACCCGCTCGTCAACGCCCTGTGCGTCGGGTCGATGCGGCACGAGGACATCCACCTGGCCAACGCCACGGGCGCCGGCAACCTGGTGATCCTGTTCGGGGCAAAGACCGGCGGCGACGGCATCGGCGGGGTCTCCGTCCTCGCGTCCGAGACGTTCGAGTCGACCGGGCCGAGCAAGCGCCCAGCGGTGCAGGTGGGTGACCCGTTCGCCGAGAAGGTGCTGATCGAGTGCTGCCTCGACCTGTTCGCCGCCAAGGTCGTCGACGGCATCCAGGACCTCGGTGGCGCCGGTCTGTCATGCGCCACGAGCGAGCTCGCGAGCAACGGCGACGGCGGCATGCACGTGTGGCTCGACCGGGTTCCGTTGCGCGACAACACACTCAGCCCCGAAGAGATCCTGATGAGCGAGTCCCAGGAACGCATGATGGCGGTCGTGCGGCCCGACCAGCTCGACGCCTTCATGGCGGTCACCGAAAGGTGGGCGGTCGAGGCGACCGTCGTCGGCGAGGTCACCACCACCGGTCGGCTGGTCGTCGAGTGGCACGGCGAGACCGTGGTCGACGTCCCGCCGCGCACCGTCGCCCACGACGGCCCGGTCTACGACCGGCCGATGCAGCGGCCGGCGACCCTGGACGCGCTGCAGGCCGACGCCCCGACGCCCGAGCGCCTGGCCCGGCCCACCACCGGCGACGAGCTGCGGGCCACGCTGCTGCAGCTGGCCGGGTCGCCCAACCTCAGCAGCCGGGCCTGGGTCACCGACCAGTACGACCGCTACGTCATGGGCAACACCGCCCTGTCCATGCCGGACGACGCGGGCGTCGTCCGTGTCGACGAGGCCACCGGCCTCGGGGTCGCGGTCTCGACCGACTGCAACAGCCGGTTCGCCGCGCTCGACCCGTACGCCGGCGCGCAGCTGGCGCTTGCCGAGGCCTACCGCAACGTCGCCACCGCCGGCGCGACCCCGCTGGCGGTCACCGACTGCCTCAACTTCGGCTCACCCGAGGACCCCGGCGTCATGTGGCAGTTCGCCCAGGCGGTCACCGGCATCGCCGACGGCTGCCGGCAGCTCGGCGTCCCCGTGACCGGCGGCAACGTCAGCCTCTACAACCAGACCGGCTCGACCGCGATCCACCCGACGCCGGTCGTCGGTGTGCTTGGCGTCATGGACGACGTCACCCGGCGGACGCCGTCCGGCTGGCGCGAGGCCGGGCAGGTCGTCTACCTGGTCGGCACCACGCGCGACGAGCTCGGCGGGTCGTCGTGGGCCGACGTCGTGCACGGCCACCTCGGCGGGCTGCCGCCGCGCGTCGACCTGGACGCCGAGCGGGTGCTGGCCGAGATCCTGGTCGCCTGCTCGCGCGACGGCATGGTCGACGCCGCGCACGACCTGAGCGACGGCGGCCTCGCCACGGCGCTGGCCGAGTCGTGCCTGCGCTACGGCGTGGGCGTCCGCGTCTGGCTGGACGAGCTGTGCGAGCGCGACGGCATCGACCCGTTCGTGGCGCTGTTCAGCGAGTCCACGGCGCGGGTGATCGTCAGCGTGCCGCGGTCCGAGGAGGTGCGCTTCACCGACGTCTGCACGGCCCGCGGGGTCGCCCACCTGCGGATCGGCGTGGTCGACGAGGCGGCCGAGCCGACCCTCGACGTCCAGGGCCTGTTCACGCTGCCGCTCGCCGAGCTGCGCGCCACCCACGAGGCGACCCTGCCCGCCGCCTTCGCCTGACCCCCCACGACGGCACTTTGTGAAGCAAGTGCCGTCCGCCGTGGGGGGAGGGCGTCACTTAGTGAGGCAAGTGCGGGCGGCGGGGGCGCGTGGCGACGAGGGCGGCCACGACGGACGCGGCCGTCACGACGGCGATCACCACGGCCATCGACATCGACGCGTCCGCACCCAGGCCGACCAGGGGTGCCACGGCGGCACCCGCGGCGAACTGACCCAGCCCGAGCAGCGCGGACGCCAACCCCGCCGTCGCGCCGTGGTCGGCCAGTGCCAGCGCGGTGGCGTTGGGGAACACCAGTCCCATGCCGGCGACGACGCAGAACAGCGCGGGCAGCACCGCGACCAGGCCCGCGCCGAGGATCGTCGCCGCCAGCAGCCCCAGACCGCCGACGGCGACGACCGACGTCCCGGCCAGCAGCAGGACGCCGGACCCGGTGCGGTGCACGATCCGGCCGCTGACCTGTGACAGCACGACCAGGCCGACGGTGTTGACCGCGAAGACGCCGCTGTAGGCCTGGGGCGAGAGCCCGTGCACGTCCTGGAGCAGGAACGGCGACCCGGCGAGGTACCCGAACAGGCCGCCGCACCCCAGCACCAGCGTCACCAGCGGCAGGACGAACGAGCGGTCGCGGAGCAGGTGGGCGAACGTGCTCAGCGTCTGGCCGAGACCGCCGCGGCGCCGGCGCTGGACCGGCAGCGTCTCGGGTACCCGCACCGACGCCGCGACCAGAGCCAGCACCCCGAGCCCGGCGAGCAGGGCGAAGATCCCGCGCCACGAGGTGACCAGCAGCAGCTGGCCGCCGATCACGGGGGCGGCGACCGGCGCGACGCCGGTCACCAGCATCAGCGCCGCGAACAGCCGTGCCATCGCGGCCCCGCTCGAGCTGTCGCGGGCCACCGCCATCGCGGTGACCATCCCGCGGCGCCGGCGAAGCCCTGCACGAACCGCAGCCCGGTGAGCACCTCGATCGAGGGTGCGACCGAGCACAGGGCGGACGCGACGACGTACAGCACCAGTCCGACCAGCAGGGGACGCCGGCGCCCCAGCGCGTCGCTCAGGGGCCCGAACACCAGCTGGCCGAGCCCGAGGCCGGCGAGCGTCGCGGTCAGCGTGAGCTGGGTGGCCGACGTCGAGGCGCCGAGCTCGGTCGCGATGGTCGGCAGCGCCGGCAGGTAGGTGTCCAGCGACAGCGGCCCGAGGCCCTGCAGCGATCCCAGCACGACGACCAGCCCGACGGGGACGCCGATCGCGGCGCGACCAGTGCGGGAACGCCCCGCAGGCGGTGCTGCGGTGGTGCCTGGGGGCGCGGTGGTGGTCACGACGGGTCCTTCGGGGTGGCGGACGGGCGGGGCGACGTCGACGCTGACCTCGGGACGAGCGGGCCGGTCGCGCGACGGATCGCCCGGTGCCCCGGCGACAAGCCGCCGCATCCAGGGGTTGTTCCCGCGCCGGGCTTCACCACCGCCCCCGCCCGCTTCCTCCCCCCGACCGGCCTTCCTCCCCCGGACCGGTGCGGCGCGCCCGATATGACCGGTTCGGACCCGGTTGAGGGGAGGAAACCGGGTGGGGGGAGGAAGGGTGAGGGGAGGAAACCGGGTGGGAGGAGGAAGGGGTGGGGAGGAGATCGGCGGGGGCGGCGTCGCCGGAGTGGGTCATGGACGGCGTCGCGCCCACCCGGCTGGGACAGTCGAGCATGGCGACCTGGCGGGTGCGGGACTTCCACGACGACGACCTCGACCACGTGGTGCGGGTGTGGGAGGAGTCGCGCAAGACCGGTGTCGACCCGGTCTACGGGTTGGCCGAGGTGCTCGCGGCCATCCGCAACGACGGAGCGGCCGTGGTCGCGGTCGCCGGACCCACCGTGGTCGGCGCGACGATCGCGCGGATCAACGGCGACCGGGGCTGGGTGGTGATGCTCGCGCTGGCCGACGAGTGGCGCGGCAAGGGCCTGGGGTCGGCGATGCTGACCGACCTCGAGAGCCGGCTGGTGCACCGGGGCGTCCACCGCCTCTCGGCGCTGCTGCCCGAGGGCGAGACCGGCGTCGAGGCGTTCCGCAACCGCGGCTACCGCACGCGTGACCTCGTGTACTTCGAGCGCGTCGTGCCGCTGCAGCCGCAGGAGGTCGGCCGGCTCGAGAGCCTCGGCGGCCACGTCCTGCCGGACGGCCTGTGGGACGCCCTCGCCGGCATGGCGCACGAGAAGACCCTGATCGAGCGTCGGCTGGTGCTGCCCCTGGCCGACCCCGACCTGGCCGAGGAGTTCGGGGTGCGGCCGCCGCACGCCGTCGTGCTGTTCGGCCCGCCGGGCACCGGCAAGACGACGTTCGCCAAGGCGGTCGCCTCGCGGCTGGGGTGGCCGTTCGTCGAGGTGCTGCCGTCGCGACTGGCGGCCGAGGGCCCGGGGCTGGCGCTCGCGCTGCGCGACACGTTCGCCGAGATCGCCGAGCTCGAGCACGCGGTGGTGTTCATCGACGAGGTCGAGGAGATCGCGGCCGAGCGCGGGGGTAACCCGCCCTCGCCGACCCAGGGCGTCACCAACGAGCTGCTCAAGTCCATCTCGGGGTTCCGCGAGCGCGACGGCCGCCTGCTGGTGTGCGCCACCAACTTCGTGCGGGCGCTCGACCCGGCCTTCCTGCGGCACGGACGGTTCGACTACGTCATCCCGATCGGGCCGCCGGACCGCACGGCGCGGGCCGCGATCTGGCGCCGGTACGTCCCGGACGCCGTCCTGCCCCAGGTCGACGTCGACGCCCTCGTCGAGTCCAGCAACCTGTTCACCCCCGCCGACATCGAGTTCGCGGCACGCAAGGCCTCGCAGCAGGCGCTCGAGTCCTCGGTGTACGGCGCCGCGGGCGGCGTGCGCGGCCCGACCACCGCCGACTACCTCGACGCGATCGGCCAGACCCGCAGCACCCTCACCGAGGCGATGGTCGCCGAGTTCACCGACGACATCGAGCGGATCTCGCGGCTGTAGGTCCGACCGCGGGTGGCACCATCGGGGCATGCCCCCCCAGCGCCGCACCGACCCCGCCGCGGGCCGCACGGCGCTCGCGGCCTGGCAGGCGGACGCGACCGCGCCGGACCGCGCGACCCGGGCGACCGCCGTCCGGTACACGCTCGAGCAGCTGGCCGAGCAGGCGCCCGGGCACACCCTGGAGGTGCGGGTGCCGCCGTACGGCGTGACCCAGTGCCTGCAGGGCCCGCGGCACACGCGGGGCACCCCGCCCAACGTCGTCGAGACGGACGCCGAGACCTGGCTCGCGCTCGCCACCGGCACGCTGTCGTGGGCGCAGGCCCGGGCGTCCGGGGCGGTGCACGCCAGCGGCGAGCGGGCCGACCTGAGCGACCTGCTGCCGGTCGTGCAGCCGCGCGGGCTACCGTCGTCCTCGTGAACGAGCAGCAGCTGGGTCCCGTGCGCCGGGTGCGGGTGCGCCGCGCGCCGCGCTACCAGGCCTTCGTCGGTGCGGGGGTCGCCGTGGGCGTGCTGACGGCGCTGGTGATCGGTCTGACCGGCCAGGCGGACGCTGCCACCGGCCGCGGCAGGCTGCTGGCCTACCTGGTGATCGGGCTGGCGCTGGTCGGCGCGACCGTCGGGGCGCTGGTGGCAGTGGCGTTCGAGCGGACGGGCCGTCGCGGCTCCTGAGGGACGCCCTCGCTGTGGGAGACTTCGCCGGTGGCGAGAGGCGACGGACGGCTGACGCACGACCTGCTCCCGGGTGAGAAGGGTCCGCAGGACGCATGCGGCGTCTTCGGGGTCTGGGCGCCGGGTGAAGAGGTCGCCAAGCTCACCTACTTCGGGCTGTACGCCCTGCAGCACCGCGGCCAGGAGTCGGCGGGGATCGCCACCAGCGACGGCGAGCGGCTGCTGGTCTACAAGGACATGGGCCTGGTGTCGCAGGTCTTCGACGAGGCGGCGCTGCACTCGCTCAAGGGCCACCTGGCGATCGGGCACAGCCGCTACTCGACCACCGGCGGCAGCACCTGGGAGAACGCCCAGCCCACCCTGGGCAACACCGCCGGCGGCACGGTCGCCTTGGCGCACAACGGCAACCTGACGAACTCGACCGAGCTGCGCGCCCTGGTGCGCGAGCGGTACGGCGTGCAGGCCGCGGGCGAGCTCAGCCGCGGCAACACCACCGACACGGCGCTGGTCACCGCGCTGCTCGCCGGCGACCCGGACCGCAGCCTCGAGGCCACGGCGCTGAAGGTCCTGCCGCTGCTCAAGGGCGCGTTCTCGCTGGTGTTCATGGACGAGCGCACGCTGTACGCCGCCCGCGACCCGCACGGCGTCCGGCCCCTGGTGCTGGGTCGGCTGGAGCACGGCTGGGTGGTGGCCAGCGAGACGCCGGCCCTCGCGACCGTCGGCGCCAGCGTGATCCGCGAGGTCGAGCCGGGCGAGATGATCGCGATCGACGCCGACGGGCTGCGCACCCACCGCTTCGCCGAGCCCGAGCCCAAGGGCTGCGTCTTCGAGTACGTCTACCTCGCCCGCCCGGACGCCACGATCAGCGGGCGGTCGGTGCACGAGGCGCGGGTCGACATGGGACGCCGGTTGGCGCGTGAGCACCCCGTCGACGCCGACCTGGTGATCGGCGTCCCCGAGTCCGGTGTGCCGGCGGCGATCGGCTACGCCGAAGAGAGCGGCATCCCGTTCGGGCAGGGGTTCGTCAAGAACTCCTACGTCGGGCGCACGTTCATCGAGCCGAGCCAGACGATCCGCCAGCTGGGCATCCGGCTCAAGCTCAACCCGCTGGTGCACGTGCTCAAGGGCCGCCGGATCATCGTCGTGGACGACTCGATCGTGCGCGGCAACACCCAGCGCGCGCAGGTGCGCATGCTGCGCGAGTCCGGCGCCGCCGAGGTGCACGTGCGGATCTCGTCGCCGCCGGTCACCTGGCCCTGCTTCTACGGCATCGACTTCGCCAGCCGGGCCGAGCTGATCGCCACCGGGCTCGGCGTCGAGGAGGTCCGCGCCAGCATCGGCGCCGACTCGCTCGGCTACATCAGCGAGGACGGCATGGTCGCCGCCACCGACCAGCCGGTCGACCGGCTGTGCACCGCCTGCTTCACCGGCCGATACCCGATCGAACTGCCGCCCACGGCCCAGCTCGGCAAGCACGTCCTCGAGACCCTGCCCGGGCTGGACGTGCGGTCCGGCAGTCGGGACGTCGAGGGCGTGGCGACCGGCGTCTCCGGTGGCGCCGCCGACGCGCTCACGCGGCCGTGACGGCATGAGCGACCAGCCCATCACGTACGCGGGGGCCGGGGTCGACGTCGAGGCGGGCGACCGCGCGGTCACCCTGATGCGCGACTGGGTCGCCAAGACCCGCCGTCCCGAGGTCGTCGGGGGGCTCGGCGGCTTCGCCGGGCTGTTCGACGCGACCGCGCTGCAGGCCTACCGCCGACCGCTGCTCGCGACGAGCACCGACGGGGTCGGCACCAAGGTGCAGATCGCCCAGCGGCTCGACGTCCACGACACGATCGGCTTCGACCTGGTCGGCATGGTCGTCGACGACATCGTCGTGTGCGGCGCCGAGCCGCTGTTCATGACCGACTACATCGCTTGCGGCGCAGTGGTTCCCGAGAGGATCGCCGCGATCGTCAAGGGGATCGCGCAGGCCTGCGTGGTCGCCGGGTGCGCACTGCTCGGCGGCGAGACGGCCGAGCACCCGGGGCTGCTCGGCCCGACCGAGTACGACGTCGCGGGCGCAGCCACCGGGGTCGTCGAGGCCGACGACCTGCTCGGCCCCGAGCGCGTGCGCGTGGGCGACGTGCTCGTGGCGATGGCGTCGTCCGGGCTGCACTCCAACGGCTACTCGCTGGTGCGCCGGGTGGTCGAGGTCGCCGGTTGGGGCCTGGAGCGGCACGTCGACGTCCTCGGTCGCACCCTGGGCGAGGAGCTGCTCGAACCGACCCGGGTCTACGCCGCCGACGTCCTCGACCTGGCCCGCGCTGCCGACGTCGACGTGCACGCCGTCAGCCACGTCACCGGCGGCGGGCTGGCCGCCAACCTGGCCCGGGTGCTGCCCCCCGGCCTCGAGGCCGTCGTCGAGCGCGGCACCTGGACGCCGGCCCCGGTCTTCGCGCTGGTGCGCGACCTCGGGCGGGTGCCGGTGCCCGACCTCGAGCGCACCCTGAACCTCGGGGTGGGCATGGTCGCGGTGGTCGCGGCCGACGACGCGGACGCCGCCGTCCGCCGCCTCGCCGCCCGCGGGCTGCCGGCGTGGGTGCTCGGCCAGGTGCGCACGCAGCAGCCGGCCGGCGCTGATGACGTCACCCAGGGCGCCAAGGGCGTCGACGGCGGTGCCGTGCGGATGCTCGGCGCCCACCCCGCCTGAGCCCGGCTCAGCGACCGGTGGTCAGCGCGGCGACCGACGTCCGCACCGTGATCTGCAGGCCCTCGCTGACCAGGTCGAGCGACAGGCTCGGCTGGTCGCCCCGGTCGACCACCTGCTCGGGCACGTAGGGCACGTGCACGAAGCCCCCGACCAGCCCGGGCCGCTCGGTCGCGATGAGGTGCATCAGGGCGTAGAACACGCTGTTGCAGACGTAGGTGCCGGCGGTCCAGCTCTCGTCGGCAGGGATCCCGGCCGCGCGCAGCGCGTCAACGATCGCGGCCACGGGCAGGCCGGAGAAGTACGCGACCGGGCCGCCCGCCACGACCGGCTCGTCGACCGGGGTGCGGCCGGCGTTGTCCGGGACGCGGGCGTCGGCCACGTTGACCGCGACCCGCTCGGGCGTCACCCCGAACCGGCCGCCGGCCTCGCCGGTGCAGATCACCAGGCCCGGGTCGTGCGTGGCGATCGCGGTGCGCAGCGCGTCGCCCGCCGCGCCGAACTCGACCGGCAGCACCGCGGTGCGGATCCGGACGCCGTCCGGCACCGGAGCGTCGACCAGTCGGGCCACCGCCTGCTGCGAGGGGTTCACCGTCTGGCCGTCGAACGGCTCGAACCCGGTCACGAGCACGGTGGTCTGCGAGGCTGGCACCGGTGAACGATCCCACGGAGGCCGCGGTGCGCGAGCTCGAGCCGGTGCTGGCGGGCGCGATGCTGGTGCGGCCGGTCGGGCGGCGGGCGCTGCTGCTCGAGGTCGACGGGCTGGACGCGGTGCGCGCCTGGGCGCAGGTCGTCGCCGCCCTGGTCGCGGACGGCGCCCTGCCCGCCCCCGACGACGTCGTCCCCGGGGCGCGCACGCTGCTGCTGGACGGGGTCGACCCGGCACGCGTGCGTGCGCTGCTCGAGGGCCTCGGCCCACCCGCGCCGGTGCGACCGAGCGGTGTGCGGGACGTCGTCGAGGTGCCCGTCGTGTACGACGGTGTCGACCTCGCCGAGGTGGCCCGGTTCTGGGGGGTGAGCGAGCGCGAGGTGGTGGCCCGCCACACCGGCACCGAGTTCACCGTGGCCTTCTGCGGGTTCGCGCCGGGCTTCGCCTACCTGGTCGGCCTGGACGTCGAGGTGCCCCGCCGGGCGACCCCGCGACCCGTCGTCCCCGCCGGGTCGGTAGGGCTCGCGGGCCGCTACTGCGGCGTCTACCCGACGTCGTCCCCGGGGGGCTGGCAGCTGCTGGGCACCACGCGGGTGCCGCTGTTCGACGCCGGCGCCGACCCGCCGGCACTGCTGCCACCCGGGGCGCGGGTGCGGTTCGTCGAGGTCGCCGAGCACCCGGCGCGACCGCTGCCGGCGACCCCGGGGGTCGAGCCCGCACCGACCGGCCGCTCGCTCGGCGTGGTCCGGGCCGGGCCGCTCAGCACCGTGCAGGACGGCGGCCGGGTCGGTCTGGCGCACCTCGGCGTCCCCCGGGCCGGGCCGCTCGACCGGCCCGCGGCCCGGCTGGCGAACCGCCTGGTGGGCAACGCCGAGGACGCGGCGGTGCTCGAGACCACGCTCGGCGGCGTGGCGGTCCGGGCGGGCACCGCGCTCACCATGGCCGTCACCGGCGCACCCTCGCCGGTGACCGTCGACGGCCGGCCGCTGCCGTTCGGGGTCGCCGTGGCGGTGGGTGCGGGTGAGGTGCTGGACGTCGGGCCGGCGGTCAGCGGCGTGCGGTCCTACCTGGCGGTCGGCGGGGGACTGGCCCCGCCGCCGGTCCTGGGCAGCCGGTCGCGCGACACCCTGTCCGGACTCGGGCCGGCCCCGCTGGCCGATGGCGACGTGCTCGCCGTCGGCCCGGCGACCGGGCCGACACCGGCGGTCAGCTACACGGTGCCGCCGGTGACGACGTCCCCGGTGGTGCTTCGGGTGAGCGCCGGGCCGCGCGCTGACCGGTTCGGCGACGGTGGTCTGGCGGTGCTGCTCGGCTCGACCTACGAGGTCTCGGCCGTCGGCAACCGCGTCGGCACCCGGCTGGCCGGACCGCCCGTGCCGCGATCGTCCGACGCCGAGCTCGAGAGCGAGGGCATGGTGCTCGGCGCGGTGCAGGTGCCACCGGACGGTCAGCCGGTCGTGCTGCTCGCCGACCACCCGACCACCGGCGGCTACCCGGTGATCGCGGTGGTCCACCCCGACGGCCTGGCCGCGCTGGCCCAGGCCCGGCCCGGGTCGGCCGTGCGCTTCGTCATCGCGGCGGCCGGCCCGGTCTGAGAGCGGTTGCCCGGCCGGACGGCGGATGGTTGGCTGCGCCGGTGGACCCCGCCGCCGTCCTGGCCGCCTACGACGCCCAGGTGCGGCGCGACCCGCCCGCCCAGCCCGGGGTGCGGGTCGAGCGCGACCGGTGGGTCACCCGGGTGGTCGCGGTCGACCGGGCGGGCTGGAACGGCGTGGTCTGGAGCGCACCCGACCTGGGCCGCCCCGACTCCGACGTGGACGCGGTGGTCGCCGAGCAGGTGCGGCGGTTTCGCGGCCGGGAGTGGGAGTGGAAGCACTACTCCCACGATCAGCCACCCGACCTACCGGACCGGCTGCGCGCCGCGGGGCTGCTGCCCGAGCCCGCCGAGACCCTGATGGTTGCCGAGGTCGCCGGGCTCGACCTCGACGTCCGCCCACCGCCGGGTGTCGACGTGGTGCTGGTCGATGACGACGACGGGATCGCGGCCCTGACCCGCGTGCACGACGCGGTCTTCGGTGGCGAGCACAGCGCGATCGCGGCGGACCTGCGTGCGGGGCTGGCCCAGCAGCCGAGGACGGTGCAGGGCGTCCTGGCGCTGGCCGACGGCGAGCCCGTGGCGGCCGGCCGCGTCGACCTCACGCCGGGCACGGACTTCGCCGGCCTGTGGGGTGGCGGGACCATCGCCGACTGGCGGGGCCGCGGAGTGTTCCGGGCGCTGGTGTCCAGGCGCGCAATGATCGCCGCCGCGCGCGGGTTCGCCTACCTGCAGGTGGACGCGTCGGCCGACAGCAGGCCGATCTTGCGCCGACGGGGGTTCGTCGAGCTGGCCACCACGACCCCGTGGGTGCAGCGGTCGTGAACCTCAGCGCTCGCCGGACACCCAGCGCGCGTCGTCGTCCTCGTCGTCCGGTTCGACGGCTCGACCGGTGTTGAGGTCGTCGAACGGCGAGGGGCCGTGCAGCTCGCGCTGCAGAGCGGTCAGGTCAGTGCTCGGGCTGTAGTACTTCAGCTCTCGGGCGACTTTGGTCTGCTTTGCCTTGGCTCGGCCGCGACCCATAGCGTCGACCCCCTCATGCATCGACCGGGACGGCCTGCGCGGTCCCGGGATCAGTGTGCTCACTCGTGGTACCTACGGTACATCGTCGTGAGCGGTGGCGGCGACCGTGGCATCGCTGCCCCGATCCGCCCGCGGTCAGCGCGCGGGCAGCCAGGTGCGGCGCAGCCCCGACACCTCGGCGATGCGCTGCTCGGCGAGGTGCTCGGCGGCCACCGACGGCGCGATGCCGGCCGCCGCTGCGCCGGCCAGCACCGCGGCGGTGGTCGCGAAGATGCCCATCGTGCGCGTCCGGGCCCGCTCGAACGAGAAGCCGTGCCGCTCGTCGGCGACCTGGATCACTCCGCCGGAGTTGACGACGAAGTCGGGGGCGTAGGTGATCTCGCGACGCAGCAGGACGTCGGCGACCTGCGGCTCGGCGAGCTGGTTGTTGGCGGCACCGCACACGACGCCGGTGGTCAGCGCCTCGGCCACCTCGACGGTCAGCGCCGCGCCGAGGGCACAGGGGGCGTAGGCGTCCAGGTCGCGGGCCAGCAGGTCGTCGGTGGTGGCGGCCACCTCGACCTCGGGGTGCGCCGCCCGCACGCGGTCCAGCGCGGCCGACGACACGTCCGTGACGACGACGTGCGCGCCGTCCGCCCGCAGGTGGTCCACCAGCAGGTGACCGACCTTGCCGACCCCCGCCACGGCGACCCGGCGTCCGGCCAGGGACGTCGATCCCCAGCGGTGCTCGGCCGCGGCGCGCAGTCCCTGGAACACCCCCAGGGCGGTCAGCACCGACGAGTCACCGGCGCCGCCGTCGCCCTCGCTGCGGCCGGTGACGAAGTCGCACTCGCGGGCGACGACGTCCATGTCGGCGACGTAGGTGCCGACGTCGCAGGCGGTGACGTAGCGGCCGCCGAGGCTCTGCACGAACCGGCCGTAGGCGCGCAGCAGGGCCTCGGTCTTGTCGCGGGCCGGGTCGCCGATGATGACGGCCTTGCCGCCGCCGTGGTCGAGCCCGGCCAGGGCGTTCTTGTACGTCATGCCGCGCGAGAGGTCGAGGACGTCGGCGACGGCGTCCGCCTCGGTGGCGTAGGGGTGGAACCGGGTGCCGCCCAGGCCCGGGCCGAGCGCGGTGCTGTGCAGCGCGATCACGGCCCGCAGCCCCGAGCCGCGGTCGTGGCAGAACACGACCTGCTCGTGCTCGCCGTCCAGGATGCTCACGGCCGACACCCTAGGGGCACCCCGGGGCCGCCCCAGGGGCGCCGTCGGTGCGCCGATGCCGGGTGTCACCCTGGTGCGGTGCCAGCAGCCCGGCGACCGCCGTACGTCGCGTACCTGCGTGTGTTCGAGCCCGTGGCGCACCTGCCGGCCACCGAGCGCGAGCGCTGGACGGCGTACGCGCCATCGCGCCCGCACCGCCACCTGGTCGAGGCTGCCCTGTTCGCCGACTCGGTGCGCCGCCTCGCGGGTCGGCCGCCGGTGCCGGTGCCCCCGACCGAGAGCAGGGACGGGCTGCTCCTCGAGCTGGACGGCGAGCTCTACGTCTGCCCCCAGCAGCCGCGTCTTCGGGTGTGGACCGACCTGGCCCGGGCCGGCGACGTCCTGCCCTCGGTGCAGACCCTGCCGGCGGTGCTGCGCGAGCAGGCGGCCGCCGACCTCGCGGCGCACGCCCGCGCCGGCGGCGAGCTGCGGCTGTTCACGCTCACGACGACGTGGCAGGTGCCGGTCGCCTGGTTCGTCCCGTTCACCGCCGACGAGCGCGAGCTGCGACTGGGTCGGCGGGGGCCAGGTGACGAGCGCGTGCTGCGCTACCGGACGCCGATGTCGTCCGCCCGACGGCGCTGCGCCCGTGGTCTGCGGGCGGCGCGCGCCCACCTGCCGGACGAGGACGTGCCGGCGCAGATCGAGCAGGTCTCGCGGTGGCTCGAGCAGTTCGACCCGCGCAGCGTCGTCGAGCTGGACTACGCCGCGCTGGTCGATCTGCTGGACGACGCGCACCTGCTCGGGGACGACTCCGCCGCCGACGTCGCGGACGGTCTGGCGGCGCTCACCGAGGGTGACGCACTGTCGGCGGCCGCGGCGTACCGCCGCTGGACCCAGCGCTGGCACCGGGTCGCGCTGCTGGCGCGCGCGTCGTAGTGACTAGTCATGTGCGGCGGCAAAGATGATCCGTCCTGAATGTTCCCCTGGGGGCCGTCATCGTCCATATTGAGGGGTGATCGCCGACGTCGTCCGACGCGGCCAGACCTAGGAGCCCTTGATGGTCGCTCGTACGACGGAAGCCGAGTCGCTGCTCACCCCCGCTGAGGTGGCTGCGCTCTTTCGGGTCGACCCCAAGACCGTGACCCGCTGGGCCAAGGCCGGCAAGCTCACCTCGATCCGCACCCTCGGTGGCCACCGCCGCTACCGCGAGGCCGAGGTCCGCGCCCTGCTGTCGGGGATCCCGACCCAGCGCAGCTGACCGCCCTGACCGGGCGAGCCGGTGCCGCCCCAGGGGTCGGCGCCGGCTCGTTCGCGTCCCTCAGGCCACCCAGCCGAGGTACCTGCTGCCCAGCGTGACCGCCGCGAACCACGAGGCGGCCGCGACCCGGGGGACGATCAGCCCAGCGCTGTGGCCGACCCGGGCCCTCGACGTAGCCGGCGCCGCGTGCCAGCCTGACCCTCACGCTGCGGTCGACCGGGGGGTTTCTCATGGCGGGGTTCGACATCAGACCGCTCGACTCGGGCACCTGGGCGCCGTTCGCCGCGATGCTCGAGCGACACAACGGGGTCTTCGGCGGGTGCTGGTGCACCTACTTCCACACGATGAACGCCGAGAAGGAGCGCACCTACGAGGCCAACCGGCCGCTCAAGCAGCGACTCGTCGAACAGGACCGGGCCCACGCGGCGCTGGTCTGCGACGGCGACGAGGCTGTGGCCTGGTGCCAGTTCGGCAGTCCGACCGAGCTGCCGAACATCTACCACCGCAAGCAGTACGACCTCGAGCGCGACCTCGAGCCCGACTACCGGATCACCTGCATCTTCGTCGACAAGCGGTACCGCCGCAGCGGGCTGTCCGCACTCGCGCTGCAGGGAGCGCTCGAGCTGATCTCGGCCCGCGGCGGTGGCATCGTCGAGGGCTACCCGCACGACAACCGCGGCACGAAGAAGTCGGTGCTCTACGACGGGACGCGGGCCCTGTTCGAGCGGGCCGGCTTCGAGTACGTCCGCAGCAAGGGCCCGGGCAACTGCGTCATGCGTCGAACCGTTCCCTGACGGTGGATCGGGTCCTGATCAGTTCTCCGGGTCGCCCTCGAAGCCGACCAGCCAGTGCAGGCCGAACCGGTCGACGACCTGCCCGTCGGACGCGCCCCAGGGCCGTTCCTGCAGGTCGTCGACGACCCGTCCACCCTCGGACAGCCGGGCGAACCAGGTGCGAAGCGTCGACGGGTCGGCCGTCCCGAGCAGCGCCAGCATCAGGCCCTCGCACCGCAGCGGCAGCTCGTCGCCCGCAGCGTCGGCAGCGAAGAGCGTGACCGGCCCGTCGACCAGGTAGCCGTGGGCGATCGAGTCGGCGGGGGCGTCGGTGCGACCGAACTCCGCGAAGGTGTGCAGCTGCACGCCTTGGTCGAACACCTCGCCGTAGAAGGTGAGCGCCTCGCGGGCGGTTCCGGGCAGATGGAGGTACGGCGTCAGTGCGGTCACAGGCTCGACCGTAGGCGAAGACGCGACCGCGTGGTGGCCGCCACCGCCACCGATGTCGTCACAGGTGCAGGTGCAGGTGCAGACGCAGCGCGTCGTCGACGTCGGCCATCAGCTGAGCTGGCACACTCCCCACCGCCGGTCCGACGCAGTCCCGGTGGTCTCACGCCCACTTCTAGACCAGGATGCTCCTCCGGTGCTACTCGATTCGCTCGAGCGCGTCACCACTCGTCCCCACCGCGACTGGAGCCGAGCCGTGAGCAGTGCGAAGCCGCTGGTCCAGCCGCACGAGTACGACGTCGCGATCATCGGCTACGGCCCGGTCGGCGCCACCGCGGCCAACCTGCTCGGTGCTCGCGGGTTGTCCGTGCTCGTCGCCGAGCGCGACGGGTCGGTATACGACCGGGCCCGGGCGATCTCCACCGACGAGGAGATCCTGCGCATCTGGCAGCGGGTCGGTCTGGCCGATCGGCTGCAGCAGGACATGGTGTGGGACAGGGCGATCGACTTCGTCGACGCGGACGGCGCGTCGTTCCTGAGCTTCGCGCCGCTCTCGCGCGGCAACGGGTACCCGCCCCAGCTGTTCCTCTACCAACCGGTCCTGGAGCACGTGCTGCGCGACGGCGTCGAGCGGTTCCCCGACGTCGAGGTCAGGCTGCGCACCGAGGTCCTCGGACAGGTCCAGGACGCGGACGGCGTCGAGCTCACGCTGCTCGACCTGGACGCCGAGACGACCACCCGGGCTCGGGCGAGGTACGTCGTGGCCGCCGACGGCGGGTCCAGCCCCACCCGAAGCCGGCTCGGGATCGGCTTCGACGGCCGCACCTACGAGGACCGCTGGTTGGTGATCGACACGAAGGTGCTCCACAAGTGGCCCGAGGTCGACCGACTTCGCTTCCACTGCAACCCGATCCGACCCGCCGTCGACTGCCCGACGCCGCTGGGCCACCACCGCTGGGAGTTCCCGGTGCTGCCCGACGACGACGAGACCGAGCTGGTCAGCGACACCGCCGTGCGCCGGCTGCTGACCGACCAGGGCGTCGACCCGGACCGGGTCGACGTGCAGCGGGCCGTCGTGTACTCCCACCACGTCCGCCGCGCCGCGCAGTGGCGGGTGGGCCGGGTCTTCCTGGTCGGCGACGCCGCCCACGTGATGCCGCCCTGGATCGGTCAGGGCATGTCGGCAGGGGTGCGCGACGTCAACAACCTCTGCTGGAAGCTGGCCGGCGTCGTGGACGGCGACCTGCCCGAGTCCGTCCTGGACACCTACGCGAGCGAGCGGATGCCGCACGTGCGCTCGATGACCCGGGCCGCGGTCTTCTTCGGCCGGGTCATCACCGAGCGCCGAAGCGCGGTCACCGCGGTGCGCGACCCGCTGTTCCGCGCCGCCATGAGGGCTCCGTTCGTCGGGGCGTTCCTGCGCGACGGGTCCTGGTTCCCCGAGACTCGGTACGCGCACGGCCTGCTCGCACGACCGGCGTCCCGGGCGCGCGCCGGCAGGCTGGTGGGGCAGATGGTGCCCCAGCCGTGGGTCACGGCTGGTGACGGAACCCGCACCCGGCTGGATGACGCGCTCGGCCGCGGCTGGGCCCTGCTGCGAGCGCCCGGCGATGGCACCCGCGCGGACCCCGGGTGGTCGCGGGCCGGCGTCCGGTCGCTGACGCTGCTGCCGGCGGGCTCCAGGCCCACCGAGGACGCCGTGGTCGACGCGGACGACGTGCTCGTGCCGTGGATGCGCCG
>JBBQGB010000016.1:0-56299 GCA_038322575.1 Actinomycetales bacterium
CGCCGGACCGGCTGGTGATCGACCTCGACCCCGGGCCCCCGGCGGGACTGGCCGAGTGCGCCGAGGTCGCGCTGCTCGTGCGCGAGCGGCTCGAGGCGGACGGCCTGTCGCCGGTGCCGGTGACCAGTGGCAGCAAGGGCCTGCAGCTGTACGCGCCGCTCCGCGGACGACCGGACGCCGAGGCCGTCCGCGCGTACGCCGAGGCGCTGGCCACCGGGCTGGCCCGCGACCACCCGCGGCTGGTCGTGGCGCGGATGACCAAGGCGATCCGCGGTGGCAAGGTGCTGCTGGACTGGAGCCAGAACCACGCCGCCAAAACCACCATCTCGCCGTACTCGCTGCGCGGGCGCGAGCACCCGGACGTCGCGGCACCCCGCGCCTGGGCCGAGGTCGTTCCGGGCGAGCTGCAGCAGCTGGGGTTCGCGGACGTGCTGGCGCGGCTGGACGCGCAGGGCGATCTCGCGGCCGCCCTGCTCAGCGCAGGGCGACCCTTGCCGCGATGAGGCGGGCCGAACTCAGGCGGGGGTCAGTGGGCGGCGTTGTACGCGTCCATGACCGCGGCCGAGATGCGCCCGCGCTCGCTGACCCCGTGACCGTTCGACCGCGCCCACTCGCGCACGGCCGAGGAGTCGGTGCCGCCGCCGCCGCCCGAGGCCTTGCGGGCCGGACGCGCAGCCGACGAGCGGCCGGACACCCGGCGTCCGTGGCCGACCCACGAGGCGAGGTCGCCGCGCATCTTCGCGGCGTTCTTCTCGGAGAGATCGATCTCGTAGGTGACGCCATCGAGCGCGAACGTGACGGTCTCGGCACCTTCGCTGCCGTCGACGTCGTCGATGAGCATGACCTGAACGCGCTGCGCCATGGAGGCTTCCTTCGTCTATTCGGGGGAAGAGGGTATTGCCACCACGAATACGTGGTGCGACGACCAAAAGAATGGCGAACAATGGCGACCCAGGTCAAATGACGATCGCAGCGACGGCGCAATCGTCCCCATTTCGCGAAGCCCAGCTCGCGAAATCGCCGACAATGGCGTCACGAACCGCCGGCGACGTCCGGCGCATCCGCGGCGGGCGCGTGCTCGCGGTCCCACCTGGCCTCGGCGGCACGTTCGCGCCGGTCGCCCTCGAGCATGGCCTTGATGGCGAACACGAAGATCCCGAGGACCCCGAGCGGGGGCACGAGGGCGAGCAGGGCCTTGATCACCCGACCTACGGTACGCGCCGGACGGAACGCCGGCGCGCCCCCGGTCGTCTGCACTGGTGATGTCGGTCGTCAGCGGGCTCAGACGGCGGCGCTGGGCGCTCGTGTCGGCCGGCGCCGTCATGCTGGTCGCCGCCGTGGCGGTGCTTCCCACGCTCGGGACGGGCCTGGTCACCGGCCGGGGCGGGGACGCTGCGCGGCCGGCGCCGCGGGCGCTGCTGACCGCCGCCCTGGGCTCGGGCACCGTGTCGTTCGACGCCCTGGCCAGCAGCCGGGGCACCCTCGGTCTGCCCGACCTGCCCCGGTTCGGCTCGGTCGCCGCGCTGCTCGGCGGGACGACGCGCGCACGCGTCTGGTGGGCCGCACCCACCGCGTGGCGGGTCGACGTGCTCAGCGTGACCGGCGAGCAGGGGACGTACGGCACCGGCGACGGGGTGGTGACCTGGGACTACGAGCGCGACGAGGTGGTCCAGGTCGTCGGCGAGCCGGGGGCGCGCCTGCCCCGCGCCGACGACCTGCTGGCCCCGCAGGCCACCCGCCGGTTCCTGGCCGGCGTGGGCGCCGACGACCAGGTGGTTGGCCTCCCTGACACCTCGGTCGGCGGGCGCGCGGCGTACGGTCTGCGGGTGCTCCCCGCCGACCCCCGCAGCACGATCGGCCGCGCCGACGTCTGGGTCGACCGGGCCAGCGCGCTGCCGCTGCGGTTGCGGCTGACCTCGCGCGGCGGCGAGGTGGCGCTGGACACCCGGCTGGCCGACGTCCACCTGGGCGCGCCGTCCGCCGCCGTGGTGACCGCACCACGACCGCCCGGAGCCCGGGTCGAGGTCGAGGTGGCCCCCGACCTGGTGGCGGCGATCGACCAGACCCCCCGGTTCGCGCTGCCCGCCTCGCTCGTTGCGCTGCCGGTGACGCGGTCGCTGCTGCAGGGGACGGCGACCTACGGCACCGGCCTGGTGCGGTTCACCGTCCTGCCGCTGCCCCGGCGCACCGCGCGCGACGTGCTCGCCAACGCCCGGTCCGCCGGGGCCGCGCCGGTCGAGGTCAGCGGCGGCGAGGCCGTCACGATCTCGTCCAGCCTGCTGAACGCGGTCGTGGCCCGCGGCAGCGACCGGCAGCACTCCTACCTGCTCGCGGGGCTGGTCGGCGCCGACGTCCTGACCGCAGCCGCGCGCGAGCTGCTGGCCGACCCGCCGGCGCTGACGTCGTGACGGATCCGGTCATCACCACGCGCGGGCTCACCAAGCGCTACGGCGGGGTGCTCGCGGTCGACCACCTCGACCTGGACGTCCGTCAGGGCGACCGCTACGGGTTCCTCGGGCCCAACGGGTCGGGCAAGACGACCACGGTGCGGCTGCTGCTCGGCCTGGCCTTCGCCACCAGCGGCACCATCGAGGTGCTCGGACGGGCGATCCCGCAGCACGGCCGCGAGGTGCTCATGCAGGTGGGTGCCCTGGTCGAGGGCCCCGGTGCCTACGGCCACCTCTCGGCGCGCACCAACCTCGCCCTGTTGGACGCCGCCGGCCCCGGCGGTGGTGCGGACGGCGCACCGGGGGCCGGCGCTCGGCGCACCCGCCGGCAGCGGATCGACGCCGCGCTGGAGCAGGTGGGCCTCGCGGACGTCGGACGTCGCCCGGTGCGGGCCTACTCGCTCGGCATGCGCCAGCGGCTGGGGCTGGCCGGGGCGCTGCTTCGGGCACCGCGGCTGCTCGTGCTGGACGAGCCGACCAACGGCCTGGACCCGCGCGGGATCCGTGAGATCCGCGACCTGCTGCTGACGCTGAACGCGGCGGGCACGACGGTGTTCCTGTCCAGCCACCTGCTGGCCGAGGTCGAGCTGCTGTGCACCCGGGTGGGGGTGATCGACCGGGGCCGGCTCGTCGTCCAGGACGACCTGGCGGCGCTGCGCGGCCCGACCGGCAGGGTGCTGGTGCGGGTCGACGACCCGGCGGCCGCGCTGGCCCTGCTCGGCGACAGCGTCACCGGCCGCCTCGACGGCACGCTGACCCTGCAGGGCGTGTCGGTGGCCGAGGCCACCCACCGGCTGGTGCGCGGCGGGGTCGGGGTGCTCGAGGCCGCACCCGAGCGGCGCACCCTGGAGGACACCGTGCTGGGGCTGACGACGTGAGCGGGCCGGCCACGTGATCGGCGTCGAGCTGCGCAAGCTGGTGATCCGGCCGCGCACCTGGATCTCGGTGGCGCTGCTGTGCCTGCTGCCGGTCGTGGTCGCCGGGTTCCTCGCGGTCACCGACATCGCCCCGCGCCCCGGCCAGGGCCCCACCTTCCTGTCCGCCGTCCTCGGCAACGGCGCGCTGTACCCCGCCGCGGCGCTGGGCATCGTGCTGCCGTTCTTCCTGCCGATCGCGGTCGCCGTGGTCGCGGGAGAGTCGATCGCGGGCGAGTCGACCGGCGGCACCCTGCGCTACCTGCTGCTGCGTCCGGTGAGCCGCTCGCGGCTGCTCGTGGCCAAGCTGGTCTCGATCCTGGCGTTCACCCTGCTGGCCGTGCTGGCCGTCGCGGTGACGGGGTACGTCGCCGGGGTCACCCTGCTGGGCACCTCGCGGGCCACGACCACCACGACGCTGTCCGGCACCACCTTGACCCCGCGCGACCTGGCGATCCGCACCGTGCTGATGGTGCTCTACATCGGGTGGTCGATGGTCGGTGTGGCCGCGGTGTCGCTGCTGCTGTCGACCTTCACCGACTCACCCCTCGCGGCGGCGCTCGGCGGCCTCGCCGTGCTGGTCAGCAGCTCGGTGCTGGTGGCCCTGGACGCCGCGGGCGGGGTGCGCGACTACCTGCCCACGCGGTACTGGCTGGCCTGGGTCGACCTGTTCCGCGACCCCATCCTGTGGCACGACGTGACCCGCGGTGTCCTCGTCCAGGCGGCCTACGTCGTGGTGCTGCTGGGCGCCACCTGGGCCAACTTCACCACCCGCGACATCACCAGCTGAGCTCAGCGAGCGGCGCCCTGCGCCCGGACGGCGGCGCACTGGCCGCTCGCGGGCGCCTGCGTCAGCGGCGCGACGGCCAGGGCGCGCTGCACCAGCCCGACGACAAGCGGGTCGCGCGGCAGCTGGCCGTGCTCGATCTGCGCGTCGGGGCAGACCGACTGGACCTCGACGTCCAGGGCGCCGGCCAGGCGCGCGGAGTCCGGCGGGGTGACGGTCTGGTCCTGAGCGGTCCACAGGCTGGTCCAGACCGGGCCGTTCGCGCTCTCGTCCAGCGCGTCCAGCAGGTCGCTGCCGGGCACCAGCTGCTGGCAGGCCGTCGGGCAGGCGCCGGGTGCGAACGTGGCGCCGAGCTCAGCGACCCGGGTGCCGTGGTGCGGCGACCCGAGGGTGACGACCCGCCGGGCCTGGCGGGCCCCGCCGAGGTCGGCCGCCCAGATTCGGGCGACCACCCCGCCGGCCGAGTAGCCCACGACGTCGACGCTGGGCGCGCCGGCGGCGACGGCCGCGTCGGCCGCCTGCTTCAGCCGCTGCGCCTGGGCCCGCAGGTCACCGGTGCCGTCACCGGCGAGGGTGAGCACCTGCGCGTCGCGGCCGGCCGCGCGCAGGGCCGCGGCCAGCACCTGCAGCGAGGCCGTGCTGCCGCCGTACCCGGGCACGAGCAGCACCGGGCCGGGCGTGGCCTGGTCGACGAAGCTGCGGGTGGAGCGCCCCGCCAGGCGGTGCGTGCCGACCACGACGATCAGCACCGCCACCACGACGAAGGCGACGACTGCGGCCAGGGCCTTGATGCGCCGCGGGCTCACCGGCGCGGCCGCGAGGCGGTCACGGCAGGGTCACAACGGCTTGACCAGCGGGAACAGGATGGTGTCGCGGATGCCGAGCCCGGTCAGGGCGACCAGCAGGCGGTCGATCCCCATGCCCTGCCCGCCGGTCGGCGGCAGCGCGTACTCCATCGCGCGCAGGAAGTCCTCGTCCAGGCGCATCGCGTCCTCGTCGCCCAGGGCCGCCGCCGTAGCCTGCTGGGCGAACCGCTCGCGCTGCACCACCGGGTCGACCAGCTCGGAGTAGCCGGTGGCCAGCTCGACCCCGCGCACGTACAGGTCCCACTTCTCGGTCACGCCCGCCTTGGTGCGGTGCTGACGGGTCAGTGGCGTGGTCTCGACCGGGAAGTCGCGCACGAACGTCGGGGCCACCAGGTGGTCACCGACCAGGTGCTCCCACAGCTGCTCGACCAGCTTGCCGTGCCCGACGTGGGCGGGGTCGACGTCCAGGCCCAGCCGCTCGGCGTGCACCCGCAGGTCGCCGACCGTGGAGTCGGGCGTGACGTCCTCGCCGAGGGCGCTCGAGAGCGACTCGTACATCGTGACCTCGGCCCACTGCCCGCCGAAGTCGTACTCGGTGCCGTCGGCGAGGGTGGCCACGTTCGACCCGAACACCGCGGTGCAGGCCTCCTGGACGATGTCGCGGGTCAGCCGCGCGACCGAGTCGTAGTCGCCGTACGCCTCGTAGAACTCGAGCATCGCGAACTCGGGGCTGTGGGTGGCGTCGGCTCCCTCGTTGCGGAAGTTCCGGTTGATCTCGAAAACCCGTTCCAGTCCCCCCACGGCCGCTCTCTTGAGAAAGAGCTCGGGGGCGATGCGCAGGAACAGCTCGATGTCGTACGCATTCATGTGGGTGCGAAAGGGCCGGGCGCTCGCGCCGCCGTGCAGCGTCTGCAGCATCGGCGTCTCGATCTCGATGAATCCGCGGGCGTCGAACGAGTGCCGCAGGCTGCGGACGACGGCAGCCCGGGTGCGCACCATCTCGCGGGCCGCGGGGCGCACGATCAGGTCGGCGTAGCGCTGGCGCACCCGCATCTCGTCGCCGAGGTCGCTGTGCAGGTTCGGCAGCGGACGCAGGGCCTTGGCCGCCATCGCCCAGGTGTCGGCCAGGACGCTGAGCTCACCGCGGCGGCTCGAGATCACCCGGCCGTGGACGAACACGTGGTCGCCGAGGTCGACGTCGGCCTTCCAGGCTGCAAGGGTCTGGGCCCCCACCTGGTCCAGGCTGAGCATCACCTGCAGGCGCGTGCCGTCACCCTCCTGCAGGGTGGCGAAGCACAGCTTTCCGGTGGTGCGGACGAACACGACCCGGCCGGCGACGCCGACTACGTCGTCGGTCTCGGCCCCGGTCTCGAGGTCGCCGTGGCGCTCGCGCACCGCCGCGAGGGTGTCCGTGCGCGGGACGGCCACCGGGTAGGGGTCGGTGCCGGCCGCCAGCATCCGGTCGCGCTTGGCCCGACGCACCCGCATCTGCTCCGGGACGTCGTCGACCGGGCTGGGCGCGCTGTCGGTGCTGGTGGCGGCAGGTCGGGTCACCCCGCCAGGATATCGGGGCGGGTCCGCCTCAGCCGGTGCTGGCCAGGCGGGCCCGCAGACCGGTGGGCGCGTTCAACAGCTTCACCCGCCAGCACGCGTGCAGCCGGGCGATGAAGTCCAGGCCCGCGCCCTCGACCAGCTCGACGTCCTGCAGGTCGACCGCCACCAGCGTGGAAGCGAGCACGCGAACCTCGTCGAAGGCGCGGTCGAGCTCGGCCGACGCGGCGTCACCGAGCTCACCGGTGAGCCGGACGACCACCTGCGTCCCGATCCTCGTGACGTGCACCAGCGCCATGCCCACCTCCCGAGCGAATGGGTCGATCATGGTCGTCCCCAGGCGTGAGGTCCAGGCCTGGCGGGATCCAATCGAGTCACGTCAGCTGAACCCGACGCTCGCGCGCACCGTGTAGTGCTCCTCGAGCCGGGCGCACTCGTCGTCGGTGAGCCGCAGGTCGACGGCCGCGATCGCGTCCTGCAGGTGCTCGGCCTTGGTCGCCCCGACGATCGGCGCGTCGACGACCGGGTTGCGCAGCACCCAGGCGAGCGCCACCTGGGCCCGGCTCACCCCGCGCTCGCCGGCCACCGCCGCCACCGCGTCCACGATCCGGGCGTCGTCGTCGCGATAGAGCCGGCAGCCGAACTCGTCGGTCTCGCTGCGGGCGCTCGTGGCGTCCCAGTCCCGCGTGAGCTTGCCGCGCGCCAGCGGGCTCCAGGGGATCACGCCGATGCCCTCGTCGGCGCACAGCGGGAGCATCTCGGTCTCCTCGGTGCGCGCGAGCAGGTTGTAGTGGTCCTGCATCGAGACGAACCGGGTCCAGCCGCCCAGGTTCGCGACGTGCAGCGCCTTGGCGAACTGCCAGGCCCACATGGACGACGCCCCGACGTACCGCGCCTTGCCGGCCTTGACCACGTCGTGCAGCGCCTCGACCGTCTCCGCGATCGGGGTCAGCGGGTCGAAGCGGTGGATCTGGTAGAGGTCGACGTAGTCGGTGCCGAGCCGGCGCAGGCTGGCGTCGACCTGGGTCATGATCGCCGCGCGGGACAGGCCCGACTCGGCCGGGCCCGGGCCCATGGTGCCGTGCACCTTGGTGGCGAGGACAACCTCCTCGCGGCGGGCGAAGTCCCGCAGGGCGCGACCGGCGATCTCCTCGCTGGACCCGGCGGAGTAGACGTTCGCGGTGTCGAAGAAGGTGATGCCGGCCTCGATCGCCTGGCGGAAGAACGGGCGGCTGGCGTCCTCGTCCAGGGTCCACGGGTGACCCCCGCGGCCCGGGTCGCCGTAGCTCATGCAGCCCAGGGCGATCCGCGAGACCCGAAGGCCCGTCGACCCCAGCGTCGTGTACTCCACCGCTACCCGCTCCTCGCGTCGTCGACCGTCCAGCTGACCTTTCGACGCTATCGGGCGGCAGCTGCGGTGTCGGACCTACTTCAGCGCGGCCAGGATCTCGGCGGCGGCCCGGTACCCGGTCTCGACGGCCCCGTTCAGGTAGCCCTGGAAGTCCTGTGACGTGTGCTCGCCGGCGAAGTGGCAGGTGCCGACGGCCTCCTTCTCGACGCCGCTGAACCCGGTGTACTGGCCGACCCTCCAGTACGAGTACGAGCCCAGGGTCCACGGGTAGGTCGCCCAGGCGTCCAGCGTCACCTTGCCGTTCCACCGCGCCGTGAGGCCGGGGTAGAGCGGCTCGATCTGGCCGAGGAACCGCTGTGCGAACGTACGCGGGGTGGCGCCGGTGAAGGACGCGCCGATCGTGCCGCCGGTGTAGTCGACCAGGACGCCGCTGGTGCCGGGCTGGGCCCGCGTGACCTCCCAGGTGCTTTGGTAGCCGGTGTCCGAGTACGTGTCGCCGTTGCCGCCCAGGGTGCGCCAGTGGCGGTCGCGGAACTGCAGCGCCAGCTTGCTGTTGGTGCCCATCGCGAGCTGGTTGATGGCCGTCGTCTTCAGCCTGGGCAGCCGCGCCCTGGTCAGGTCGACCTTGCGCAGCAGCGAGAAGGGCAGCGCGAGCACCACGTGGTCAGCGACCTGGCTCCTCGTGGTCGCGCCCGACGTGGTGGTCACGGTCCAGGTCCCGTCGGCGTTGCTGGCCAGCGCCGTGAGGGCCGTCCCGAGCTGGATCTGCTGCGGCAGCAGGGCTGCCAGGCCGGTCGTGATCTGGTCGTTGCCCCCGCGGACGTGGTACTTCTCGTTGCTCGGGCCGAAGATGCGCAGCTGCCCCTGACCCGAGTAGCCCAGCAGGTAGAGCATGTTCAGCGAGCTCTGCACCGAGCACTGCGCGCCGTACTCGATCACGTACGCGACGTCGAGCAGCTGGCCGAGCCGTGAGGCGGCGCCACCGGGCACGTACGCCCTGATCCAGTCGCTGATCGACATCTTGTCGAGCTCGAGCCCGCGCGCCGTGTAGCTGCTGTACAGGGTCGGGTAGCCCGCGGCCGAGACGTCCGAATGCAGCTGCTGCCAGATCGCCTTGATGTCGCGGGTGGCCTCGGCGTAGGTGTACGGGGCCCCGTCGAACCAGTAGATCGGCTCGGTGCCGGACGCCTCGGCCG
Source organism: Actinomycetales bacterium (assembly GCA_038322575.1). Taxonomy (GTDB): domain Bacteria; phylum Actinomycetota; class Actinomycetes; order Actinomycetales; family Angustibacteraceae; genus JACMOY01. Next base: position 9,053 of record JBBQGB010000016.1, read on the forward strand.
CCAGCAGGTTGTCCAGGGACAGGCCCAGCGTCTGGGCGAGCTGGCGCACGGCCGTGTGCCCCTGGTCGATCAGCTCACCGCCGTGCTCGGCCACCTGGCCCTGGTCGAAGTACCCCGTGATCGACCAGCAGCGGCCACCGACGCGGTCGGCCGCCTCGATCACGGTCGAGCCGTACCCCGCCTGCCGCAGCTGGTACGCCGCGCTGAGGCCCGCGAGCCCGGCTCCGACCACGACGATCCGCGGACCGCCGGGGACGGTGGGCGCCGCAGCGGCCGGACCGGCTGCCGCGAGGCCACCCGCACCGAGCGCGAGGACGCCGGCGCCGCGCAGCACCTGCCGCCGGGAGGGCGCCGCGGAAGTCGGACCGGTCGGCTCGCCGGGGCCCTCGGCCTCGGTGGCCAGCTGACGGGTGATCGAGGCTAGCGCACGAGCCAGCGGGGTACGAGGCATGCGTCACCGTAGCCCCGCCGGCGCCGCACGTCACGGGTCTTCTCAGACCAGGTCGAGCGCGATGTCCAGGATCGGGCTGGAATGGGTGAGACCGCCCACCGACAGGTAGTCGACGCCGGTCGCCGCGTACTCGCGCACGCGCTCGAGCGTCAGGCCGCCCGTGCCCTCGACCTCGACGCGGTCCGGTGTCGCGGCCCGCACCGCTGCGACGGTCTCGCGCAGCAGTGCGGCAGACATGTTGTCGCACAACAGGAATCGCGACCCGGCAGCCACCGCCTCGAGCGCCTCGGCGACCGTGGTGACCTCGACCTGCACGGCCACGTCCGGGTACCTCGCCCGCACTGCGTCGTACGCCGCACGCACCGACCCGGCCGCGAGCTTGTGGTTGTCCTTGACCATCGCGACGTCGAACAGGCCCATCCGCTTGTTGGTGCCGCCACCGCAGCGCACGGCGTACTTCTCCAGCGCGCGCAGACCCGGGGTCGTCTTGCGGGTGTCGAGCACCTGGGCGCCGGTGCCCTGCAGGGCGTCGGCCCACCGGCGCGTGTGCGTGGCCACGCCCGACAGGCGCGAGACCAGGTTCAGCGCGGTCCGCTCGCCGACGAGCAGCGCCTGGGTCGGGCCGGCAGCGCGGGCCAGGACGTCGCCCCGGGTCACCCGGGCGCCGTCCTCGACGAGCTGCTCGACCCGCACCGGCGGGCACCGCAGGCGGCGCGTGACGTCGTCGTAGACCAGCGCGAACAGCGCGAGGCCCGCGACGACCCCGTCGGCCCGCGCCACGACGTGGGCCGTGCGCACGTCGCTGAGCGGGATCGTGGCGGACGACGTCACGTCGACGCCGTCCGGGCCGCCGAGGTCCTCGTCCAGGGCCCGGCGGACGACGTCGCGCGCGTCCGCCAGGTCCATCCCGAGGTCGCGGCCGCGGTCGACGCCGCTCACCGCGCCGCGGCCACGGGCAGCGGGACGGGGTCGTACCGCGTGACCAGCACCCCGTCGGCGTCCAGCGACGACGTCAGGTGGCCGAGCCAGTGCTCGTCGTCGCGCTCGGTGAAGTCGCCGCGCACGTGGCCGCCGCGGGTCTCCTCGCGCAGCGCCGCCACCTGGGTCAGCAGGGTCGCGACCTGGTGCAGGTTGGTGGTCTCCCAGGCGGCGGCCGCGGGCACCTCGCCGACGCGCTGGCCGACGGCCACCAGCTGGGCCGCCGCGAGCGCGGTCGAGGCGGCGGTGCGCACGGCGCCCGAGCCGAGGGTCATGACGGCCTGCAGCCCGGTGCGGGCGTCGGCGTCGACGAGCACGGAGGGCCCGGGGCGGGCCACCGGCGTCGCCTGGGGCAGCTCGCCGGCGGCCAACCGCGCCGAGACGTCGTCGGCGATCCGGTGGGCGAAGACCAGTCCCTCGAGCAGCGAGTTGGACGCGAGCCGGTTGGCCCCGTGGACCCCCGAGCAGGCGACCTCGCCGCACGCGTACAGACCGGGCAGCGACGAGCGTCCGCGCAGGTCGGTGGCGACGCCTCCGCTGGCGTAGTGCTGGGCGGGGGCGATCGGCAGCAGGGTCGTGGCGGGGTCGAACCCCAGCTCGCGGCAGCGCTGGACGATCGAGGGGAACCGGCGGGCCAGGAAGTCCGCGCCGAGGTGGCGGGCGTCGAGGTAGACGTGGTCGGTGCCGGTGGCCTGCATCCGGGCCACGATCGCGCGGGCCACGACGTCGCGCGGGGCGAGGTCGGCCAGCTCGTGGACGCCCTGCATGAAGCGCACGCCGTCGCCATCGACCAGGAACGCGCCCTCACCGCGGACGGCCTCGCTGATCAGCGGCTGCTGGCCGGTCGAGCCGGCGCCCAGCCACAGCACCGTCGGGTGGAACTGGACGAACTCCAGGTCGCGGATCTGCGCACCGGCCCGCAGCGCGGCCGCGACCCCGTCGCCGGTGGCGACCGAGGGGTTGGTCGTCGAGGAGTAGACCTGCCCGATGCCGCCGGTGGCGAGGACGACGGCGCGCGCCGTGGCGGCACCGACGCCGTCGCGCTGGCCCTCGCCCAGGACGTGCAGGGTGACCCCGCAGACCCGCCCGTCGTCCGCCTGCAGCAGGTCGACGACCAGGGCGTGCTCGACGACCTCGATGCCCGGGTCGTGCTGGACGGCCTCGAGCGCGGTGATCAGGGCGCGCGAGATCTCGGCGCCGGTCGCGTCGCCGCCGGCGTGCGCGATCCGGTCGCGGTGGTGCCCGCCCTCGCGGGTGAGCGCGATCTCGCCGTCCGCGTCCAGGTCGAAGCTGGCGCCGAGCCCGACCAGCTCACGCACCCGGGCCGGCCCCTCGGTGACCAGCGCGCGGACGGCGTCGACGTCGCAGACCCCGACGCCGGCGACCAGGGTGTCCTGCAGGTGCTCGTCGGGCGAGTCGCCCGGGTCGAGGGCGGCGGCGATGCCGCCCTGGGCCCAGACGGTCGACCCCTCGTCCAGGACGGTCTTGGTGAGCAGCAGCACCCGGTCGACGCGACGGCGCAGGCGCAGGGCCGCGGTCAGCCCGGCGATGCCCGAGCCGACGACGATGACGTCGGCGCTCGTCGTCCACCCGGGGGCGGGGGCGCGCAGGCTGCGGGCGAGCACGGTCGTCATGAGGGGACCTCCACGGTCGAGGAGTCGAGCGGACCCCCGCCTGGGCCGAGGCGCAGCGGGACGTTGTCGATCAGGCGGGTGGTGCCGACCCGGGCCGCGACGGCCAGCAGCGCCTCACCGCTGTACCACTCGGGCACGTCCAGCAGGGTGTGCGGGTGCACCAGCACGAGGTAGTCGACGAGCACGAGCGGCTCGGCGACCAGGACGCCGCGGGCCGCGCGGCGGACGGCGCTCGGCCCCTCGACCGCGGCGTCGGCGCCGGCGCGCAGCGCCGCGGACAGCGACAGCGCCGCCTCGCGGTCGCTGGGCGCGAGGTAGACGTTGCGGCTGGACAGCGCCAGGCCGTCCGGCTCGCGGACGGTCGGCACCGCGACCACCTCGACCCCGAAGTCCAGGTCGGCGACCATCCGCCGGATCATCAGCAGCTGCTGGGCGTCCTTCTGCCCGAACAGCGCCACCTGCGCCCGGCTCAGGTGCAGCATCTTGCCGACCACGGTGAGGACGCCGTCGAAGTGGCCCGGCCGCGAGCGGCCCTCGAGGATCTCGCCGAGCGGCCCGGCGCCGACGCGAACCCCCGGGTCGCCCTCGGGGTAGACGACGTCCGGCGTCGGGGCGAACACGACGTCGACGCCCTCGCGGGCGCAGATCGCCAGGTCGCTGTCGAAGGTGCGCGGGTAGCGCGAGAGGTCCTCGCCGGCGGCGAACTGCAGCGGGTTGAGGAACACGGTCACCAGCACCGAGCGCGCGTGCTCGCGGGCCCGGCGGATCAGGGCGGCGTGACCCTCGTGCAGGGCGCCCATGGTCATGACGACCGCGACATCGCCGCCGTCCAGCGCCGCCCGCGCCACGGTGAGCTCGGCGCGGGTGCGCGCGACCACGGGTCCGGGTCGGTCGTGCGAGGCGGTGACGAGTCCCTCGTCGGTGGCGGTGCTCACTGCGGCTCCTTCGTCGGTGCCAACGCGTCCAGCACGCGGGCGGTCGCCTGCGGGCTGAGCCGGCCGGCGGCCAGCGCCCGCACGGCCGTGGCCCGGGCCAGCGCGACGTACGTCGGGAGCACGTCCGCGGTCTCGTCCCCGAGCTCGCCGACGTGCGCCGCCACGGTACCCGCGTCGCCGCGCGACACCGGGCCGGTGAGAGCGAGGTCACCGTGGCGCAGCGCGCCGTCCAGCGCCGCGGACAGCAGCGGGGCCAGCACCCGGTCGGGGGCGGCGACCCCGGCCGAGCGCAGCACCTGCATGGCCTGGGCGACCAGGGTGACCAGGTGGTTGGCGCCGTGGGTCAGGGCCGCGTGGTACGCCGGGCGGTCGGCGTCCAGCACCCACACCGGCTCGCCGCCCATCTCGACCACCAGCGCCTCCCCGACCAGCCGCAGCGCGGGCGGCGCGGTCACCCCGAAGCAGCACCCCGCCAGCCGCTGCAGGTCGACGGCGCTGCCCTCGAAGGTCATCGCGGGGTGCAGGGCGAGCGGGCTGACCGACGCGCGCGCCGGCTCCATCACGGCCAGCCCGTGCCGGCCGCTGGTGTGCACGACCAGCTGGCCGGGCACCCAGGCACCGGTGGCGCTCAGGCCGCCCACCAGGGGGGCGAGCTCGTCGTCCGGCACCGTCAGCAGCACCAGCTCGGCCGCGGCGACGACGTCCGGCACGGGCAGCACCGGCACGCCGGGCAGCAGGCCCGCGGCCCGCTCGAGCGAGGCGGGGCTCACGGCGCTGACCGCCACGACCCGGTGCCCGGCCCGCGCCAGGGCGGCACCCAGCACCGCGCCGACCCGTCCCGCGCCGACCACACCCACCCGAAGGCGCGCCGGCTGCTCCACCCCGCTCACCCCCCGACGCTAACCCCGCGCACCGACGTCCACCCACCCGCGCCGCGTCCGCGCCCCGGTGCCGCCCTAGGCTCGGCCCATGGGACGCCACCAGCGACTCGCCGAGCTCATGGCCGTCGACCGTGACGACCTCGTGGTGGCCGACCTCGGGTGCGGCACCGGACGAACGGTGCGGGCGCTGCTGTCGGCCACCCCAGCCCCGCGCCTGGTGCACGCGCTGGACGCGACGTCGGACCTGGACGACGAGCTGCTGCACGACCCGCGCGTCGTCTCGCGGGTGGCTGACCTGGACGCGCGGCTGCCGTTCGCGGACGCCAGCATCGACCGCATCGTGTCGATGAACGTCGTCGAGAACCTCACCGACCCGGCGGCCCTGCTGCTCGAGTGCCACCGCGTGCTGCGGGCGGGCGGCCTCGCGGTGATCGGTCACACCGACTTCGACACCGCGCTGTTCACGGGGCCGGACGACGCGCTGACCCGGCTGCTCGTCGACCGCTTCGTCGCCCAGGTGCCCCGGTGGCAGACTCGCGCGGACGGGTTCATGGGCCGCAAGCTGCCCGGCCTGGCCGTCGACTCGCCGCTGACGCTGGCCGACGTCCGGTCGTGGGCCGACCCGCACCGGCGCTTCGACGAGGGCTCGCTGGCCTGGAAGATCGCGATGGGCATGCTCGCGGCGGTGCGCGACGACACCGCGCTGACGGAGCGCGCGACCAGCTGGGTCGAGTCGGTGCGCTCGCTCGCCGACACGGGACGGTTCCTGTTCGCCGTGACCGACGTCGTCGTCGTCCTGCGCCGCGACGCGTGACCACTCGCCCCTGGCACCTCGCGTGGCACGACGCGCTCTACGGCGCCGGCGGGTTCTACCGCTCGAACGCCGCGGCTGAGCACTTCCGCACCAGCGTGCACGCGGGCCCGATCCTGGCGGGCGCGCTCGCCCGGCTGGCCGCGTCCTGCGGCCTGCGGCGCGTCGTCGACGTGGGCAGCGGGCGCGGCGAGCTGCTCAGGGCGCTCGCGGACGCCGACCCGCGCCTGACGCTGCTCGGCGTCGACGTCGTCGCCCGGCCACCGGGACTGCCGACGGCCGTCGACTGGCTGGTCGCGCCCGGCGGGGCCCACCTGCCCGCCGGGCTGGACGCGCGCGACGCGCTCGTCGTCGCGCACGAGTGGCTGGACGACGTCCCCTGCCCGGTGCTGCAGGTGGACGACGACGGTGCGCTGCGCGTGGTCGAGGTCGACGAGCACGGCACCGAGCGCCTGGGCGGGGACGCGACGCCCGACGACGTGGCCTGGGCAGTCCGGTGGTGGCCCGCGACCGAGCCGGGTGCGCGGGTCGAGGTCGGCCTGCCTCGCGAGCGCGCCTGGGCCGACCTGCTCGCGCGCGCCGACGGCAGCGTGCTGCTCGCCGTCGACTACGCGCACGACCGGCTCACCCGACCGTCCGCCGGCACCCTGGTCGGCTACCGCGACGGGCGCGCGGTGCCCCCGGTGCCCGACGGCGCCTGCGACCTCACCGCCCACGTCGCCCTCGACGCCCTGGCCGGTGCCGACGTGCGCGCCCCGGCCGGCGCCGACGTCCGCACGACCCAGCGGCAGGCGCTGCAGGCCCTCGGCGTGGACGGCGCCCGGCCCGCACCCTCGCTGTCCGGCACCGACCCGATGGCCTACCTGGCCGCGCTGGCGCGGGCGGGCGAGGCCGCCGAGCTGCTCGACCCGGACGGCCTCGGCGGGTTCGGCTGGCTGGTCGTCTCGCGCGGCCCCGCGCTCCCCCCCGCCCTGCGCCGCCTGCACCCTTCCTCCCCCCACCCGTCCTCCACCCACCCGGTTTCCTCCCCCCACCCGGTTTCCTCCCCCGGACCCGCCGCATAACGCCCATACCGGACCCGCGGCGCCGGTTGGGGGGAGGAAACCGGGGTGGGGGGAGGAATCAGGCGGTGACGGGCAGGGTCCGGTAGCCGCGCAGCACGAAGGTCGGACGCCGGACCGGCGGGCCCGCGAGCGCCAAGTCGGGGAACCGCTGCAGCAGCAGGGGCAGCGAGGTCTGCAGCTCGAGCCGGGCCAGCGGCGCCCCGAGGCAGAAGTGGATGCCCGAGCCGAAGGCCAGGTGCGGGTTGGGGCTGCGGTCGGCGACGAACCGGTCGGGCTCGGCGAACACGGCCGGATCGCGGTTCGCGGCCCCGAGCAGCGCGGCGACCTTCTGCCCGGCCGACAGCCGCACCGGGCCGGACGACGTCGCCAGCTCGACGTCGGACGTGGCCGTGCGCTCGAACAGCTGCAGCGGCGAGTCGTGACGCAGCATCTCGTCGGCCGTCAGCGCCATCAGTCCTTCGTCGGAAGCGTTGCGGCGCACCAGGTCCAGCTGATCGGGCGCGTCGAACAGCGACACCAGCCCGTTGCCGAAGCCGTTGACGCTCGCCTCGTGGCCGGCGTTCAGCAGCAGCACCACGGTGGCGACCAGCTCGTGCTCGTCCAGCCGGTCCGAACCGTCGCGCACCTGCACCAGGTGCGACACCAGGTCGTCAAGCGGGTCGGCCCGGCGAGCGGTGGCCAGCTCGACGACGTACGCGGCGAACTCGGCACCGGCGCGCTGCGCGGCCGCCACGGCGGCCGGGGTGCGGTCCAGCTCGTACATCGTCACGATCGCCTGCGACCACGGCCGCAGCAGGTGGCGGTCGGCCGCGGGCCAGCCGAGCAGCTCGGCGATCACGAGCACCGGCAGCGGCTCGGCGTAGGCGGCGAGGACGTCGAACCCGCCCGTCGCGGCGAGGGTGTCGGCGCACTCGTCCAGGAGCGCGCCGGCGAGCTCGGCGACCCGAGGGCGCAGCCGCTCGACGTGCCCGCGCCCGAACGCCTGCGCCACCAGGCGCCGCAGGCGGGTGTGCTTGGGCGGCTCGCTGTCCAGGATCGAGTCGGCGTGCAGCCAGTTGAACGTGTCCCAGTCCGCCCGCGGCTCGCGGGGGGTGAAGACCCGGCCGAGGCGCCGGTCGCGCAGCACCGCGTCGCAGCCCTGGTGCGACAGCGCGACGACCAGCCCGAGCCCCTCGTGCCAGCCGACCGGCGTCCGCTCGCGCGCCGCGGCGAACGCCGGATAGGGGTCGTTGACGACCGCCGGGTCCGTGAGGTCGAGGTCGAGCGCGGTCACCGGCCCATCATCCAGCGCCCGTCGTGGGTGCTGTCGGCCCGCGCGGACATCGCGCGCTCGGCCTGCTGGTGCAGCAGCGTCGCCGCGACGTCCGCCGGCAGGTGCTGAACGGACGGTCGCACCGGGCCGCGGGTGGAGTGCACCGCGAACGAGGCCAGGCCGAGCCGGCGCTGCAGCGGGCCCTGCAGCAGGGCCAGGCTCTGGGTGCGCGCGTGCGGCACCAGGTCGAGCTCGCGCACCAGGACGCCCCGGCGGGCGAGCAGCACGGCACGCGTCACCAGGACGCCGTGCCGGCGCCAGCCGATCGGGTCGAGCCACCGGGCACCGCGCGGGCTGGAGGTGAAGCCGCCCTGCGGCCCGCTGCCGGTCAGGCCCGCCGCGACCACGTCGAGGCCGATGTCGGCCGCCGCGGCCAGCTCCGGCAGGGCCAGGCCGACGACCATCAGGGCCTCGGCCCGGGTGCCGACCGTGAGCAGCAGGTTCTCCTCGACAGCCCCCTGGTCCTGGCTGCGGCCGCCGCCGTACCCCGCGACGTTGACCTCGACCCGCCACCAGTCGCGGCCGCGCCACAGCAGCGGCTGGCGCATCCGCACCGCCTGCACCCGCCCGGGCGGGACGGTCTGCGACCGGGTGGTCAGCAGCCCGTGGTGCAGCCGGACGCCGTCCGGCGAGGTCGCGACGCGGAAGCCGAAGCCACCGGTGAAGCGGGTCCACACGACGCTGATGACGGTGAACCCGATGGGCAGCAACCCGACCAGCGGGGCGGGCGAGCCCAGCACCACGGCGGCGACGACCGTGCCGACGAGCAGCAGCAGCCCGACCAGGGTGGAACCGTTGCGCAGCAGCGACTCCACGGTGCGGGCGACGGGGACCGTCAGCACCTCGTGCTCGGGCGCCTCGGGGGCGACGTCACCCTCGTACGCCAGACCGGCCGCCCGGGCCAGCAGGGTGCTGCGCAGCGCCTGGGCGTCGGCCTCGCGCAGCAGCGACAGGCGGATCGAGGAGTCGCCGCTGCCGGCGACCTCCAGGCTCAGCTCGGCCAGGCCGAAGAACCGTGCGAGCAGGGGGCGGACGACGTCGACGGCCTGCAGCCGGTCGAGCGGGGCCTGCCGCTCCTGCCGGAAGAGCACGCCGGTGCGCAGCTGCAGCACGTCGGCGTCCACCCGGTAGCGGGCCCGACGCCACGCGAGCAGCGCGTAGACCCCGGCCAGCACGGCCAGGCCCGCGATCGCCGCCAGGGTGATCAGGGCCTCGGTGCGGCTGGGCAGCCCGCGCTGGGCCAGGTCACCGCCGCGCTGCTGACCCACCACGACGAGCGCGGCGGCCACGACCTTCCAGCCCCGCACGAAGGGAGTGAGGGGATGCAGCGGGCGCCACTCGCCGTCCGTCGGCGTCCGGCCCGGGATCGTGCTCGTCGGCCCGGTGGTCACAGACCGGCCAGCCGCGCCTCGCCGCGGCGGGCGAGGCGGTCGCGCAAGGTGGCCGCCTGGTCGGGAGCCAGTCCCGGGATCGAGGCGTCGCTGCGGGCGGCGGCGGTGTGCAGCTGCACGCGCGCGATCCCGAGGGCCCGGTCGAGCGGGCCGGCCTCGACGTCGACGAACTGCATGCGGCCGTAGGGCACCACCGCCAGCGAGCGGAACATCACGCCGCGGCGCACCAGCAGGTCGTCGTCGCGCTCGGCGTACGCGATCGCGGCGACCTGACGGCCGATCAGCCACCAGACCCACCCGGCGAGCGCCAGCGGCACCAGGGCCCCGAGGAAGGCGACCGGCGACCCCACGACCCCCGCGATGACCACCACGGCGACGGCCAGGACGAGCAGCGAGCCGCACGCGACGATCCGCCGGCCGAGCGCCAGGCGGGGTGAGACGGCCGACCAGGCGACGTCGTCCGGCACCATCGGGTCCCCCGGGCTGCGCATGCGTTCATGCTGGCACACGGGTGCTGCGCGGGTGGGTGGCAGACTGCGGCGGGTGAGCCAGCCGGTGCAGGGACGCGCGCTGAGCGTCGGGATCGGCGCCGGCGGCCTCGAGACCACCGACATGGTGCTCAACATCGGCCCCCAGCACCCGGCCACCCACGGCGTCCTGCGGCTGCAGCTGGTGGTGGACGGCGAGCGCATCGTGGCCGCCGAGCCGATCGTCGGGTACATGCACCGCGGCGCCGAGAAGCTGTTCGAGGTGCGGGACTACCGCCAGATCATCGTGCTGGCCAACCGGCACGACTGGCTGTCGGCGTTCTCCAACGAGCTCGGCGTGGTGCTCGGTGTCGAGCGGATGCTCGGCATGGAGGTGCCCGAGCGCGCGGTCTGGGCCCGCACCCTGCTTGCCGAGCTGAACCGGGTGCTGAACCACCTGATGTTCCTCGGCGCCTACCCCCTCGAGCTGGGTGCCATCACCCCGATCTTCTACGCGTTCCGCGAGCGCGAGGAGCTGCAGGCGGTGATGGAGGAGGTGTCCGGCGGCCGCATGCACTACATGTTCAACCGGGTCGGCGGGCTGAAGGAGGACCTGCCGGCCGGGTGGCTCGGTCGGGCGCACGACGCCGTGTCGGCGGTGCGCCGACGGATGCCCGACATCGAGGGCCTGGTGTCGGGCAACGAGATCGTCGAGGCGCGCACCCGCGGTGTCGGCGTCCTGACTCGCGAGACCGCTGCGGCGTACGGCGTCAGCGGGCCGATCGCGCGGGCCAGCGGGCTGGACGTCGACCTGCGCCGCGACGAGCCGTACCTCGCGTACGACCGGCTGTTCGGGCCCGGCGGCCCGGGCCGGGTGGTGACGCGCACGGACGGCGACGCACTGGCCCGGCTCGAGTGCCTGCTGGAGCAGGTGCACGTGTCGCTCGACCTCGCGGACGCGTGCATCGACGAGATGGGTTCTCTCGCAACGGGTCCGATCAACGTCCGGCTGCCGAAGGTGCTGCGGGTGCCCGAGGGCCACACCTACTGCTGGACCGAGAACCCGCTGGGGTTCAACGGGTACTACCTGGTCTCACGCGGCGACAAGGTGCCCTGGCGGCTGAAGCTGCGGTCGGCGTCGTTCGGCAACGTGCAGGTCCTCACCGAGCTGCTGCCCGGCACGCTGATCAGCGACATGGTCGCCATCCTCGGCTCGATGTTCTTCGTCGTCGGCGACGTCGACAAGTAGCCCGCTAGGCCACCCACGGCCCGGTGTGCTGCTCACCCACCGGCACGACGACGTCCGTCGTGTTGCCGGCCGGCGCCAGGGGGCAGGCCCACGCAGGGTCGTAGGCGCACGAGGGGTTGTAGGCGAAGTTCAGGTCGATCACGAGCATGCCGCCGGCCGGGCTGCCGCCGAGGTTCGCGCCCTTGACCGTGTCGACCAGGTACCGGCCCCCGCCGTACGTCACGGCGCCGGACGAGCCGTCCCGCAGGGGCACGAACAGCCCGCCGCCGTAGGAGCGCAGCCGCCACACGTCCAGGCTCACCTCGGCGTCCGGCAGGGGCAGCACCACCACGGCCACCCGCTCGAACGACACGGTGCCGTCGGTGCCGGTCTCGACGTCCAGCGCCTGCGGCTCGGCGTCCTGCAGCACCGCCTCGAACCGGTACGCCGGGTCGTAGTCGGCGACCGACAGCCCGGCGAAGTCGGCCCGGTGCGCGGCGGCCAGCGGGGACGTCGGGTGCGAGCCCAGCAGCTGGTCGCGTCCCTCGCGCCAGAGGGCGTGGGCCACGGCCGGCTCGCCGTGGCCGCGCACCGCGCGGTACAGCTCGTGGGTGCGCTGGCGCCAGTCCAGCAGCTGCAGCGCGTCGGTGGGCGTCGTCATCACGCGAGCCTGGCACGCGCGACACGCAGGCGCCCACGCGGCACCTGCGCCGTGGTGCGCCGTGGCGCTCGTACGCTGATCGGGTGACAGGCATGCACCGCTCCGGGAGCCCACGACGGCGACTGCTGGCCGTCGTGCTCGCCGCAGCCATCGGCCGCGGCTACGTCGGGCGCCACCGGCTCGCGGCGGCCGCACTCGGTGGCATGGTCACCACCCCCACCGCGCCGGCCGCGCCGGCGTCCCGGCAGAGCGTCGCACCCCGGCTGTCGGTCGTGCGCACGCCCAGCCGGCACGACCTCGCGGTCGACTCGGTGCTGACCTCGACGATCCTGGCCGACGTGCTGCTCGGTGACCGCGTCATCGGTGACCGGGTCATCGGTGACGCCCCCCTCGCCGACACCAAGCCGCACCCGGTCGTCACGCTGCTGCCGCTGCCCGCCGGCAGCGCGGACGACGCGGTGTACGCCGCGGTCGACGCCGAGCGCGACGAGCAGGTCACGGCCGAGCTGGCCGACGGTCACAGCGGCTACCTCGCCCGACACCGCCCGCGGCACTCCGCCTGACGCGTTCCGCCTCTTGTCCTCGCTGCCGCGAGGGTGCGATGTTGCTCGTACTCGACGACGAGCGCGGCGCTTCGGCGTCCCCGAGCACGGAGGTCCCACGTGAGCCCAGCCATCGACGGGTCGAGGATCGACCAGGTCCTCGCCGCAGCCGTGGAGTCCCAGGCGGTGCCGCACGTCGCGGCGATCGCGGCCGACCGCGACGGCATCATCTACGAGGGCGGCTTCGGTCCGCGCAACGTGGGTGAGCCCGGCGACGTCGACACCAGCACGCAGTTCCGCATCATGTCGATGACCAAGATGGTGGCCACGACCGTGGCCCTGCAGCAGATGGAGAAGGGCACCCTCGACCTGGACGCGCCGGTTGAGACCTACTGCCCCGAGTTCGCGCAGATCCAGGTGCTCGAGGGGTTCGACGGGGACACCCCGCGGCTGCGCGCCCCCGCCAGCAAGGCGACCGTCAAGCAGCTGATCACCCACACCGCCGGCTTCGGGTACTTCTTCTGGAGCGAGGAGCTCATGCGGTACGAGGCCGTCACCGGCCTGCCGAACGTGGTGCCCGGCAGGGTGATCGCCCTGACGGCGCCGATGCTGGCCGACCCCGGCACGCAGTACATCTACGGCATCAACACCGACTGGCTGGGCAAGGTCGTCGAGTCCGCCTCGGGGGTCTCGCTCGACGTCGCGGTGAAGGAGGGCGTCACTGGCCCGCTGGGCATGGACCACACGGCGTTCCTGCTCGATGAGCCCGCCAAGGGCAACACCGTGGGCGTCCACCTGCCCGCCGAGGGCGGCGGCTGGTCCAGCGCCGGCGAGATCCTCAACCAGGAGCCGGAGTGGTGGGCCGGCGGCCACGGTCTGTACTCCACGCCGCGCGACTACATCCGCTTCGAGCGGGCCCTGCTGCGCGGCGGCGAGCTCGACGGCACCCGCATCCTGTCCGAGCAGACGGTGGCCGCGGCCTGCACCAACCAGATCGGCGACCTGGACTTCCCCGCCGAGATCGAGACCGCCGACCCCCGCACCACCGACGCGTTCCGGCCGGGCCCGGGCTTCAAGTGGGGCTACGGGCTGCTGCTCAACACCCAGGACGTCCCCGGCGGCCGCACGGCCGGCTCCGGCGCGTGGGCCGGGCTGTTCAACACCCACTTCTGGGTCGACCGCGGGTCCGGGGTCTGCGCCTCGATCTACACCAACTCGCTGCCGTTCATCACCCCCGAGGCGATGGCGATGTACGGCGCGTTCGAGCAGGCGCTGTACGCCGCGCTCTGACGCGGGGCGGGCCGCTCAGAACAGGCTGAGCTGAGCGGCCCGCTCGACTTCCGGCTCGACGTCAGGCACGGGTGCGGGCTCGACGTCCGGCACACGCACCACGGGCGGCAGGTCGTGCTGCTCGGCCTGCCAGCCCCAGCTGTCCCCGCCGGGCGGTGCCCCGCCGACCAGCGCCCACAGGGACGGTCCGAGGTTGATGTCGCGGCGACCCAGCGCCGCCTGGATGCGCACCAGGTCAAGCGGCACGTGCATCTGCGCGAGCGGCGGCACGGGCAGGTCGTCGCGCATCCGCATCAGCTCGAGGTTGCGCGCCACGTTCGCGCGGGCCTGCGGGTCGAGCAACCGCCGGGTCGCCGCCGCACCGATCGCCCCCTCGACCTCGGCCCGGCGCCCGTCCTCGACGGCGGCGTAGGCGTCGCCGACGCGGCCGAAGGTGGCCAGCAGCCGGGCCGCCGTCTTGGCCCCGATACCCAGGGCACCCGGCAGGTTGTCGGAGGTGTCACCGCGCATCGCGGCGTAGTCGCGGTACTGGCCCGCCGCGACACCGCAGGCCGCCGGCAGCCGCTCGGCCGTCAGCAGCGGCGACGCGGTGATCCCGCCGACGATGACGCGCAGCACCGAGGTCCATCCGTCGATCAGCGCGAACGCGTCGCGGTCGCTGGTGACCACGGAGCACCGCCAGCCCTCGCGCCGGGCCAGGGCCGCGGCCGACGCCATGACGTCGTCCGCCTCCCACCCGTCATGCTGCACCACGGTGAAACCGCACTCGCGCAACAGGTCTGGGGCTGCCGCGAGCTGGCGCACCAGGTCGTCGGACTTCTCGCGCCGCCCCGCCTTGTACGCCGGGTAGTCCCGCTTGCGCAGCGAGTCCCCCGAGCAGTCGAAGCCGACGACCACGCCGTCCGGCGTCAGGCGGGCGGCGGCACCCCCGATCGAGCTGACGAACCCGCGCAGCGCCCAGGTCGGGCCACCGGCCGCGTCGCGCTGGTCGCTGTGCTCGTGGGCGTGGTGGGCCCGGTGCAGCAGGCTGTTGCCGTCGACCGCCATCAGCAGCGGGGCGTCGTCGGCTGGGGTCACCCCGCCACGGTAACCCGCTACGCCGCGGGCCCGGCGCCACGCCGGTGGGGCAGGATCGACCTTTCCCGCACCCGTCCGTGACCCGAGGGGACCACCCATGGACCTGCTCTCCGAGCTGCTCGACCAGGAACGGCGTCTGCAGCTGACGAGCTTCGACCACGACAGCGCCTGGGCGCTCGGCGCGCAGCTGGTCGACGCCGCCCGCACCGAGGGGCTCCCGGTCACCGTCTCGGTGCGCCGCGGGCAGCAACGGCTCTTCCACGCCGCACTGGCCGGCACGTCCGCCGACAACGACAGCTGGATCGACCGCAAGAGCCGGGTCGTCGACCACTACGGGCACAGCTCGTTGTACGTGGGCGAGCTGTTCCGCTCGCGGGGCACCACCTTCGAGCAGTCCAGCGACCTGGACCTGCGCCTGTTCGCCGCGCACGGCGGGGTGTTCCCGCTGATCGTCAGCGGCGTCGGGCCGGTCGGCACCGTCGGCGTCTCGGGGCTCCCCCAGGTGGACGACCACGCGTTCGTCGTCCAGCAGCTCGAGCTCTTCCTCGCCACCCGCTGACCCCCCACCCCACCCCACCCCGCGGCACTTGCCTCACTACTTGCCGTCTCGCGAGCGGGATCCGATGCACTTAGCGCACAAAGTGCCGTGGGGTGGGTGGGCACGGCAGATGCACTTAGCGCACAAAGTGCGGACTCGCGAGCGGGATCCGATGCACTTAGCGCACAAAGTGCCGTGGGGTGGGTGGGTCAGGCGGGCGAGCCGTCGGGGGTGTCGTCGTCGCTGGTGCGGTCGACCCGGCAGAACCGCTCGACCAGGGCGCCGGCGACCCACACCGCGACCGAAGTCAGCAGAGCCACGAGCGCGCGCAGGGCCAGTGCGCGGCGCGGGGCGACGTCGAGCGTCGAGACCAGGGCCAGCGCCTGCCCGGCGTACCAGCCGGTGAGCAGCGCGCCCGCGTACTGGGCGGCCTTGGCGAGCACCGCGGTGCGCGCGGCCATCAGCGGGTCGAGCGGCCGGGTGCGGGCGCCGCGGGTCCAGCGCCGCACCGGCAGCCCGGCCACCAGCACCGCGACGGCCATCAGCGCCATCACCCCCGGCGCGGTCCACGGCAGCGCCGGCAGCTCGTGTCCGCCCGCCGACCACGCGCGCAGGCCGACGCCGGCGACCACGGCGACCACCAGGGCCGCGACCAGGAGCGGCCAGGTGCGGGTGGGTCTCATGCCGGCACCGCCGACACGCCGGCCCGGTCGGGGGCCCGCTCGAGCAGCGACCGGACGTCGGCCACCCGGCCGTCCGGCAGCCGCAACCGGGCGCGCGGGTCGGCCGCCGCCCAGGGCGCGAGGACGAAGGCGCGCTCGTGCGCGCGCGGGTGGGGCAGCGTGAGCGCGGGGTCGTCCTGGACGACCTCGTCGTCGTCGCCCGGGCCGCCGTAGGCCACCAGGTCCAGGTCGAGCGTGCGCGCGCCCCAGCGCACCACCCGCTCGCGGCCGTAGGTGGCCTCGATCCGGTGCAGGGCGGCGAGCAGCGCGGCCGGCGCCAGCGTCGTGCGGGCCAGCACGACGGCATTGAGGTAGTCGGGCTGGTCGGGTCCCCCGACCGGTGCGCTGGTCACGACCGGCGAGGTCGCTGTCACCTCGAGGCCCTCGATCGTCGCCAAGGCGGCGACGGCCTCGGCCAGGGTCGCCGCGCGGTCCCCGAGGTTGGCGCCGAGGGCGATGACCACGGCGGTCACGACCGCCACCGCCGGATGCTGACGACGACGTCGTCGAACGGCACGGTGACCGGCGCCTGCGGCTTGTGGACGGTCACGTCGACGGCGACCACGGCCCCGGCCGCCAGCGCCACGTCGGCGATCCGCTGGGCGAGGGTCTCGACCAGCGCCACCGGCTCACCCGCGACCACCGCGACCACCGCCTCGGCGAGCTCGCCGTAGTGCACCGTCCGGGTCAGGTCGTCTGCGGCGGCGGCGGCGCTGGTGTCCAGGTGCAGCACGACGTCGACGGCGAACCGCTGGCCCAGGGCCCGCTCGAACGCCAGCACGCCGTGCCGGCCGCGAGCCGCGATGCCGCGCACGCTGACCTGGTCGAGGGGCCGGCCGCGCTCGTCCAGCACCGGGCCGAGACCGCTCACCGCGGACCGCTCGGCCGGTGCGCCGCCGACCGCACCGCGGCGGCCACCCGGACGGCGTCCGCGGTGGCCGGCACGTCGTGCACCCGCACGCACCACGCCCCGGCCAGGGCGATCAGCGCGCTGGTGGCCGCCGTGGCGTCGTCGCGGTCCTGGGCCGGGCGCGGCTCACCGTCCGCGCCGGGCAGCAGCGACCCCAGGAACCGCTTGCGCGAGGCCCCCACCAGCAGCGGCAGGCCGAGCGCGGTCAGCACGTCGAGGTGGGCCAGCAGCTGCCAGTTGTGCTCGGCCCGCTTGGCGAACCCCAGGCCGGGGTCGAGCACCAGCTGGTCGCGGGCCACCCCCTGCTCGACCAGGGACTCGACCCGCACGGCCAGCTCGTCGCGCACCTCGGCGACCACGTCGGTGTAGGTGGCCAGCTCGTCCATCCCGGACGACGGCCCGCGCCAGTGCATGACGACGAACGGGACGCCGGCGCCGGCGACCACCCCCGCCATGGCCGGGTCGGCCAGGCCCCCGCTGACGTCGTTGACCAGCGCTGCACCGGCGGCGAGCGCCGCCTGCGCCACCTCGGCGCGCATGGTGTCGATGCTGACCCGGGCGCCGGCCCCGGCCAGCCCGCGCACGACCGGCAGCACCCGGCGCAGCTCCTCGTCGGCCGGGGGGCGGGTGGCGCCGGGGCGGGTGGACTCGCCACCGACGTCCAGCAGGTCCGCGCCCTGGTCGAGCAGGTCGAGCCCGTGCCGCACGGCCGCGTCCGGGTCGAGCCACAGGCCGCCGTCGCTGAACGAGTCGGGCGTGACGTTCACGACCCCCATCACCAGGCAGCGGTCGGTCACCTCAGCGCCGTCCGGTGACCAGGGCCATGGCCTCGGCCCGCGTCGTGGGGTCGCGCAGCTGGCCGCGCACCGCCGAGGTGACCGTGCGCGCCCCCGGACGCCGCACCCCGCGCATGGCCATGCACAGGTGCTCGCACTCGACCACGACGATCACCCCGCGCGGCGCGAGCTGCTCGACCAGGGCCTCGGCGATCTGGGTGGTCATCCGCTCCTGCACCTGCGGCCGGCGGGCGAACACGTCGACCAGGCGCACCAGCTTGGACAGGCCGGTCACCCGCCCGTCGTTCGCCGGGATGTACCCGACGTGGGCGACGCCGTGGAAGGGCACCAGGTGGTGCTCGCAGGTCGAGAACACCTCGATGTCGCGCACCAGCACCAGCTCGTCGTGGCCCATCTCGAAGGTCGTCGAGAGCACCTCGGCGGGCGACTGGGTCAAGCCGGCGAAGATCTCGGCGTAGGACCGGGCCACCCGGGCGGGGGTGTCGCGCAGGCCCTCGCGCTCGGGGTCCTCGCCGATCGCCAGCAGCAGCTCACGCACCGCCGCCTCGGCGCGGGGAAGGTCCACCGACCGGCTCAGCGACCGCCGTCGACGGTGCCGCCGTCGGGCACCTCGACCACGGCCACCGGCGGGCGCTCGGGCTCGGGCAGGGCGTGCCCGTTGCTGGCGGCCTTGATCTCGTTCGGCGTCAGCACCGGCGGCTGCTGGCTGATCGGGCGGCGCTCGCTCGAGAGCCAGACCGGCCGCTCGGGCGCCTTGGTGATGTTCGAGAAGATCTCGAGCAGCTCGGGGCCGCCCAGGGTCTCCTTCTCGAACAGCTTGAGCACCAGCTCGTCGAGCAGGCCGCGGTTCTCGACCAGCACGTGCCAGGCCTCGTCGTGGGCGGCCTCGATCAGACGGCGCACCTCTTCGTCGACGACCCCCGCGACCTCCTCGGAGTAGTCGCGGCCGTGGCCCATGTCGCGGCCCATGAAGACCTCGCCGCTCTCGGCGCCGAGCTTGATGGCGCCGACCCGCTCGCTCATGCCGAACTGCGTCACCATCCGCCGGGCCAGGCCGGTGGCCTTCTCGATGTCGTTGGAGGCACCCGTCGTCGGGTCGTGGAACACCAGCTCCTCGGCCACCCGGCCCCCGAGGGCGTAGGCGAGCTGGTCGAGCAGCTCGTTGCGGGTGGTGGAGTACTTGTCGTCGACCGGGAGCACCATCGTGTACCCGAGCGCACGGCCCCGCGGCAGGATGGTGATCTTGGCGACCGGGTCGGTGTTGCGCAGCGCCGCGGCGACGATGGCGTGCCCGCCCTCGTGGTACGCGGTGATCTTCTTCTCGCGCTCGTTCATCATCCGGGTGCGCTTCTGCGGGCCGGCCACCACGCGGTCGACGGCCTCGTCGATCGCGGCGTCGTCGATGAACTTGGCGCCGGTGCGGGCCGTGAGCAGCGCGGCCTCGTTCAGCACGTTCGCGAGGTCGGCACCGGTGAAGCCCGGCGTCCGGCGCGCGACGGCCTCGAGGTCGACCGCGGGCGCCATCGGCTTGCCCTTGGCGTGCACGCTCAGGATCTGGGCGCGCCCGTTCTTGTCGGGGGCGTCGACCGAGATCTGCCGGTCGAACCGGCCCGGGCGCAGCAGCGCTGGGTCCAGGATGTCGGGCCGGTTGGTGGCGGCGATCAGGATGACGTTGGTCTTGACGTCGAAGCCGTCCATCTCGACCAGCAGCTGGTTCAGGGTCTGCTCGCGCTCGTCGTGACCGCCGCCCATGCCCGCACCGCGGTGCCGGCCGACGGCGTCGATCTCGTCGACGAAGATGATGGCGGGGGCGTTGGCCTTCGCCTGCTCGAACAGGTCGCGCACCCGGCTGGCGCCGACGCCGACGAACATCTCGACGAAGTCCGAGCCCGAGATGGTGAAGAACGGGACGCCGGCCTCGCCGGCCACCGCGCGGGCCAGCAGGGTCTTGCCGGTGCCGGGGGCGCCGTACAGCAGGACACCTTTGGGGATCTTGGCGCCGACGGCCTGGAACTTGGCCGGCTCGGCGAGGAACTCCTTGATCTCCTGCAGCTCCTCGACCGCCTCGGCGGCGCCGGCGACGTCGGCGAACGTCGTCTTCGGCGACTCCTTGCTGACCAGCTTGGCCTTGGACTTGCCGAAGCTCATGACGCGGCTGCCGCCGCCCTGCACCTGGCTCATCAGGAACCAGAACAGCCCGAGGATCACGAGGATCGGCAGGATGGTGATGAGCAGGCTCGCGACCCAGCTCTGCTGCGGGTTGGTGTTGTTGTAGCTGACGATCTTGCCGTCGCTCCTGGCCGCGACGACCGCGTCGACGACGCTGGGCCCCATCGGGTCGACGTAGAACGCCTGCACCCGGGTGGCGTCGCGCACGGTGCCGCTGCTGAACGTCTGGCCACGCTTGAGGTCGAGGTCGATGCGCTGGTCACCGTTGACGAGCTCGACGCTCTGGACCTTGCCCTCGCTGATGAGCTGCAGCGCAGCGGAGGTGTCGATGCGCTGGTAGCTCTTGCCGATCTGCCCGATCTGCAGGGCGAACAGGCCGATGATCACGATGAGCAGCACCCAGATGGCCGGGCCCCGCAGGAGTCGCCTGAAGTTCATGGTGTGGGGGCCAAGGCCCCGTCCTCCCGCTCATTGCCGCCGGTGTCAGTGCTCGATTTCCTGCTCACGACGGTACACCGCACCCCTGACACGGGCGCTGACGTGCACCGCCGACGGCAGGTGCTCCGACAGCGCCAACGGGCGACCGCGGCCGGGTGTTCCACCGCGGCTACGCCACGGGCGAACAGTCAGGAGTAGACGTGCGGGGCGAGGGTGCCGACGAACGGCAGGTTGCGGTACTTCTCGGCGTAGTCCAGCCCGTACCCGACGACGAACTCGGGGTCGATGTCGAACCCGACGTACCGGACGTCGACCGTGACCTTGGCCGCCGCGGGCTTGCGCAGCAGGGTGCAGACCTGCACCGACGCCGCGCCCCGCGAGCTGAGGTTGCCCATCAGCCACGACAGCGTCAGGCCCGAGTCGACGATGTCCTCGACGATCAGGACGTCGCGGTCGGTGATGTCCTTGTCGAGGTCCTTCAGGATGCGCACGACGCCCGAGGACTTGGTGCCCGACCCGTAGGACGAGACGGCCATCCAGTCCATCTCGGCCCTGGACTTCAGGGCCCGCGCGAGGTCGGCCATCACCATCACCGCGCCCTTGAGGACCCCGACGAGCAGCAGGTCGCGGCCGGCGTAGTCCGCGTCGATCGCGGCGGCCAGCTCGACCAGCCGCTCGCGGATCTGCTGCTCGGTGACCAGCACCTTCTCGAGGTCGGTGCCCATGTCCTGTTCGTCCACGGGCGCAAGGGTGCCACAGCACCTCAGGGGTCGCGCGCCACCAGCCGGTCCCCCTCGCGGGCGACGCTGCCGCCACCCGGCAGCGACACCGGGCCCTGACCGTGCCAGTCGGTCACCAGTGCGTCGACGGCCGCCACCTGGGTGCTGGTGAGCGGCCGGGCCGCCGCGAGCCGCAGCACCCGGCGCCGGACGGCGGGGGCCAGGGTGAGCAGGTCGGCCACGGCGAGGTGGCCGGGGCCGAGCCGGTCGTGGGCCGCCGCGGCGAGGGCGTCCAGGGCGTCGGCGTCGTCGCGCGCCAGGTCGGCGGTGCGGGCCAGCGCCGCGACCAGGCCCGGGCCGAGCTCGCGCTCCAGCAGCGGGAGCAGCGCCCGGGCCCGCACGCGGGTGAACCGCGGGTCGCCGTTGTGCGGGTCGTCCCAGGGCGTGAGGGCCAGGGCCGCGCACGCGGCGCGGGTCGTCGTCCGGGGCAGGCCGAGCAGGGGCCGGCGCCACCGGTCGCGGACGGCGGCCATGCCCGCGAGCGACCGGGTGCCCGAGCCGCGGGCCAGGGCGAGCAGGACGGTCTCGGCCTGGTCGTCGCGGGTGTGCCCGAGCAGCACCGCGGTGGCGCCCGCGTCGTCGGCGGCGCGGGTGAGGGCGGCGTAGCGGGCGGTGCGGGCGGCGTCCTCGGGGCCACCGCCGGCGCCCACCTCGGCGCGGACGACGAGCACCGGGTCGAGCCCCAGGTCGCGGCAGGTGCCCGCCGCCTGGTCGGCCGCGTCGGCGGACCCCCGCTGCAGCCCGTGGTCGACGACGACGGCTCCGGCGCGCCAACCGCTCCTCGGCGCCACGAACGCGGCGCCGGCGGCGAGCGCCAGCGAGTCGGCGCCACCGCTGACCGCGACCAGGGCCAGGGACGCCGCGGGCAGGTCGGCGGTGAGCCGGCGCACCGCCGTCCGCACGGCGGCGACGGACGGGTCGGGCCCGCTCACCGGGTCAGCCGTGGACGCGCCGCACCCAGGCGTCCGGGTCGGCGATCTCGGCGGGGGTCGGCAGCGTCTGAGGGGACGTCCACACGGCGTTGAACCCTGGCATCTGCACCCGGTCGACGACGCCGCGGACGAAGCGCGCGCCGTCCTTGTACTGGCGCATCTTGTCCTCGAGCCCGAGCAGCCGGCGTAGCAGCCGGTCGACCGGGTCGCTGCCGCCTCGGCGGGCGGTGAACCGCTCGCGGATCACCGCGACGGTCGGGACGACACCGGGCCCCACCTCGTCCATGACCACGTCGGCGTGGCCCTCGAGCAGCGACATCACGGCGGTGACGGTGGCCAGCTGCTCGCGCTGGGCGGGGGTGGCGAACAGGTCGACCAGCGACCCGCCGTCGCCGCGCAGCACCCCCGGCAGCCGCCGGGCGACGTCCTCGAACGTGCGCGCGAGCATCGCCGGGTCGGGCGCGAGGTCGGTGGCCAGCGACCGCGCCTGGCCCATCAGGTGCTCGCGCAGCCAGGGGACGGCGGTGAACTGCACCCGGTGGGTCTCCTCGTGCAGGCAGACCCAGCGGCGGAAGTCGGTGGGGTCGACCTGCATCTCGCGCTCGGTCTGCACCAGGTTGGGCGCCACGAGCAGCAGCCGGGGCGTGCCGCCGGGGTTGATGTCGTACTGGCCCAGCACCTTGCTCGACAAGAACGCGAGCAGCCCGCCCGCCTCGGCGCCGGTGACCTTGCCGCCGACCGCGGCCACCAGCGGGTGCGGCGCCCGGGGTCGGCGGGCGGTGAGCTTGTCGACGACCGGCTCGAGCATCGCGCGCAGCGAGACCAGGTTGGCGTCGACCCAGCCGGGCCGGTCGACGACCAGCACGACGGCGTCGGCCGACGGCGCGTGCAGGCCGGTGATGGCCTCGACGTGGGGCTGGGCGCTGACCGCCAGCTGGCGCAGCTCGGCGACGACCTCCTGCGCCTCGCCCTGGACCACCTGCGGCCCGGGGCGGCAGAGCCGTCGGGCGGTGGCGCTCGCCGTGTCCCAGTCGACGAGGCGGTCCAGCAGCGGCTCGGTCATCACCAGAACCTACGCGCTGGGCCGCTCACCGGCAGCCGCAGGCCGCCAGCCGGGCGCCGACCCGGTCGAGCACCTCGCGGGCCGCCAGGGTCCCCGCGGCGGGTACCCGGTCGGCCATCACCACGAGCACGAGCAGCCGGCCGTCGGCGTCCACCGTGGTGCCCGCCACGGCGCTGACGCCGGTGAGGGTCCCGGTCTTGGCGCGCACCACGCCGGCGGCCGGACGGGTCGGCGCGGTGTCGTACCGGTCGGCCAGCGTCCCCGAGAAGGCCGCCACGGGCAGGCCCTCGAGCATCGGCCGCAGCCGCGGCTGCCCGGGCGCCGCCGCGAGCACGAGCAGCTCACCGAGCACGCGGGCCGGCACGACGCTGCCCCGGCCCAGGCCGCTGGTGTCACGGATCGTCGTCGACCCGACGTCGACGCCCAGCTGCTGCACCGCGTCCAGGACGGCGGGCGCGGCGTCCGTCGCGGTCCTCGGGCGGCCCAGCGACCCCGCCACCAGGCGCCCCATGACCTCCGCGAGCGCGTTGTCGCTCTCGCGCAGCGCGACCCCGAGCACCTCGCCGACGGGCGCCGACTCGACCTGCCCCAGCACGGGCGCCTGGTCGGGCGCGACGACGCGGGCCGGCGTCCCGCTGACGCCCACGCCCGCCCGGCGCAGGGCCGCCGCGAACGCCACTGCCGCCGTCCGCGCCGGGTCGAGGGACGACGGTCGGCCGGGCCGGGCGCGGTCGGTGGCCAGTCCGAGCGCAGCCACCCGCCCGGCGTACCCGACCGAGACGTCGGCGGCCGCCCAGGACGGTGCGACGGACGGGCCGGCGAACAGCGTGTCGTCGAAGCGGACGACGACCTCGGGCTGGCCGTCGGCGCGCAGCCGGGCTGCCACCTGGGTGGCCAGGTCATCGAGCCCGGCGCGTCCGGCGACGTCGGCGCCCCCGGCGCGCGGGGACAGCAGCATGTCGCCGCCGCCGACCAGGACCACCTCGTCCGGCGCGGAGCCCTGCACCACCCGCGTCGGCAGCCGGGTCTGGCCGCCCACGGTCGACAGCACGGCGGCCGCGGTGAGCAGCTTGGTGACCGACGCCGGCACCATCGGCCGCTCGGCCGCCACGGACGAGAGCACCTCGCCGGTCAGGGCGTCGGCGACGAACGCCGACACCCGGGGGCCGAGCGCCGGCGCGGCGAGCAGCGGGGCCAGGGTGGCGCGCACGGCGGCCGGGGTCGGCGCCTGCGCCTGGTCCGAGAGCTCGCCGAGGACGGGCGCGGGCGCGAGGTGGGCCGGCTCGGACGGCGTCGGGCGCGGCGACGGGGTCGGCCGGGTGGGCACCGCTGCCACGGTCAGCACACCGGGGGCGACGTCCAGCGAGTCGGCGACGCCGTACCCGACGACGGCCGCGATCAGCACGCCCACCGTCACGGCTCGCGCGCCCATCGACCCCCCTCGCGCCGATCGCGCCCCGGGTGCGGGACACTTCCGGCAGTCATCGCACCGACGTGCGACCCTAACCGCCGTCCCGACGCACACCGGAAGAGGGCAACGCCGTGGAGTTCGACGTCACGATCGAGATCCCCAAGGGTCAGCGCAACAAGTACGAGGTCGACCACGAGAGCGGACGGATCCGGCTGGACCGGATGCTGTTCACCTCGACCCGCTACCCCGCCGACTACGGCTACATCGAGGGCACCCTCGGCGAGGACGGCGACCCGCTGGACGCGCTGGTGCTGCTCGAGGAGCCCACCTTCCCCGGCTGCCTGATCAAGTGCCGGGCCATCGGCATGTTCCACATGCGCGACGAGATGGGCGGCGACGACAAGGTGCTGTGCCTGCCTGCCGGCGACCCGCGCCTGAAGCACCTGCAGGACCTGGACGACGTCTCGCAGTTCGACCTGCTCGAGATCCAGCACTTCTTCGAGACCTACAAGGACCTCGAGCCCGGCAAGTCCGTCGAAGGCGCGCACTGGGCCGACAAGGCCGAGGCCGAGCGCGAGATCGACCGCTCACGCGAGCGCGCGAAGGACCTGCCGCCGCACGCCGCGGTCAAGCTGTCCCCCGGCGTCGACGGCCACTGACCCCTTCCTCCCCCCACCCGGTTTCCTCCCCCCGACCGGCGTCCGACGCCCGAGATGTCCGGTTGCGGGCCGGTGCCGGGGACGAATGCGGGACGGCGGGAGGAAGGCTGACGGCGGATCCGGGCCCTGACCGGGGCCCCTGGCACCTCTCGCGAGGCCCAGCCGCCCGGCCACGGTGGGGCGCATGCATCAGCGCAGACGCACCCGCCGCTCCCTGTCGGACGCGGCGGGCGCCGCGGCCGTCGAGTACCTCGGCCTGCTGCTCGTGGTGGCCCTGGTCGTCGAGGGCCTGAACGGGGCCCTCGGCGGGTCGGACGTCGGCGTCCGGCCTCGGGTGCGGACGGCGATCTGCCGGGTCGGCAACCCCGCCGGCCTCGCCGACTGCCCCGACCCCGCGGCGTCCGCGCTGGGCGGCCCTCGCCCACCACGACCGCTGAGCCGCCCCCCTTCCTCCCCCCGCCCGCATTCCTCCCCGCCACCGGCGTCTGGCGCCCGAGATGTCCGGTTCGTCACCGGTCGGGGGGAGGAACGCGGGGTGGGGGGAGGAAAGGAGGCGGGGGCGGCCCGGGCCGGGGAGCCGGGGGCACCGACTGGCGCCGCGGGACGGCGGCATCGTGTTGACTGTGGACGTGACCGACGACCAGGACCTCGACACCGGGGGGGTCAGCGTCTTCTTCGACCCCGCCGGGACGCTGATCGTGCTGGTGGGGGACGTCGACCGGGTGCTCAGCGAGGACCTGGAGCACGCCGGCCGTGACGCCATCGACCACGCGCAGCCGATCACGATCGACGCGGCGGGCGTCACGTTCATGGACTCGGTGGGCGTCGCCTTCCTGGTCCGGCTGGCCGCCTCGATCCCGGCCAAGGAGCAGGTGGTGCTGCGCGACCCCTCGCTCAGCGTGCTCGACCTGCTGCAGATCACCGGGTCCATCCCCCTGTTCCAGGTCACCAGCTCGTGAGGCGCGACGCGCTGCCCCCCGAGGTGAGCGCTGCCTCGGCGACGCCCGAGGCCGGGCTGCCTGGGCTGCTCGACCAGGCCGCGGCCGCGATCCTGCTCGTCGACGTGACCACCACCGAGGTGCTGTACGCCAACGACCTCGCCCAGGCGATGGCCGGCCGCGCCGAGCTGCCCCTGTCCATCGACCGGTGGGGCGCCCTCGCGGGCCTCACCGACCCCTCCGGCGACGACCTGGCCGACTCGCACGGCCCGCTGTCGCAGGTGTGCCGCGGGCTGCCCGTCGCGGGCGAGCTGATCCGACGCGAACCGCGGCAGGCCTCGGGCGGTGCGGACGCCGAGCAGGCCCGCCAGGCCAGCGACAGCGGCGTGCACGTGGACGACGTCACCGGGCCCCTGTGGGTCACCGGATTCCGGCTCGAGGGCGCCGCCGAGCTGAGCAGCCGGGCGCTGATCGTGTTCCTGCGGCTTCGCGGCGAGGGCGGGGCCGCCGTCGAGGTCGAGTCGGCCGACGCCTCGGCCGCCGTCCGCATCCGGGCGGTGCTGGCGATGGACCTCGCCTTCACCATCGCCGACGCCACCACCCAGGGCCTGCCGCTGGTGTGGGTGAACCCGGCATTCACCCAGGCGACGGGCTACTCCTTCGACGAGGCGGTCGGACGCAGCTGCAGCTTCCTGCAGGGGCCGGACACCGACCCCGAGGCCGTCCAGCGGCTGCGGGTGGCGCTGGGCGCGGGTCAGCCCGTGGTCCAGACCCTGCTGAACTACCGCGCCGACGGGACGCCGTTCTGGAACGAGGTGGCCATCTCACCGGTGCTGGACGGCGCCGGCCGGCTCGTGAACTTCGTCGGCATCCAGTCCGACGTCACCGCGCGGGTCGCCGGCGAGGCCGAGCGGGCCGAGGCCTACCGGCTCGAGCGCGCGGCGAGGGCGATCGCCGAGTCGGCCATGGCCCAGACCTCGCTGCTGGCCGACGTCAGCCGTGCGGTCACCCGGGTCGACGCCCGCGAGGCGATGCCCCGGGTCACCGACCTGCTGGCCCCGGCGTGGTGTGGCTGGGCGGCGGTCTACCTCAGCGGCGACGCGGGGCTGACCTGCTCGGCCGTCAGTGGCCCCGAGCCGACCACCCCGCCCCTGCTGGGCCACCTGATCGCTCGCGGCCGGACGCCCCAGCCGCTGGCGGGTCTGCTCGACACCGACGCCGCCTCGCTGGTGGCCGCCGAGCAGCTCGAGCCGCCGTGGCGCCTGGGCTGCGACGCCGGGATGGTCGTGGTGCCGCTGCGGGTGCGTGAGCAGATGCTCGGCGTCCTGCTGCTGGGGTCCCCGCGCGTCGACGGCCACGGCACCGACCCGCTGCGTGAGCACCTGCTGCTCGCCGACGCCGTCGCCACCCGGGTGGCCCTGGCCCTGGACATCAGCCGGCTGTACGAGCGCGAGCACAGCCTGGCCCAGAAGCTGCAGCTGGCGCTGCTGCCCGACCTGCCCAGCGTCAGCGGCCTGGACCTGGTCGGGCACTACCTGCCCAGCACCGACGCGGCCAGCATCGGCGGCGACTGGTACGAGGTGCTGCCGCTGCCCGACGGCCGGGTGCTGGTGGCCATCGGCGACGTCGAGGGCCACGACATCGACGCCGCCACCACCATGGGTCGGCTGCGCTCGGCGCTGCAGTCCTACGCCCTCGAGGGACACGGCCCGGCGGCGCTGGTGGGCTGGCTCGAGCAGGCGCTGACCGCACTGGCGCTGCCCCGCCTGGCCAGCGTGTGCGTCGGGTTGCTCGAGCGACCGACCGCGGACGCGGCCGGTCGGCTGCGCTGGTCGGCGGCCGGCCACCCGCCGTCCCTGCTGCGCCGCGCGGACGGCCGGGTCGAGGTGCTCGACGGCGCCCAGACCCCGCTGCTCGGCGCCGGCATCAGGCAGCGCACCGAGCACGAGACCGCGTTCGGTGTCGGTGACCTGCTCCTGATGTACACCGACGGGTTGATCGAGGACCGTCGCCGCACCCTCACCGACGGGGTCGCGCTGCTCGCCGGCCAGCTCGCCGTCGCGGACGTCGACGACCTCTCGACCCTCTCGCAGACCCTCGTCGCGGCCGGCCCGGCCACGGTCGAGGACGACGCGGCCTTCGTGGCCGTCCGAGCCCTGACGACGGTCGCATGAGCCTGGTCGACGCGGCACTGTCCGAGGCGCCCGTACCCACCTCGAGCGAGGTGGCCCGCTGGCAGGTCGAGCCGACGATCGCGGCACCGCGCGCGGTCCGGCACGACCTGCTCGCCCGCTGGGGTGACGCGGACGGCGAGCACCCGGCCGACCCCGTGGCGATGGGTCGTCTCGCGCTGGTGCTGACCGAGCTGGTGACCAACGCCGTGCAGCACGGCGAGGACTCCATCCGGGTGACGCTGGGCCGGACGTCCGCCGGCTGGCTGGTCGCGGTGACCGAGCACCCGCCGCCCCTGGCCCGCGAGGCCGAGCGCCCCACCAGCTGGCGCAGCACCACCCAGGGCGCCGACCCGGGCGGGCGCGGCCTGACGATCGTGGCGGCCATCGCGACCCGCTGCGGATGGACCCGCGCCGACCAGCATCTGGTCATCTGGGCCGAGGTGCCCGACCACGCCGATACCGCCGAGTCCCCGGTTGCCGGGACGGCGGTCTGACGACCGCTCACACGTTGCGGCGGTACTGACCCCCGACCTCGAAGAACGCCTCGCTGATCTGCCCGAGCGAGCAGTGCCGGACGGCGTCCATCAAGGCGTCGAACACGTTGCCGCCGCTGGTGGCCGCGTGCTTGAGCCGCTCCAGGGCGGGCGCGGCGTCGTGGGCGTGCCGCTGATGGAAGTCGGCGAGGCGGGCCAGCTGCGAGGCCTTCTCGGCCGCCGTCCCGCGAGCCAGCTCGACCACCGGCGGTGCCTGGTCGCCGTCCGCGACGAAGGTGTTGACGCCGATGATCGGCAGCGACCCGTCGTGCTTGCGGTGCTCGTACAGCATGGACTCGTCCTGGATCCGCCCCCGCTGGTACCCGGTCTCCATGGCGCCCAGAACCCCGCCGCGGTCGGCGATCCGCTCGAACTCGACCAGCACGGCCTCCTCCAGCAGGTTGGTGAGCTGGTCGACGACGTACGAACCCTGAAGCGGGTTCTCGTTGGCCGACAGGCCCCACTCCTGGTCGATGATCATCTGGATCGCCAGGGCGCGACGCACCGACTGCGCTGACGGCGTAGTGACCGCCTCGTCGAAAGCGTTGGTGTGCAACGAGTTTGCGTTGTCGTACAGGGCGCACAGCGCCTGGAGCGTGGTGCGGATGTCGTTGAAGTCCATCTCCTGCGCGTGCAGCGAGCGGCCCGACGTCTGCACGTGGTACTTCAGCTTCTGCGAGCGCTCACCGGCCCCGTAGACGTCGCGCATCGCGATCGCCCAGATCCGGCGCGCCACCCGGCCGAGGACGGTGTACTCGGCGTCCATCCCGTTGGAGAAGAAGAACGACAGGTTCGGCGCGAAGTCGTCGACGTCCATGCCGCGCGCGAGGTAGGACTCGACGTAGGTGAACCCGTTGGCCAGCGTGAAGGCCAGCTGGCTGATGGGGTTCGCCCCGGCCTCGGCTATGTGGTAGCCGCTGATACTGACGGAGTAGAAGTTGCGCACCCGGTGGTCGATGAACCACTGCTGAACGTCGGCCATGCAGCGCAGCGCGAAGTCGGTCGAGAAGATGCAGGTGTTCTGGCCCTGGTCCTCCTTGAGGATGTCGGCCTGCACGGTGCCGCGGACGGTCGACAAGGCATGCGCCGCAAGGGTTTCACGCTCGTCGTCGCTGGGCGGCCGGCCGTGGGACTTGGAGAACGCCGCGACCTGCTGGTCGATCACGGTGGTGAGGAACATCGCGAGGATCGCCGGCGCCGGGCCGTTGATGGTCATCGAGACCGACGTCGTCGGCGAGCACAGGTCGAACCCGGCGTACAGGTCGCGCACGTCGTCGACCGTCGCGATCGAGACGCCGGAGGTGCCGACCTTGCCCAGCACGTCCGGGCGCGGTGATGGGTCACGGCCGTAGAGCGTCACCGAGTCGAACGCGGTCGAGAGCCGGGTGGCCGGCTGGCCGGCGCTGAGCAGGTGGAACCGCCGGTTGGTGCGGGCGGCGTCCCCCTCACCCGCGAACATCCGCGCCGGCGCCTCACCGGTGCGCTTGAACGGGAAGACCCCTGCGGTGAAAGGGAAGGAGCCGGGCAGGTTCTCGCGACGCGCGAACCGCACCAGCGCCCCGGCCTCGTCGTCCGGCGGCAGCGCCACCCGTGGCACGACGGTGCCCGACAGCGTGGTGCGTCCGGTGTCGTCGGTGTACGACGCGCGCCGCGCGGGCCACCCGTCGAGCACCTCGCGCACGTCGGGGCTGAGCTCGGCGTCGGCCGCGTCGACGAGGGCGTCGACGGCGGCGACGGCGTCCGGCTGGTCCGGGCCCAGCAGGTCGCGCGTGGCGGTCAGCTGCTGGCGCCGGCGGGCGACCTCGGCCTGCCGCTGGGTGGCACCGTGGTAGCGGCGCACCGTGGCGGCCACCTCGGCCAGGTGCCGCTCGCGACCCCGGGGCAGGACGCTGGTCAGCCCCGTCGACACCCGGCCGGTGACCACCGGCAGCACCCCTTCGAACGCCGGCAGCCCGGCCTCGACCAGCAGGCCCTTCAGGTGCTGGTAGAGCGCCGACACCCCGTCGTCGTCGAAGCGCGCGGCGCTGGTGCCGAACACCGGCATGTCCTGCCACGGGACGCCGAACGCCTCGCGGTTGCGCACCATCTGGCGGGCGACGTCGCGCCGCGCGTCCTCGGCGCCGCGCCGCTCGTACTTGTTGACCGCGACGACGTCGGCCAGGTCGAGCATGTCGATCTTCTCCAGCTGCGACGCGGCGCCGTACTCGGGCGTCATCACGTACAGCGAGGTCGTCACGTGGGGGACGATCGCCGCGTCGCCCTGCCCGATGCCGGGGGTCTCGACCAGCACCAGGTCGGCACCGGCGGCGATGCAGGCGGCGATGATCTGGTCGAGCGCCTCGGGCACCTGGCTGCCCGCCCGACGGGTGGCCAGCGATCGGAAGAACGGGTCGCTGCCGCCGCCGAGGCTGTTCATCCGGATCCGGTCGCCCAGCAGCGCTCCCCCGCCGCGCCGCCGGGTCGGGTCGATGGCGAGGACGGCGAGGCGCAGCTTGTCCTGGCTGTCGCGGCGCAGCCGGCGCACCAGCTCGTCGGTGAGCGAGGACTTGCCCGAGCCGCCGGTGCCGGTGATGCCGAGCACCGGGACGGTGCGGCGGGCGGCCGCCGCGGTGACGGCGGCACCCAGGGCGGGGTCGGCGCCCGCCTCGAGCACGGTGATCGCCCGGGCCAGGGCGGTGTCCGAGCCGCTGAGCAGGGCGTCGACGTCCGCGCCCCCGGCGGCGAGGTCGACGTCGCACGCCGCGACGAGCTCGTTGATCATGCCCGGCAGCCCCAGCCGCTGGCCGTCCTGCGGGCTGAAGATGTGGACGCCGACCCGCGCCAGCGCCTCGATCTCGGCCGGCACGATCACCCCGCCGCCCCCGCCGAACACCTGGACGTGACCGGCGCCGCGCTGGGCGAGCCGCTCGACCAGGTAGGTGAAGTACTCGACGTGCCCGCCCTGGTAGGACGACACCGCCACGCCCTGGACGTCCTCCTGCACCGCCGCGGTGACGACGTCCTCGACGCTGCGGTCGTGCCCGAGGTGGATCACCTCGACGCCCTGGGACTGCAGCAGCCGTCGCATGATGTTGATCGCGGCGTCGTGCCCGTCGAACAGGCTGGCGGCGGTGACGAAGCGGACGGGATGGACCGGGATGTGCATCCCCTCACAGTAGGACTGCGGGGCCCCGCGCCTCAGCCGAGCGCCGACCGAAGTGCCACCGTCAGCCCGCGTGGCGCGTCGACCATCGCGGGGCCGTACCAGGTGAGCAGCCGGCCGCTCACCAGCGCGGACGGCGTGGGCGCGAAGACCTCGGGGCCGTCGTCCGCGGTGAACGCGTACGGCTCGTCGGGCAGCACGACCAGGTCGACGTCGGGCAGGGCCGATGGGTCGACCCGCGGGTACCGCTCGGCGTGCCCGGCCAGGACGTTGTCGACGCCGAGTCGCGCGAGCACGTCACCGGCGTAGGTGTCGCTGCCGACGTGCATCCAGGGCCGCCACCAGATCGGCACGACGGCCCGCACCCGGGCGCCGCTGCGCACCGGGGCGGGCTCGGTCCAGGCGTCGCGGGCGGCGCGCAACCAGGCCGGTTCGGCGCCGCCGACCAGCGCGAGCAGCTCGGCCAGCGAGTCGATCGCGCCCGCGACGGTGCGGATGTCGGTGACGTGCACCCGCAGGCCCGCCGCTCGCAGCGCGTCGAGGTCGACCTCGCGGTTCTCCTCGGCGTTGGCCACGACCAGGTCCGGCGCGAGCGCCACGACGGCGTCGACGTCCGGGTTCTTGGTGCCGCCGACCCGGGTCACGTCCAGCCCCGCGGGGTGGGTGCACCAGTCGGTGGCCCCCACCAGGGCGCCGGGGAGGCTGACGGCCACCGCCTCGGTGATCGAGGGCACCAGGCTGACGACCCGCACCTCAGTGCGGGTTCGACGAGCCGTCGTCCTGGCGCACCTGCGAGCCGTCGCCGGACCACAGGGTGTGGAAGACCCCCTCGCCGTCGGTGCGCGCGTAGGTGTGCGCGCCGAACAGGTCGCGCAGCCCCTGCACCAGCGAGGCGGGCAGCCGCTCGCGCCGAAGGCCGTCGTAGTAGGCGAGGGCGCTGGCGAAGCCCGGCACGGGCACGCCCAGCTGGACGGCGGTGCACACGACCCGGCGCCAGGCGTCCTGCGCCTGGTCGACGACGCCGCTGAAGTACTCGTCGACCAGCAGCGTGGGCAGCTCGGCGTCGCGGTCGTACGCCTCGCGGATCCGGTCCAGGAACCGCGCGCGGATGATGCAGCCCCCGCGCCAGATGGTGGCCATGGCACCGCGGTCGACGTCCCAGCCGTACTCGGCGGACCCGGCGGCGATCTGGTCGAAGCCCTGGGCGTAGGCCACGACCTTCGAGGCGTACAGCGCCTGTCGAACGTCGTCCACGAAGCGGGTGCGCTCGTCCGCGCTCAGGTCGGTGAGCGAGCCGCTCGGGCCGGCCAGGCGCCGGGCCGGGCCGCGCTGCTCGGCGTGGCCGGACAGCGCCCGGGCGAACACGGCCTCGGCGATGCCCGACACCGGCACCCCCAGCTCGAGCGCGGACTGCACGGTCCAGCGGCCGGTGCCCTTCTGCTCGGCCTGGTCGACGATGACGTCGACCAGCGGACCGCCGGTGGTGGCGTCGACCTGACGCAGGACGCGGGCGGTGATCTCGATCAGGTAGGACTCGAGGTCACCGGTGTTCCACTCCTCGAACAGGTCGGCGAGCTCGGCGGGGGTCAGGTCGAGCCCCTGGCGCATCAGGTCGTACGCCTCGGCGATCAGCTGCATGTCGGCGTACTCGATGCCGTTGTGCACCATCTTGACGAAGTGCCCGGCGCCGTCCGGGCCGACGTGGGTGCAGCACGGGGTGCCGTCGACCTCGACCGCGATCGACTCCAGGATCGGGCCGAGCGCCTCGTAGGCCTCGACCGAGCCGCCGGGCATGATCGACGGACCGTTCAGAGCGCCCTCCTCGCCGCCACTGACGCCGGTGCCGACGAAGTGCAGCCCGTGCTCGCGCAGGGCGCTGTCGCGACGGCGGGTGTCCTGGAAGTGCGCGTTGCCGCCGTCCACCACGATGTCGCCCGGCTCGAGCAGCGGCACCAGCTCGTTGATGACCGCATCGGTGGGCGGGCCGGCCTTGACCATCACGACCACCCGGCGCGGTCGCCTGAGCGAGGCGACGAACTGCGCGAGGTCGTGGCTGGGGACGAACTCACCCTCGTCGCCGTTCTCGCGCACCAGGTCGTCGACCCGGGACGACGTGCGGTTGTACAGGGCCACCGCGTGCCCGTGGCGGGCGAAGTTGCGGGCCAGGTTGCGTCCCATCACGGCCAACCCCACGACGCCGATGTCGGCGGTCGGGTCGGTGGCGGCCTGCGTCGTCTGCGTCATGCCCCGATCCTGCACCCCGCCAGCCTGGACGTCGACGGCGCCGCCCGCACGGACCCCATCGTGACGACCTCGTCCGCTCGGTCAAGGTGCAGCGGCGATCCGCCGATGTCGGGGCATGTCGATCAGGGACCGTGCCGCGAGGCTCGCCGTGCCCGCTGGGCTCACGCTGCTGGTGTTCCTGCTGTGCGTCGCCTCGGTGCGGCTGCGGCTCGCGGGCAGCCAGACAGCGATCTGGTGGCCGGCCACCGGTGTCGGCACGGCGTGGCTCCTGCGCGCCAGGCCGCGCCGCCGGCGGTGGGTCCTGGTCGCCATCGGTCTGGCTACTGCGGCCGCCACCCTCGTCGGTGGTCGGTCGCTGACGGTCTCGGCCTCCTACGGCGTGATCAACGTGCTCGAGCCGGCGGTGACGGTCTGGTGGTTCACCCGCGGTTCGCGCCCCCTGCGGCGCCTGCACACCGTGCCGGACGCCGCGCGGTTCGCGATGTCCAGCCTGCTCGGCGCGGTCGTGGTGGGGGCCGGCGCCGCCTTGGTGATCCACCTGCTGCTCGACGGCCCGTTCTGGGTCTCGGCGCGCAGCGTCCTGGTCTCGCACTGGGCGGCCAGCCTGGTGATCTCGCCGCTCGCGCTGGTGCGACCCGGACTGGCCGGCGTGCGCCACGACGCCGTCGAGCGGGTGGCCCAGTGGGTCACCGTCCTGGTCGTGACCCTCGCCGTCTTCGCACCCCACCAGCACCTGCCGCTCGCGTTCTTGACCCTGCCGCCTCTGGTCTGGGGCGCTGTCCGGTTCAGCCCGCAGCGGGTCGCCGGTCAGCTCGTCGTGGTGGGCGTCATCGCCCTGCTGCAGACTGTCGGCGGCAACGGACCGTTCGCCGTCCAGTCGCTGCCACCCCAGGTCGTCGTCGGGCTGGTGCAGGGGTTCTTGATCGTGGCCTCGACCGTCATGCTGGTGCTGGTGCTCTCGACGGACGAACGTCGCCGCAGCGCCGACGAGGTGGCCGCACGCGAGGAGATGTACCGCGGCGGGTTCGCCGACGCCATGCTCGGCATGATGCTCGTCCGCTCGGACGGCGACGTCCTGCGCGTCGTCCACCTGAACGAGGTCGCCGCTCGGCTGCTGGCGACCCCGGCGAGCGAGGTGGTGGGGACGGCGTGGTGCCGCCGCGTCGTGGCGGCCGACCTCGCCTCGTTCGAGGACGGCGTCAGACGGGTGCTCGACGGCACGGCGCCCGGTTGGCACGGAGAGGTGCGGATGGACGTCGCCGGCCACGAGCGCTGGATGGAGATCGCGTTCGCGCCCTCGGGGTCCGGCAGCGCCAACGAGGCGCCGGTGCTGTCGGTGCAGCTGATGGACGTGACCGACCGCCGTGAGAGCCAGGACACGATGGCCCGGATGGCGCTGCAGGACCCGCTGACCGGACTGCCCAACCGCCTGCTGCTCATGGACCGCATCGAGGGAGCCCTGACCCGCTCGCACCGCTCGGGCTCGACGTTCACCGTGCACTTCCTGGACCTGGACGGGTTCAAGCCCGTCAACGACGCCGGTGGTCACGCGTACGGCGACACGGTGCTGCGCGAGGTCGCGGTGGCCCTGCGCAAGCAGGTGCGCGACTCCGACACCGTCGCGCGGATCGGCGGCGACGAGTTCGTCGTCCTGGTCGAGGGCTCAGCGGTCGGCGCCGACGTCCTGGTGCCGCGGCTGCGTCGTGCGGTCGAGCGCACCCTGGTGATCGACGGCGTCGACCACCCCCTGCAGGTCAGCGTCGGGTCGGCCACCTCCAGCGCTGCTTCCACTGCACTCAACCTGCTGCACGAGGCGGACCTGGCGATGTACGCCGACAAGCGCGAGCGCAAGGCCGCCCGCGCCCAGACGTCACGAAAGGCCCACCCCGAACCCAGCGGTGGGCCTTTCGTGCGGTCTCGGTGACGCGGGCCCACCTGCCACCTATCGAGCGAGCCGCGGATCCCAGGACGTGAACGGCGTGCGGCTGCGGGCCCGCTTGGCCCAGGCCTGGGCCAGGTCAGCCGCGCCCAGCAGCTGACGCGGGTCGTCGGCTCCGGCACCGTCGGTGACCGCCACGCCGCAGGCCAGGCTGGTTCCGGTGGCGGGGTCCGCCGCATCCCGACACCACTGGTCGGCGACGGCGAGCGCGTCCTGCGGGGAGATCGCGGGCAGCACGAGGGCGAACTTGTCACCCCCCAGTCGGGCAGCCAGGGCGTGCGGCACCTCGCTGATCGCCGCCGTTGCTGCTGCTGCGACCCTCAGCAGGACCCCGTCGCCCGCGGCGTGTCCGTCCGAGTCGTTAACCTTCTTGAGGCCGTTGACGTCGCCGACGGCCACCGTCAGCGGTTGGCCCGTCGCGTGCGCGCGCGCCAGGTGCCGGCGTAGGTGCTCGTCCAGCCCTCGGCGGTTGGCCAGCCCGGTCAACGGGTCGCTGGACGCGAGCTGC
Organism: Actinomycetales bacterium; assembly: GCA_038322575.1. Taxonomy (GTDB): domain Bacteria; phylum Actinomycetota; class Actinomycetes; order Actinomycetales; family Angustibacteraceae; genus JACMOY01. Next base: position 45,671 of record JBBQGB010000016.1, read on the forward strand.
TGCATCTGCTGCCACGCGGCGGCCTGCGAGACGCCGGCCGAGACCAGACCCACGATGACCTGGGCCAGATCGGCGTCGAACTCGCTGAACGGCGCTGCCGGCGAGGCGCGTCCGGCCCACAGCTCGCCCCAGACCTTGGCGTCCACGAGGATCGCCGACTTCAGGCTCGAGGTCTTGCCCAGCGACCGCAGCAGGGCCACCTCGGCCGGCTCGGCCAGCGCGTCGTCCACCGAGGTGGCGACCCGGCGCACGGGCAGGTCCAGCAGGAAGCCCAGGCTGTCGGGGAAGTCCGCCACCTGGTAGGTCTCGTTGACGGGCCAGCGCTGCTCGCCGTCGCCCAGCGACCCGACGTTGACCAGGGTCCGCAGGGTGACTCCGTCGTCCTCGAGGTGGCTGATCGACACCGAGTCGGCGCCCAGCAGCTCCAGGGAGGTCTCCGCCACCGCCTCCATCAGGTCCTCGGCCCCGTGCGATCCGGTGATCAGCGACGCCAGCCGCACCAGGGCAGCGAGAACCGGTCCCTGGATGGGCTGCTGCCCACCCGGCACCGCACCGTCCACCCCAGCACCCCCCGACCACAGGCACGCCTGCTCGTCCGCGCGTCCGCGCGGCCCCGTTCCGCCATCGGCACGCGGCAGCGAGAGGTGAAGTCCACCCCGCACCGTGGCCATGATGCGGCCACGTGAGGACCGACATCGTGGTCAGGCTGCCGCACAGACCCCCGACGTCATGGACCGGCGCCCGGCTCGGACGAGGCCGGTGAGGGGGCAGGGTCGCTCTGCACTGTGGTGGCACCGTGCCGGACGGCGTCAGTGCAGCGAGAACGGCGGATACCGATCGGTGACGAGCAGGATCGCGTACGCCTGGACCCGCAGACCCCAGCGGCCGACACCGACCACGAAGTCGAACAGCCCTTGCGGGTACCGCCCGGTGAACAGGATCGCGAACCAGGCGAGGAGCACCGCGAAGAATGCGGCCACGGCCAGCAGGCCCAGGATCACGAAGTGCGGGATCGCGAGCAACCACTTGACGAGCGGCAACCAACGACTCAGGTCGCGTCCGACGTCGGGGTAGTCGATGTTGAGATGGACCTTCTGCTGCTCGACCGTCGACGGGTACTCCTCGGTCAGCAACGCGAGGTAGGCGCAGACACGGGCGCCGAACCGGGTCAGCTCGAGGGCGAAGTCGAACCACCACCGCGGGTAGCGCTGCCTGACCACGATCATCAGCAGCGTCGCTACGAACAGACCGCTGGCGATCCCACCGCTCGTGCGGCTCACCGCCTCTCCGCTGCGGTCGTAGACCGTCCGCGTCACGCCAGCCGTGAGAACCCCGTACACGATCGCGATCGGGATGATCAGCACCGCCCGGAACAGGGTCCTCACCCGGTCGTACTGCACCGAATGGTCAACCTCGAGACGTGCCGGGTAGGCGACCGGCGCCGAGGGTGTGCTCGCGACGGACATTCGAACCTCCAGAGGGTGACGATGCCATCGACGATGCCCGGTCGCGGTGCGCCTGCCGAGAGCACTAAGTCCCCCATCGCAGGGCTCGACCACCACCGCAGCGCGCCCTGCCGGGCGGTGGCGCGCACGCTCGTACCCCCACGGGCGCGCCGGGCTGGTCGAACGTCGGCACTGACTCACGTGTTTGCTCGATCTTCATGAGGCGCGTCGCTCCTTCATGGGGTCGCGAGTAGCCAGCCAGTGAGGTGGAGCACCAGTTCGGCGGCGTGCGTGACGCTCGCGTTCGTGACGTCGAGGCGGTGCACGTCCGGGGACGCCTCTGTGGCCAGTGCCTTCGTCATCTCGGGGCCAAGGGTGAGGTACCGGGTCAGCTCGGTACCGCGTTCACGCCCTGCGAGGCGCTCCTCGACGGTGCTGTCGTCCGCGTGCAGCAGGATCGGGACGAGCCGGTTGACGTCGCCGACTGCGCGACAGACCAGGTCGGGCTCGATGACGCTCAGGGTGTTGACGTGGATGAAGCGCGTGTGGCCCAGCCGGCGATACTCCCCGGCCAGATGGCGCAGGTTGCGCTCGGTGAGGCCCGAGCCGTGCGGGCAGCTCGACCGGACCGGGATGCGGTCTTGCGGAAGCCCCCATGAGGCGGGGTAGGCGCTCGAGGGACCGGGCCTCGGACACCCCGTAGCGCGTCATGGCACCTGGTGGAGCAACGAGCCCAGGTTCGACTGCTCCCCGTGCGCGGGATCGACCGTCAGGGCGGCGCGCCGAGTCGGTGTCGCACCACTCTGCGGCGCAGGGTGGGCGACGCCTCGACCTCGTAGCCGGCGTCGAGGAAGACCTGGAGCAGCCCGACCGACGCCTCGTCCCAGATCACGGCCTTCCCCGGCGGCGGCTCGGTGGGGTAGCCCTCGAGGACGCGGGCGCCGACCTGCCTGCCGTACTCGACGGTGGCGGCGGCGAGCTCGTACATCAGCCCCCGACGACGAAAACCCTGACGCACGACGAAGCAGGTGACCGACCAGACGCCCTCGAGGTCGGGGTCCATCCGCATCCACGACTTCTGCCTGGCCCAGATCCTCGGGTAGTTCTCCCGCGGCTCGACCGCGACCCAGCCGGCCGGCACTGCGTTCACGTCCCCGACGAGGCCGGACGTCGGGCCGTCCGTGCCACAGCCGGTCTGCTCCCGGAAGGCGGCGTCGCGCTCTTCCTGGGTCGTGTCGCGCCAGATCCAGTCCGGGGCCTTGAGCGCCTGGCAGCGGCACCTGCGGGCGCCGCCGGCGGCGAACACGGCTTTGACGTCCTCGTTCGTCGCGTCGTTGGCCGGGTCGCCAGGTGAACTCGGGCACTCCGCGAGAGTAGTGCGGCGACCGTGACAGACCCATGCGTCCCGATCCTCGACCTCATGAACGCGTCTCTCCACGGAGCGGGTTCACGCGCCCGGCTCGGCGGCGTCACGAGGCTCGAGCACGAGGACGACGGTGTCGGCTGGCCGCCGGGCGGCGCCCTGCCGGTACCGAGCCGCCGGGACGCAGCTGTCCCTGGAGGCACGCGGCGAGCCGGCTGGCGCACCCTGGGTTCCCACCGTACGTCGCAGTGTCCTGGCAAGAGGTTCAGGTCGACCTGGCGCCGGCCGATAGGCAGGGTGCACGTGCGCGACCTCGTTGCGGCGCCGACGACAGGTGCAGCCGCAGTGGTCGCACCTGATCGGAGCACGACCGCCTCACCAAGGAGCAGTCATGACAAGTACGACGCTCGATGACGTCAGGTCCCCCAGACGTGGTCTCAGTCAGCGGCTGATCGACCTCTCGTTGTCCATGAAGCTCGGCGCCCTCGCCGGCACTGCGCTCGTGGGCGTCGCTGTGGTGGTGCTTGTTGCGAGCGCTGGACTGGCGAACATGGCGAGCAAGAACACGGCGCTGCAGCACGACACCAGAGTCGGAAGGGTGCTGCTTGAAGGTGACATGGCGCACGACGCCATCCGCGCTGACGTGCTCACGGCCATCTTCTTCCCAGGGACGGGTACCGGGGCATCGGTCAAGGCAGACCTGCCGGCCCACATCGAGATCCTGACGTCAGCCGTCGACACGACGGGTGCTGCGGCGCTCGGCGCCAAGGTGGATGCGGCGGTCTCAGCAGTTCGTCCAGACGTCGAGGCGTACACCAGTGCCGCGACGAAGCTGGTCGACCTGGCTGAGACGTCCCCGAACCAGGCCGAGGCGCAGTACAGCGACTTCCTCCCGAAGTTCAAGGCTCTCGAGACCTCGCTGGGCGAGCTCTCCGCTCTGGTGGCCGAGCACGCGGCTGCATCCGCCGAGCTCTCGGCGCAGGGCAGGTCCGCAGCGATGCTCCTTCTTCTGCTGGCGGCCGGTGCCACGGCGCTCATCGTGCTGGTGCTGTCGATCGCCGTCACACGGGCAGTGGTTCGCCCGGTCCGCGAGGTGCAGCGAGTGCTGAACGCGATGGCCTCTGGTGATCTGACTGTCCGCGCGGACGTGCACCGGGCCGACGAGGTGGGGCGGATGGCGGCCGCCCTGCGGGTGGCCCAGGAGTCGATGGGTTCGGTGTTGAACACCGTGTCGGACTCGGTCTCGGCGGTTGCTGCGGCCTCGGAGGAGCTGTCGGCCTCCTCGCAGCAGATCGCCGCCGGTGCCGAGGAGACCAGCGTCCAGGCCGCTGTGGTGGCCGCGGCCGCCGAGCAGGTCTCGCGCAACGTGCAGACCGCCGCCGCCGGGTCCGAGCAGATGGGTGCCTCGATCCGAGAGATCGCCCAGAGCGCCAACGAGGCGGCGCGGGTGGCCGGTCAGGCCGTGTCCGTGGTCGAGGCGACCAACGTCACCGTCGCCCAGCTCGGCACGTCCTCGCAGGAGATCGGCAACGTGATCAAGGTGATCACGTCGATCGCGGAGCAGACCAACCTGCTCGCGCTGAACGCGACGATCGAGGCGGCGCGGGCCGGTGAGGCGGGCAAGGGGTTCGCCGTGGTCGCCAACGAGGTGAAGGAGCTCGCGCGGGAGACCGCACGGGCCACCGAGGACATCGCGCGGCGGGTCGAGGCGATCCAGGCCGACACCCGCGGGGCGGTGGGCGCCATGGCGGAGATCTCGACCATCATCACGTCGATCAACGACTACCAGCTGACGATCGCCTCGGCGGTCGAGGAGCAGACCGCGACCACGAACGAGATGAGCCGCAGCGTCACCGAGGCCGCCACCGGCTCGGGCGAGATCGCGTCCAACATCACCGGCGTCGCGTCGGCCAGCACCTCCACCACCCAGGCCGTGGCGCAGACGCGGTCGGCCGTCGACGAGCTCGCGCAGATGGCCTCGGACCTGCGCGGTCAGATCGCGCGCTTCACCTACTGATGCCCGCCGGGACTGCGGGGTCCTGGCTCGGCGACACCGTGCGCTGGGGGTCCGCACACCGCTCACCCGACCGGAACCGGGCGACGGCGTGCGGTGCGGCAGGGAAGGTACGTCCGCCTCCTGGCCGCTGAGCCAAGCGATCCGGGGGTGATTACACGCAAACCCGGCCGTGACCTAGCAGCACGCACCGCACCGATCCAGCTGCCGATCCACTGCAGGTTGGCAGTGGACCCGGACCCAGGCGCCGAGGCGAGATCTCGCACGCTCGACAGCGGACCCCGACCCGCTGGAGGGTCCAGGTGCTACGTGGACCCACCGATAGAGGGGCCTGCAGGATGACGACGACCTGGACGCCGTGGCCGACCACGTGGACGCTGCCGCCCGTGTGCCCCGAGCGTTCCCCGAGGGCGCGGTGGCTGCCCTCGGGGACCGCTCAGGACCGTCCTGACCTGCGGTACTGCTGGAGCCGCCTATCGGAGTCGAACCGATGACCTACGCATTACGAGTGCGTCGCTCTAGCCGACTGAGCTAAGGCGGCGGGTGCCCTCACGGGCACGGTTCACCACTATAGGGCTAGGTGCACCGCAGCCTGGCCTTGGGGACGGCGGCGCGCAGCAGGTAGGCGTCGACCGCCTTGTCGACGCAGCGGCTGCCGCGCTGGTAGGCCGTGTGGCCGTCCCCGACGTAGGTGATCAGGTGCCCGTCGTCCAGCTCCTTGGCCAGGTTCACGGCCCACGCGTACGGCGTGGCCGGGTCACGGGTCGTGCCGACGACGACGATCGGTCCGCTGCCGGACGCCGAGACCGGGCCGGCCGCGGACGCGGCCTTCACCGGCCAGTAGTCGCACGGCAGCTCGCTCCAGGCGAGGAACGCGCCCCAGGTCGGGGCCTGCCGGGTGAAGGAGGTGACCGTGTCCCGCACCTTCGCCAGGCTGCCCGAGCCGGGCCGGTCGAGGCAGTTGACGGCGTAGATGACGGTGTTCTGGTTGCTCGTGAAGCTGCCGTCGCTGCCGCGGTCGGTGTAGGCGTCGGCGAGCTGCAGCAGCGGGGCACCGTCACCGCGCAGCGCCGCGGAGAGCGCCTCGCGCAGGGTCGGCCAGTAGCCCTGGTCGTACATGGCCACGGCGACGCCGAGGCTGCCCAGGCCCTCTGACAGCGGTCGCTTCGGGTCGGCGGTGGGCAGCGGCTTCGCGTCCAAGGCCGTGAGCAGCTCGCGCAGCCGCTGCATGCCGCCGTCCAGCGTGGAGCCCAGCGGGCAGTCGGCCAGCCGTGAGCAGTCGCTGACGAACGCGCGGGTGGCCTGCTCGAACCCGACCGCCTGGCCCAGGTTGACCTGCTCGCTGGTCAGTGCGGGGTCGAGCACGCCGTCCAGCACCATCCGCCCGACACGCAGCGGGAACAGCTCGGCGTACGTCGCCCCGAGCAGCGTGCCGTAGGACTTGCCGAGGTAGGTCAGCTTGCGGTCGCCGAGGGCCGCCCGCAGCACGTCCAGGTCGCGGGCGGCGTCCGGGGTGCCGACGTGCGCCAGCAGCGCGCCGCCCCCGGCGCGGCAGCGCGCAGCCAGCTGGCGGAAGAGGGTGACGGTGGACGCGACCTCGGCGGCGTCGTCCGGCGTGGGGTCGGCGGTGATCAGCTCGTCGGTCTGGGCCGAGGTCAGGCACTTCAGTGGCGCGCTGTCACCGACACCCCGCGGGTCGAAGCCGACGACGTCGTAGCGCTGGCGCACCGGGTCGCTGATCACCGAGCGGGCCGCGCGGGCGTAGTCGACGCCCGAGGCGCCCGGCCCGCCCGGGTTGATGACGAGCGAGCCCAGCCGCTTGCCCTCGGCCCGCAGCCGCACCAGGCTCAGCGCGATCGTCGCGCCGCTCGGCGACGCGTAGTCGACGGGCACGGTCAGCCGTGAGCACTGGAAGTCGCCGCCGCAGCCCTTCCACGACAGGCGCTGGTCGTAGTAGCGGGCCAGGACGTTCGGCACCGGCGCCGGGGAGCTGCCCGCCGCACCCGCCGGGTCGTTGGGCGACACCGCCCCGTCGCTGCAGGCCCCGAGCAGCACGGCCGCGGCGACCAGCACCGCTCCCAGACGTGACCGAACGCGCACGCGTGTCCCCCCTGCAGTCGACGTGACCTGTTGACGGTAACCCGGCGCGGACGTCGATCGCGCCCTGGGCCGGCTCACGCGGGCAGCCGCAGACCGACCGTCATCGCCTCGACCGCGAGCAGCGGCGAGGCGTTGGTGCCCAGGCGGGCGCGGGTCTCGCGGACGACGTCCATGCGCCGCAGCGCCTGCTCGGGCGAGAGCAGCGTGGCCAGGCGCGCGACGTCCGGGCGCATCTCGGCGTTGACGAGCTCGTCACCGAGGCCGGCGTGCAGCACGAGCACGTCACGGTAGACCGACATCAGATCCAGCAGCGAACGGTCGAGCATGTCGGCGACGAACCGCTTGGCGCGCCGCTTCTGGTTCTTCTCGAGCTCGGCCACCTGCGAGCGCACGTGCGGCGGCTGGGTGCGGGCGCCGGTGTCGGCACCGAGGGCGCGCAGCAGCGCGGCGCGCTCGGTGGCGTCGCGCGCGGCGGTGCCGGCCTCGGCCTCCTCGGTGGCGACGGCGAGCAGCTCGGCCGCGTGCAGCACGGCCTCGCCGACCGATCGCAGCTCCAGCGGGATGCGGACGACGGTGCGTCGGCGGTTGCGGGCCTGCTCGTCGGTCGCGAGTCGGCGGGCCAGCCCGATGTGGCTCTGGGCGGCCCGCGCGGCGTAGGCGGCCATCGTGGGGTCGACGCCGTCGCGCTCGACGAGCAGCCGGGCCACGGCGTCCGGCGGCGGGGTGCGCAGCGCCAGGTGGCGGCTGCGGCTGCGGATCGTGATGAGGACGTCCTGGGCGCTGGGGGCGCACAGCAGCCACACCGTGCGCGGCGTCGGCTCCTCGAGCGCCTTGAGCAGCGCGTTGCCGGACTTCTCGTTCAGCCGGTCGGCGTCCTCGACGAGGATCACCCGCCAGCGGCCCACCGAGGGTCGGCGCTGGGCCAGGGACACCAGTGAGCGGGCGTCGGCGACGAGGATCTCGTTGCCCTCGGTGTGCACGGTGGTGACGTCCGCGTGCGAGCCGGCGACGACGGTGCGGCAGGACTGGCACCGGCCGCAGCCGGCTTCGGGCTCGTCGCACTCCAGCGCCGCGGCGAAGGCCCGGGCCGCGATCGAGCGACCCGAACCCGGCGGCCCGGTCAGCAGCCAGGCGTGGGTCATGCCCGCGCCGTCCCCTCGGGCCGACGCCACCGCGCTGCGCAGCAGGTCCACGGTCGGCGCCTGGCCGACCACCTCGTCCCAGACGCTCACCGGCGCCCGCCCCGGCCGTGACCGTCGCCGAAGATCTCGTCGTCGAGGCCGCCGGGGCGCGTCGGCACGACGGGCAACGTCATGGTCGGGTCGACCGGACGGGGCTCGGTGACCGGCACGGGGGCGGTGGCGGCGCGCTCACGCTCGACCCGCTCACGCCCGACCCGCTCACGCTCGACCCGCTCACGCTCGACCCGCTCACGCTCGACCTGCGCGGCCCGCTCGGCCTGCTCGTGCGCAGCGGCGGCGGCGACCCGCTCGGCTTCTGCGCGCTCGGCGGCGGCGACCCGCTCGGCCTGCTCGCGCTCGGCGGCGGCGACCCGCTCGGCTTCTGCGCGCTCGGCGGCGGCGACCCGCTCGGCCTCAGCGCGCTCGGCGGCCTCGGCGGCCGCCAGCGCGCGGGCCTGCTCCTCGAGCGCGAGGCGGGCGGCCCGAGCCACCGGGGACTCGGGCAGGGTCTGCCGCAACCGGTCGCGCACCGCAGCCTGCACCAGGGCGGGGTCGAGGGTGGCGTCCACGACGACGTACCGCGACGGCGCCCGGCGGGCCAGGTGCAGGAACCGCTCGCGCACTCGGGTGTGGAACTCGTCCGGCTCGGCCTCGAGCCGGTCGCCCTGCGGGCCGCGGCGCCCGCGCCCCGCCTCGGCGGCGATGTCGAGCAGCACGGTGAGGTCCGGCGCGAGACCCTGGGTCGCCCACTGCGAGAGCTGGGTGACCTCGTTGACCCCCAGGTGACGCCCGGTGCCCTGGTAGGCGATCGAGGAGTCGACGTACCGGACGGTGCCGACGACGGCGCCGCGGGCCAGCGCCGGGCGCACGACGGTCTCGACGTGCTGCGCGCGGTCGGCGGCGAACAGCAGGGCCTCGGTGCGCGGCTGCAGGTGCTCACCGGCGAGCAGCAGCTCGCGCAGGCGCGCCCCGGCGGGCGTCGCGCCCGGCTCGTGGGTGAGCACCACCTCGTACCCCTGCTCGCCGAGCCACTCACCGAGCAGCCTGACCTGGGTCGACTTGCCGGCGCCGTCACCGCCCTCGAACGCCACGAAGCAGCCGGGGTGGGGCGCGCGGCGCGCGGGCGCGTCGGTCAGGTGCCGGGCGCGGACGGCGTCGACCAGGTCGCGGCGCAGCGAGATGCCGGGCCGGTCGTCCATCTGGCGCAGCGAGGCCACGCCCACGGCGATCGCGGCCACCCCGGCCAGCAGGAAGGTGGCCATCACGCCCGTGTAGGTCAGCGAGACCCGCTCGTTGACGTGCACCGTGGACGGCAGCGACAGCACCTGGGACAGCAGCGCGGCCACGGCCGGCCCCAGCGCTAGCACCGTCACCAGCACCACCCGCACCATCGACAGGACGAACGCGAACGTGCGGCCGCGCACCTCGTCGCCGACCTCGAGCCCGAGCAGCGTGTACCCGGTGACCCAGGCCACCCCGGCGCAGGCGCCCAACCCGACGGTGAGGAACACCGCGAGGACGATGTTGGGCACCAGTGAGAGCAGCACCAACCAGCCGCCGGCGGCCGCGATCGAGATGCCGAACAGGCGTCGGCGCGAGAAGTCGCCGAGCAGTCGCGGGCCCAGCCACATCCCGAGCGCGAGGCCCACGAAGACCGCGGCGAACAGCGTCCCGTACCCGGGTGATCCGGCGCGCAGGTCGGAGACGAAAGCCGGCGCCAGCCCGATCACCGTGCCGCCGGCTGCGAACGCCCCCAGCATGCCCAGCACCAGGCCGCGCACCAGGGGGGTGCGGCCGACGTACGTCCACCCGTCGACGGCGGTGCGCCACAGCGACTGCTCGGCGATCGAGCGCGACGGGGCGGTCGGGAAGTCCAGCCGCCAGATGACCGCGGCCGACACCAGGAAGGTCAGGGCGTTGACGTACAGCGCCAGGTACGTCGACTGGCCGGCCAGCGCCGGCACCACGCCGTCCAGCACCCCGTTGGCCAGGGTCAGACCCGAGAACATCACGGCCGCGATGGGCGCCGACCCGTAGGTGACGATCAGGCTGAGCTGGTTGGCCGCCTCGAGCCGGTTGCGCGGCACCAGGTTGGGCACCGTCGCCTCTTTGGCGGGCATCCAGAACAGGCCGACGACCTCGATCAGGATGGTGGCGACGAACAGCCACCACAGGCTGCCGGCCAACGGGATCGTGCAGAACAGCACGAACCGCAGCACGTCGCCGTACACCAGCGTCCAGCGGCGGTTGAGACGGTCGGCCACGACCCCGGCGAACGGCCCGAACACGACGGCCGGCGCGAGCCGCAGGATGAACACCCCCGAGACCGCGAGCAGCTTGCCCGAGGTGCCGGTGGCCAGCGAACCGGCGAGCGACGTCGTCGCGAGCAGGCCCAGCCAGTCACCGAAGCTCGACAGGCCGAGCGCCAGCCACAGCCGCCGGAACGGGGTGATCGCGAGCACGGCGCGCACGTCGTGGTCGGGCGCCACGTGCTCGTCGGGCACGGGCACCGAACCGGCGGTCGTG
>JBBQGB010000017.1:0-55667 GCA_038322575.1 Actinomycetales bacterium
TGTCGCACTGGTCGCCGCGCGCGCCGCCGTACCCGCAGATCGGGCAGGTGCCCTCGATGAACCGGTCGGGCAGGGTGCGCCCGGTGGACGGCGAGATCGCGCCCTTGGTGGTCTGCTCGACCATGTACCCGTTGGCGTGCACCACCCGGAACATCTCCTGCGCGACGGCGTAGTGGTTGCCCGTGGTGGTGCGGGTGAACAGGTCGTACGACAGGCCGAGGGCGTGCAGGTCCTCGACGATCATCTGGTTGTAGCGGTCGGCGAGCTCGCGCGGCGTCACGCCCTCGGCCTCGGCCTGCACCAGGATCGGCGTGCCGTGCTCGTCGGTGCCGCTGACCATCAGGACGTCGTGGCCGGCCATCCGCATGTACCTGCTGAACACGTCGGACGGCACACCGAAACCGGCCACGTGGCCGATGTGGCGCGGGCCGTTGGCGTACGGCCAGGCGACGGCGGCGAGGACATGGGTCATGCGGCAAGCCTAGTGAGCCCCCACCACCCGGTTTCCCCCCGGCACTTGCCTCACTAAGTCACACGACGTGCGCAGACCTCGCGTCAAGGAGTGACGCAAGTGCCGAGGGGTGCGGGGGTCAGCCGAGCTTGGTGAGGCCGCGCTTGAGCTGGCGGGCGGCCTGGGCGATCCGCTGCTCGTTCTCGATCAGGGCGAACCGCACGTAGCCGTCGCCCTGGGCGCCGAAGCCGACGCCGGGCGAGACCGCGACGTCGCAGTCGCGGACGATGAGCTTGGCGAAGTCGATCGACCCGAGCTCGCGGTAGGGCTCGGGGATCGGGGCCCAGGCGAACATCGTCCCGCGCGGCCGCGGGATCGACCAGCCCGCGCGGTCGAGCCCGTCGCACAGGGCGTCGCGGCGGGCCTGGTAGACCTTGTTGACCTCGAGCGGGTAGTCGGGCGCGTCGTCCAGGGTGACCGTCGCGGCGATCTGGATCGGCTGGAACGTGCCGTAGTCGAGGTAGCTCTTGAGCTTGCCGAGCGCGCCCACGACCTCGCGGTTGCCGACCAGGAACGCGACCCGCCAGCCGGCCATCGAGAACGACTTGGTCATCGAGTACAGCTCGACGGCGACCTCCTTGGCGCCCTCGCACTGCAGGATCGAGGGCGGCTTCCACCCGTCGAAGGCCGTCTCGGCGTACGCGAAGTCGTGCACCAGGACGACGTCGCGCTCGCGGGCCCAGTCGACCAGGCGCTGCAGGTCGGCGAGCTCGACCGTGGCGCCGGTCGGGTTGTGCGGGAACGACAGGACGACGACGCGCGGCTTGGGCCAGCCGTACTCCCACGCCTCCATGACGTTCTGGACGAAGTCCTGGCCGGGCCCGATGCCGACCTGGCGCGCGTCGGCGCCGGCGAAGTACGGGCCCCAGATGTGGATCGGGTAGGACGGTGACGGCACGATCGCCGAGTCGCCGGGCTGCAGCAGCACCCACATCAGGTGGCTGAAGCCCTCCTTGGCGCCGATCGTGCTGATGATCTCGGTCTCGGGGTCGAGCGTGACGCCGAACCGCCGCTGGTAGAGCCCGGCCACGGCGGCCCGCAGCTTGGGGATGCCACGCGAGGACGAGTACCGGTGGTTGCGCGTGTTGTGGGCCGCCTCGGCGAGCTTCTCGACCGCGATGGTCGGCGAGGGGATGTCGGGGTTGCCGAACCCGAGGTCGATGACGTCGCGCCCGGCGCGGCGGGCCTCGACCTTGAGGCCGTCGATGATCGTGAAGACGTACGGCGGCAGGCCGGGGATGCGACGGAACTCCATCACCGAAGGGTAGCCGTGACGTCCTCGTCCGATTCGCGGCTGACCCGTTGGCTCCCGAGGTGGCCAGTCAGACCAGTCGGCGACTAGTCTGAACCCATGACCAGCGTCGGAGCGTACGAGGCGAAGACCCACCTGCCCCGCCTGCTGGAGCAGGTCGAGAGCGGCGCGACGTTCACGATCACCCGGCACGGTCGTGAGATCGCCCGGCTCGTACCGGTCGACCGCCCGGCGGGCGACGCAGGCGAGGTCATCACCGCGATCCGCGAGGCCCGCGCCCAGGTTCGTCGCGGACGCGACTCGGTCCGCCGGATGCGCGACGAGGGCCGACGTTGACGCCGATCGTCGTCGACACGTCAGTGACGATGGCGTGGTGCTTCGAGGACGAGGCGACCGAGGCGACCGATCGCGTCCTGGACCTGCTGCGGCAGCAGGACGCCGTCGTCCCCTCGCTGTGGCAGCTGGAGGTGGCCAACGTGCTGCTCGTCGCCGAGCGCCGCAACCGGATCACCGAGGCGCAGGCGGCACACTTCCTGGACCTCGTGGCGCGGCTGCCCATCCGCGTCGACCCGACGCCGGTCGACAGCGGTGCGGTCATCGCTGCGGGACGCAGGCACGGCCTCAGCGCGTACGACGCGGCGTACCTGGTGCTCGCCGAGCGGTTCGCGGCCCCCCTGGCGACCACCGACAAGGCGCTGACCGCCGCGTGCCGCACCGCCGGGGTGCCGCTGCTGCTCGACCCCTGAGCTCACGCACCCCGGGCGGCCAGCGCGGCGGCGTACAGCTCGCGCTTGCTCGCCCCGTGCTGCTCGGCGACCACCGAGACCGCGTCCTTGAGCCGCGACCCGGCGTCGACCAGCTGCTGGACGGCGCGCACCAGGTCGGCGGGCTGCGCCGGCTCGCGCTCGGGCGCCCCCTGGACGACGACCGTGACCTCGCCGCGCACCTCGCCCGACTGCGCCCACGCCACGAGCGCCGAGAGCGGCCCGCGCACGATTTGCTCGTAGGTCTTGGTCAGCTCGCGGCAGACCGCGCCCGGACGGTCGGCGCCCAACGCCTCGGCGAGCGCGGCGAGCATGACCTCGAGCCGGTGCGGCGCCTCGAAGAACACCAGCGTCCGCCGCTCGTCGGCCAGGGCGCCCAGCGCGCGCGCCCGCTCACCGGGCTTGCGCGGCAGGAAACCCTCGAAGCAGAAGCGGTCGACCGGCAGGCCCGACACGGCGAGCGCGGTCAGGACCGCGCTGGGCCCGGGCACGGCGCTGACCCGGACGCCGGCCGCGACCGCCGCGGCGACCAGCCGGTAGCCGGGGTCGGACACCGACGGCATCCCCGCGTCGGTGACGACGACGACGGTCGCGCCGGCCAGCAGCCGGGCCAGCAGGTCCGGCGTCCGCTCGGCCTCGTTGTGCTCGTGGTAGCTGAGGACCCTGCCGCGCGGGGTGATGCCAAGGGCCGAGGTCAGACGCTTCAGGCGCCGGGTGTCCTCGGCGGCGACGACGTCGGCGTCCTCAAGGGCCCGCGCCAGGCGCGGCGGGGCGTCGCCGACGTCGCCGATCGGCGTCCCGGCGAGCACCAGCAGCCCGGTCGCCGGCGGCGCCTCGCCGGCCGTCACCGGAACCGGCGGGCGCTGGCCCGGTGCTGCGCGCCGTCCACGACGACGTCCGCGCCGGTCACCCAGGACGCGCGGGACGAGAGCAGGAACGCAACGACGTCGCCGACCTCCTGCGCGCGGCCGAGCCGGCCCCACGGGAACTCCTCGCGCTCGAACGCCGCGAACGCGTCGGGGTCCTCGCGGCGCAGCGTGTCCCACCCGCCGCCCTCGAACAGGATGCTGCCCGGGCTGACCGCGTTGACCCGGATCCGGTCACCGGCGAGCTCGTCGGCCAGCACCCGCGCGAGGTGGATCTCGGCCGCCTTGGCCACGGCGTACGTCGTCCGGGGGGCGACCTTCGAGCCCGTGACGCTGGCGACGACGACCACGGCTCCCCCGCCGGCGCGCACCAGGTGGGGGTGGGCGGCGCGCACCAGGGTGGCGGCGTGGCCGGCGTTCAGCTCGAAGGTGGCGGTGAGGTCGGCGGCGGTGCTGTCGAGCAGGTTGCCGCCGGGCGGGTCGGCGACGATGGTGCCGCCGGCGTTGGCGACGACCCGGTCCAGGCCGCCGAGCCGGTCGGCGACGTCGTCGACGGCCGCGGCCAGCGCCTCGTGGTCGGTGACGTCGACGGCCCGGGTGACCACCCGCCCGCCGTGCCGCCCGACCTGCGCTGCGGCGTCCGCCAGACCCTGCGCGCCGCGGGCCAGCAGCGCCACCGCCGCACCCTCGGCGGCGAGCGCGTCGGCGATCGCCAGCCCCAGCCCGCGGCTGGCCCCGGTGACGACCGCCCGCGCGTCCTGCAGCCCCAGGTCCATGCGCCCGACCCTACGACCCTTCCTCCCCCCGCCCGGTTTCCTCCCCCCGACCGGCGTCGCCCACCCGTTTCGCCCCATTCATCCCCGGTCCACGGGAGGAACGCGGGGCGGGGGGAGGAAGGTACGTACGATCGCGGGGTGACGACGACGGCCGTACGGCGGGACGCCGGCCCGCCAGCCCCCGGGGACCGCCACCTGGCCGCCGACCCAGCCACCGACCCGGCCCGCCGTGCGGCCGCCCTGCGCGCGCGGCTGCTCGGGCAGCGCGCGACGTCGCGGCTGTGGGGATGGGTCGGGCCGCTGGTGATCGCGGCGGTCGGCGGTGGCCTGCGGTTCTCGCACCTGGGCCGTCCGCACCAGCTGGTGTTCGACGAGACGTACTACGTCAAGCAGGGGTCCTCGTTCCTGCTCTACGGCTACGAGCGCTCGGTGGCGCCGAGCATCTCGGCGGTCAAGGACCAGGCCGACAAGCTGTTCACGAACGGGACGCCGAACGTGTGGGGCACCGCCGCGGACTTCGTCGTCCACCCGCCCGTGGGCAAGTGGATGATCGCCGCGGGCGAGCAGCTGTTCGGGGTGAACAGCTCGTTCGGCTGGCGGTTCGCCTCTGCGGTCTGCGGCACCCTGTCGATCCTGATGATCGCCCGGATCGGCCGCCGGCTGTTCGGCTCGACCCTGCTCGGCTGCGTCGCCGGCCTGCTGCTCGCCTTCGACGGGCACCACTTCGTGCACAGCCGCACCGGCCTGCTCGACCTGTTCGTCATGTTCTGGGCCCTGGCCGGGTTCGGCGCGCTGCTGGTCGACCGCGACCACGCCCGCGCCCGGCTGGCGACGCTGGTGGCCCGCGAGCGCGGCGCGACGCACCGGCTCGAGGGGTTCGGGCCGGGCCTGGGCTGGCGTCCGTGGCGGATCGTGGCGGGGGTGTGCCTCGGCCTGGCCGCAGGCACCAAGTGGTCGGGCCTGTTCTTCCTGGCCACCTTCGCGGTGATGTCGGTGCTGTGGGACGTCGGCGCGCGCCGGGCGGCGGGAGTGCGCAGCTGGTGGTGGGGCGGGCTGCTGCGCGACGGCGTCCCGGCGTTCGTGTCGCTGGTGGTCGTGGGGTCCGCGACCTACCTCGCCTCGTGGACCGGCTGGTTCGTCACCAAGGGCGGCTGGGACCGGCAGTGGGGCGCCCAGCACCCGAGCCGGGACTGGGCCTGGGTGCCCGACTCGGTGCGCGGGCTGTGGCACTACCACTACGAGATGTACCAGTTCAACGTCGGCCTGAGCTCGCCGCACCCGTACCGGACCAACCCGTGGTCGTGGCTGATCCAGGGCCGCCCGACGTCCTTCTTCTACGAACCCAAGAAGCTCGGCGAGGACGGCTGCGCGGTGAAGAGCTGCGCCAAGGCGATCACCTCGATCGGGACGCCGACCCTGTGGTGGGGCGCGCTGCTCGCCGTGTTCGTGCTGCTGGCGATGTGGGCGCTGAAGCGGGACTGGCGCGCGGGCGCCGTCTTGGCCGGCCTGGTCGGCGGGTGGCTGCCCTGGTTCCAGTTCCAGGAGCGCACGATCTACTCGTTCTACGCCGTGGCGTTCGTCCCGTGGATCGTCCTGGCCGTGACCTACGTGCTCGGCCTGGTGCTCGGCCCACCCACCGCCACTCCGCGGCGCCGCCTCGTCGGCGTGGCCGTCGCCGGGTCGTACGTCGTCACCTGCGTCGTGCTGTTCTTCTTCTTCTACCCCGTCTACACCGCGCAGGTCATCCCCTACGCCCAGTGGGCCAAGCGGATGTGGTTCCCGAGCTGGATCTGAGGTCTACCTGACGGCGAGGCGAAGGACCCCGCTGGCGTTGGCCTCGTGCAGCCGGGTGCGGCCGATCAGCACCCGCACCGCGAGGCTGCCGGGCTTGGCCGGGGCAGCGAACGCCAGCTCATAGGTGCCGACGCGGCTGACCGGCGCCGCGGCCACGATCACCCAGCGACCGCCGACGAGCACCTGGCGGAACACCCGCTCACCGAAGAACAGCGGGCTGGTGCGCCCGGCCAGCGTGACGCGCGCACCGGGCGCGGCGACGACGGCCGACAGCACCCCGCCCACGACCGGCTTGACCTTGACGGTGGTGCGGGCGACCAGGGTGAGGGCGTCGGGGGCGGCGCTGCGGACGGCGACGCCGAGGTTGGCCTGGGGTGCGACGGTCGTGGTGGCCACGCCCGCGGACGACGTCCGCAGCGTCAGGGGCTTCGGCGCCGGGCCACGGGTGGCGGTGAACGACACGGTCACGGTCCGGCCGCCCAACGGCGCCTTGGTGTCGGCCCGGGTCAGCAGCACGCGCAGGGTCGTGCGCTGGCCGGCGCGCGGGACGGCGACCGACGGAATGAAGCGGATCGCCTGCGGCAGCAGGGCGGTGGCCGTGGCGGTGGGGCTGCTTGGCGAGGCCAGCGGCCCCGCGATCGCGGTGACGGCGTAGGTGAACGTGCTGCCCGGGGTGACGTTCTGGGTCAGGCGCGCGGCCGGGATGTCGACCGTCGCGACCGGGGTGCCCGAGGGCACGCAACCGGCGCCCTGGCAGCGCAGCACCCGGTATCGGGCGGCGTTCGGCACCGGCGTCCACGACACGCTCAGCGTCCGCGCGGCACCGGTCGCGACCAGCCTGGTCGGCGCGGCCAGCCGGTCGACGGTCGGCAGCGGCATCGCCTGCACCGACGCGGTGACCGGCGAGGACCCCCACCGGTTGGCGGCGGTGACGGTGTAGGCGTAGGTCACGCCGCCGGTGACGGCGGTGTCGGCGTACGCCGGGGTCGTCGTCGAGGCGAGGACGGCGACCGGCGTGCACGGCGCGGGTGAGCAGCGCCGGATGGCGTACGACGTGGCCGCCGGGGTCCGGGCCGCCCAGGTCAGGGCCACCCGGCCCTTGCCGACGACGGCGGACGGCGTGCCGGGGCGCGCGGCGGGGTCGCCGCGGACCGTGACGGGCGGAGATGGCACCGACACCGGTGAGGTGCCGGCCGGGCCCGTGGCGGTGACGGTGAACGCGTACGCGGTGCCCTCGGCAAGGCCGGGGACGTCGGCGGTGGTCGAGGTGCCCGGCCGGCTGACGGTCGCGCCACCGGGGCTGGCGGTCACGGTCCACGCCGTGGGCAGCGCACCGCCGTCGTCCGAGGGCTGCCAACGCACCGACGCCGTCCGGACGCCGGCACCGGCCCGTACGGCGACGGGAGCGGCGGGCGCGGTGATCGGCCACGGGACGTCCAGCGTCCCGTCGGCGAAGGCAGCCAGGCCGGCGGCGTCGCCGGCGAAGCGCGACATGTCGACCGCCCCGGTGATGCCGGGCACCGACGCGGAGGCGGTGTACTGCCACAGCGACCAGGCCGGCCACCTGCCCACCGGCACCGGCGGGGTCGAGCGGTAGGAGGCGAGCCACAGCGGCGAGCGCAGGAACGCGCTGCTGCCACCCATCTGCACCGCCCAGAAGCTGGGATAGGTGTAGACCACCGGGACGCGGCCGGTGGCGGTGCGCAGGGTCTCGGTGAAGATCTGCGCCCAGGTGACCAGCTGGCCCGGGGTCAGGCCGCCGGTGGTCTCCAGGTCGAGGATCGGCGGCAGCGTCGCGGGGGTGCGCACGTCACCGAGAACGGCGGCGAAGTACCCGGCCTGGTCGGACGCGGTCGACAGCGGCAGCGCGGGCCGCGCGTAGTGGTAGGCGCCGACCACCAGCCCGTTGGCCCGGGCGTCGGCGACGTCGGTGGCGTAGTACGGGTTGGTGTACGTGCTGCCCTCGGTGGCCTTGCTGATCGCGAAGCTGCTCCCGCCGGCGCGCACCTGGGCCCAGTCGATCTTCGCGCCGTTCGGGTGCTGCCAGCGGCTGACGTCGGGCCCGAACGGCGCGGGCGCCGGCACCGGGGTGGGGGTCGGCACCGGGGTCGGCACGGGGGTCGGCACGGTCACGTCCGCCTGCGCGCTGGTCGGCACGGCGAGCAGCCCCACGGCGATCGCGGACGCCGCCAGCGCCGTCACGGTACGGGCCAGGCGGGAGCGTCGGGGCGGCGTCATCGCGGGTCCTCGGTGCACAGGTGACAGGGGTGCGAATCGTCGGTTTCGGCACGACTCCCCTGGATGGTTGCACACGGTGACCAGATCTGGACAGCAGGTTGACGCATCGACCTCGCCCGCCCCGGTGGCCTCACCGACCCCACTGGTGGCTCGTGCGGGGCCGGTCGCGGGTCGACGGCGGGCCCGGCGTCGCTGGGGCGTGGCCCGACCCGGGCTGCGCCGCTGCGGCCCCCGGCCCGCGACCCGCCGCTGACCCGGCCGCGGGGCCCTCGGTTGGTGTGGCCGGGCGGTCCGGCGTCGCGTCGACCGGGTTGCCCGGCCCGGTGCTCCTGACCGGCTTGCTCGGCGTGGTCGCCGCGGCCGGCCCACCCGCCGTCGTCGGCCTGGCCGGCCTGGTGGCCCTGGCCGGCTTGGGGGCCTTGGTCGGCCTGGCCGACCCGGCCGGCTGAGTGGCCCTGGTCGGCTTGGTCCCCTTGGTCGGCCCGGTCGGCTTGGTCGGCTTGGCCGGCTTGGTCGGCTTGGTCGTCGGGTGCGTCGCGGTCGGCGGGTGCGTCGAGGTGGTCGTGGTGGTCGGCGTCGGGCGCTGACCAGGTCCGGCGTGGGCCGGCCCGCCCCGTCGACCCGCGCGGACGTCGGCTGCGACGTGCGTGCCCGCGTGCTGCCGCGCGAGCGTCGGCGTCGGCGTCACCGGCGCTGCGGCACCCGCGATCGGCAGGGTGCCCGAGGCGACGACGACCGCGGTGACCCCGGCCGCGTGGACCGCGCCGGCGGCGCCGGAGCCGGCGGCGTCGACCAGGCGTCCACCCCCCTCACCGACCCAGCGGACGAAGGGGGCGTTGAGCACGAACGCCAGGGGGCCGAGCGTCCACAGCAGCCGCGGCAGCGAGATCGACAGGAACGCGCGCACCATCGCCGGGTCGAAGTGCGTGCCCGCGCACCGGGTCAGCTCGGCCCTGGCCGCGACCACCGAGCGCGCCGCCTTGTACGAGCGGGCGGCGGTCATCGTCTCGAACGCGTCGACGACGGCGATCGCCCGGCCGGCCAGGCTGATCTGGGGGCCGACCAGGCCGCGCGGGTAGCCGCCACCGTCGAAGCGCTCGTGGTGCTCGATGATGCCGGGGTAGGACGTGCCGAGCCAGGCGGCCAGCGGTCGCGCCAGCTGGGCACCGGCCGCGGGGTGCTGGCGCACGCTGGCCCACTCGTCCGCGTTCAGGACGCCGGGTTTGGCCAGGATCCCCGCCGCGACCTCGAGCTTGCCGATGTCGTGCACCAGGGCGGCCCAGCGCAGTCGACCGCGCTCGTGCTCCGGCAGCCCGAGCTCGCCCGAGAGCAGGTCGCAGAAGAGCCGGACCCGCTCGCTGTGACCCCGGGTGCGACGGTCGTGGCGGCCCAGGGCGGTGACCAGCGCCAGCATGGTGAGGGCGGCCTCGTGCGCGTCGGCGTCGGGCCCCTCCAGGGCGCCGCGGATCTCGCTGACGCTGGTCGAGCGCCGGGCCACCTTCAGCCGGCTGGGGGCGCGGTCGGGGAACACCATGGTCATGCCGAGCAGCACCGCGAGCGGTGCGAGGCGCGAGGTGAGGCGCGAGACGACCAGGCTCACCCCGATCGCGGCCACCGCCGCGCAGGCCGATACCAGCAGGACGGGCACGCGGTCACCGATCAGACCCACCACCCCGCGGGCGGCCATCGTGCCGCCGGCCAGGGGCACGCCGTACTGCAGCACCCGCACCCCGGCGGCCAGCAGGGGCTGGCTGCGCCAGAGGCCGTCGTCCCGGCCGTCCGTCATGCTCACCCCTGCCCCGTCTCACCCGGCCCGACGTCTCACCCACCCCGACCCGGTCGACATCGGCGCCGTTGGCGAGGACTGTCGGACCGACGTCGCGGACGACCCGTTCGGGCCAACGTCGCCTCCCGCGCCGGGTGGATCCGGACATCGGTGCCGGTCAAGGTCGCCACCGCGCGCCCCGATGACTCGGGGGTGACTGACCGCATCGGCCCGAGGGGTCGCCGGACCGCGTGGACGGTCTACCTCGTGCTGGGCTCGGCGCTGACGGTCGCGTACTTCGCCTGGCCGGGCCACCACCTCCAGCTCTGGACGCCCCTTGGCCTCTCGGCTGTCGCCGCCACGCTGCTCGGCGTCCGGCTGCACCGACCGGCGCTCCCCGCCGCCTGGTACCTGCTGGCGGCGGCCGAGCTGTGCTTCATCGCCGGCGACACCACGTACACCCTGCTGACCGAGGTGCTGCACCAGGACAACCCGTTCCCGTCCCTCGCCGACGTCTTCTACCTCGCGGTCTACCCGCTGTGGGCGGTGGCGATGCTGCTGATGACCCGCAGCCGCAGCCGCGGGGTCACGTCCGACCGCGGTGGACTGCTCGACTCGCTGATCCTGACGACGGGCCTGGGCCTGCTGTCGTGGATCTACCTCGTGCTCCCCAACTTCCAGGCGGAGGGGCTCACGCTGACCCAGCGGCTGGTCTCGGTGGCCTACCCGCTCGGTGACGTCCTGGTGCTCTCGATGCTGGCGCGGCTGGTCACGACTGGTGGCCTGCGGCTGCGGGCGGTGCGCTGGCTGGCGCTCGGGGGGGCGGCGCTGCTCGTCGCCGACGTCTCGTACGGACTGCAGCAGCTGGCCGGCAGCTGGTCGCTCGGGGGGCCGACCGACCTGGGCTGGGCCGTGTTCTACGTCGCGTTCGGCGTCGCGGCGCTGCACCCCTCCAGCGCCGAGGTCAGCGAGCCGGTCCTGCGCCGCAGCGAGCACGTGCGCACCTGGCGGATCCTGGTGCTCGCCGCCGTGAGCCTGATCGCGCCCGGCATGCTCCTGATCGAGGCGCTGGCCGGCACGGTCGAGCACGGCGCCGCGATCGCCATGTTCTCGGCCGCCCTGTACCTGCTGGTCATCGCCCGCCTCGCCGGCATCGTCGCCGGGCACCGGCAGTCCGTCGAGCGAGAGCGGGTGCTGCGCGCGGCCGGTGAGCAGCTGGTGGCGGCCCAGGACCTCACGGACGTCTTCGCCGCGTGCCTGGGCGCGGTGGCGGCGCTGCGCACCGGGTCGTCGACCTGGCGGGCCGGGATCTACCTGGCGCACGCCGACGGGCTCGCCCAGGTCGCGGCGTCCGGCGGGGACGTCGACGACGCCGCCGACCGGGCCCTGTGGGACCCCACCGACCCCGCCGGCCACCTCACGGAACGGGGCACCCTGAGCGTGTCCCCCCTGCTGGTCGACGGCGAACCGCGCGGGATCCTGGTGGTGCGCACCGTCAGCGCGATGACCGTCGCGGAGCACGGGGCGGTGAGCGCACTCGCCTCACAGGCGGCCCTCGCCGTCGAGAGCGCGACGCTGGGCGAGGACCTGCGCCGTCGCCAGAACGAGGAGCACTTCCGGGCCCTGATCCAGAACGCCTCGGACGTGATCATCGTCGTGGACGCCGAGGGGGTGGTCACCTACGCAACCCCATCGCTCGAGCGGGCTCTCGGACACCCCGTCGCCCAGGTGGTGGGCCAGGACGCGGCCGAGCTGATGCACCCCGGCGACGTCGGCGACCTGGGCGCTGCCCTCGCCCACGCCGGGCTGCACCCCGAGCGCGACCGCCCCCTGTCGGACTGGCGGCTGCGCGACGTCGACGGGGACTACCGCTCGTTCGAGGTGGTGTTCAGCAACCTGCTCGCCGACGCCAGCGTCGCCGGGATGGTGCTGACCATGCGCGACGTGTCCGACCGGCGCGCCCTCGAGCAGCAGCTCAAGCACCAGGCCTTCCACGACGGGCTCACCGGGCTGCCCAACCGGGTGCTGTTCCAGGACCGCGCCGAGCACGCGCTGCGGCGAGCCGAGCGCACCGGCGGCCTGCTCGCGATGGTGATGCTCGACCTGGACGACTTCAAGGTCGTGAACGACACCCGCGGGCACGGAGCGGGTGACGAGCTGCTGCGCCAGTCGGCCCAGCGGCTTCTGGCGTCGATGCGCAACGGTGACACGGCCGCCCGGTTCGGCGGCGACGAGTTCGCGCTGCTGATCGAGGACGCCGGCAGCGTCGAGCAGGTCGAGGCCTTCGCCGCCCGCGTCGTCGAGGCGTTCGCACGGCCCTTCGAGCTCAGCGGCGACCCGGTCTTCGTGCACGTCAGCGCCGGCTTGGTCGTCGCGGGCGGACGGACGGTGTCGACCCTCGCCGAGCTCCTGCGGTGCTCGGACCTGGCGCTGTACACCGCCAAGGAGCGCGGCAAGGACCAGGTCGTGCGCTACCACGACGACCTGCACGCGAGGCTGCTCGACCGGCTCTCGCGCCGCGAGGACCTGCGCCGCGGCGTCGCCGCCGGCGAGTTCGTGCTGCACTACCAGCCCATCGTCTCGCTGCTCACGCAGACGATCGTCGGGGCCGAGGCCCTGATCCGCTGGCAGCACCCCGAGCAGGGCCTGGTGCCGCCGCTGGAGTTCATCGAGCTGGCCGAGGACACCGGGCTGATCGTCGACCTCGGCCGGTGGGCGCTGGACGCCGCCTGCGCGCAGGCGCGCGCGTGGTGCGAGAGCCGGAACGGTCCCCTGCGGGTGGCCGTCAACGTGTCGGGGCGCCAGCTGCAGGAGGTCGGGTTCGTCGACGAGGTGTCGGCCGCCCTCGTCCGGCACGGGGTCCCCGCTCACCTGCTGGTCATCGAGCTCACCGAGACCGTCCTGGTGCGTGACGGCTCCGCGGTGGCGGCGTCCGTCGACGCCTTGAAGGCGCTTGGCGTCAAGATCGCCATCGACGACTTCGGGACCGGCTACTCGGGTCTGGGATACCTGCAGCGCCTGCCGATCGACATCCTCAAGGTCGACAAGTCCTTCGTCGATGGGCTCGGTGTGGCGACCCGGGGTAGCGGTGCGGTGGCGCACGCGATCGTCTCGCTGGCCCAGTCGCTGCAGCTCGAGGTCGTCGCCGAGGGCATCGAGCGGCAGGAGCAGGCGGACGAGCTGCGCGCCATGGGCTGCGGGCTCGGCCAGGGCTACCTCTTCTCGCGCCCGGTCACCGCCGAGGCGCTCACCGTGCTGCGCGACACCCCGCTGCGGCACGCACCGACCACCAACCCCGTTCCCTCCCCCACCCCGGGACGCCCCCGGGTGACGACACCTCTTGGAGACCGACGATGACCGCACCCGTCCTGCAGGCCCCCTCCACGGTCCTGCGCAGCATCACCGAGAACGTGCGGTGGACCGACCTGGAGCGGCTGCGCGCCGGCAACCCCATGTACGACGCGACGATCGACCAGATCGACGGACGCCGGATCCGCATCGGCCAGCACTGGCTGGCCGACTTCGCGTCGTGCAACTACCTGGGGTTCGACCTCGAGCCGCAGATCATCGACTCGGTGGACGGCGCCCTGCGCACCTGGGGCACCCACCCCAGCTGGTCGCGGCTGCTCGGCAACCCACGCCCGTACATCGACATCGAGGACCAGCTCACCGAGCTGCTCGGCGCGCCCGACACCCTCGTGCTGCCCACCATCACCCAGATCCACATGTCGGTCATCCCCGCCCTCGTCGGCAAGGGGTGGCTGTTCCTGGACGGCCAGGCGCACCGCACCATCTACGACGGGTGCACCGTGGCCCGAGGCCTGGGCGCGACGCTGCGCCGGTTCGCGCCCAACGACGTCGACGCTCTCGCCGAGCAGCTGCGGGACGCGCCGGCCGGCGTCCCCAAGCTGATCTGCATGGACGGCGTCAACAGCATGACCGGCAACTGCCCCGACCTGCGCGCGTTCGCGGCGGTGGCGCGCGAGTACGACGCGATCCTGTACGTCGACGACGCCCACGGCTTCGGGGTGATCGGTGAGCGGGGGCCGCGTGAGACCAGCAGCTACGGCTCGCGGGGCAACTCCATCGTGCGCCACCTGGACGAGACATACGACAACCTCGTCCTGGTCGGTGGGTTCTCCAAGGCGTACTCCTCGCTGCTGGCCTTCCTCGCCCTGCCGACCGAGCTGAAGAACTACCTCAAGGTCGCGGCGGCGCCGTACCTGTACTCGGGCCCCTCGCCCGTCGCCTCGCTGGCGACCGTGCTCGCTGGGTTCGCCGTCAACGCCGACCGCGGCGACGCGATCCGCGCCGACCTGCACCGCAAGACCGCCCGCGTCCTCGCGGTCACCGACCGTCTCGGCCTGGCCGTCCCGAACACCTCCGGGCTGCCCATCATCGAGGTGCCCCTGCAGGACGCCGACGACATCGACGCCGCCGGCCGGTTCCTGTTCGACGCCGGGATCTACGTCACGCTCGCGGCGTACCCGCTGGTCTCGCGGGCCGAGGTCGGCTTCCGGGCCCAGATCACCGCCGCCAACGGCGATGACGAGATCGACGAGCTGTGCGTCGCGATCGAGGCGTTGGACGCGCGCTACCCCCTGAAGCGGTGGCCCGGCGCTCGTGGCTGAGCCACGCCCCTCGTTGCTGACGGCGTTGCGGCACCGCAGGTTCCGGCTGCTGTGGGCCGGCGCGGCGACGTCCCTGCTGGGCGACGGCGTGTACCTGGTCGCGCTGGCCTGGCAGGCGTACACCATCTCGGCGAACCCCTCGGGCCTGGCGCTGCTCGGCGTCTGCGCGACCGTGCCGCAGCTGCTGGCCCTGGTGGCCAGCGGCGTCGTCAGCGACCGCTACGACCGGCGGGCCGTTCTGCTGGTCGCGGACCTCGTGCGCTTCGTCGTGGTCGGCGCGGTCGCCGTCCTCGTCCTGCGCGGTCAGGTGACGATGGTGCACCTGGCGGTGCTCAGCGTGGTGTACGGACTCGGGGCGGGGATCGCCGCACCGGCGTTCGACGCCCTGGTGCCCGAGCTCGTGCCGCCCGACGACCTCGAGCAGGCGAACGCCCTCGAGCAGTTCCTGCGCCCGGCGATGCTGCGGCTGGCCGGGCCGGCGGCCGGCGGGGTGCTCATCGCCGTCAACGGCGCGGGCACGGCGTTCGCCCTGGACGCGCTGACCTTCCTGGTGTCGGCGGGGTGCCTCGTGGCGATGGGGTCGACCGCTCGACCCGTGACCACGGACGACGAGCCCTCGCTGGTGCGCGAGGCCCTCGCCGGGCTCGAGTACGTCCGACGCCGCGTGTGGCTGTGGGGCACGTTCGGCGCGGCGACCGTGTCGTACCTGCTGTTCATCGGCCCGACCGAGGTGCTGCTGCCGTACGTCGTCCGCGAGTCCCTGCACGAGGGAGCGCGCGAGCTCGGGCTGGTGCTCGCGGCGGGCGGCGTCGGCGCGCTGATGGCCTCGGCGCTGGTGGCCCGCACCGGTCTGCCCCGACGCCAGCTCAGCTTCATGTACGTCTGCTGGGCGGTGGCGACGCTGGCCGTCGCCGGGTACGGGCTGGCGACGTCAGGGTGGGAGCTGGCAGTGGCGTGCGCGCTGGTCAACGGGCTCGAGGCCGCCGGCACGATCGCCTGGGCGACGACCAAGCAGCGCCTGGTGCCCAGCGAGCTGATGGGCCGGGTGTCCAGCCTCGACTGGCTCATCTCTATCGCGGGCCTGCCGGTCTCGTACGCGCTGACCGCCCCCGCCGCCGCCGCGTTCGGCGCCCGGCCCACCCTGGTCGGTGCCGGCGTTCTCGGCGGGGTCATCACCTTCGCCGCGCTGTTCCTGCCGGGGATGCGGGACGTCGACGGGGCCCTCACCGCGCCGCCTGCCGAGCTCGAGGCGGCCCGATGAGCCAAGCGCTCACGGCGCTCGCCGAGCTCTCGAGCGCCTTCCGCGACCAGGACGTCGACCGCCTGCTGGGCCTGTTCAGCGAGCGGCCCGACGTCACCTACGCCGGGTCCGAGCTCGGTGAGCGGGCCACCGGGCCCGCCGCACTGGAGGTGCTGCTGACCCAGGTGCTCGGCCGGGACGAGGCGTACGCGTTCGACCTGCCCGACGTCCGGGTCGCTGAGGTCGGCGACGCCCTGAGCGTGCTCGCCGAGGGCACCGGCACCGCCCACCCCACCGACGGCGAACCCGAGACCTTCGCCTACCGGCTGACCGGCGTCCTGGTGAACGAGCACGACCGGTGGGTCTGGCTGCTGCTGGTGGGCAGCGAGCCGACGGCACCTGCCGAGCCTGGCTGAGCCCTGCCGGCCGCCCCGGCCACGTCCCTGGACGAGGTCGAGCCTCCCGACGTCAGCAGGGCGCGGTAGGCACGAGGATCACGCCGGAATGAGGCGCGCCGCGGTGATCAGGCGCCGGACAGGCCGACTTGGGACGCGTTGCCCTTGGGTGGAGCTGAGGGGACTCGAACCCCTGACCCCCTCGTTGCGAACGAGGTGCGCTACCAGCTGCGCCACAGCCCCAAAGCGTGCACGAGGTTACCAGTCGGCGGCCGGGGCGCTCGACCGGCCCGCGGGCCTCAGGCGCCCGAGGCGATCCGCCGCTCGAGAATCTCATCGAGGTCGAAGGTGACCGGCGCCGCGGCCGCCTCGGGCTGCGGCACGACCGCGGCGCTGACCCGCCGGGCCGGGGCCTTGGGCTTGAGGGTGTAGGTCGGCGGCGGCACGGGCACCGGAGACCAGCCGCCGTCGTCGGCGGGCTCGGCGACCTCGTCCGCGACCTCGTCCGCGACGACGGGCGCAGCGGCGGCGGCTGCCGCGCGCTGACCGGCGGCGGCCAGGCGGTCCTGGCGCGAGGCCACGACCTGACCGACGACCGAGCGCACGTCCTCGCGACCGGCCCGGCTCACGGCCCGACGTCGGACGGCGACCGCGCGCCGGCGCTGACGACGCGCCGTGCTGCGCAGCCGACCGACCAGGGCGACCGGGGCCGCGGTGACCACGGCGGCGGCCGCCCACGGCAGCCCGACCCACGGCACGAGGCACCAGGCGACCACGGTCGCGGCCACGAGGACGGCCAGCAGCGCGGTGCGCCGGCGCACCGCGGCGGTGCGTGCCGCCGTCCGGTCGGGGCGGGGGCGGACCGCGGCGGTGCGTGCCGCCGAGGCGGCGGTGCGTGGGGCCGGCACCGGGGTCACCGGGGGCGCGACCCGGGCCGGGCTGACGACGTACGCGCGGGCGGCGGGGCGGGCGACCGGCGCGGGGGCGCGGCGCTCGAGCACCCGCATCGCGAGCGAGAACCGGTCGATGGAGCGGGCGGTGGCCAGCTGGTCGCGGCGGCGGACCCAGTGGCCGAGCAGGTAGGCGGCCCAGACGGCGATGATCGCGACGAAGATCAGGCTGCTGGGGTCCACGGGCACTGAGCGTAATCGGGTGGGACGGTCCGTCGTCGCAGGTGAGCGGGTGTGTCGCCGCTCACCGTGGTGGCGTGTCGCTGTGTGACCCTGCGCCGCGTCACACGGCGTCACGCGGCGTGCTTGACGTGATCACGTCGGGCGGCGGGCGCGGTGGTGACGGGCGAGCAGACCGGCGGGGACGTCCTCGCGGGTGAGCGCGAAGGTGCGGTGGTCGCGCCAGGCGCCGTCGATGTGCAGGTAGCGCCTGCGCAGACCCTCGTCGCGAAAGCCCAGCTTGGCCACCACCCGCAGGCTGGCCTCGTTCTCGGGGCGGATGTTCACCTCGACGCGGTGCAGCCCGAGGGTGAACAGGCAGTGGTCGGTGGCCAGCGCGACGGCGGTCGGGGTGATCCCGTGGCCCGCCACGTGCTGGCTGACCCAGTAGCCGATGTGCGCCGAGCGCAGCGACCCCCAGCCGATGCCGGCGACCGAGAGCTGACCGACCATCTCCTCACCCAGGGTGATGGCGAACGGCAGGGCCCGCCCGGCCCGCGCCTCGGCGTTCATCGTTCGCACCAGCTGGCGGAAGGTCAGGGGCGGGGACTGCGCGTCGGGCGAGGTCGCCTCCCACGGCGCGAGCCAGGGGCCGTTCTGCGCGCGCAGCCGGCGCCAGGCGCGCCCGTCGCGGTAGCGCAGCGGGCGCAGCCCCACCTCGCCGTCGCGCAGCTCGACCGGCCAGTCGATGGCCACCGGGGGCTACTCGGACGCCGGGTGGTCGCCGCCGCCGACCTGCTCGACGGCGTGCACGAGCACCGGCGCGAGGACGGCGAGCCCGTCGCGGCAGCCACCGGTCGAGCCGGGCAGGTTGACGACCAGGGTGCGGCCCGCGAGGCCGGCGAGGCCGCGCGAGAGGGCAGCGGTCGGGACGCCGTTCGCGACCCCGTGCGCGCGGATCGCCTCGGCCAGGCCAGGCACCTCGCGGTCGAGCAACCGGCGGGTCATCTCGGGGGTCAGGTCGCCGGGGGTCAGCCCGGTGCCGCCCGTGGTCAGCACCACGTCGTACGCCGCCGCCACCGCGGCCGCGAGCGCCTCGGCCACCGGCTCGCCGTCCGGCACGACCTGCGGGCCGTCGACGTCGAAGCCGAGCTCGCGCAGTCCCGCCACGAGCACCGGGCCGCCGCGGTCGGCGTACACCCCTGCCGCCGCCCGGTTCGACGCCACCACCACCAGCGCCCTCACGGCACTTGCCTCACTAAGTGACACGAACCCTGGGTGAAGGCGTCACTTAGTGACGCAAGTGCGGGGTGGGGGGTGGTCACGGGGCGGTCCAGTCACCGGAGCGGCCGCCGGACTTGGCGGTCACCCGGACGTCGGTGATCCGGGCCCGCTTGTCGACGGCCTTGACCATGTCGACCAGCGCGAGGGCCGCGACGGCCACGCAGGTCAGCGCCTCCATCTCGACGCCGGTGCGGTCGGCGGTGCGCACGGTGGCCTCGATCTCGACCCCGTCGTCGACGACCTCGAGCTCGACCACGACGCCGTGGACGGCGACCGGGTGGGCCAGCGGGACCAGGTCCGGGGTGCGCTTGGCGGCCTGCAGCCCGGCGATCCGGGCCACCGCGAGCGCGTCGCCCTTCGGGACGCCGCCGCCGCGCAGGGCGCTCACCGCGACCTCGCCCAGCCGGACCCGCCCGCGGGCGGTGGCCGACCGCACCGTGACGTCCTTGCCCGACACGTCGACCATCCGGGCCTGGCCGCGGTCGTCGACGTGGGTCAGTCGCGGCGAGCTGGACGGCTCGGCGCCGGTCATCGCGACGACCGGTCGAGCACCAGCACCTGCACCTGGTCGCCCTCGGTGACCGCCGTGACGTCCGCCGGCACCACGACGAGGGCGTCGGCCAGGGCCAGGCTGCCCAGCTGGTGCGACCCCTGTCCCCCGGACAGCCGCACGCCGGGGGGCCCGTCCGCGCGGGCGACCAGCTCGGCGCGGGCCACCTGCACCTTGCCGGCGGGCGCCGTCCACGACTGCAGCGCCACCGCCGTCTCGAGGCGACGGTGCGGCCGGCGGTGACCGGCCAGGCGCCGGATCACCGGCCGCACGAACATCTCGAAGGACACGAACGCGCTGACCGGGTTGCCGGGCAGGGTGAAGATGGGTGTCGCGGCGGGACCGACGGTGCCGAAGCCCTGAGGCATGCCGGGCTGCATGGCGACCTTGCCGAACCAGACGGTGCCCAGGGTCGAGAGCACCTCCTTGACCGTGTCGTAGGCGCCGGCGCTGACCCCGCCGGTGGTGACCACGAGGTCGGCTCGCGAGAGCACGCCGGTGAGGGTCTGCAGGAACACGGTCGGGTCGTCGGCGACCAGCCCGAGGCGGTGCGGGCTGGCTCCGGCGTCCACGACGGCCGCGGTGATCATGATCCCGTTGCTGTCGACGACCTGGCCGAACCCGGGCAGCCGGCCGGGCTCGACCAGCTCGCTGCCGGTCGACAGGACGACGACCCGCGGCCGGGCGTGGACGCTGACCCGCGCGCGCCCCACCGCCGCGAGCAGGGCGAGCTGCGCCGGGCCCAGCACCGCGCCGGCCCGCAGCACGACGTCACCGGTGCGGACGTCTGCGCCGGCGCGCCGCACGTGCTGGCCGACGGGCGCGGGCGCCCGCAGCCGGACCTCGGCCACCCCGCCGTCGCTCTGCTCGACCGGCACGACCGCCTCAGCCCCCTCGGGCATCGGGGCCCCGGTCATGATCCGCATCGTCTGCCCGGCGACCAGCCGGGTCGTGCTGGTCACACCGGCCGGCACGTCGCCGGCCACCGGCAACCGCACCGGGGTGTCGTCACCGGCCGCGGCGACGTCGGCCGCGACGACGGCGTAGCCGTCCATCGCCGAGTTGTCGAAGCCGGGCAGGTCGAGCGGGCTGACCACGTCGGCGGCGAGGACGCAGCCCTGCGCGTCGAGCAGGTCGAGCTCGACCGGCGCCAGCGCGGCGACCCCGTCCAGGCAGCGCCGCAGGTGGTCGTCGAGGCTGATCACCGCCGCTGCGCCGTCCACTGCTCGAGCCAGGCGGAGAAGTCGGCGCCGAGCTCGTCGTGCTCGGCGCCCAGCTGCACGACGGCCTTGAGGTAGTCCAGCCGGTCACCGGTGTCGTAGCGCCGGCCGCGGAACACGACGCCCCGCACGCCGCCGCCGGGCTGGTCGGAGGCCGCCAGGGTCTGCAGGGCGTCGGTGAGCTGGATCTCGCCGCCGCGCCCGGGCGGGGTCTGGTGCAGCACCGCGAAGACCGACGGGTCGAGCACGTAGCGGCCGATGACGGCCAGGTTGCTCGGGGCCTGGTCGGGGTCCGGCTTCTCGACCAGCCCGGTCACCCGCACCACGTCGCCGTCGCTGTCGGCCGGGTCGACGGCGGCGCAGCCGTACAGGTGCACCTGCTCGGGCGGCACCTCCAGCAGGGCCACGACGCTGCCGCCGTACTGCTGGCGCACCGCGAGCATGGTGCTCAGCAGCGGGTCGCGCGCGTCGATCAGGTCGTCGCCGAGCAGCACCGCGAACGGCTCGTCACCCACGTGCTTCTCGGCGCACAGCACCGCGTGGCCCAGCCCGCGGGGGTCGCCCTGGCGCACGTAGTGGACGTCGGCGAGCACCGTCGAGCTGCGCACCCGGGCCAGGCGGTGCTGGTCGCCCTTGGCCTCGAGCACCTGCTCGAGCTCCCAGTGGCGGTCGAAGTGGTCCTCGAGGGCGCCCTTGTTGCGGCCGGTGACCATCAGGACGTCCTCGAGGCCGGCCGCGACGGCCTCCTCGACGACGTACTGGATCGCGGGGCGGTCGACGACGGGCAGCATCTCCTTGGGGATGGCCTTGGTCGCAGGCAGGAAGCGGGTGCCCATGCCGGCCGCGGGGATGACGGCCTTGGTGATCGACCGGCTGGCGGTCGTCGGTTCGGGGGTCATGCCCGCGAACGTTACCGGTCGACGGTGACGTCACCAGCGGGAGCGGGCTCGCCGCTCGAGGCGACCCGGTAGCGGTCGCGGCCGGCGTGCTTGGCGGCGTACAGGCCCTCGTCGGCGGCCCGCACCAGGTCGCCGCTGGCGCTGCCGTGCTGGGGCAGCGAGGCGATGCCCACCGACACGGTGACCTGGACGACGTCGTCGCCGACGACGAACGGCTCCTCGCGCACCGCCTCGCAGATCCGGGCGGCCAGCCGCTCGGCCCCCTCGATGTCGGTCTCGGGGGTGACCACGACGAACTCCTCGCCGCCGTAGCGGGCCACGACGTCGACCTCGCGCACGCACGAGGCCAGACGGCGGGCCAGCTCGCGCAGGACGGCGTCACCGACGGTGTGCCCGTAGGTGTCGTTGACGTTCTTGAAGAAGTCCAGGTCGAGCAGCAGCAGCGACAGGGGGCGCTGGAACCGGGTGGCGCGCTCGACCTCGCGGGCCAGCGTCGTGGTCATGTGCCGCAGGTTGCCGGCACCGGTCAGCGGGTCGGTGACCGACAGCCGCTGGGCCTCGCGGTGCAGCATGACGTTGTCGACGGCGATGCCTGCCGGCCCGGCGAGCGAGACGAGCATCGCCTCGTCGTCGGCGTCGAACGCGGGCTGCTGGGGGTCTCGCTCGACCACGATGACGCCGAGCACGTGGTGGCCGCGACGCAGCGGTGCCGCCAGCGCCGGGCCGCCGAGCACGGTGGTGCTGTCGCCCTGGCCGTGACCGAGCCGCCGGGGCAGCCCGTCGGCGGCGACGACGCCGGCCAGCTCGGTGCCCAGCGGCAGGCGGCGGGTGGTCGGGCGGGGGGCACCGGCGGGCGAGGACACCCGCGCGACCACCGACCCGCCCTCGACCAGCCACACCGTGGCGCGCTGCGAGACGGTGGCCGAGGCGGCCGCCCCGAGCACGGTCATCAGCAGGCCGTCCAGGTCGTGCGTGCGCTGCAGCGTGTCGCCGAGGCGACCGACGTTCTCGCGCAGCAGGTTGCGGCTGGACTCGAGCTCGCCGAGCTTGGCCTGCAGCTCGTCGGTCATGTGGTTGAACGCGTCCGAGAGCCGGTCCAGCTCGCTGCTGCCCTGCGCCTGGGTGCGCGTCGTGAGGTCACCCCGCGTCACGCGCTCGGCGGCCTCGGTCAGCGCCAGGATCGGCCGGGTCAGGCTGTCGGCCACCCGCACCACCAGCCACGCCGCGACGGCGAGGCCGAGGAGGAGGACGGCGATGATCCACCTCATCTGCTTGCCGCCGGCGGCCGGCTGCACCGCCGCCGCGACGTTGCACCCCTGTCCGGGCCTGGCAGCCACCCGGGCGACCTGCCACGCCTCGATCCGCTGGCTGAGCGGGCCCGCTCCGGCCGCGGTCCGCAGCGCCGAGATCGTCCCCGGGTCAGTGACGCCGCTCGCGACGCCGCGCCCGTCCGGGCACTGCAGGGCTACCGCCGTCCCGTCCCGCAGATCGAGCGTGGCTGCGACCGCGCCCAGCGCATCGACGTCGATGACCTGGCCGACGACCGCCTGGCCGAGCGCCTTGCCGGTCGCGTCCGTGGCGGGGACGACCTCCAGCAGCACCGGC
Organism: Actinomycetales bacterium; assembly: GCA_038322575.1. Lineage (GTDB taxonomy): Bacteria > Actinomycetota > Actinomycetes > Actinomycetales > Angustibacteraceae > JACMOY01. Next base: position 22,900 of record JBBQGB010000017.1, read on the forward strand.
GAGCCGGCGACCGCAGGCCCGGCCTCTCCCAGGCGGCGGGTGCAGCTCAGGGCGGTCAGCTGGCTGGGCGACAGGTCTGCGGGCAGCTGACCCGAGGACGCCACGACCCGCCCGTCGCGGACCAGCGCCGCGAAGGCGGAGTCCTGGCGGCGGGTGGCCTCAGTGGCCGCGGCGGCCAGGTTCGGCGCTCCGGCCTGCAGCGCGAGCGCCCGTGCGCTCTCACCCAGCGCCAGGCACCGGGTGGTCAGTGACAGGGCCACCGCCCGCGCCGTGGTCCGCATGTTCGCCGAGGCGGCAGCGCGAGCCTGCGCGGGAGCGCGCACCCCGATGGCCACGATCACAGCGATCGCCGGGAGCACCAGGACGACGACGAGGGTCATCGCGAGCCGGGACCGCACCGACGTCATCCACCCTCCCCGCGCTCGCACTGCCGTGGCATCGTGACACGGATGCCGCGCCCGCGTCACCGCCACCCGGGGACACCCGCGGACCGCGTCGACCGGCAGGCCGATCCCAAGGCGAGCCTGCGGGCCCGCCTGCGGGCCGCCCGTCGCGCCCTCGGTGCGCGACCGGACGAGGGCCCGGCGCTCGCCGCCCGGGTGCTCGCCCTGCCCGAGGTCGTCGCAGCCACCACCGTCGCGGCGTACGTCGCCGGGCCGCTCGAGCCCTCCACCGACGTCCTGGTCCAGGGGCTGCGAGCCCGCGGAGTGCGGGTGCTGCTGCCGGTGGTGCTGCCCTACCTCGACCTGGACTGGGCGCTGGACGACGGGGGGCGCCGTCCGGGGGCCGGCCCGGGTGCGCTCGAGCCCGGTGGCCCGCGGCTCGGGGCCGCCGCGGTAGCGGACGCCCAGGTGGTCGTGGTGCCCGCGCTGGCCGCCGACCGCTGCGGCCGCCGCCTCGGGCAGGGCGGCGGGAGCTACGACCGGGCGCTGGCGCGGGTGGGCGCCGACGCGCTGGTCGTGGCGCTGGTGCACGACGGTGAGCTGCTGGACGAGCCGGTGCCCGTGCAGGCGCACGACCGGCCGGTGCACGTCGTCGTCACCCCCACCGTCACCGTGCGGGTCAGCCCACCGGTCAGCCCGGGGTGAGGCGCAGGACGTCGTCGGTCGCGGCGGTCACGGCCGCGGGGCTGAACGGCCACGCGTAGGTGCGGCCCTGCGCCCAGGCCTGCGTCTGGTCGGCGTAGTGCGCGTCACCGGGGTGGCCCGAGGCCCCGGTGAGGTTGACCCAGCGCGAGCGGTCGAGGTCGGCGAGGTCGACGACCATCCGCATCGAGGGCACCCGGTCGACGGCGTACCCCTTCGACGCCGTCCAGCCGGTGGCGTCGACGATCGCCGAGCCGCCGCCGAGGTCGTACGGGCCGCGGTTCACCAGCGCGCGCACGGGGGCCGGCACCGTGTCGCCGCCCAGCACGGGGTGCTCCAGGGTGAGGCGGTGCAGCCGGCCCCACTGCCAGCGGGCGGGGTCCTTGCCCAGTGCCTTGGTCAGCTCGATCCGGGCCGACACCATGGCCTGCCGCACGATCTCGTTGCGGGTCTCGACCAGGCCGGGCGTGGCCCGGTTGTCCCACCACGGGTCGCCGGGGCGGGCCAGCAGCAGGGTGACCACCTCGGACCAGCGCCCACCGCCGTCGGCCGCCAGACCCGGACCGAGCTCGTCGTCGAAGCCCAGCCGCAGCAGGTTGCGCCACACGGCGTTGTAGTACGCCGCCGCCGCCGAGTCCGGCGGCTGGGTGAGGTCCCAGCCCTTGAGCAGGTCGCGCGCCTCCTCGGTGAACGCGTCGCGGGGGCCGAGGCGGGTGCGCAGCAGCACCGGCACCAGGGTGCGGGCCATCCCGTTCGTCGTGTCGAGCTGGAACCTGGCCATGTCGGCCGGGCTGAGCTTGCGAGCGGGGTCGTGCTGCAGCAGGTCGCGGATCCGCTGCGACCGGTAGCCGAAGTCCCAGTCCGTCGTCAGGAACGGACCGGTGCCTGCGGTGACGGCCTGGTTGGCGGCGACGATGATCCCGTCGGGCGGGTCGACCTCGGTGGGCAGCCGCGCGAACGGCACGCGCCCCTTCCAGTCGTACGCGCTGAGCCACCCCGGCACCGGCCACCTGCCGTCGAACCCCTCGCGGACCGGGACGACGCCGGGCGCCTGGTAGCCGATGGTGCCGTCGACGTCGGCGTAGACCAGGTTCTGCGCGGGGACCTCGAACTGCTCGGCGGCGGCGCGGAACTGGGCCCAGTCGGCGCTGAGGTCCAGCGCGAACACCGCGTCCGCGGTGCGGCCGGGCGTCAGCGCGGTCCACGACAGGGCGACGTCGTAGGTGACCGAGTCCGGGGTGCCGTCGACGACCAGCTGGCGGCCCGCGGCGCGCACGTCGTCCAGCACGTCCGACACGATCGGGCCGTGCCGCGTCGAGCGGACGGTGATCGTCACGTCCGCCCCGCCGCGGACCTTGATCACCTCGGGCCGGGTGACGAGGGGCTCGTACGCCCCGTCGCGCTCGACCCGGCCGGCGACCACGCGCTCGAGGTAGAGGTCGGTGACGTCGGACGGCAGGTTCGTGAAACCCCAAGCCACCCGGGCGTTGTGCCCGATCACCACGCCGGGGAACCCCGAGAAGGTGAACCCCGCGACGTCGAACGGGCACGCGTCGCCGACCGTGGTGCAGTGCAGGCCCATCTGGTACCAGATGCCGGGCACGGACGGCGACAGGTGCGGGTCGTTGGCCAGCAGCGGCTTGCCGGTCGTGGTGCGGTCGCCCGCGACGACCCACGAGTTGGACCCGACGTCGCTGCCGCGGCCGAGCAGCGCGGGCACGGCGTCCAGGCCCTGCTGGGCGAGGGCGAGGGCGCGCGCCCCCGCGGCGCTGCGGCTGACGTCCAGGACGGCCGGGGGCACGTCGCTCGCCACCGCCGCGACGGTGGCGCCGCCGGGTGCGTCGGTGGCCACGCCCGGCGGCCGGGCGGCCACGATCGGGGCGCGCACGTCGGCCGGGTAGGGCGGGTAGAGCTGGTTGATGCGCGCGACGGGCAGGGTGGCCGACAGGCGCGCCCGGGTGACCTCGTCCGCGTAGTTGCTCTTCAGGTCCCACGCCATCGCCTTGAGCCAGGCGAGGGAGTCGACCGGGGTCCACGGCTCGATCCGCACCGCCGCCTCGCCCAGCCCGAGCACGGCGTACTCGACCGCGATCTGCGAGGGCGAGCGCGACTCGAGGTAGGCGTTGACGCCGTTGGCGTAGTCCTGCAGGTAGCGCCGGGTGCGGGGGGCGAGCAGCGGCAGCTCGCTCTCGGCCACGCGGCGCCAGCCCAGCGTGCGCACCGCCTTGTCGGTGTCGAGCGCGGTCGCGCTGCTGCCGACCAGCTCGGACAGGCGGCCCGCGGTGACGTGGCGGCGCAGGTCCATCTCGAAGAAGCGGTCCTGGGCGTGGACGAACCCCTGCGCGGTGAACAGGTCGTCGGCGTCGCTCGCGTACAGCTGGGGGACGCCCTGCTCGTCGCGCCGCACGGTCACCGGGGCGCTCAGCCCCGGCAGGGCCAGGGTGCCGCCGCGCTGGGCGAAGGGCCGGCGCACGACCGAGGTCACGCCCACCGCCAGCACGATCGCCAGCAGGACGAGGGTCACGACCACGCCGACCGCGACGCGACGGACCACCACGACTCGGGACACGCTGCGAGACTAAGCCACGTCACCGACAGCCGGACGACGCCACGAGGCAGGAGCCGATGAGCCCGCGCCCCCGCCCCACGAACCGTCCCCGGTGCCGCCGATGACGGTCGAGCTGCTCGACCGCAGCCTGCTCGTGGGCGCCCTCGTCGTGCTCGTCGCGATCGCCGCGGTGCGCCTGTCGCTGCGCTCAGGCCTGCCCTCGCTGCTGCTCTACCTCGGCCTCGGCGTGGCCCTGGGCGAGTCCGGCCTCGGCGTCCGGTTCGACGACGCCGCCCTCACCCAGGTGCTCGGCTACGGAGCCCTGGTGCTGATCCTGGCCGAGGGCGGGCTGACCACCCGGTGGTCGGGGGTGCGCTCGTCGATCGGCCCGGCGGCGGTGCTGTCGACCGTCGGCGTCGTCGTGTCGGTGGGGGTCGTGGGCACCGCCACCCACCTGCTGCTGTCGCTGGGCTGGACGGTGTCGCTGCTCGTCGGCGCGGTGCTGTCCTCGACCGACGCGGCGGCGGTGTTCTCGGTGCTGCGCCGGGTGCCGATCCACCCGCGCCTCGCGGGCGTGCTCGAGGCCGAGTCCGGGCTGAACGACGCACCCGTCGTCCTGCTCGTCGTTACCCTCGCGCAGGCCGCTGTCGGCGACCACCACACCCGACCGTGGTGGGCGCTGGTCGGCCTGGCTGCCGTCGAGCTGGCCGTCGGCGCGGGCGCCGGTCTGGCCGTCGGGTGGCTGGGGGCCCAGCTGCTGCGGCGGCTGCAGCTGCCGTCGTCCGCGCTGTTCTCGCTGGGGGTGGTCGCCCTGACCGTCCTCGCGTACGCCGGCGCCGCGGCCCTGCACGGCTCGGGGTTCCTCGCCGTCTACCTCGCGGGTCTGGTGCTGGGCAACGCCCACCTGCCGCACGGCGCCGCGGTCCGCGGGTTCGCCGAGTCCCTGGGCTGGCTCGCGCAGATCGGGCTGTTCGTGCTGCTCGGGCTGCTCGCCGCCCCCTCGCGGCTCGGCGCGCAGCTGGTGCCCGCCCTCGTCCTGGGCCTGGTGCTGCTGCTCGTGGCGCGGCCGCTGTCGGTGCTGGTGTCGCTGACACCGCTGCGGATGCCGTGGCGGCACCAGGCGTTCTTGTCGTGGGCGGGTCTGCGCGGGGCGGTGCCCGTCGTCCTCGCGACCGTGCCGGTGACGTCCGGGGTGCCGGGCACGGGCTGGCTGTTCGACCTGGTCTTCGCGCTGGTCGTGGTGTTCACCCTCGTGCAGGCGCCGACCCTGCCCGCCGTCGCCCGCCGGCTGGGCGTCGCCGGGGTGGTCGACACCCGCGACCTGGACGTCGAGGCCGCACCGCTCGCGGCCCTGGACGCGGACGTGCTGCAGGTGCGGGTCGGCGCCGACTCGCGGCTGCACGGCCTGGAGGTGTTCGAGCTGCGACTGCCGGCCGGCGCCAACATCACCCTCGTCGTCCGCGACGGCGCCGGCTCGGTGCCGGGGCCGCGGACCGTCCTGCGGCGCGGTGACCAGCTCCTGGTCGTGACGACCTCGGCGGCGCGCGGGGCCACCGAGTCGCGGCTTCGCGCCGTCAGCCGCGGCGGCAGGCTGGCCGTCTGGGCCCACGACGCCGCCGCACCGACGGGCAGAACCCGGCGCTGGCCGCTGCGCTGAGCACGGCCACCGACCGTGGCAGGGACTTCTGCCCGCCGGTGCGGCGGGCTTACCGTTGACCGCGTGCACCCGACCCGACGCCGCCGCATGCCCGCGCTGACCGCGCTGGCGCTGCTGGTCGCCACGGTCACGACGGCGGGGCTCGCGACGGCCGGGCCGGCCAGCGCCCACGACGAGCTGGCGTCGAGCACCCCGCGCGACGCGGCCACGGTCACCGCCCCCGGCGAGGTGGTGCTGCGCTTCGCCGAGCCGGTGCTGACCATCGGCCTGGTGGTGACGGTGACCGGGCCCGGCGGCGCGGCCGGAGCGGGGCGGCCGGTGGTCGCGGGCCAGACGGTCACCCAGGCGCTCCGCTCCCCCGCCCCACCCGGCCGGTACACCACCGTGTGGCGGGCGGTGTCGTCGGACTCCCACCCCGTGTCGGGCACGTTCACGTTCACCGTCGCGGCCCCCGCCGCGGTCACGACCGCACCGCAGACCGGGTCGACCACCACGTCCAGCACCGCCCCGGCCATCGCGTCCAGCACCGCGCCACCGACCCCAGCCCCGACCACCGCACCGCCGACGGTCACCGACGGGACGCTCGGCGCCGCCCCCGCGGCCACCGGCGGCGGGCCCGGCCTGGCGATCGCCGGCGGCGCGCTGGTGCTGCTGCTGGCCGCCGCGACGTTCGCGACCCGGCGCGCGCGACGCTGACCCGGCGCTCGACCGGTCATCGCCCGGCACTCGCCCGGGCACCGGCGTCCGGCCGCACCACCGCAGCGGGCGCCCTACACTTGGCACTCGAACGGCCGGAGTGCCAGATTCCGGCTCAGCCCCGCTGGAGGCCCCCCGATGCCGACGTACCCCTACGCCTGCACCGCCTGCGACAACCGGTTCGAGATCGTCCAGGCGTTCAGCGACGACGCGCTGACCGTGTGCGACGTCTGCGGGGGACGGCTGCGCAAGGTGTTCAGCTCGGTGGGCGTGGTCTTCAAGGGGTCCGGCTTCTACCGCAACGACTCGCGCAGCACGTCGGGCGCGAGCGAGTCCTCGGGCGAGACCAAGACCAGCGCGCCGGCCGCCTCGGGCGATGGCGCCACGTCGACGTCGTCGTCACCCGCCACGGCGACCCCGGCGACCCCGGCGAAGACCGAGGCCGCCAAGCCGGCGAGCACTCCCGCGAGCAAGGGCGCCAAGGAGTCCGCGGCCTGACCCTCGCGTCCCCGCCCAGCCCGAAGCAGGACGCCTGCGCCTCGGCGACGGTGCGGCTGACCCCGCCGTCGGGCTCGGCGGTGCGCAGCAGGTCCGAGATCCCCCGGTCCGAGCCTGCGGCCGCGACGGCGCCCGAGGCCCCCTGACACCGGGTGAGGAGCGAGCGCTGCGCTCGCACCGCCGTCGTCCACAGGCCGGCCGCCCGCCCGGGCGCGATGTCGGTCCGCGACCCTAGGCTCGCCCCATGAGCACCCCCAGCGCCGAGATCGCCGTCATCGGCGGCTCGGGCTTCTACCGGTTCCTCGCCGACGCCCGCGACGTCAGCGTCGACACGCCGTTCGGCGAGCCCAGCGACCCGGTCACCGTGGGCGAGGTCGACGGACGCCGGGTGGCGTTCCTGGCCCGGCACGGCCGCGACCACCGCCACCCGCCGCACCAGGTCAACTACCGGGCCAACCTGTGGGCGCTGCGCTCGCTCGGGGTGCGACAGGTGCTGGCGCCGTGCGCGGTGGGCTCGCTGCGACCCGAGCTGGGCCCGGGCAGCGTCGTCGTCCCCGACCAGGTCGTCGACCGCACGTGGGGTAGGGCGCACACCCTGTACGACGAGACCGGGCCGGTCGTGCACGTGTCGCTGGCCGACCCCTACTGCGCCCGGGGCCGGGCCACCGTGCTGGGCGCCGCGGCCGGCGCCGGCCGTCCGGTCACCGACGGCGGCACGCTGGTCGTCATCAACGGGCCGCGCTTCTCGACCCGGGCCGAGTCGCGGTGGCACGCCGCGGCGGGCTGGTCGCTGGTCGGCATGACCGGCATGCCCGAGGCGGCGATCGCCCGCGAGCTGGCGATGTGCTACACCGCGATCGCCCTGGTGACCGACCTGGACGCCGGCGTCGAGGGCGGCGACGGCGTCACCCACGACGAGGTGCTGCGGGTGTTCGCGGCCAACGTCGAGCGGCTGAAGTCCCTGGTCACCGCAGTCGTCCCCGCCCTGCCCGCCGACGACGACTGCCCGTGTCGGCGGGCGCTGGACGGCCTGCCGCTGCCGCGACCCCTGCCCTGACCCTGCCCTGACCGTGGACGTCCAGGCCCTCGCCGGCCCGCTGCGGCAGCGGCTGCGGTGGGGCCGCCCGCCGCCGGACCCCCGGCGGGTGCCCCTGCGCCGCGGGGGCACCGGCCTGCGCCGGCTGGCCAGCGCCGGGTTGGCCGCGACGGCCCTCGCCGCGGCCGTTCACGTCCTGGCCCCGGGCCCGGCCGAGACCGTCGCGGCGGTGGTGCTGACCCGCGACCGGCCCGCCGGTGTCGTGCTCGGCCCCGGTGACCTGCGCACCGACCGTCGTCCACCCGCCACGGTGCCGCGTGGCGCGCTGACCCTGGCCGCCGCGAGCGGCCGGGTGCTCGCGGCCGGCGCCCGCGCCGGCGAGGTGCTCACCGACGTCCGGCTGGTCGGGCCCGGGCTGCTGGCCGGGCAGGACGCCGGCCTGGTCGGCGCACCGGTGCGGGTGGCCGACCCGGCCGCCGCCGCGCTCGCGGCGCCCGGCGACCGGGTCGACGTGCTGCTCGCCACCACGGCCGGGCGCGACGCCGAGGTCGTGGTGCGCTCGGCCGTCGTGCTGGCCCGGCCCTCGCCCACCCGCGGCGACCTGCTGGGGCCGGCCGAGACCGGCGGCGGGGCCCTGCTGGTGCTCGCCGTCAGGGCGCCGGACGCCGCGGCCCTGGCCGGGGCGGCGGCCCGCGGTCCGCTGTCGATCACCCTGCAGGCGGGGCCGTCCGACCCGGCCGGCAGGCGCTAGGTTCGGCCCATGATCAAGGGTTTCAAGGACTTCCTGGTGCGCGGCAACGTGATCGACCTCGCGGTCGCCGTCGTCATCGGTGCCGCGTTCGCCACCGTCGTCGGCGCGTTCACCGGCAGCATCGTCAAGCCGCTGATCGCCGCGCTGGGCGGCGGCAGCAGCTACGGCTTCGGCCCCACCCTGCGGGCCGGACGGCCCGAGACCTTCGTGGACGTCGGAGCGTTGATCACCGCGGTGATCAACTTCGTCATCGTGGCCGCCGTCGTCTACTTCGTCGTGGTGGTGCCGGTGAACCGGCTGATGGCGATGCGCAAGGCCGGCGCCGAGCCCGAGCCGGCCGCACCCGCCGAGGACGTGATCGTGCTGCAGGAGATCCGCGACCTGCTCAAGGCCCAGCGGGGGTAGGCGTGGGCCGTGCCCACCGCGCCGGCTGCCGAGGTCGAGGGGCGGGCGGGCGGTGCCCGGTGGCCAGGTCGTCGAGCGCGGCGTCCAGGTCACCGAGCGTCGCGTCCGGTCGGGGCTGAGGCCCGTCGTCACGCTGGGTGCGGCGGTCAGTCCCAGTGCGGGGGGCGCTGCTCGAGCAGCCACCGCTCGTGGTCGTCGTCGCGGGAGCGTGCGGACGGCGCCGCCGGGGGCTGCGGGGGCTGCTGGGTCTGCGATGCCGGCGGGGCCGGCGGCAGGACCGGCGCGGCGGCCCGGACGGCGCCGTGGACGGCGGCGCGGACGCGGGCCACCTCGCGGGCGGGGTCGCGGAACACGTCGGTCGACCACACCCGCAGGTGCATCCAACCCAGCCGCTGCAGGTGCTGCACCCGCAACCGGTCGCGCTCGCGGGTCGTGGCCATCGCCGCGTACGCCGGCCCGTCGCCCTCGACGGCCACCAGCAGCCGGTCGTTGCCGTCGTCCACCCCGACGGCCAGGTCGATCCGGCCGCTGGAGCTGCCGTGGCCCTCGCGGACGACCAGCCCCTGCGCGCGCAGCCGGGTGGCCAGGTCGGCCATCAGCGGGTCGGTCGACGCCGCACCGGCGGCGGCCGGCGGTCCACCCGCGGCCGCGTGCGCCAGGAGGTCGCGCAGCATCCGCACACCGGGTGCGGTGAGCCGCTCGGGGTCCAGGTCGTCGGCCCCGAAGGCGCTGACGACGGTCATCCGGCGGCGGGCGCGGGTCGTCGCGACGGTCAGCCTGCGCTCGCCGCCGTCCGTCGTGAGCGGGCCGAACCGGTGCAGGACCCGCCCGTGCGGGGTGCGTCCGAACCCGATCGTCAGCACCACGGCGTCACGCGCGTCGCCCTGCACCCGCTCGAGGTCCTTGACGAAGAAGGGCTCGGGCCGGTCGTCGGCGAAGAACCCGGCGAGGGTGGCGTGATCGGGCTGGACGGCGAGCTCACGGCGCAGCGCGTCCTGGATGCGCGCGGCGTGCCGCCGGGTCACGGTGACGACGCCGAGCGACTCGTGCGGGCGGCGCCGGGCGTGCGCGACCACCAGGTCGATGACGCGGTCGACCTCGGCCTCGGTGCTCTCGACCGCCTCGTCGCCCACCGGGACCGGCCCGGTGCCCTCGACCTGCTCCAGGCGCAGGACGTCGTCACCGACCGCACCGGGGACCGTGACCAGCCGGCCGCCGTACGCCTGCTGGTCGGCGAAGGCGAGCAACCGCTCGTCCTGCGACCGGTGGTCGCGGTCCAGGTGCAGCACCGGCAGCACGGCCGACCCGGCGTCCAGCACCGAGGCGAGCCCACCGGACGGCGGCAGCTGGTGGCGGTCGCCGACCAGCACCACCTGGCGGGTGCGGCTGATCGCCGACACGGCCTCGGCCACCGGCACCGACGAGGCCTCCAGGACGACCACCACGTCGAACAGCACCCCAGGCGGCAGCACCTGCGCGACCGCGAGCGGGCTCAGCGCCCAGCACGGGCCCGCCGCGAGCAGGACGTCTGAGCACTCGCGGACCAGGTCGCGCAGCGGGCGGTGCCGCCGGCTGCGGTCGGCCTCACCGCGCAGCAGCGCGCCCTGGTCGGGGTGGGCCGCGAGGGCGGCGCGCAGCCGGTCGGTCGTGAGCCGGCGCACGCGTGCGGCACCGGCGGACACCTGCCGCCGGTCCGCATCGACGTACGCCGCCGCCGTCCGCCGCAGCCGCTCGCCGTCGTGCGCGCCGTACGCCGGGTCGCCGGTGGCGACGTGCTCGAGCAGCGAGGTCCACCAGACCAGGTCGAGCTCGGCCCCGACCTGGTCCTGCCCGACCCCGCGGCGGGCCAGGTCGGCCAGCAGCGGCTCGAGCCCCGCGGCGCGCAGCCGCTCGCGCAGGGCCACCGTGGGTGGCGCCAGCGTCAGACCCGGTGTGCGCTCGGCCAGCAGCGCGAGCCGGCCGGCGAGCAGGTCGACGTCGAGGTCGGCGAGCTCACCGCCGGCCGCGGTCTGCGCGAGCTGCTCGCTCAGCCGCGCCAGTGGCTCGGCGACGTCGAGGTAGGCCCGCACGGTCTCGTCCAGCCCGCTGGGCAGCGCGGGGCGCGAGCCGGGCCCGACGGCCCGCTGCCACCGCTCGCGCTGCTCGCCGGCCGCCACCAGCGCCGCGTGCAGGTCGGCCGGCGGGGCGCCGGGGCGCAGCAGCCCGCGGGCCTGGCGCCGCAGCCGGCGGCGCAGCAGCGACCCCTGCACGATCCCGTGCTCGGCCCGCCAGCGGGCGCCGGCGGTCGCTGCGACCAGGTCGGTGAGCGGGGTGTCGAACACCGCGGGCGAGAACACCTCGAGGCTGGCGCGCACCGCACCGACCAGGCTCAGGGTCACCCCCCAGGCGGCCACGGTCGGCGCGGGGGCCATGCCGGCCTCGTCCAGCAGCAGGCGCATCCACTCGCGGGCGACCGGCAGGGCATGCTGCACGAGCTCGGTCACCGCCGCGAGGGCCTGCTCGGTCTGCTCTGCGCTGGTCAGCCGGGCGCCGAACCACGGGTCGTCGTCCGGCCCGGTCGCGAGGACGCCGATGCCGGCGGCCGCGCGCAGCTGCTCGCGCACCCGGCCGAGCTCGGCGCGGTCCAGCCCCGCGAGCGCCTCGCCGCGCACCCGGACCCGCGAGCGCGGTGCCGGACGCCGGGCCGTCAGCTCGGCGAGGGCGCACTGGGCCTGGTACGCCGTGACCCCCCACGGCTCGCGCACGCGGTGCAGCGCGCGGGTGTGGGCGGCCAGCTGGTCGGCGAGGTCGTCGACGTTGGCGGGCGCCGCGTCCGCGGGGGCCGAGGCCGAGGCCGCGACGCGGGCGTCGGCCCGCGCGAGGTGGGCCGTCAGGGCGTCGGCGATCCGGCGCCGCCCGGCGCCGCCGTCGGGCAGGTCGAGCACGAGGTCACCCAGCCCGACCTCGGCGAGGCGCTGCAGCACCGAGTCCAGCGCCGCGCGCTTGTCCGCGACGAGCAGCGTGCGCTGCCCGTCGGCCGCCAGCGCGGCCACCAGGGCCGCGACGGTCTGGGTCGCTCCCGTGCCCGGCGGGGCCTGCAGGACCAGGTGCGACCCGGTGCGGACGGCGGCGACGGCGGCGGCCTGGGCGGTGTCGACGTCCAGTACCAGGGGCTCGTGGCCGGACGGCGCCGGCGGCGCGACCGGCGACCGCGACGAGCCCGGGTCGGTGGCCGCCGCCAGGGCGGCGAGCGCCCCGGGGTCGCCGGCCAGGGCGGCCACGACGTCGTGCGCCGCTAGGTCGTGCGCCGCGGTGAGGTCGGCGCGACGGGCCGGGGCGGCGAGGTCCAAGGTGCCCACCACCAGGCGCGGCTCGATGGTGAAGTGCGGCACCGCCGAGCAGGCCTGCGCCACCCGGCGCAGCGCCGGGCCGGGGTCCAGTCCCTCGGCCCCGGGCGCGCCGCCCCGGGCCAGGTCGGCGACCAGGTCGGCGTCCAGGTCGATGCCGTGCTCGGTCGCGAGCCGGTGCAGCAGCACCGGGTTGAGCTCGGTGTCGGTGCCCAGGTCGACGTCGAAGTCCTCGCCGGCGGCGCCTCGGGGGCGCAACGTGCACGCGACCAGCAGCACGGGGGCGGACGGCGCGGGCCCGCCGTCGGTGGGCGCCCAGGTGGCCAGCCCGATCGCCAGCCACCCGACGTCCAGACCCCGCTCCTGCGCGACCTCGAGGGTGGCGGCGCGGATCGCCCGGGCCCGGGTGCGGGCGTCGGCGAGCGCCTCGACCTCGCGCACCAGGCCCGAGAGCCGGGTGGGGCGGCCGGCCAGCAGCATCGCCAGGCCGCTCGGGTGCGCGTGGGTGAGGTCGAGCGTGAGGTCCGGCGCGCCCCCGGGCTGCAGGGACTGCGGGCCACCGCGGTCGTCCAGCTGCCCGGACCAGGAGGCGGCTGCCCGCTCGACCCGCTCGGCGCGGGTCAGGTCCTCGTCCACTCCCCGAGGCTAACCGGCCACCACTGGTTGACGGTGCGCACCACGCAGGGGGGCAAGCGGTGCGCACCGTCGAGATGATCATGACGGGGGGCTGGTTGCGACGTCAAGCAGTTCGGCGCGAACCGCGCCAGGTCACGGCCCGTGGCGCGGTGGTCCACACCGTGGCCGGACCGTGTCCGCCTGCGACACCGGCCTGCGGGCAGGGGCACAATCGGGTGGTGACACACCCCGGTCAGGTCAGCGGCAGCACCGTCCACGAGCCGCCCCCGGCCTCGACCGACGTCCTCGTCGTCGGTGCCGGGCCGGCCGGGTCGGCGGCCGCCGCCTGGGCGGCGCGCGCTGGACTCGACGTCCTGCTGGCCGACCGCGCGGTCTTCCCGCGCGACAAGGCGTGCGGGGACGGGCTGACCCCGCGCGCGGTGGCCGAGCTGCGCCGCCTGGGCCTCGGACCGTGGCTGACCGGCCGGCCCGCCAACTGGGGTCTGCGGGCAGCGGGATTCGGTCAGGAGCTGTACCTGCCCTGGCCCGGTGGGTCGCTGCCCGCCCACGGCAGCGCGGTGCCCCGCACCGAGCTGGACGCCACCATCCGCGACGTCGCCCTGGCCAGCGGGGCGGGCGCGCTGCAGGGCGCCCAGGCCGTCGACGTCGTCCGCGACGGCGAGCGGGTGACCGGCGTCGTGTTCACCCGGGACGGCCAGAGCTTCACCGTCGCCTGCCTCCGGCTCGTGGTCGCCGACGGCGCCCGCAGCCAGCTCGGCCGGGTGCTGGGCCGGGAGTGGCACCGCGACACGGCGTACGGCGTCGCCGTCCGTGGCTACGTCGACTCGGCCCGCAGCACCGACCCGTGGATCAGCAGCCACCTCGAGCTGCGCGGCGCCGACCGCGAGCTGCTGTCGGGCTACGGCTGGGTGTTCCCGCTCGGTGGCGGACAGGTGAACATCGGGGTGGGGACCCTCGCCACGGCGCGGCGCCCGGCCGACGTGGCGCTGCGGCCGCTGCTCGGCGTCTACACCGAGCAGCGGCGCGAGGACTGGCGGCTGAGCGGTCCCGTGCGCTCGCCGTGGTCGGCGCTGCTGCCCATGGGCGGGGCGGTCTCGGGCGTCGCGGGCACCAACTGGGCGTTCGTCGGCGACGCCGCGGGGTGCGTCAACCCGCTCAACGGCGAGGGCATCGACTACGGCCTGGAGACCGGGCGGCTGGTCGTCGACCTCCTGACGAGCACCGACCACCTGGGCGCGGCCTGGCCGGCGGTGCTGCGCGAGCACTACGGCGAGGCCTTCTCGATCGCCCGGCGGCTGGCGGGCCTGATCACCGTGCCGGGTCTGCTGCCGGCGGCCGGGCCGGTCGGCATGCGCTCGCGGGCGCTGATGACGCTCGCCCTGCGGCTGATGGGCAACCTGGTCACGCCGCAGGACGCGGACGTCGTCGCCCGGCTGTGGCGTGGCGCGGGCCGGGTGTCGGCGCTGGTCGACCCGCGACCGCCGTTCAGCACCCAGCGGCCCGGCCGGCCGGCCGGCCGGCGCGCCACCGCCGCCCGCGAGCGGGTCGGCGCGGCTACGGCTGGGTGACGACCAGCGGCGCCAGGTCGTCGCTGCGGCGCGCCGGCAGCTGCTCGGTGCGTCCCTTGCCCAGGGCCTTGGCGCGGTACATCGCCGTGTCGGCGCAGCGCAGGAGGTCGGTGCCCGACTCGCCGGGCGAGCCGTGGGCCACGCCGATGCTGACCCCCACGGCGGCCAGACCGTCGTCCAGCGAGAACGGCTCGAGGAAGCAGGCCTGGATCGCCTCAGCCGTGCGCAGCACCCGGGCCGGTGCGTCGACGCCGGTCAGCAGCACCGCGAACTCGTCGCCGCCGAGGCGGGCGATCAGGTCGCCGTCGCGCAGGCACCCGCGCAGGCGCCCGGCGACGGCGACGAGCAGGGCGTCGCCCGCGTGGTGGCCGAGCCGGTCGTTCACGGCCTTGAAGCCGTCCAGGTCGCAGAACAGCACCGCGACCGCGGCGCTGCCGCCGTCGTCGGCCAGCGCCTCGTCGAGCCGGTCACCGAAGACCCGGCGGTTGGCCAGGCCGGTCAGCGAGTCGTGCCCGGCCAGGTGGGTCATCTGCTCGTTGAGCCGGTGCCGGTCCAGCGACGCGGCGGCGATCGACGTCAGCGCCTCCAGCGCCCGGCGGTCGTCGTCGTCGAAGGGCTGGGCCTGCGCCGCCCGGCGCACGACGAGCTGGCGCACCTCGCGGCCCCCGATGACCAGAGGGCTGCCGAGCTCGTCGGGCCCCGCCGGCGTCGTCCGCAGCTCGGCGGTCGTGTGCCGCAGCACGGTGGTGGCCTGCTCGACCAGGATGCGCTCGAGCGCGGCGTCCTCACCCCACTCCGGGGCCTGCGCCGCGGCCTCGAACAGCGCCGAGAGCCGCTTCTCGGACAGCCGGGCCCGGCTGACGGCGTCGACGGCGAGCAGGATGGTGACGATCGGCACCAGGAGCAGTCCGAGGGTCCAGACCGGGGCCTTGCGCTCGAGCACCGACCCGAGGAAGCCGATGCTGTCGACGGCCAGGAAGCAGACCAGCCCGAGCGGCACCGTGCGCCACTGCAGGGCGCTGCTGAGGGGCTGCTTGGAGTCCAGCGCCAGCCAGGTGCCGGTGAGCAGCAGGTCGTACGCGAAGTAGACCGCGCAGGCGGCCAGCACCACGGCGAGCTCGACCCCCCGGGGTTGCTTCCCGTACACGACCAGCGAGCTGATCCACAGCAGCAGCGCGCCGCCGGTGACCGTCAGGCTGATGTTGAACACCCGCACCCGCAGCGGACGGCGCTCGATCAGGTGCTCGATGACCATGCCCAGCGACCACAACGTCAGCGCCTCGGGAAGGGGTGTCGTGCAGGCCAGGAAGACCAGCACGCTGGTCTCGAACCCGATCACGGCGTCGCCGGCCCGGTTGGTCAGCACGAGCGGGTAGCGGCCCATCAGCACCAGCAGCGCGACGGCGACCAGCGACAGGGGGTGCAACCCCTCGCCGCCGGTGACCAGCCGGGTCACGCCCAGGCCGATGACCAGCACGGCCGACGCAGCCAGGCCCACGTCCAGCGCGGGGAGCGCGGCGGTGCGCCAGCTCACTGCCACCGACGCACCCCGTCCCGCTCGTCCTGGGCCCACCCTAGGACCCGCACCCCGAGAACAACGGCACGGTGGACGCCGACCTTGAGCCCTGTCACCTACCCTGGCACGGCGCCCTGGTAGCTCAGCGGATAGAGCAACCGCCTCCTAAGCGGTAGGTCGCCGGTTCAAGTCCGGCCTGGGGCACCCGTCGACGTCCCACCTCAGGATCCGCACCACCACCAGGAGGCTCACCGTGGCAGGCCCTGCATGAGCGTCGACCGGATGCTGCCCACGACCGAGGCCCACGACCTGATCGAGCTCACCCGCGACCTCGCCGACGGTGAGCTCGCGCCGCGGGTCGTGGCCGACGAGGCCACCGAGCGCTTCCCCGCCGAGGTCTTCGCCACGCTGGGCCGCGCGGGGCTGCTGGGCCTGGCCTACCCCGAGGAGCTCGGCGGCGGTGGCCAGCCCTACGAGGTCTACCTGCAGGTGCTCGAGGAGCTCGGTGCGCGCTGGGCGGCGGTCGCTGTCGCCGTCAGCGTGCACGGGCTGGCGTGCTTCCCGCTGGCCACCTTCGGCACCCCCGAGCAGCAGCGGCGCTGGCTGCCCGACATGCTCGGCGGCTCGATGCTCGGGGCCTACAGCCTGTCCGAGCCGCAGGCCGGGTCGGACGCCGCGGCCCTGACCTGCCGGGCCGAGAAGGTGGACGACGGGTGGCGGGTCACCGGCACCAAGGCCTGGGTCACGGCCGGCGGGGTCGCCGACTTCTACACGCTGTTCGCGCGCACCGGCAGCGACCCGACCCGCGGGGTCTCGTGCTTCCTGACCCCCGGTCAGGTGCCGGGGCTGGCGTTCGCCAAGCCCGAGGACAAGATGGGCCTGCGCGCCGTGCCCACCGCGAGCGCCCACTGGGACGGCGCCGTCCTCGACCACGACCGGCTGGTCGGTGACGAGGGGCAGGGGCTGCCGATCGCGTTCGCGGCGCTGGACTCCGGCCGCCTCGGGATCGCCGCCGTCGCCGTGGGCCTGGCCCAGGGCGCGCTGGACGACGCCGTGGCCTACGCCAAGCAGCGGCAGACCTTCGGCCGTCGGATCATCGACCACCAGGGCCTGGGCTTCGTGCTCGCCGACATGGCTGCCGCGGTCGACTCGGCCCGCGCCACCTACCTGGACGCCGCCCGCCGCCGCGACGCCGGGCGCCCGTACAGCCGGCACGCCAGCGTGGCCAAGCTGGTCGCGACCGACGCGGCGATGAAGGTCACGACCGACGCCGTGCAGGTGCTCGGCGGGTACGGGTACACCCGCGACTTCCCGCTCGAGCGGTACATGCGCGAGGCCAAGATCATGCAGATCTTCGAGGGCACCAACCAGATCCAGCGCCTGGTGATCAGCCGCCAGCTCGCCCGCTGAGCCCCCGCACCACCCCACGGCCCACCCGCCACGACAGGAGCCTCATGCAGATCGCCGGAACCGCCGCGCTGGTCACCGGCGCGGCCTCGGGACTGGGTGCGGCGACCGCCGCGGCCCTCGCCGAGCAGGGTGCGGTGGTCACCGGGATCGACCTGCCGAGGGCGATCGAGGCGGCCCCGCGGCCGCCCGCCGGGGTGAGCCTGGTGGTGGCCGACGTCACCAGCGAGGAGCAGGTCGGCGCCGCCGTCCGGGCCGCTGCCGCCGGGCCGGCGCCCCTGCGGATCGTCGTCAGCTGCGCGGGGGTCGCGCCGGCCGCCCGGGTGCTCGGCCGCACCGGCCCGCACGACCTCGACCTGTTCCGCACGGTCGTGATGGTCAACCTGGTGGGTACGTTCAACGTCATGCGGCTGGCGGCCGAGGCGATCGCGGCCACCGAGGCGGACGACGCGGGTCAGCGCGGCGTCGTCGTCAACACCGCCTCGATCGCCGCCTTCGACGGCCAGATCGGCCAGATCGCGTACGCGGCGTCCAAGGGCGGGGTCGCCGCGATGACCCTGCCGGCGGCCCGGGACCTGGCCCAGCGCGGCATCCGGGTGGCCACCATCGCGCCCGGCATCGTCGACACCCCGATGCTCGCCACGGTCAGCGAGGAGTTCCGCGCGGGCCTGGCCGCGGGCGTGCCGTTCCCGCCGCGGCTCGCGCGGCCGGACGAGTACGCCCAGCTGGTCGTCATGGTGGTCACCCACGACTACCTCAACGGCGAGACGATCCGGATGGACGGGGCCCTGCGGATGGCGCCGCGCTGAGGCTCACGCGCCGCCGGCTCAGGCGGCGAGGAACTCCTCCCACCGCGGGTCGACGCTGTCGGTGCCGCGCAGCACCCACCCGGCTCCGACCGGCGCGTGCGGGCGCACCCGCAGCCGCCAGCCCATCTCGGTCGGCGTCCGGTCGCCCTTGACGCCGTTGCAGCGCAGGCAGCAGGCCACCAGGTTCAGCCAGTCGTCGTCGCCGCCGCGCGAGCGGGGGACGACGTGGTCGACGGTGGAGGCGACCCCGCCGCAGTAGGCGCACCGGTGGCCGTCGCGGCGCAGCACCCCCCGGCGGCTGACCGACACCGCGTGCCGGCGTGGGGCGCGGACGTACCGCACCAGCAGGATCACCGAGGGCGTGCCGAGCGCCAGACCGGCGCTGCGCAGCGGCTCACCGGTCTCGGCGAGCACGGTCGCCTTGCCGGCGAGCACGAGCACGACGGCCCGCTTGAACGACACGACCGACAACGGCTCGTAGCCGGCGTTGAGCACCAACGTCCGCACGGGGCTCGGCCCCTTCCTCGCCGACGGGGCCCAGCTGGCAGCGGGGACACGGCGGCGTGCCTCACGCCTGTTCAGCGACCCGCCCGGTGTGACGGACCGGCATCAGCGTAGGACGAGAAGCCCGGGAAATCACGCGAGGAGCGCGCCAGGTGTCGTCGGAGCGGGTGGTGCGGCGCTCAGCCGACCCTGCCGTAGGTCGCCGACGAGGAGTAGATCGCGCGCCGTGAGACGACCTCACCGGTGCGCGGGGAGTCCCACATCATGCCGTCGCCCGCGTAGATCCCGACGTGGCCGGGCATGAACACCAGGTCACCGGGGACCGCCTCGCTGCGCGAGATCCGGGCGGCCGCGGCCCGCTGCGAGCTCGACGTCCGCGGCAGGGAGATGCCGACCTGCCGCATCACGTACGAGGTGAACCCGGAGCAGTCGAACCCGGCAGGGGTGGTGCCGCCGTAGCGGTAAGCCGTGCCGGCGTACCGCCCGGCGATCGCCATGACGGCCGCACCGAAGTCGGCGGAACCGGGTGCGCCCGCGGCGACGGTCGCGGGGGGCGTGTCGGTCGCCGGGGCCTGGCTCCGGCCGGAGCCGTTCGACGCCGTGCCGCCGGCGTCGGTGCTGCCGGCGTCCGCCGCCTTGACCCGCAGACCGGAGCGGGTGCTCGACCGGCTCACCGCGGCGAACGGGCGGGTGGTGGCCCGGGCGACCTTGACCGCCTTGGGCTTGGGCTTGGGCGCGGGGGTGGCCGTGAAGCCGATCTCGCCGAACTGCCCCTGCGCCACCATCGGCGACTGCGGGGCGTCGACGTCCTGCTCGCCGGCGGTGGCGTCGGCGGTCGCGACCCGGCCACGGGCGGACGCCGACAGCGCGCCCGGCACGCCGGAGGCGAGGGACGACGTCAGCGGCGAGGCCGCCGTGGCGCGCCCGGACGTCGACGCGGCGGTGGCCGGCTGGGACGTGACCGGTGCGGCCGTGGCCTGCATGCCCAGCGAGGCGACCAGGCCGCTCGAGACGGCGATCACCGCGCCGGCCTTGGCCACCGGGCCGGCCGACAGCTGCGATCGGGTCAGCTGCGGGAGGGTGAGCTGGGGAAGGTGCGGCCGTACGGTCGTCGCCGGGGCGCGGTGCGCCGCGCGGTGCCGGCCCGAGGATCGGGACGTCAAGATAGGGGCCTCTCCGACGCCTTCGGGGTCAGCTGTCGGGTTCGGGTGGGAGATCACCCGGTCCGGTCCCGGTGGCCTCGGCCACCGCTCGCGAACTTCACCCCAAGGACGCCCGGCACGTGTGCCCGGCGCCCGCCAAAACGTGGGTCCCCCGCCTCTGCCATGCGGTGTCGAGCCGATCCTCAGGTCGCGGTGGCAGAGCTCGGCGTCCGCGCGAGGAGTCCCCAGGTCAGCCCGGGGAGTGCCCTGAACCTACCGCTCAGGTCACGGTCGTGTCACATACCGCGCCAGGTCGCCGCGCTGAAGCGGTTGCCGCCCGCGGCTGAAGCGGTTGGGGCCGGTCAGCCGGCCGCGGCGACCGGGTGGGCCGCCGGGTCGGTGGCCGCGACGTACACGTGGTCGGCGACGGCGTCCGAGACGACGGCGTCGCTCGCCTGCGGTCCGCTGACCTGCACCGCGCCGGCCACCCGACGCACCAGCACCCGCTGGCCCGGCCGCAACCCGGCGGCCTCGAGCCGGCTCAGCGCCTCGGGGTCGCCCTGGGCGGGCTCGCCGATCCGGCGCACGACCACCTCGACCGCGGTGGGACCGGCGACGTCGGTCAGCGGGCGCAGCCCGGTGCGGAACGGCTCGCCGTCGCCCGTGACCCCCAGCTCGGCCAGGCCCGGGATCGGGTTGCCGTACGGCGACTCGGTCGGGTGGTCGAGGATCTCGAGCAGCTTGCGCTCGACCCGCTCGCTCATCACGTGCTCCCAGCGGCACGCCTCGTCGTGCACGTACTTCCACTCCAGGCCGATCACGTCGATGAGCAGCCGCTCGGCCAGCCGGTGCTTGCGCATGACCCGGGTGGCCTTGTCGCGTCCGTCGTCGGTGAGCTCCAGGTGCCGGTCGCCGCTGACGACGAGCAGGCCAGCGCGCTCCATGCGGGCCACCGTCTGCGAGACGGTCGGGCCGCTGTGGCCCAGCCGCTCGGCGATCCGGGCCCGCAGCGCGACGATCCCCTCCTCCTCCAGCTCGAAGATGGTCCGCAGGTACATCTCGGTGGTGTCGATCAGGTCGGTCATGCCCGGGGGTCCCCTCGCTGCGCTCGACGGCCCCCCGAGCCTACGCCGGGTACCGGGTCGGCCGGTGGTGCGCCGGTTCGCGGGCGGGCCTACCGTCGGGGCCGTGCCCGACACCGTGCTGTGGCTGCGCCGCGACCTGCGGCTCACCGACCACCCCGCCCTGCACGCCGCCGCGGACACCGCCGACGGCGGCCGCGTCCTGCCGCTGTTCGTCCTCGACCCCGCACTGTGGGGCCCGGCCGGGGCGCCCCGGCGGGCCTGGCTGCTGCGCTCGCTGCGGTCGCTGTCGGCGTCCATGGACGGGGCGCTGGTGGTGCGCGAGGGGGACCCGGCGACCGTGGTGCCCGCGGTCGCCGACGAGCTGGGCGCGCACTCGGTGCACGTCAGCGCCGACAGCGGCCCGTACGGCCGGGCCCGCGACGAGCGGACCCAGGCCGCGCTGGGGGCGCGTCCGCTGGTGCGCACGGGGACGCCGTACGTGCTGGGGCCCGGCACGGTCACCAAGGCCGACGGGACGCCGTACCAGGTGTTCACGCCCTTCTTCCGGGCCTGGCGCGAGCGCGGCGGGCCCGGGCCGGCCGGGGCGCCGCCCGCCGGGCTGCGCTGGGCGCGGACGGTCGAGTCCGCCGACCTGCCGGACGACCCCGACCTGACCGGCGTCGAGCTGCCGGACGTCGGCGAGCAGGCCGCGCTCGAGCGCTGGGCGCGGTTCGCCGACGACCGGCTCGCCGACTACGGCAGCGCGCGCGACCGGCCCGACCTGGACGGCACCTCGGGCCTGTCGGCGCACCTGAAGTACGGCGAGATCCACCCCCGCACGCTGCTCGCCGACCTTGGTCGACGCAGCGGGCCCGGCGCCGAGGTCTTCCGCAGCGAGCTGGCCTGGCGCGACTTCTACGCCGACGTCCTGTGGCACCACCCGGCGAGCGCGCGCGAGTACCTGCGCCCGGCGTACGCGCGGATGCGGTACGACGAGCCCGCCGACGCGTTCGACGCCTGGCGCGAGGGCCGCACCGGGTTCCCGTTCGTCGACGCGGGCATGCGCCAGCTGCGCGAGATCGGGTGGATGCACAACCGGCTGCGGATGGTCGTCGCCAGCTTCCTGGTCAAGGACCTGCACGTGGAGTGGCAGCACGGTGCGCGGCACTTCATGCGCTGGCTGCGCGACGGCGACCTGGCCAGCAACCAGCACGGCTGGCAGTGGGCGGCCGGCAGCGGCACCGACGCCGCGCCGTACTTCCGGGTGTTCAACCCGGTCTCGCAGGGGGTCAAGTTCGACGCCGACGGCGGGTACGTGCGCCGCTGGGTCCCCGAGCTGGCGCACCTGCCCGGCGCCGCGGCGCACCAGCCGTGGGAGCACGCCGAGGGGTACGACCACGGCTACCCGCAGCGGGTGGTCGACCACGCCGCCGAGCGCCTGGACGCGCTCGAGCGGTTCCAGCAGATCCGGGGCTGAGCGCGTGGCGGGCAATCCGCGGCCGCCTCGGCTGCGAAGACGAGGGGAAGCCACATCGTGAACCGACTCTCGAAGGGGGGCCGCATGGCCGCCACCGACCGACGCCTCGGCGTCGTCGCGGACGCCCCCCGCGCGGCCGAGCCCAGCCTGGACGACCTCGTCGGCCAGGTCGCGCTCGGTGACGACGCGGCCTTCGAGGCGCTGTACCGGCGGGTCGGCGGCTCGGTGCTCGGGCTGGTCAGACGCGTGCTGCGCGACCCCGCGCAGTCCGAGGAGGTCGCCCAGGAGGTCCTGCTCGAGGTGTGGCGCACCGCCACCCGGTTCGACGCCGGCCGCGGCAGCGCGACGTCCTGGATCATGACGATGGCCCACGCGCGCGCCGTCGACCGGGTGCGCTCGGCCCAGGCCTCGACCGACCGCGACCAGCGGATCGGCCGGCGCGACCTCGGCCGCGAGTACGACGAGGTGTCCGAGGCGGTCGAGGTGCGGCTCGAGCAGCAGGCCGTCCGCCGGTGCCTGGGTGGGCTGACCGACCTGCAGCGCGAGGCCGTCCAGCTCGCCTACTACGGCGGCTACACCTACAAGGAGGTCGGCGAGCTGCTCGACACCCCGCTCGGCACCGTGAAGACCCGCCTGCGCGACGGACTGATCCGCCTGCGCGACTGCCTGGGGGTGACCGCATGAGCACCGACCTGCACCTGCTGACCGGCGCCTACGCCGTCGACGCGCTGGACGCCGACGAGCGGGCCGCCTTCGAGGCGCACCTGAGCTCGTGCGAGGCCTGCGCCGAGGAGGTCGTGGGTCTGCGCGCCACCGCCGCGGTCCTCGGCCTGGCCGCCGCGGTCACCCCCGACCCGGACTTCGGCCGCCGGATCATGCTGCAGGTGCGCAGCACCCGCCAGCAGACCCCGCTCGCCGACTCCGAGACCGGCCGGGTGCTGCCGATGCTGCGCAGGGCGCGGACGACGTCGCGCGCCCTGCTCGCCGTCGCCGCCGCCCTCGTGGTGCTGGCCGGCACCCTGGGCGGTGTCGCCATCCGCGAGGAGCACCGCGTGCAGCTCGCGCAGACCGCCGCAGCCGAGGTCGCCTCGGTGCTCGCGGCCCCCGACGCCCAGACGATGAGCGCCCAGGGGCAGCAGGGCATCAGCGCCCGGGCGATCGTGTCGCGCTCCAAGGGCAGCGCCGTGTTCGTCGGACAGACCCTGCCGGACGTCGGCCACGACCACGCCCTGCAGCTGTGGGTGCTCGGCGACGGCCAGCCGCGCTCGGTCGGGGTGCTGGACTCCCGCGCGGCCATCGTGGCGCACGGCGTGCAGCCGGGGCTGCGCCTCGGCGTGACGGTCGAGCCGGCCGGCGGCTCGACCCGGCCGACCACGGCACCGATCCTGCAGATGGACCTCGCCTGACCTGACGACCGCTGGCGCGGTTTTCCCGTTGCCGATCGGCCACCCCCCGACGTACGTTTCTCGGACACGAGAGAGGAGGTGGTTCGAGTCGTGAATGACTTACGGACACGTGAGGTGGCTACCCGCTAGCCGTCGGACATCGGACGGGTTGCCCCGCATCCCTGACCGGCCGACCGGCCGGCGAGATCCAGGTAGCCACCGCAGCCCACGGGTGCACCGCTGACGTCCACAGCGGTCCGGGCCGCTCTCGAGCGGCCCAGCCCGTGGGCTGTTCCGTGCCCGCGTGCAGCCCCCCAACCGGCACTTGCTGCACTAAGTGCCGCGTCGCTCGCGAGCGCGGCGGCAGAGAGTGACGCAAGTGCCGTTGGGTGGGGGTCAGGGTTGGAGGCGGGTGAGGGTCCAGGACGTCGGGTCGTCCAGGTCGCCGGACCCGCTGCGCGAGAACAGGATCCGGTCGTGCAGGCGCGAGGGCTGGCCCACCCAGAACTCGACGGTGTCCGGTCGCACCCGGTACCCGCCCCAGTGCTCGGGCAGCGGGACGTCGGACGGCGACCCGGTGTCGGGCCAGCGCGCCTGCTCGTCGGCCACCGCCTGCTCGAGCTCGGCCCGCGAGCCGACCGCGGCGGACTGCTGTGACGCGGACGACGCCACCTGCGACCCACGCGGACGCGTCGCGAAGTACGCCGCGGCCTGCGCGCGCGACACCGGCTCGACCGGCCCGCGCACGCGCACCTGGCGGTGCATCGGGTGCCACAGCAGCACCAGGGCGGCGTACGGCGCGTGCGCGAGCTGGCGCCCCTTCGCAGAGGTGGTGTGGGTGAAGAACTCGAAACCCTTGGCGGACAACCCTTTCAGCAGCACGATTCGCGAGTCGGGGTGGCCCGCGTCGTCGACGGTGGCCAGCGACATGGCGTCCGGCTCGTCCACCCGGTCGTCGGCGACGGCGTCCGCCCACCAGGCGGCGAGCAGGGCCAGGGGCGGCCCGCTGACGTCGTCCAGGGCGTGCTCCCCGGGGTAGCCGACGCGGACCGTCGGGTCGAGGATCGGCTGCTCGCTCACGGGTGGAACTCTAGGTGCGCCGGAGCAGGCAGACTGGTGCCGCAACGATCGTCCGCAGGCCCAGCACTCGACGTCGAGTGGGCGGCCCAGCACTCGATGCCGAGTGAGAGGAGCGTCATGACCGACGCCAGCCCCGACACCACCCTGCGCCCCGGGCTCGAGGGTGTCATCGCCTTCGAGACCGAGATCGCCGAGCCCGACAAGGAAGGCGGCTCGCTGCGCTACCGCGGCGTCGACATCACCGACCTGGTCGGGCACGTCTCGTTCGGCAACGTCTGGGGGCTGCTCGTCGACAACGAGTTCAACCCCGGTCTGCCGCCCGCCGAGCCGTTCCCGCTGCCGGTGCACACCGGTGACGTGCGCGTCGACGTCCAGAGCGCCCTGGCCCAGCTGGCGCCGATCTGGGGCTACCGGCCGCTGCTCGACATCGACGTCGACACCGCCCGCGAGGAGCTCGCCCGCGCCTCGGTGATGGCGCTGTCGTTCATCGCGCAGTCCGCCCGCGGCCAGGACCACGCGATGGTGCCGCAGCGCGAGGTCGACAAGGCCCGCACGGTCGTCGAGCGGTTCATGATCCGCTGGCGCGGCGACCCCGACCCCCGCCACGTCGAGGCGGTCGACGCCTACTGGGTGTCGGCGGCCGAGCACGGCATGAACGCCTCGACGTTCACCGCCCGGGTGATCGCGTCGACCGGCGCGGACGTCGCCGCGTGCCTGTCCGGTGCCGTGGGGGCGATGAGCGGGCCGCTGCACGGCGGCGCGCCGTCGCGGGTGCTGCACATGATCGAGGGCGTCGAGCGCTCGGGCGACGCCACGGCGTACGTCAAGGACGTCCTCGACAAGGGCGAGCGGCTGATGGGCTTCGGGCACCGCGTGTACCGCGCCGAGGACCCGCGCGCCCGCGTGCTGCGGGCCACCGCCCAGCGGCTCGGCGCCCCCCGCTACGAGGTCGCCGCCGCGCTCGAGCAGGCCGCGCTGGACGAGCTGCACGCCCGCCGTCCCGACCGCGTGCTCGCCACCAACGTCGAGTTCTGGGCGGCGGTGATCCTGGACTTCGCCGAGGTGCCCGCGTCGATGTTCACACCGATGTTCAGCTGCGCCCGCACCGCCGGGTGGTCGGCGCACATCCTGGAGCAGAAGCGCACGGGCCGTCTGATCCGTCCGTCCGCGAAGTACGTCGGCCCCGGGCGTCGCAGCCCGCAGGACGTCACCGGCTGGACGGCGGCCGTGCACCCGGACCACCCCTGAGAGGATCGGGGGGTGACGCTCACGATCCCGCCGCACCTGCTGCCGCTCGACGGCCGCTTCGGCTCGGGCCCGAGCAAGGTGCGCGCGGCGCAGGTCGAGGCCGTGGCAGCCGCCGGGCGCACGCTGCTCGGGACCTCGCACCGCCAGCAGCCGGTGCGCTCGCTCGTCGGGCGGGTCCGCGCCGGCCTCGCGTCGCTGTTCGGCCTGCCCGAGGGGTACGAGGTGGTGCTCGGCAACGGCGGGTCGACCCTGTTCTGGGACGTCGCCACGCTGGGTCTGGTGCGCGAGCGGGCCCAGCACCTGGTCTTCGGCGAGTTCTCCGCCAAGTTCGCCGCGGCAACCGCGGCCGCCCCGTTCCTGGCCGACCCCCGGGTCATCCAGGCCCCGCCCGGCGGCCTGTCAGCGCCCGTCGCTGACCCCGACGTCGACGTCCACGCCTGGCCGCACAACGAGACGTCGACCGGGGTGATGGCCCCGGTGGCGCCGGTGCCGGGCGCGGCCAGCGCTGCGGACGGCGGCCCGCTCGTCGTCGTCGACGCGACCTCCGCCGCCGGCGGGCTGATGGTCGACCTCGGCGCCACCGACGTGTACTACTTCGCCCCGCAGAAGGGTTTCGCGAGCGACGGCGGGCTCTGGTTCGCCGTCCTGTCGCCGGCCGCGATCGAGCGGGCCGGCCAGATCGACGCCGGTGGGCGGTGGATCCCCGAGTCGCTGCGCCTGACCACCGCGATCACCAACAGCCGCCTCGACCAGACGTACAACACCCCGGCCGTCGCGACCCTGGTGATGATGGCCGAGCAGCTGGACTGGATGCTGGCGCACGGGGGGCTCGCCTGGGCAGCCGGCCGCAGCGCCGAGTCGGCCGGGCACTTGTACGCCTGGGCCGAGCGCTCGTCGTACGCGACGCCGTTCGTCACCGACCCCGCGCACCGCAGCAACGTCGTGGCGACGATCGACCTCACCGGGGACGTCGACGCCGCGCAGGTCGCAAAGGTTCTGCGGCACAACGGGATCGTCGACACCGAGCCCTACCGCAAGCTCGGACGCAACCAGCTGCGGATCGCGACGTTCCCCGCGATCGAGCCGGACGACGTCCGCGCTCTGACGCAGTGCATCGACCACGTGGTCGAGCGGTCGGCCTGAGTGGGCGGCCGCCCGGCGCCCAGCGACGTCCGAGGTGTGCAGCGCGACCACCTCACGTTCGCCGTGTACGCGGTCACGTCGGTGTGGGGGTGGTTCCTGTACTCCTTCGGCCCGAGCGTGCCGCTGCTGCGCGTCGAGCAGGGCACCTCCAGGGCCGTGGCCGGCCTGCACGGAACCGCCCTCGCCCTGGGGTCGGTGGTGTCAGCGGCGATCGCCGTCACGGCCGTGCGCCGGATCGGTCGGCGCGGGCTGCTCGTGGCCGGCGTGGGGTGCGCCCTCGTCGGGGTGCTGCTGCTGACCCTCAGCCCCGGTCTGCCGTGGACCGTGCTGGGTGCGCTCGTCGTCGGTGTCGGTGGGTCGTCGGCGTTCAACGCGGCCAACCCGGTGCTCGCCGACCACCACCGCGAGGCGGGGCCGGCCGCGATCAGCGAGGCGAACGGCGCAGCGGCGGGCGTGGGGGTGCTCGCACCGCTGGCGGTGGGTGCGTCGGTCGCCCTGGGTCTGAGCTGGCGCGGGGCCGTGCTCGTCACGGTGCCGCTCGCCGTCGGCGCGATGCTGGCCGTCGCGCGCGCACCGCAGTCGCCGGCCCTCGCCAGGCGTCCACCACCTCGCGACGGCGCTGATGCCGTTCTGCCACCGCGGTTCTGGCTGGCCCTCGCCGTCGTCACCTGCTCGGTGGCGGTCGAGTTCTGCCTGACCTACTGGGCGGGCGACCTGCTGCGCCAACGCACCGGTGTCAGCGGCGGGGTGGCTGCCGCCCTGATCAGCGTGGTCATCGCCGGGATGGCGATCGGCCGGCTCGGCGGCGGGCGGCTGACCCTGCGGGTCGGCGTCGAGCGGTTGCTGCTCGGGGCCCTGGCCCTGACCGCCGCCGGATGGGTGGTCGTGTGGCGGGCCACCGCGGTCCCCGGCGCCGTGGTCGGGCTGCTCGTCCTCGGCCTCGGTGTCTCGGTGCAGTTCCCGCTGGCGCTGGCCCGGCTGCTGCGCGCCTCGCGGGGACGCACCGACGCCGCCGCGAGCTGGGCCACCCTGGGTGCGGGCGTCGCCAGCGGGGCGGCGCCGTTCGCCCTGGGGGCGCTGTCGGACGTCGTGGGGCCGCATTGCGGCTTCGTCCTCGTCCCGGTGCTGCTGCTCGTGGCCGCCATCGGCGTGGTCGTCGCACCCGCGCGCCGACGGGTGACCCGGCGCGGCTGAGACCAGGTCGTGACGCGCTCAGCGCCGGAGCCGGCGCCGGCGCAGCACGGTCCCGCCGGCGATCAGCGCCACCGCGATCACTGCCAGCACCAGCAGCGGACGTCGCGGGCCGGGCGCCGGGTTGAACGAGCGGGGTGCGGCTGAGGGACCCGTGGTCGCCGGGCTGCTGTTCGCCGGGCTGCTGGCCGCCGGGCTGCTCTTCACCGGACCTGTGGTCGCGGGGCCGGTCGTCGCGGGTGCCGTCACGGCGGGGGGCAGCTCGACCCGCTGCAGGGGCTGACGCTCGCCCTCGGAGCCGACCAGGACGGCGCGACCGCCGTCCACGACAGTGAGGGTCTCGCCCTGCGGCTGGGCCGGCAGCGCGACCTGCTGCAGCGGCTGCAGCTCCTGTCCCGCAGCTCCGCCCGCGCGCGGCGGCGCGCGGTAGATGGTGGCGCCGGAGTAGCCGCGCAGGATGATCCGCCCGTCGGGCAGCGCAGCACCGTCGGTGACCAGCGACATGGCCACGTCGGCGACCGGCTGCGCCAGCACCGGATCCAGGGTGCTGCGCCCCGCCACGGCAGCCGCCACCGCCGGTGCCGGCACCTCGTAGACGACACCCGAGAACAGGTCCTTGGTGACCAGCAGCAGCCTGCGGTCCGGCGTCCAGATCAGGGTCTCGGCGTCGTGCGGTCCGTCCGGGTAGCGCACCCGGAGCGAGACCGGGCGCACCGTCGTCGGACTCGGTGCCGTGGCCGAGGCGGTCGGCAGCGGTTCGCGCACCAGCCGCAGCACCACGCTGGCGCGCACCGCCCGGTTGTCGCCGACGTCGCCGATCCACAGCAGCCCGGCGCCGTCCGCCCCGCGGGTGGCGGTCATCGCCTCCATGTCGCGCGCGTCGGTCCTCGCCAGCCGCAGCACGGCGACGGTGCGGCCGCTGCGCACCGAGACGCCGTAGACGACCGCGGCGGACCCGGAGTCGTTGACGGTCCAGACCAGGTCGGGGCGGGTCGGGCTCGCAACCAGTCCGCTGGACTCGCTGATCCGGGGGTCCTGGACCACGACCGGGGCGGGGGTGGACGCGGACGACGCGGCGACCAGCAGCGTCAGCAGAGCCGTCACCATCAACGGACCAGCGAGCCGATCGCTGCGGCCAGGACCAGCGCGACGAGGGCGGCGGTGACCACCAGACGACGCACGCGGGGGGTCATGGCGCGCGTCGTGGAGTCACGACTGCACTCTACGTCGCACGGCTGCTGCGATCAGGCGTGAGGACGCTGCCTGTCGTCAGGCTGCCGGGACCGGCTCGCCGACGTCCGCGGTGACCTCGCGGCGCGCCGTCGGCTGCCGCTGGATCAGCAGGTGGGGCGACTGGCGCCGGCGCACCCGGACCACGATGCGCTCGCTGGTCACTGCCCACACGACGGCCGTCATCGCGGTGAGCAGGGCGATGATGCCGCCGACCCCGATCGTCCAGCGAGCGCCGAACTGCGCACCGACCCAACCGATGATCGGCGCCCCCAGCGGCGTGCCGCCCATGAAGATGGCCATGTAGAGCGCCATGACCCGACCGCGCATCTCCGGCGACACCGACAGCTGGACGGTGGCGTTCGCGCTGGTCATCAGGGTCAGGGACGAGAGCCCGACGGGCACCAGGGCGATGGCGAACAGCGTGTACGTCGGCATCGCCGCGGCGATCGAGCTGAACACGCCGAAGGCGAAGGTCGAGCCGACCACCAGGCGCAGCGTGGGCTTCTCGCGACGGGCGGCCAGCAGCGCGCCGCTGAGCGAGCCGATGGCCATGATCGAGCCGAGCAGGCCGTACTCGCCCGGACCCTTGTCGAACACCGAGGTGGCCATCAGCGCCGTGGTCATCTGGAAGTTCAGCCCGAAGGTGCCGACCATGCCCACCACGGCGAGCACGAGCACCAGGTCGGGCCGGCGGCGGACGTACCCCAGACCGGCCCGAAGCTGCCCCTTGCCGCGCGCCGCCGGTGGTGGCGGCACCAGCTCGCGCACCCGCATCCGGCTCAGCGAGGCGATGACGGCGAGGAAGGACGCCGCGTTGATCAGGAAGACCGGGCCGGTGCCGACCCAGGCGATCAGCAGACCGGCCAGGGCTGGCCCGACGATTCGGGCGGCGTGGAAGGACGCGCTGTTCAGGCCCACCGCGTTGCTGAGGTCCTCGCGCGGGACCATCTCGCTGACGAACGCCTGCCGGGCGGGAGCGTCGACGGCCGCGGCCGACCCGAGCGCGAGCGCGAAGACGTAGACCATCCACAGCCGCACGGTGCCGGTCACGACGAGCAGGCCGAGCACCAGCCCGATGCTGCCCATCGCCGCCTGGGTCATCATCAGCAGGCGGCGCTTGGGCATCCGGTCGGCCAGGACCCCGGCGATCGGGGCCAGCACGAGCATGGGGGCGAACTGCAGGCCGGTCGTGATCCCGAGCGCCACGGCCGAGTGGTCGGTGAGGACCGTGAGCACCAGCCAGTCCTGGGCCACCCGCTGCATCCAGGTGCCGACGTTCGAGACGATCGCCCCGGTCATCCACAACCGGTAGTTGAAGGTGCGCAGCGCGCGGAAGGTGGGACTCACTCCGCCACGACCTTGCTGAGGATCACCGCGGCGCGGGCCATGATCTCGCGCTCCTCGGGGTCCAGGGCCGCGAGCCGACGCGCCAGCCAGGCCTCGCGGCGGCGGCGGGTCTCGGCGACCTCACGGCGACCGTGCTCCGACAGCGACACGAGCACCTGACGACCGTCGGTGGGGTGGTCGGTGCGCGTCACCAGGCCGAGGACCTCGAGTGCGGCCAGCGTGCGGGTCATCGACGGCGGCCGCACCTTCTCGTGCTCGGCGATCTCGCGCGGCGTCAGCGGCCCGTGCCGGTCGAGCACCGACAGCACGGTGAACTGACCCGGCGTCACGTCGTCCGAGCTGCGCTCGATGCGCAGCCGGCGAGAGGTGTGCAGCAGTGCGACCCGCAGCTCGGCTGCGAGCGAGGCGGACCGCAGTGCGGTACGTGACGGCGCGGACATGTCCTTAGCGTATCTCATTACCTGTGCTAACGATCTGCCCGTGACAGCAGTCCCATCGCCCCTCGTGCGGCGTCGAGCGTGGCGGACGCCTCGTCGGTGACCGCGGCGGCGCCGGCGGCGAGCAGGGCGGTCACCGCGTCCGGGTCGGCGGCGAGCTCGCGGTGGCGTCGTCGCAACGGTTCGAGCAGCTCGATCACGGCCTCGGTGACGGCGGCCTTCAGCGCTGCGGCACCGTGCAACCCCACCACGGCCTGCTCGGCGGACCTGCCAGTCACGGCGCCGAGCACGACCGCGAGGTTGGTGACCCCGGGGCGCGCCGGGTCGTCGGCGGTGACCGACGGGTCGTCGTCGGTGACGGCCCGCCGCACCTTGGCGGCGATCGTGTCGGCGTCGTCCATCAGGAACAGCACCCCTGACGGGTCGGCTCCCGACTTGCCCATCTTGGACGTCGGGTCGCGCAGGTCCTTGACCCGCGCGGCTGCGGGCTGGACGGCTGCACGCGGCACGGTGAACACCTCGCCGTAACGCGCGTTGAAGCGCCGGGCCAGCGCGACGGCCAGCTCGAGGTGCTGCCGCTGGTCGTCGCCCACCGGGACGACGTCGGTGCGGTGCACGAGGATGTCGGCCGCCATCAGGGCTGGATAGGTCAGCAGCGACAACCGCGTCGAGGGGTTGCCGCGCCCCTTCTCCTTGAACTGCACCATCCGCTGCATCTCGCCGTAGGTCGCTGTGGACTCGAGCAGGTAGGACAGCTCGGTGTGGGCGGGTACGGCGGACTGTACGAAGAGGGTCGCGCTGGCGTCCAGACCGCACGCCAGCAGCGTCGTGGCCATCTCGAGCGAGTCGGCCCGCAGCCGAGCGGGGTCGTGCTCGACGGTGAGCGCGTGCAGGTCGACGACGCAGACCAGCACGTCGTTGGCGTCGTCGGCGGCCAGGTCGAGGACCGGACGGATCGCACCGAGGTAGTTGCCGAGCTGGAGCCGGCCGGTCGGTTTCAGGCCGGTGAAGACGCGCTGGCGGGGGGACGGACTGTCGGTCATCGGAGCTCCTGGGGTCAGGAGCCGCTCACGAGGACGAGGTCGACCCGGGCGTCTGACGCTGACGCCGGCACCGACGGGGCCGCCCATCGTGGGCGGCCCGGGGAATGACGACGAGGGTGGCCGCCCTAGCGGGGCCACCACGAGCGGGTGCACGTCGTCATGACGTCGATGGTGCAGCACCCGCGTCCCCGCGGGCAAGCCGTGTCGGTGGTGGTGTCGGGGTGGTTTCTGTGGTGGGAGGCGTGCCGGCGACTCGCCCGTGCAGTCCCTATGCGTAATGGCCTCATCCGGTGTCCCGATCGGCTTCTGATGCTCGCTTCTGTGCCTGTCGTTGTTGGCGCCTGTGCCAGCGGGTGGCGAGGGCGGTGATGGCCGCTTCGACGGCGACTGGTGGGAGGTGGGGGTTGGGGTGGGTGCCGGTGGGTGCCTGCCAGATGAGGGTGCCGTTGGTGCGGGTGCCGGTGAGGTGGTGGTGGTGGACGTGGCGGTGGTGGGTCCCGCAGAGCAGGGCGGCGTTGTCGGTGGTGGTGGGTCCG
>JBBQGB010000018.1:0-55524 GCA_038322575.1 Actinomycetales bacterium
CGATCACGTTCGTGGAGCGTGAGGTGGGGGTGAGCAAGATGAGTGGGGCGATCGTGCGGGAGTCGTTGTGGCGGGTGTCGGTGTGGGGGGCGGCGCACCGGGCGGCCCAGGTGCGAGCGGCACTGCGGCGCCGACGTCCGGGCCCGCCCAGGACCACGGACGCGAACGAGTCGGAGACGTCGACCAGGCACGAGTCTGTGTGACCTTCACAGCGCGCAGCGCACGCTCCAGCGACGTCGTCGACCGCGCGCGCGCCAGGGGATGGGCTTCGTCCACACGCGCGGTGCAGTCGATGGGGTTCGCCTCCGGACTTGCGGCAGCAGTCATCGCGGCAGCCATCCTCGCCCGTGTCGTCATGCTGACTCGGGAGAGCTACTGGACCGACGAGCTGTGGTCCCTGGATGCGTCCGGCATGGACTTCAAGACCATGTTCGGGGCGCGGCTGCAGGGCGAGCAGAACCCGCCGCTGTACTACCTCACGCTCTGGGTGTGGAACCGGTTGACCGGCTCGGTCGCCGAGATCCCCGTGCGTTCCCTGAGCCTGACCTTCGGCGTCGTCACGATCAGCGCGCTCTGGCGGTTCGGGTCCCGCATCGGCCACCGCTCAGTGGGTGTGATCGCCGCGGTGTTGATGGCGGTGTCCGGCGTCGGAATCCACTTCTCACTCGAAGCGCGCGGCTACGGCATGGCGACCATGTTCGTCGCCCTGAGCCTCGCACCGTGGGTCTCGTTGGCCGCCCAGCGGGATCGGGTGGCCCACCATGCGTTCCTGTTCGCGCTGTTCGGTTCGCTGGCGGGTTTCGCCCACTACTACGGGAACCTCGTCTACGGGCTGCAGATCGTGCTGCTGCTCGGTTACCTTCTCGCAGCGCGTCGGGTTCGTGACGCGCTGCGGGTCGTGAGCTGGTGCACAGCCTCATTGGTGCCGCTGCTCGTCTGGTTGATCTTCACCCGGTCACGGCTCACGTCCGGGGGGCTTGCCCCGTCCACCGTCCAGACGCTGTGGGACGCCTCGTCCGCCATGGTCGAGCCGTTCCCCACGGCCCTGGACCGGCTCGGGACCCTCGTGACCGTCCCGTCGTGGATCCTCGAGCGCCGGACCCAGACGGGCGCCCTCGGCCTCACCATCCTGATCGTCGCCGCCGTAGCCCTCGCCGTCCAGTCGCGGTTGGCGCTGCGGGGCGATCGGTCACGCAGCTGGCGTCTCCCGGTTCTGGGGTTGGTGTGCCTTTTCCTCACCGCCGTCGCGGTGACCATCGCCTACCAGAGCTCCCAGAGCTGGAAGCCGACGCTGTCAGTGCGCAATCTCATCGTGCTGCTGCCCCTGATCTTCGTGGCGATGGGCTGCGCGATCACCGGTCTGAACCGTCGCCGTCCCGGCATCGGGATCGTGGCGGTGGCCCTCACGGCAGCGGGGGTCCTCGTCCTGGCGGTTCCGGCGTGGGCACAGGCGGGGACGCGGGGGACCGGGCCCCCCAGCCCGCAGTTCGAGCCGGCCGCGCGCTACCTGCTCGACCAGGGGGCGGCGTCCGGCGGCCGCAACCTCGTCGGTCTGCAGCCCCCCTACGACTGGACCGGTGACTGGCTGGCCGCATCGTCCGCCGTGTCGGGCCGGGGGCCGACACTGACCTTCCCGAGCGCGATGGCCGGCGCGCACT
Organism: Actinomycetales bacterium; assembly: GCA_038322575.1. Taxonomy (GTDB): domain Bacteria; phylum Actinomycetota; class Actinomycetes; order Actinomycetales; family Angustibacteraceae; genus JACMOY01. Next base: position 1,659 of record JBBQGB010000018.1, read on the forward strand.
GGACGACGGACCCCGTGGCCCTCCCTGACCGGTCGACCCTGCCCCCTGGCCCCATCGTGGCGTTCGGCTTCGACAACTGGGACCCAGCCCGACTCAAGGCGTTCACCGACCTGGCCGCGACCGCGTACGGCCCCTGCGTCTCCGTACCGTTCGACCACATCGGGGTCGTGCGCTGTCAGGGATGATCCGGGTTCTGCCAGGATGACGGCCATGCCCGGCACGATGATCACCGTTGCGCCCACCGGCGCCGAGACCGCCAAGGCCGACTGCCCGCAGCTGCCCACGACGCTGGACGAGCTGGTCGCCACCGCGAAGGACTGCCAGGCGGCGGGCGCCTCGCTGATCCACGTGCACGTCCGCGACGCCGACCACCGGCCGACCCTGGACGCCGGCCGGCTGCGGGCCACCGTCGAGGCCCTGCGCGAGCAGACCGACCTGGTCGTCCAGCTGTCGACCGGGGGCAGCGTGCACGACCCGCTCGAGCAGCGGCTGATGGTGCTGGACGCCGAGCCCGACTCGTGCTCGCTGACCTGCGGCACGACGAACTTCGGCGACGACGTGTTCCTCAACCCGTTCGGGTTCATGAGCCAGCTGTACGTCCAGGCGCAGGAGCGCCAGGTCGTCCCCGAGTTCGAGCTGTTCGACCTCGGTCACGTGGCCGCGCTGCGCCGGCTGATCGACGCCCACGGGCTGCCGTTCGGTGGTCGGGTGCACGTCGACTTCGTCACGGGCGTGCCCGGGGGCATGCCGGGCACGGTGCCAGCGCTGCTCGCCGGCGTGCAGATGCTGCCCGCCGAGGTGACGTCCTGGTCGGCGACGGGGATCGGCCGCGCGCACCTGCCGATCGCGGCAGCAGCACTCGCCCTGGGCGGCCACCTGCGGGTCGGTATGGAGGACAACCTGGTCTTCGCCAAGGGGCGGCCGGTGCGCGACAACGTCGAGCTCGTGGCCCGCGCCGCCGAGCTCGCCGTCATCGTGCAGAGACCCCCGCTGACGTGCGACCAGGCGCGTAGCCTGCTCGCAGTCCCGGACCGCCGCACCCCGCAGACCACGAGAGGCCCCGCATGAGCACTTCGCCGCAAGAGGGTGGACGTCGGGCGATCGACCAGATCCTGTCCGCGGGGTTCGCCGCCGACGTCGAGAGCCTGGACCTCGCCGTCCTGCGTGAGCGTCGTCACCTGGCCGAGCAGGAAGAGGTCGACCTCAGCTACGCCCGGCGCCTCCTGCAGGGCCGGATCGACCTGCTGACGGCCGAGGCTGCGCCGGCCGGATCGCGGTCGGATGCCGACCTGGCGCACGACCTCGCCGAGCTGCTCTCCGAGGACGGCCCCCGAGCCGACCACGGACTGGGCCGCCACCTGAACGTCGACCCCAGCCGGGTGGGCGAGCACCGGCGGGCCGCCGAGCAGGCGGTCGCGACGCTGAGCACGGGGGCGACGTCCGAGGACGTCGCTGCGGCCGTCGAGACGCTGCGCGGGCTCGAGCGCGACGTCAGCGAGAACCGGCACCGGGTGCAGCAGGTGATGGACGTCTTGACCGCCGAGGTGGCCCGTCGGTACCGCACCGGCGAGGCTCGGGTCGAGGACGTCCTCACCGTCGAGTGAGCGGGCTCACTCCCGCCCGGCTTGCATCTGCTAACTGCAGCAAGCAGAATGCTTGCTGTGGCATCCTTACCGCACGACCTCGGCAGCTACCTGCGTGAGCAGCGTCAGCACGCGAAGCTCTCGCTGCGTCAGCTCGCTGATCTGGCTGACGTCAGCAACCCCTACCTCAGCCAGATCGAGCGGGGCCTGAAGAAGCCAAGCGCCGAGATCCTGCAGTCGCTGGCCAAGGGCCTGCGCATCTCGGCCGAGTCGCTGTACGTGCGCGCCGGGATCCTCGAGGTGCGCGACGAGCAGCAGGTCACCATCGAGGCGGCCATCCTGGCCGACCCCGCGCTGTCCGAGCGCCAGAAGCGGGTGCTGCTCGACATCTACGAGTCGTTCCGTGCCGAGAACGCACGGGTCGAGCCCGCGAGCACCCCCAGCACCCCCACCACGACCTCCGCGCCGACGACGCCGCGCGCCACGAAGACCACTGCCCGATCAACCCGAAGGAGCACCTCATGACCATCGTCAACGACCTGCGCAAGTCCGTCACCGACACCACTGCGGTCTACGCCGTCGTCGGGGTCACCGACCTCGCCGTCGAGAAGGTCCGCGCGGTGCGCGACCTGGCTCGCACCGATCTGGCGCCGGCACGGCTGTCGGCTCGCGCCCAGCGCGTCCCCACCGACGCCGTCACCCTGACCCTCGAGGCCGCGGGCCGCGCTGAGGAGGCGTACGACGACCTCGCCGCCCGCGGCCGCAAGCTGGTCGAGCGGATCCGCAAGCAGCGCGCCACCCAGGACCTGCTCGCCCAGGGCAAGGTGACCATCTCGCGCGGCAAGGCCGCTGTCACCACCGTGCGCCGTGGTGGCGCCGACACCCGCACCGCGGCGAAGTCGACCGTCACCGTCGCCAAGCGCGAGAGCGCGAACGTCGCGGCCGACACCCGCGCGTCGGTGCAGAAGCGCACCACCGGCACCAAGTCCGCCGCGAAGCGGACCGCGACGACCGCCACCACCCGCACCGCTCGTGCCAAGAGCACCACGAAGGCGGCTACGACCAGCGCAAGCAAGACCGCTGCCGCCGCGGCAAAGGCCACGGAGGCCGCTGCCACCAAGATCGGCGACTGAGCGAGAACACCACGTCGCCGGTGGGTCAGCCCTCTGCTGACCCACCGGCGTCGTCGGTGGCGACCCGGTGCGCACTAGGCTGGGACAGGAGGGCTCATTCCAGTCCGTGACGCTGACGCCTACTCGGACAGGGGAGTCATCCGCGCTGTGAGCACGAGTTCCGCACGCGCTGACGAGCTGGGGGGGTTGGGCTCGGCACCAGGTCGTCTGTGGGGTCGTGTGTTCAGCTCCCCGGTGCGCGGCCTGGTCGGTGCCTATCTCGCCGCGCGGGTGGGGGTCCTGCTCGTCATCGTCATCGCCCACAGGACGCACGCCGAGCTGGACTGGCTGCGCCTGTTCGCCGCGTGGGACGGCGGCTACTACCTGCAGATCGCGGCCTCCGGTTACGAGACCCACATTCCCAGCGGCCCCGGCGACGGGAACCCGGGGATCGCCTTCTTCCCCGGTTTCCCAGTGCTGCTCCGTGGCGTCAGCACGCTGACCGGCCTACCGGTGGTGACCGTGGGCGTGCTGCTGAACGTGGCCATCGGCGCGATGATCGTGGTCGTGCTGCACCGCCTGGGCAGCCGGTTCCTGCCCACGTCCGTCGCGACCCGTGCGACGCTGCTCTTCATCGCCCTCCCCGGAGGGTTCGTCTTCTCGGTCCTGTACGCAGATGCGCTCGTCATCCTGCTGTGCTGCTCATGCCTGTTGCTGCTCGACCAGTCTCGCTGGTTGGCGGCCGGTGTCGTCGGGGCTGCCGCCACATTCACTCGAGCCAACAGCGTGGGCCTGATAGCGGCGGCCATCGTCGCCGCGGCCATCGCGTTCCGGCAGGGCCGTCGCGAGCTGGCTCCCCTGCTTCCGGTCGTCATGATCCCCCTGGGGATGCTGAGCTATCTGGCTTACGTCTGGCGGCACACGGGCGACGCGTTCGGCTGGTTCCACGTGCAGCGCCAGGTGTGGTTCCAGGAGCTCGACTTCGGTCGCGGCTTCCTCGGGCCGTTGCGTCACCCCGAGCTGTGGCACAGCTGGGCGTACTGGACCGCTGTCTCAGGCGTCCCGTTCCTCGTCCTGGCGCTGTGGGGCCTCGTCCGCGGAGCGCGCCTCCCGGCGATCCCGGCGGCGTTCACGGCGCTGACGCTGATGCAGATGCTCGTCTACTCGTCGGTGGGTCTGCGGCCGCGCTTTATGCTGATGCTGTTCCCGATCACGTGGTTGATCGCGTCCGGTTGCGGACGCCGAACCCTCGCGATCGTGTCGGTCATCAGCGCCGTGGCGCTGCTGGGGCTCACCTACGCCTACGTGACCCTGACGGCCGTCCCCTGAGGGTGAGTGGGATCGCCGCACGCCACAGGGCGTCACTCAGGCGATGGCCCCGAGCAGGCTCAGGTAGGCGGCTGCGACCTCGGAGGGGGCGTAGCGGGCGCGCAGGGCCCTGGCCTGCTCCGGGCTCGGTCGTGCCGAGTCCGGGTGGTCCAGGACGTGGCTGATGGCGGCGGCGAGCTCGTGCGCGTCGAGGGGATCGTCGACGTACGTCGGGTGCTCCCCGGCGACCTCGGGGATGGCGGCGCAGCGCGTGGTGATGGTGGGGACGCGCAGCGCGAGCGACTCCACGACCGGCAGTCCGAAGCCCTCGAAGAGCGACGGGTGGACGAAGGCGCTGGCCCCGCGATACAGGCGGCCCAGCCGCTCGTCGCTCACGTAGCCGGTGAAGGTGACCCGGTCATGGGCGGCCGTGAAGCCTGCGGGCGCGTTCACGCTTCCAGCGAGCTCTGAGCTCGGTTGGCCCACCAGGATCAGACGGATCGGCTGGCCCTTCTCCAACAGGGCGTGCGCGTCGATGAGCGTCTGGAGGTTCTTGTGCGGATAGTGCGCCGCGACCGCGAGCAGGTAGGGCTCGTCCTGGTCGGGCGACCAGTCGGCCTCGGGGCCGAGCCGCGAGAACGAGACCGCGTTGGGGATGACACGGATCTTGTCGTCGAACCGACCACCGAAGCGTCGAAGCAGATCCTGTCGGGTGAACTCCGAGATCGCCACGACGTGTGCTGCTCGATGGAGCGTGTGGCGGTGCGCAGCGGCCAGCCACGAGCGCTTGACGGAGCTGAAGCTGTCGGGAAGGTGGAGGTAGTGGGCGTCGTGGATGACCGTGACGGATGGGGCCCGAAGGCGCGGCGGCGTGAAGTAGTTCGTGTGCAACCAGACGTCAGGGGCCGGCACGGTGGGCAGGGCCAGGCTCTCGAACGCCATCCTGTTGACGGACGGCAGCTGCGGTAGGACCCGCGGCCGCAGCTGGCCCCAGGCGTCGGAGGTGATCAGCTTCTCCCTCGAGATCACTTCCGAGGCCGTGCGACCCACGGCATCCGCCATGAGTCCGTCCAGACCCTCGACCAGGTTCAGCAGCATCTGCTCCGCGCCGCCGACCCGACTGTGCCGCAGGAAGCAGGCGTTAACAGCGATGCGAGCGCCGGTCATGATGCTCCTCACGGTGCCGGAAGCCGGACTGAGATCTCGCTCAGACTGTGCCGGGGGTGGCGTCGCGTATGCTCGCGACCTGATGTCAGGACCAGTGCAACACGCGCCAGCCACCGAGTGCGGCCCGGGAGAGGTAGTGGACCGACCAGCATTGTCGTGCATCGAAGCGGTGGTCGTGCACTACAAGGGTGTCCAAGCCAGCATCGACTGCGTCCGGTCCCTTCCGGACCAGATGCGGGTCGTCATCGTCGACAACTCCGGCGAGGCACCGCTCCTTCGCGACGCACTGAGCGACCGGCGCGGGGTCGTGGTCATCGGGCACGGGACCAACATCGGGTTCGGCGCGGCAGCGAACGCAGGTGCGCTCGAGGTGAGCCGGCCGTACATCCTGTTCGTCAACCCCGACTGCCGGCCCGACGAGGCGCACCTGGGTGCGCTGCTGACGGCACTGGTGTCAGACGATCGGCTCGCAGCGGTCGCCCCTGCGCTGGTCGACGAGCAGGGGCGGTTGCATCGAGACGGCGGCGGGTGGTTCCCAGCGCCGTGGCGGGCCATCGTCCACGCGTTCGTTCCCTGGCATCAGGGCACGGCGGGCGTGTGGCTGCGTCCGCGCGTCGCACGTCGCTACGACGTCGACTGGTTGACGGGTGCGTGCCTGCTGGCCAGGGCCGGCGCATTCGCCGCCGTGGGCGGGTTCGATCGCGAGTACCCGCTGTACAGCGAGGACATGGACCTCGGCAGGCGTTGGCGCCTGGCCGGGTGGCGGGTGCTCCTCGACGCGTCGGTCCGCGTGCCGCACCAGGGTGGTGGCTCCGACGGAGACGGACCCGGTCAGCTGGTGTGGAGGATGCGCGCGGGGTCCCTCGGTCACTACCTCAAGGCCAACTCGTCCTCGGCCCTCGCCGGCCGCGTGACCGTCATGACCTTTGCCACCGGGTACGCCTTGCGTGCCGTGGTGTACGCGGTCCTGGGGCGTCGAGACCGCCGCGCCGAGATGTGGACCTATGCGAAGAGCGTCGTCTCCCGTCAGCGCCCCAACCTGACGGGAGGTTCCTCATCCGAGTAGACACGGCTCCGCCGGGCACGGCTTCGCGCCGAGGGGGGAGCCTGAGCGCCGCACTGCTCGTCGGGCTGGTCTGCTGGCTCCTGGGTGCCGGGCGGTGGGGGTCCTACGTCGGCATCCCGCGGCAGCCGATCTACGTCAGCGAGATGGTGCTGGCCGCCGTCGCCGTCGCGTGGGTGTTCGAGCAACGAGGGCGTGCTCGGGGGGCGGCGCCGATGGCGTCGCGACTGTCCACCCTCGCGCGGGTCGCCCTCGTCGCGTTCGCGGCCTGGGCTGCGCTTCGGTTCGTGACCAGTGCGAGCCTCGGCGTCACTGCACTGCGTGACGCGGCTCCCTACGGTTACGTCGTGGTCGCGCTCGTGGCCGCGACGCGCACGGTCCGTCGACGGCCGGCCATGCAAGCCTTCGGGAGCGCACTCGTCCTGCACGCTCTCTGGGTTCTCGTCGCCCGCTACCTGCCGCTACCTGCGTGGTTGCCGACCTTGGGTCGAACGAGGGTCTTCGAGATCCGCAACGACTTCGACGGGACGGTGTGCGGCCTCACGGCGGTCTGGTTCCTCTACCTGGCCATCGCGCGTCATCGTGGGCCCAGGGTGCGGGCGGCGCTGCTCGTGGCCGCAGCCGTCAACGCCGTGCTGGTCATGACGCTCTTGAGCAGAGCTGGTCTGGTCGCCATGCTGGCGGCTGCCGCTGCTGTGGCAGCGTGCAGCGTGCCGAAGGTCGTCCGCCGGGCACGCGCGTCCGGTCTGAACACCGTCGTGCTATCTGCCGCAGCCGTGGCGGTCGTGGTGGTCGGTGGGGCGGTGGTCCTGGGAACAGGAACAGGGGAGCGGTTGAGATCGACCTTCGACCTCAGCCAGAACGGCTCGGCCGAAGGTGGGGTCGCCTCGGCTGGTGGTACCAGCCGCGCGCGGTTGCAGGCCTACCGCTACGTGACCGACTACGCGTTCGACTCACCGGGCCGGGCGGCGTTCGGCGTGGGCTTCGGTCCTGACTACCTCACCGAATCCGGCGCCGCAGCGATCCTGGAGGGCACGACCTTCACCGGAGTTCGAGCGCCGCACAACTTCGTCCTCGGAACCCTGGCGCGACTGGGCCTGGTCGGAGTCGCGCTGCAGCTGCTGCTCGTGGTGGTGTCGACGGCGTGCGCCGCGACGGCGCTGCGCAAGCGGTCGGGGAGCGAGGTCGAGGCCGTCCTCGTGCTGAGCCTGCTCGTGGCGCTCCCCGTCGCCGGGCTCTTCGGAGTCATCATGGAGTCGCCTTTCGGCGCGATCCCGTGGTTCTGGGCAGCTGGGCGGGCCGTGTGGCTCGTCCGACGTGAGCGAGCAGTCGTGTCGCCGGCGCGACGCCTGGCGGCGCGGCAGCAGCGATGACGGCGAGCAGGGGTGACGAGCCCACGACGGTGAGGGCCGTGACCGTCGTCATCCCCACCTGGAACGGGTGGCACCTGCTGCCATCGTGTCTGAACGCGATCCGGGGGCAGTCGCACCGGCCCGCGCGCGTCGTCGTGGTCGACAACGGCTCCTCGGACGACACGGTGCGCCACCTGGCCCGTGACTACCCCGAGGTCGAGGTCGTCGCCCTGGCAGCGAACGCCGGCTTCGCGGGCGGCTGCAACGTCGGGATGCGGACGTGCCCGGATGACGACGTCGTCCTGCTCAACAACGACGCGGTCCCCCGGCCCGAGTGGCTGCTCGAGCTGGTGGCGGCTGGTCGCACGGACCCGCGCGTGGGCATCGTCACCTCGAAGCTGCTGGACGGCGCCCTGCGCATCGAGTCGACCGGCGACTACCTCGACGTGTTCTCCGTACCCAGCCACCGTGGGAAGGGACAGGCGGATGACGGCCGGTACGACGCGGAGCGCACCATCCTCAGCGCCTGCGCGGGTGCAGTGCTGCTGCGTCGTGACCTGCTCGATGACATCGGCGACCTCGATGAAGCCTTCTTCGCCTACTACGAGGACGTCGACCTGTCGCTGCGCGCGCGCCTCGCGGGCTGGGAGGTCGCCTTCGCACCACTGGCCGTCGTCGAGCACGCCGGATCGGCGACCAGCAACGCCATGCCCGGGTTTCGTCGGTACCACACAGCCCGCAACATCTGGTGGCTCCACGTCAAGAACCAGGCCGGCTGGGCGCTGGCCCCCGCTGTCCTGCGGACGATCGTGGTGCAGCCGAAGTGGATCGCCGGGGCCGTTCGCCATCGTCAGCTCGCCGTGCTCGCACAGGCCTATGTGCATGCGGCGAAGGGCCTGCCGCGGGTCTGGGCGCAGCGGCGGGCGATCCAGTCCGCACGCCGGGTCGATGCCACGGCCTTTCGTCGACACCTCGTCGACTCTCGTCGCACCGCCACGCGCCGCTGAACGTCCGCTCCCCGTTCGCCTCAGCGCTCGCGGGCCGGGGAGGGTTGGTGCAGCTGCGGGCGAACGCGCGAACGCAGAACGAGGTACATGAAGCGCGTGTTGCCGAACAGGTAGCGACGCCACAGTCGGCGGGGCTCGGTGGCCAGCCGGAAGAACCACTCCAGTGAGATCGTGCGCATCCACTGCGGGGCCTCGCGCTGGGTGCCGGCGAGGAACGCGAACGCCGCCCCGACCCCGGCCGTCGTCACCCCCAGCTCGTCGGTGAGCCGCTGGGCCTCGAAGTCCTGCTTGGGCGTGCCCAGCCCGACCCACACGATGTCGGGGTCGGCGGCGCGGATCTGCGCGTCCTGCTCCTCGATGTCGTCGGGGGTGAGGTCGCGGAAGGGCGGTGAGAAGGTGCCGCAGACGCTGATGCCCGGGAACACCTGCTGCGCCTCGATGACGAGCGTCTCGAGCAGCTCGGTCGTGCCGCCGAGGAAGAAGTGCCGGACGCGGCGGGCGCGCCCGCGGTCGAGGCACTCGACGAACAGCGATGGACCGCGCACCTGCTCGAAGTTGCCGGCACCGGGGACGAGGGTGTTGAGCGACTGCACCAGCGGGCGGCCGTCGGGGAGGTTCACCCCCTGCTCGCGCAGCAGCCGGTGGTAGGGCCGCATCTGGTCCGCCAGCGCGAACGTGTAGGAGTTCACCAGCCGGTAGGCCGTCGGGCGGGCACGGGTGACCGCCGTCGAGAGCACCTCGTCGGCGGCCGCGTTCAGCGTCGTCCGCGTCACGGGGATCCCGGCGAAGTCACCGGTGCGCAGGATCACCGCAGGCCCCGGGCGGTGGTGAGGTGCTCGAGGTACCAGGCGTAGGTGCCGGCGATGCCCTCGCGCAGCGGGGTGCGGGCCTGCCACCCGAGGGCGTTGATGCGCGAGACGTCGAGCAGCTTGCGGGGCGTGCCGTCCGGCTTCGTGGGGTCCTGGACGAGCTCCCCCTCGAAACCGACGACGTCGGCGACGATCTCGGCGAGCTCGCGGATCGTGACGTCCTCACCCACACCGACGTTGATCGTCTGGTCGTCGTCGTAGCGCTCGAGCAGGAACAGCACGGCCTCGGCCAGGTCGTCGACGTGCAGCAGCTCGCGTCGCGGCGTGCCGGTGCCCCAGACGACGACCTGGTCTGCCTTGGTCTCCACAGCCCGGTGGAACCGGCCGATCAGGCCGGGCAGCAGGTGCGAGCCCTGGGGGTCGAAGTTGTCGCCGGGGCCGTACAGGTTCGTCGGCATCGCCGAGATCCAGTGCCGTCCGTGCTGGCGGCGGTTCGCCTGCACCTGCAGGATGCCGGCGATCTTGGCGATCGCGTAGGCGTCGTTGGTCGGTTCGAGCGGCCCGGTGAGCAGGCTGGACTCGTGGATGGGCTGGTCGGCGAGGCGGGGGTAGATGCACGACGACCCGAGGAACAGCAGCTTCTCGACCCCGTGGTCCTTGGCGGCGTCCATGACGTTGACCTGGATCCGCAGGTTGTCGCTGAGGAAGTCAGCCGGGTAGGTGTTGTTGGCCATGATCCCGCCGACCTTGGCCGCGGCGTCGATGACGACCTCGGGGCGCTGCTCGTCGAAGAAGGCGAAGGTCTGGTCGCGGTCGCGCAGGTCGACCTCGGACGACGTGCTGCCGACGAGATCGGTAAAACCCTGGTCGGTCAGGTGCCGCCAGATCGCGGATCCCACGAGCCCCCGATGACCTGCTACGTAGACCCTGGACGAACGGTCCAGGGGTGTGCCGATCGCGTGCTGTGTCACGGAGTCTCCCGGCTCTTCAGATGTGGCGCGGGCCAGGCTACCTGCCGACCGCGCCGGCCACACGGGGGCGGATCCGGGCACCGCGTGAGAGGTCACCGGTGGCGCGTCCACCTCAACCAGGACCGGCCGCTTCGCACCTCACGGCACGGTGGACACCAGACGCTCCAGCAGGCGAGGCAGCGAGCGCCGGACCGAGTGCAACGAGCGGCGTCCCGCCGGAAGCTGCTCGAGGCGGTAGCAGGCGCGGACGGCGAGACGCACCGGCGTTGGGAACAAGGCCGGGTGGAGCTGCATCAGGCGCTCATGCATCTGCCGGCGGCGGTCCAGGGTCATCGCCGAGCTCATGCTCGTGTGCTGTCGGTACCGCAGGAGCGGCTGGTTGACACGGACACCCCTCCAGCCTCGCTCCATCAGTGACAGGTACAGATCCCAGTCCTCCCAGAAGGGGAGGCCGCTTCGCACTCTCAGCGCTGCGAGTGCGTCGACGCGCACCATGGCCGATGCCGTCACCGCGTTGTCCAGCCGTAACGACCAGGGCCGAAACGCCGGCACCCAGTTCGTACCGGCCCGTGCACCGAAGTACCGTACGGGCGTGTAGGCGAAAGCGACATCCGTAGCTGCGCCGTCCAGCGCAGCGGAGCACGCCTGGAGGTAGGTGGGCTCGAGGACGTCGTCCGCATCCAGGAAGACGATCCTTCGTCCGGTGCACAGGGTGAGAGCCAGATTGCGTGCCGCCGCGAGACCGGCATTGGACTGGTGGACGTACAGAACGCCGTCACCGTAGGCCCTCGCCACCGCCGCAGTGTCGTCCGTCGACCCGTCGTCGACGATGATGACCTGGGCGGCCCGCATGGTCTGCGCGAGAACGCTGTCGACGGCTTCGGCGAGAAAGTGGCCGTAGTTGTAGCACGAGATCGCCACCGTGACAGATTCAACCACGGACGCCACCCTAGCGATCAGCGATCACCACCATCGAGAGGAGAGGGACAGTGCCCAGGCCGGAGGTCAGCGTCGTGATACCCGTCCGCAACGGTGCGCTCTTCGTCGCCGAGGCCGTGAGCTCCGCGTTGGCGCAGCGAGGCGTCCGCGTCGAGGTCATCGTCATCGAGAACGGTTCGACGGACGAGACCTGGTCTGTCATACGGTCGTTGGGCGACCCGAGGGTGCGCGTCGATCGCCTCGCTTCCGGTGGGGTATCGGCAGCTCGCAACCGCGGTATCGCGCTGTCGAGCGGTGAGTGGGTGGCGTTCCTGGACGCCGATGACGTGTGGCTTCCGGACAAGCTGGAGCACCAGCTGCTCCTGGCGGAAGGGGACCTGCGGTTCTGCGACTGCCGCTTCATGATGCCCGGACTGGACCTCGAGATCACGTTCCACCAGCTCAGCCCGCCTCCGCCTGAGCGGACCGGCACCGGGCAGCACCTGCTGAGGCGACTGCTGGCCGGGCCGAACTTCGTGCCCCTCTCGACCGTGCTCGTCCGCAGGTCGGTCCTGGACCTGGTGGGCGGCTTCTGCGAGGATCTGTCCCGGGCTGAGGACTGGGAGCTGTGGTTGCGCATCGCGGCCAGCGGTGCGGCGTGGGGGTACGTCCCCGAGGTCCTCGTTGACTACCGGGTCCACCCCGGGGGAGCCAGTTCGGATGAGGCCGCCATGCAGTGGGCGGAGCGGTCAGCCCTGCTCGGTCTCGAGAAGGAGCTGCGCGCTGCGGGCGTGGCGAGCCTGGCGACGCGCCGACGGAGGGCCGCCACGGTCAACGCGTTGGTGCTGGCGCGTCACGCGCCGGCGTCGTGGACGCGACGGGGCCGTGATCTGGTGGCTCTGGCCGCCCATCGCGCGTCCTGGCGGGCTCTGGCGGCGCAGGCCGCACTGACGGTGGCGCCGACGACGACCCAGCGGCTGCTGCTGCGGTCGGGGCGGGCCAGGGGCCTGGGAGAGCGGCTCATGTCGTTGCAGCAGCAGCAGTCGGGCGCGTGAACCGGAACAGGCCGAGGGCGTAGTCGGCGTCGGCGACGGCTGACGGGTCGCAGTCCTGGACCCAGGTGCCGTCGTCGAGCACGGCGTCGAGACCGACGAGCTGCAGGTCGGCGCACGCCTCGATGATCTCGGTGACCGAGTGGACGCGATGGGCGTTGAAGCAGACTCGGGACCGACCAACGGGGGCACTGAGGTACAGGTGACCCTTCGGAGCGACGACGCGGGCCAGCTCAGCGCAGGCGCGTCGGCTGCCGTCCGCGTCCACGGGGTCTCCGTAGCGGCCGAGCCCGATGTGCTCGATGACGTGCAGGCTCGACACCGACTGCAGCTCACCATCGGCGAACGGGAGATCGAGGATCGAGCCTGCTCGCTCGACCAGACCCGGCGCGATCAGTCCCGATGGTCGGATGTCGATGAACGTGGTGGGGACGACCGCCGAGAAGAAGGGGAGGTAACCGATGAACGAGCCCACGTCGACGTGCCGGTCGGGAGCGGCGTCCAGGAGGTGTCGGAACACCCACGGCCCCTGCTGGACGTAGTGTGCGTCGAACCCCGTGGTCGAGGTCTTGTCGCTGAGCTGGGCATTGAGGTCGATCACCGGGCGACGCGAGGACTCGGCCTCCTGCTGCATCAACGCGTCGAGGTCGCGCATGAACCAGCGCAGGGCGAGCGCGCTCCTGGCGGCTGATCTCACCTGCCGCCGCTGCTGTCGCAGCAGCACACGGGCGAGTGGCGGTAGCAGCGCGACCGACGTCTTCATCAGACCTCCACGGAGCCGGGTAGTCGATCAGGTGGTGATGCCCATCTCGTCGAACATGTCAGAGAATCGACGCTCGTACGTGTGGTCGGCGAGCGTGCGTCGAAGCCCGGCCGCGGCGATCCGCTCGCGGGCGGAGTCGTGCTCAAGGTAGTACGCCGCCATGCTGACCAGCTCGTCGACGTCGCCGAACACGGCCACCTCGACGCCCGGCTCGTAGTAGTCCTCGAGCTGTGCGCTGGACCCTGTCAGCAAGAAGCCACCGCACGCGGGTACCTCGAAGTTGCGGCCCTTGATCTGCGCCTCACTGCCTTGCGAGGCCTCGGTGAAGTTGAGGTTGACCCGGCTCTGCTCGAAGATCGCGATCATGTCCTGCTGGTCGCAGCGGGTGCGGGCCTGCGTCCTCGCGAGCCACTGACGGCCCCCGATGGATCTGAGCACCGGGCGGTGACCCGCCACGCGGTGGTACTTGCGCACCGCCCACCCGGTACCCCAGGTGCGGACCGGGACGCCGGCGGCACGCAGACGCTCGACCAGCTGCGGACGATCGCCGTACACCTGGCCGATGAACGTGGCGTCGTGGGCCAGTGGCAGCCCCGCGGGGCGGTAGTTGTGCGGAGCGGCCCACTGGGTCTTGATGACGTTGTCGCAGCCGAGGGCGCTGTACCTGGCCAGGGCGGACTGCGCGGTCGTCGTGACCCATGAGTAGCTCGGGGCGTAACGCCGGGAGAAGGACTCGAACCGCCAGTGGTCGTCGGCGAACCAGTTGATCGTGGTGACACCCGACCCGGTGACCTGCGCGATGGCTTCGGGGGAGATCTCGTCACCGAACAGGAACGTGAAGACCAGATGGGGTCGTTCACGCTCCACGTACGCGTAGAGGGCCTCGTCGACACGCCCGGGGTTCGCGGGGTCGTGGTATACACCGATGTCGAGGTACGAGACGTCGTGGCCCAGGTGCACGAGCGTCTCGTAGAAGTTGTGGTGCTCGAAGCTCAGCCCGCGTTCGGGTTTGCCGTAGTCGTACCGATAGGCGACGTACAGGATCCTCATGTCCGCGCCGGACGTCTCGTGCGGAGCACCGTCGCGTGCAGCAGATGACGCACGTCGTCGCGCCCGACGATCATCACCCACGCGCCGCTGGCCACGCACAGGAGGGCGCCGCCCTCCCACCGCCCCAGCGTGATCGCCAGGACGCAGGCGAGGGTGACCGTCGCCACGGCTGCGGCTGTGAGTCGCACCAGACCGGGCTCGGGACGCCACTCGAGCTTGCGGTGCACCACGGCGACGGTCCAGCCGAGGACCACGACCCACTGCGCGACGACCGATACCGCGAGCGCCCGCAGCCCGAGCGAGGGCAGGAGGGCGAACCCGATGACGAGTCGAAGGGCGTTGCTCAGGACCGCGCTCACCAGCCACTCGCGCACGAGTCCGGCAGGCAGGAGGACCGCGCCGATGGCGTAGGCGGCGAAGCGAGGAACCTCAGCCGTCAGCTGCAGCGCCAGGACGTCGGAGCCTGCCAGGAACGAGCGGTCGAAGAAGACGACGATGAAGACGTCGCGCAGTGCCATCGTCAGCAGGACCAGAGCGACGACGAACACCAGCGACGTCCTCGCGGCACGACCCAGGGTCGAGAGAACGGCTGCGCGGTTGCCGAGACCCAGCTCGTACGAGAGCCGGGGCAGGAGCACCAGGCTCAAGGCGCCGGCCATCTGCGCCAGGACCAGGGTGCTCAGCATCTGCACCGGCTGGTAGACGCCGTTGTCGACGATGCCCAGCTGATGAACGGCCGCTGAGCGCAGGGCCGTGTCGCTTCCGAGGGTGAGCACCGAGGCGACGAGGCTGGCGCCCGCGATCGTCAGCAGGTGGCGTGCCGTCGTCGCTCGAAGGGTCCGGACGGGAAAGGCGAGCGCGAGGACCCATCGCTCGCGCACGCAGAAGAAGGCGAGGGTGCCCGCGGCGGCGATGGGCGCCGACGCGACCGCACCGCGCAGTCCGTAGTGCAGCGTGAGGGGAACTGCGGCCGCGGTCGTCACGACGGCGCTGATGATCGAGTTGAGGGCCAGCCGCCGCGCCTGTTCGTACGCCTGCATGACGATCTGGATGGAACCGAGGAAGAGCAGCAGCGGGATGGCGGCGCTGGCGACGACGAGCAGACCACCGTAGGAGCCCGACCCGAGGAGCAGACGAGAGAGCGAGGTGGCGAAGACGGACACGAGGCCGAGGAACACGAGCCCGACCAGCGTGGGTCCCCAGAGCAGGAAGGAGACCAGCCTGCTGACCGTCTCGCTGTCGGAGACCGAACGGGCCTGGGCGATCATCTTGACGCCGCCGGTGCCCAGTCCAAGAGCGGCAACGGCCACGACCAGCGCCGAGAAGGTGGACAGCTGGGCGCTGACCCCCAGCCCGGCCGCCCCGAGCACGACGGCCGAGACCTTGCCACGCAGGAGACTGCCGATGAGACCGACGCCCGTTGCCGTCCAGTACGCGACCGCGCTCGCGGCGAGCGCTCGTCCGCCCGTGTCCGGCGTCACGGAACCTCCGGCCGGCACCTGAACCGCCGGGTCCGCTGCAGACCCGGGGGATCCCGTGGTCACCGGTCGATGCGGACCAGCTTGCCCGTGAGCTGATCCTCCAGCGACTGGCGGTCAGCGTCCACCATGAGCTCAGCCAGTGCTCGCCAGTCGGTCTGCGGCGTCCACCCGAGCTTCGCTCTCGCCTTGGACGGATCCCCGATGAGGGCATCGACCTCTGACGGCCGCTCGTATCGCGCATCGGTGCGGACGAACTTCTCGTAGTCCAGGTCGGCGCGACCGAAGGAGATCTCGCAGAAGTCCCGAACGGTGGCGGCCCGGCCCGTCGCGACCACGTAGTCGTCCGGCTGGTCCTGCTGGAGCATCCGCCACTGGGCCTCGACGTACTCCTTGGCGTAGCCCCAGTCGCGGACGGCGTCCAGGTTGCCAAGGTAGACGGCGTCCTGCAGGCCGGCCGCGATCCGCGCCACGGCGCGGGTGATCTTGCGGGTCACGAAGGTCTCGCCACGCCGCGGGCTCTCGTGGTTGAACAGGATGCCGTTGCTCGCGTGCATCCCGTACGCCTCGCGGTAGTTCACCGTGGCCCAGTAGGAGTAGACCTTCGCGCAGCCGTAGGGGCTGCGGGGGTGGAACGGGGTGTCCTCGTTCTGGGGCGGGGGGGTGGAGCCGAACATCTCCGACGAGCTCGCCTGGTAGAACCGGGTCGCGACCCCTGAGGCGCGGATGGCCTCCAGCAGCCGGATGGTGCCGATGCCGGTCACGTCACCGGTGTACTCGGGCATCTCGAACGAGACCTTGACGTGGCTCTGGGCTCCGAGGTGGTAGACCTCGTCCGGCTCCACGTCGCGCATCAGGTTGACCAGCATGACCCCGTCGGACAGGTCGCCGTGGTGCAGCACCAGCGTCGGGTCGGTGTCGTGCGGGTCCTGGTAGATGTGGTCGATGCGGTCGGTGTTGAACGTCGACGCCCGCCGGATGATGCCGTGGACCTCGTAGCCCTTCTCGAGGAGCAGCTCCGCGAGGTAGGAGCCGTCCTGACCGGTGATCCCGGTGATGAGGGCCTTCTTGGTCATGATCGGGAACACTCCAGAGGGCGAGACGACGAGGACCGTGCGCCACAGGGCACCCCAAGGACGATACCGGCCGAACACGCCCGGACGAGCCCACCGCCTATCCTCGACCCATGTTCGGACTCACCTCAGCCCAGTCCGTCGTCTTCCTTCTGCTCGGTGTGGCGGCCTTCGTCGTGCAGGTGGTGGCGCTGGTCGACTGCATCCGCCGTCGTGCCGACGCGTTCGTCGCGGCGGGCAAGCAGACCAAGCAGCGATGGCTGATCATCCTGGGGGTCGCCACCGCCATCGGCTTCGTGTCGTTCAACGGGCTGTTCCTGAGCCCGGTCGGCTTCCTCAACCTGATTGCCTTCGTGGCGGCGGCGGTCTACCTCGTCGACGTCCGGCCGGCGTTGCGGCAGGTGGGCGGACGCGGAGGTGGCACCGCAGGCCCGTATGGGCCATGGTGAAGGTCGGCCAGTCGAGCACCGCGACCCAGGGGAGACCAGCATGAGCACCGATGGCGCGCGCGCCACGCCCGTCGATGACATCTTCGTCGTCCAGCGGCCGTGGGGGCAGTTCCAGCAGTTCATCTCCAACCGCACCTGCACGGTGAAGATCATCACGGTCGATCCCGGCACCAGGCTGAGCCTGCAGAAGCACAGCCACCGCGACGAGATGTGGCACGTGCTCGACATCCCGATCGACGTCGAGGTCGACGGGCGCGAGTGGACGGCGCAGGTCGGCGAGGTCGTGTGGGTGCCCAACGGTGCCGTGCACCGGATGGGGAACAAGAACGGCGACCGGCCGGGCCGGCTGCTCGAGATCGCCTACGGCGAGTTCGACGAGTCCGACATCGAGCGGCTGCAGGACGACTTCGCCCGTGAGTGAGCCCGTCCGGGTGGCCGAGGTCGTGAGGTCAGGGTTCGTCGAGTCGGTGCACCACGGCAGCGTCGTCGTGCTCGCCGCGGACGGGTCGGTGCAGCTGGCCGTCGGCGACGTCGGGTCGCCGGTCTTCCCGCGCTCGTCGAACAAGCCGGTCCAGGCGGCGGCGATGGTGCGTGCCGGTCTACCCCTGGACGGCGAGCTGCTGGCCCTGGGGTCGGCGTCGCACTCGGGTGAGCCCTTCCACCTGGACGGCGTGCGCCGCATCCTCGCCTCGGCCGGCCTCGACGTGGACGCTTTGCAGAACACCCCCGACCTGCCCCTGGACGAGGCCGCCCGCACCGCCTGGCTGGCCGCTGGACGACCGAAGTCGTCGCTGGCCCAGAACTGCTCGGGCAAGCACGCGGCCATGCTCGCGACCTGCGTCGCCGCCGGCTGGGACGTGTCCACCTACCGCGACCCCGACCACCCGCTGCAGCAGCTGATGAACGCCACCCTGGCCGAGCTCGCCGGGGAGCCGGTCGCGGCGACCGGCGTCGACGGCTGCGGCGCGCCCGTCATGGCCGTCTCGCTGACCGGGCTGGCCCGGGCGTTCGCGGCGATCGCCACGGCCGGTGCCGACACCGCGGACGGTCGCGTCGCCGCCGCCGTCTCGGCCAACCCGGCCTGGCTGGGTGGCACGGGGCGCGACGTCACCGCGTTCATCGAGGGCATCCCGGGGCTGGTCGCCAAGGACGGCGCCGAGGCCGTCTACGCCGCGGCCCTGCCCGACGGCCGGGCCGTCGCGCTGAAGATCGCGGACGGTGGTGGCCGGGCTGCCCCCGTCGTCCTGGCGGCCGGCCTGCGCGCTGCCGGGGTGCAGGCCGACGTGCTCGACAGGCTCGCCGAGGCGCCGGTGCTCGGCCACGGCCAGCCGGTCGGCGTCGTCCGGTCACTGCCACTGCGCTGAGCGACGCTGGGCTGACCCGTGCCGCTCAGCCGCCGGTGACCCGGTCGCGGCCGCCGTTCTTGCTGACGTACAGCCGCTGGTCGGCGGTGGCGAGCAGGTCGGACGCGGTGGCCACGCCGGCGTACGTCGAGACGACCCCCAGGCTGACGGTCACCGGGATGTCGCCGACGACGGGCTGCCACGGGTGCTCGCGGACGGCGCGGCGCAGGGCCTCGCAGGCGGCCACGGCGGCGGCGTCGTCCAGCCCGGGCAGCACGACGAGGAACTCCTCGCCGCCCAGGCGCGCGACGAACCCGCCGGTCTCGAGCACGGCCGACTGCAGCATCAGCGCGATCCGGCGCAGCACCTCGTCGCCGGTGTCGTGCGAGAGCGTGTCGTTCACCCGCTTGAAGTGGTCGAGGTCGGCGATGGCCACCGCCAGGGACGTCGCGTCCTCTCGTCCGCGGGCCAGCAGCGCGGGCAACCGGTCCTCGACGTAGCGGCGGTTGTACAACCCGGTCAGCGGGTCGCGCAGCGACATCTCGCGAAAGCGCCGGCTGCTGCGCTGGGCCTCCTCGGTCTCGAAGACCGTGTGCAGCGTGCGGGTGCGGGCCACGCGCTCGGCCGTCGACAGCGCCTCGTTGGCCTCGAAGAACTCCACGTGCTTGAGGTAGGCGTCGGCGAAGCGGCCCTCGGCGGCGTAGACGGCTGCCTGCTCCTGCATCACCCGGGCCATCACCTCCTGCAGGTCGCGCTCGGAGCACAGATCGGCAGCCTGGCACAGGCTGGCCGACGCCCGTCCGGTGTCACCGCGCATCCGCTGGCACTCGGCGAGGGTGAGCAGCACCTCGGGCAGGTCGTCGCTCTCGGGGAAGTCCAGGCCGTCGGTCTCGAGCAGCGGGCTGAGCGTCCGCTCGGCGGCGCCGAAGTCACCGGCGAGCATCTGGGCCCGGGCCAGCGTGTCGACGAACGAGGGCTCGAGGGCGACGCCGTGCCGCGAAGCGAGGCGCTGCATCCGCCGCGCCGCCGCCATGGACGCCTCGGCGTCACCGGCCCAGTACTCGATGAACGACATGTTGTTCAGCACTGCGATGCGCAGCCGGACGTCGCCGGTGGACTCGGCGATCCGCAGCACCGTGCGGATCCGGTCACGGGCGGCGTCGAAGGACTGCGTGCGCGCGAGGGCCAGCCCCAACGCCATCTCGTGGTCGGCCCGCAGCCGAGGAAGCGCGTCCGGGCTGAGCATCTCGACGCCGCGCACCGCGTGCTCGAGGGAGGCTGCGGTGTCGCCCAGCCGCTGGAAGAACGCGCTCAGCAGCCGCTCGCTGCGCGCCCGCAGGTGAGCGTGCCCGTGGTCGATCGCCCACGACTGCACCTGCAGGACGATCGTGCCGGCGCCCGCGGTGTTGCCCGCCCGCCCGATGACGTCGGCGTGCACCAGCCGGGCGCGCAGCGCGAGGTCGTCGGCGCCCCACTCGGTCGCGAGCCGGCCCAGCTCGATGGCGGGCTCGGCGGCCGCCGCGGGGTCGTCGTACGGCACGAGCTCGAGGACGTCCAATGCCCCGGCCAGCTCGGCGACGTCGCTGGGCCAGGCGTCGTCGACGACGCGGTCGGCTGTCACCCTCGCCCCCCCTGTGATTGTGAAATCAACGACCCCACCAGTATCGCCGGAGGATGCAGGGAGCGTAGGCGAAGCGGTCACATCCGGTGACACCATCACCCGTATGCGTATCCACCTGCTGTGGACGGCGTCCCTGGCGGCGGCGCTCGTGCTCGCGATCGGGTGGTCGGCCTCGCGCGCGACGGCCCTGGCCCCGCCGTCCGCCCCCGTCACGCCCACCGACGCCGTGATGGCCGGCCGGCTGGACGCGCGGACGTCGGTGGGGCTGGGTCCGCGCTTCGCCGGGCAGGTGGTCGACGTCGCGAGCGGCGAGCAGGTGTGGGCCCGCGACCCCGGCTGGGCGCTACGACCGGCGTCGACCGCCAAGCTCGTGACGGCCGCGAACGCGCTGACCGTGCTCGGCCCGACGTACCGGGTCACCACGGCCGTGCGACGGGGCACCTCGTGGGGCCAGGTCGTGCTGGTGGGCGGCGGCGACCCGAGCCTGTCGTCGGCCGACGTGGCCGTGCTCAGCCGCACGACGGTCGTGACGCTGCGCGCCCACCGGACCACCCGGGCGCAGGTGTGGTTCGACGACTCGCTGTTCGCGGCGCCGACCCGCGCCCGGGGGTGGCAGGCGGACGACGTGCCGACCGACGTCCGGGCGGTGCGCGCCCTGGTGGTCGACGAGCACCACGCGGCCGACACCTCGCTGGACGCCGCGCGCGTCTTCGCCGCCCAGCTGACCAGGGCGGGAGTGAGCGCGACGGCGGTCGGCCGCGGGCGCGCGCCCCTGGGGGCCGCCACCCTCGCGACGGTGCGCGGCGACCGGCTCGACGCCATGGTCGCCCGGATGCTGCAGACCAGCGACAACGACCACGCCGAGGCACTGCACCGGCTGGTCGCGCTCGCCGTCGGGCAGCGGGCGACCTGGACCGGGGCGGCGCTGGCCCAGCGGTCGGTGGCAGCCCGGCAGGGGCTGCTGCTCGGTGCCGCGCAGCTGTACGACGGCAGCGGGCTCTCGCGCAGCGACCGGCTCACCGCGAGCCAGCTCGTCACCCTCGTCACCGGCGCGCTCGCCCCGCACTCGGCGTCCGCGCCGCTCGCGAGGTCGCTGCCGATCGCGGGGCTGACGGGCACGCTGCGGGCCTCGCTCGGGCGGTTCGCCACCGCGCCCAGCCGGTGCGCGGCTGGGGTGGTGCACGCCAAGACCGGCACGCTCGACCAAGCCGTGACCCTGGCCGGCTGGACCACCGGCGCGGACGGCCGGCTGAAGGCCTTCGCGTTCGTCGTCAACGACGCCGGCGACTCGCTCACGCTCAAGCGCCGGGTCGATGGCCTCGCTGCGACCGTGACCGGGTGCTACTGACGGGTTGACCGGGGGGCGACCGCAGACCAGGCGACGGTCACCTCGCCGAGCCGCCACCGCGCCGGGCCACCGACCACCGGCCAGCCGTCGGAGCGCACCCGGGCGACCGCGGCGCAGAACCGCTGCCGGGCGCCGTACGACGCGAGCGCCGCCTCGCGGTCCCACGCGTCGTCCAGCGCGCCCAGCCACGCGTGCACCGCCTCGCCCGGCACGTTGCGGTGGATCAGCGCCTTGGGCAGCCGCTCGGCGACGTCCGAGGGCCGCTGCAGCCCGGCCAGCCGCTGGGACAGGGTCAGCGACACCGGGCCGGCGGCCGCGGTCACGCTCACCCACGCGGCCCGGCGTCCGAGCTCGTCGCAGGTTCCGTCGACGAGCAGCCCGCCTTCGGCGAGCCGGCCCCGGACCGTCGTCCAGGCCGGCCCGACGGCTTCCTCGTCGTACTGGCGCAGGACGTTGAACGCGCGGACGACGAGGGGCCGGCGACCGCCGGGCAGGGGCACCTCGAAACCACCCACGGCGAAGCTCAGCCCGGGCGCGGTCAGCGGCCGCGCGGCCTCGACCCGCGCCGGGTCGATCTCGATGCCGACCACCTCGACGTCGGCCCGCACCCGCTGCAGCCGCGACAGCAGCTCGACGGCGGTCACGGGCGTGGCGCCGTAGCCGAGGTCGACGACCAGCGGGTCGGCCGCCGTCCGCAGGGCGACGGCGTGCTCGGAGCACAGCCAGCGGTCGCTGCGCCGCAGGCGGTTGGGGTTGGTGGTGCCGCGGGTGATCGTCCCGAACGGTCGCTGCTGGCGTGCCACGAAGGTCGAGGGTGGCATGCTCGGGCGGTGCGCACGTCGCGGGTGGCCCTGGTCGTCGCGGCGGCCGTGGTGGCTCTGCTGGCAGCAGCCGTGACCGGTGGCGTGACGGGCTACCCGGCGCTGCGCGAGGCGCGCGACGCCGTCGACCTCGAGCCCGGTCTGCTGCAGGTCGACCCGGTCGCGCGCGGTGACGTCGCGCTGGGGGACGGCGTCTACGTCGTGCTCGGCCCGGGCGGCCTGACGATCAGTCGGCGCAGCTCGATCATCTGGCAGAGCGTCGACCGCGGTGCGCCGGTGACCGCGGGCCTGGGCCACCTCGACTGGCGCGGCGCGGACGCGCTCGGGGGCGTGCTGCGCGCGCGCGAGGTGGTCGACACCAGGCTCGGCAACGTGCGGATCACCGACCGCAGCCACGACTCGAACGTCGTGGCGTTCACCGGGCGGGTCTTCGACGGCGACGCGACCTCGCGGCCCCTGACGCTGACCGTCACCAGACGGCCGGCCGACTCACGGGTCGTGCTGGAGGCGGACGTCCCGGGCGCGGACATCGTCGCCGTCCACGAGTACCGCCGGCCAGGCTTCATCTTCCGCGGGCTCGGTGAGCAGTTCGCGCACCCTGGCACCCGCACCGGACGCTGGCCGGTCGTCCCGCGGGCCCAGGGAGTCGGCCGCGGCGAGCAACCGCTCACCCTCATCCAGGACCTGGTGTCGCCCAACGCCCGCGGCGGTGACGCGGCGACGACGCCCGCGCCGATGCCCTTCTACCTCTCGAGCGACCTGTCGGGGTTCGGGCTCGACAGCACGGCGTACTCGGTGGTCGACCTGAACCACGACGGGCGCGTCGACGTCTCGGTGTGGCAGCCGCACCTGCGCGCCCGCCTGTACGACGCAGCGACCCCGCGCGAGCTGGTGAAGCAGCACACCGACGACGTCGGGCAGATGCCTGCGGCGCCCGAGTGGTCGACGTCCGGCGCGGTGGTCGGCGTGCGCGGCGGGTCGGCCAAGGTGCGGGCGGCCGTGAAAGCGTTGCGCGACAACGGTGCTGTGCTGGCAGCAGTGCTCGTGCGAGACGGTGGTGACCGGCGCGTCTACCCCGACTGGGACGCGCTGGTGGCTGAGCTGGCCCGGCAGGGCGTGCGCACGATGGCCACCGCGAGGCCCGAGGTGGCCGGTGCGGACGGCGTCGAGGCGCGGGCGCGTGGCTGGCTGGTCGGCTCGACGAACCTGGTCGACCTCACCTCCCCGGACGCCTTTCGTTGGTACGTAACGGTTCTGGGCAACCGCATCCGCGCCGACGGGTTGAGCGGTGTGCTGGCGCTCGGCGGTGACGAGCTGCCGATGAACGCGCGGCTCGCCCACGGCGACGCCGCCACCGAGCACGGCAGCTGGCCGACCCGCTGGGCCCAGCTCACCGACGCCGCCTGCAGGGCCTCGGGTGTCCCGGACTGCCTGG
This sequence comes from Actinomycetales bacterium, assembly GCA_038322575.1. Classification (GTDB taxonomy): domain Bacteria; phylum Actinomycetota; class Actinomycetes; order Actinomycetales; family Angustibacteraceae; genus JACMOY01. The sequence goes on from JBBQGB010000018.1 coordinate 25,382, forward strand.
TGCTGCAGGACACCGCGGCCGAGCGCACCCCCGTCTGGGTCACCGGTGGCTTCAACCAGTCCGAGCAGGTCAGTGACTGGTCGCTGGCCGACGGTCTGGCCAGCGTCCTGGCGGCCAGGCTCAGCGGCGGGCTGTCGGGCATGACCCAGCTGTCATCCGGGGTCGGCGGCTGGACCTCACCCTCGATCCCGTTGCGGGGCAAGGCGACTCGCACCGACGAGCTGCTCGCGCGGTGGGCCGAGCTCGAGGCGTTCGGCTCCCTGCTGCGCAGCGAGGACGGCGACTCGCCGGCTTCGATGCCGCAGGTCTGGGACTCGCCTGCCCGCCTGGCGGCCTTCGCCCGGGCCAGCCGGCTGTTCGCGGCCACCGCGTCCTACCGGCGCTCGGTCATGGCCCAGGCGTCGGTGACCGGGCTGCCCGTCGTCCGGCCGTTCTGGCTCGAGGACACCAACGTCCGTCAGGCCGGCGCCGACGAGGAGTACTTCTTCGGCTCGTCCCTGCTCGTGGTGCCGGTGGTGCACGAGGGGCAGCGCGAGGTGCGGGCGGTGCTGCCCCCCGGCCGCTGGGTCGAGCTGTTCACCGGGCGCAGGTACGCCGGACCGCCCGTGGCCGTCGCCACGCCGAGGCCGACCCGCACCGGTGACAAGCCGGTGCCCGCCCCGCCCGCCGACGTCCCCGCGCCGCCCGCGAAGGGGCCGGACGCGACTGCCCCGCCGCTGCCCGTGGCCGTCACGGTGCCCGCGCCGCTCGGCCAGCCGGTGGTGCTCTACCGCGCCGGCGACCCCACCGGCACGGCGCTGCGCGAGGCGCTGCGCCGGGCCGGGCTGCTGCCCCCGCGCTGACCGCGCCCCACCGCGGCGGAACACCGGACGGTGCGGCAGTGTTGGGCGTGGGGAAGCGTCTGGTCGAGCAGAGGGAGCCGCTGATGGTGCTGCCGCGCCGTGTGGCGATGCTCGCCGTGCACACCTCACCCCTCGAGCAGCCCGGCACCGGCGACGCAGGTGGGCTGAACGTGTACGTCGTCGAGACCGCCCGCCGGCTCGCCCAGCGCGGGGTCGAGGTCGACGTCTTCACCCGTGCCACCAGCAGCACCGCCGAACCGCGCGTGCTGCTGGACCACGGCGTCGTCGTCCGGCACGTGGCCGCCGGGCCCTACGAGGGCCTGGGCAAGGAGGACCTGCCGGGTCAGCTGTGCGCGTTCGCCGCCGGCGTGATGCGGGCCGAGGCCGCGCACCCCCAGGGCTGGTACGACCTCGTGCACTCGCACTACTGGCTCAGCGGCCAGGTGGGCTACCTGGCCGCCGACCGCTGGCAGGTGCCGCTCGTCCACTCGATGCACACCATGGCGCGGGTCAAGAACCTGGCGCTGGCCGAGGGCGACACGCCCGAGCCCGCCGGCCGCGAGATCGGCGAGGCCCAGGTGGTCGAGGCCGCGGACCGCCTGGTGGCCAACACCGGCGACGAGGCCCGTCAGCTGGTCGACCTGTACGGCGCCGACCCGGGCCGGGTCGCGATCGTGCCGCCGGGCGTCGACCTCGACCGGTTCACCCCGGGCGACGCTGCCGAGCGGGCGGCCGGTCGCGCCGCGCTGGGGCTCGCGCCGGACGCCGTCGTGCTGCTGTTCGTCGGCCGGATCCAGCCGCTCAAGGCACCGGACGTCCTCGTCCGGGCGGTGGCCCACCTGCTCGCCGTCCGGCCCGGGCTGCGCCGTCACCTGGTGGTGCCGATCGTCGGCGGGCCGAGCGGGTCGGGCCTGCGCGAGCCCGAGTCGCTCGTGCGCCTGGCTGCCGAGCTCGGCGTGGACGACGTGGTGCGGTTCGAGCGGCCGGTGGGTGGTGACGCGCTGGTGCGCTGGTACCGCAGCGCCGACGTCGTCACGGTGCCGTCGTACAACGAGTCGTTCGGCCTGGTCGCCGTCGAGGCCCAGGCCTGCGGCGCGCCCGTCGTCGCAGCGGACGTCGGTGGCCTGCGCGAGGCCGTGGCGGACGACGTCAGCGGGGTGCTCGTCGACGGCCACGACCCGCGTCGCTGGGCCCAGGTGATCGGCGACCTGCTCGACGACCCGGCCCGGCGCGCACGCCTGGCCGCGGGGGCGGTCGCCCACGCCGGCCGGTACGGCTGGGACCACACGGTCGACCGGCTGCTCGACGTGTACGACCAGGCGCGGCAGCCGCCGTCCGCCGACCTGGACGTGCGCTCGGCGCTCGACCTGCAACCCGTGCGGTGACGGTCTCGAGAGACGACCTGACGGCGCAGCTGCGGGCGGTGCTGGACGGGGCCGGGATCGAGCACGAGGGCGGCACCCGGCCGGGCGAGGTGATCGCATCGCTGCCCGGCGACCACAAGCTGCGCACGGCGGTGTCGCTGCTGGTCGGCGACCACTCGCTGTCGGCCTCCGCCTTCGTGATCCGGCGCCCGGACGAGAACGCCGACCGGGTGCACGCGTGGCTGCTGCGGCGCAACGCACGCCTGCAGGGCGTCGCCTACGCGATCGACCGCGACGGGGACGTCTTCGTCGTCGGCCGGCTGCCGGTCGCGGCGGTCACCGCGGCTGCTGTCGACGCGCTGCTCGGCGCCGTCCTGGACGCCAGCGACTCGGCGTTCGACACCCTGCTCGCGATGGGGTTCCTCACCTCGATGCGCAAGGAGTGGGCCTGGCGCGTGTCGCGCGGTGAGTCGACGCGCAACCTGGACGCCTTCCGGCACCTGCTCGAGGATTAGGGTTGGGCGCATGAGCGACGCCGCGCACACCCTCGTCCTGCTGCGCCACGGCGAGAGCGACTGGAACGCCAAGAACCTGTTCACCGGCTGGGTCGACGTCGCGCTCAGCGACAAGGGTCGGTCCGAGGCGGTGCGCGGCGGCACGCTGATCCGCGACGCCGGGGTGCTGCCCGACGTCGTCCACACCTCGCTGCTGCGCCGGGCCATCACCACCGCGCACCTGGCGCTGGACGAGGCCGACCGGCACTGGATCCCGGTGCGCCGCAGCTGGCGGCTGAACGAGCGCCACTACGGCGCCCTGCAGGGCAAGGACAAGAAACAGACCCTCGCCGAGTTCGGCGACGAGCAGTTCATGCTCTGGCGCCGCTCGTACGACGTCCCGCCCCCGCCGCTGGAGGACGCCAGCGAGTTCTCGCAGTCCGCCGACCCCCGGTACGCCGACCTGGGCCTGGCCGCCCCCCGCACCGAGTGCCTGGCCGACGTCGTCACCCGGCTGCTGCCGTACTGGCAGACCTCGATCGTCCCCGACCTGCGCGAGGGCCGCACGGTGCTGGTCGCCGCGCACGGCAACTCGCTGCGCGCGCTGGTCAAGCACCTGGACGGCATCGACGACGCGACGATCGCGGGGCTGAACATCCCCACCGGCATCCCGCTCGTCTACCGGCTGGACGCCGAGCTGCGGCCGACCGAGCCCGGCGGCGAGTACCTGGACGCCGACGCCGCGGCCGACGCGATCGCCGCCGTCGCCAACCAGGGCCGCTAGCCCGCCCCGCCGCCCCCCTCCAGCACTTGCTGCACTACTTGCCGCGGCCCCTGCGGGCCCGGCGTCAGTTAGTGCAGCAAGTGCTTCGGGGGAGCGCGATCAGGGGAGCTGGCCGATGGGGGTGTAGGACTCGTGCCACTCGCCGGTGACCAGGTAGACGACGCGGCGGGCGACCGAGACGGCGTGGTCGGCGAAGCGCTCGTAGTAGCGGCCGATCAGGGTGATGTCGATGGCCGCCTCCATGCCGTGGTCCCAGTCCTCGCTGAGCAGCATCGCGAACACCTGCCGGTGCAGGCGGTCCATCTCGTCGTCGTCCTGCTCGAGCTCGACCGCGGTGTGCAGGTCCTTGCTGGCGATGACGCTGCCGGCCTTGGCCACGATCCGCTCGGCCACCTGGCCCATCTCGAGGATCGTGGCGCGCAGCACCGGCGGGACGGCGGAGTCGGGGTAGCGCCGGCGGGCCACCTTGGCCACGTGGCGGGCCAGGTCGCCCATGCGCTCCAGGTCCGCGCTCATCCGCATGCCGGTGACGATGATCCGCAGGTCCGTGGCGACCGGCTGCTGCTGGGCGAGCAGCATGTTCGACGTGTCGTCGAGCTCACGCTGCAGCGCGTCGATCTGCTCGTCGGCCGCGATGACGCTCTCCGCCAGGCTGATGTCGGCGTCCAGCAGCGCGGTGGTCGCGCGCGCCATCGCCGAGCCGGCCAACCGGGTCATCTCGACCAGCTGGTCGGAGGTGTGGTCGAGCTCCTCGTGGAAGGCGTCGCGCATGTGCGGGCCGGGTCCTCTCGCGGGCGGGTGCGGGCAGGCTCGGCCCATGATGCCGGGCCCAGACTGGCAGCGCGGCATGAACGCGCGCCAGACCGCAGGTGAACATCGGCTGAAGCGCCCGCCGCCTTGCGCCAACGAGCCGTCGGGGGGTGCCCGGCTGCGTACGCTGGGTCACGTGGATGTCTCGGCAGCGGCGACGGTCGGCGGCGCCGTCGGCCTGCTGCTCGGCGGCGGTGTGGCCCTGGTGTGGCGCCGTCCCGCGCCCCGGACCACCACGCGGCACGAGCCCGCGGTGCTGCCGCCGGGCGTGGCCGACGTCCTCGCCGTCCTGCGCTCCAGCGCCGTCGTCGTCGACCGCGACGACGCCGTGGTCAAGGCCAGCGCCGCGGCGTACGCGTACGGCATCGCCGCCGGCAAGGAGCTGACCCACCCCGAGCTGCGTCACCTGGCCCGCCTGGTGCGCCGCGACGGCGTGATCCGCGAGAGCGAGCTCGAGCTGGCGCGCGGGCCGCTGGGGCGCGGCCAGCTCGTCGTCCGGGCGCGCGTGGCGCCGCTGGGCACCGACCACGTGCTGCTGCTGGTCGACGACCTCACCGAGACCCGCCGGGTCGACGAGGTGCGGCGCGACTTCGTGGCCAACGTCAGCCACGAGCTCAAGACCCCGGTCGGCGGGATCTCGCTGCTGGCTGAGGCCGTGCTCGACGCCAGCGACGACCCCGAGGCGGTGCGCCGGTTCGCCAGCCGGATGCAGGTCGAGTCGGTGCGCCTCACCCGGCTGGTGCAAGAGATCGTCGACCTGTCGCGGCTGCAGGTGGCCGACGTGCTGCACCAGCCCGAGATGGTGTCGATCGACGCCGTCGTGGGCGAGGCAGTCGACCGCTGCCGGCTGGTCGCCGGTGTCAAGGACATCGAGCTGGTCGCCGTCGGCGAGCCCGAGGCCAAGGTCTACGGCGACGCGAACCTGCTGATGACCGCGGTGCGCAACCTGGTCGACAACGCGGTCGCCTACTCGCCCGGCAGCACGCGCGTCGCGATCGCGGTGAACCGCCACCACGGGCTGGTCGAGATCAGCGTCACCGACCAGGGCGTCGGCATCGCCGAGGACGACCAGGTGCGCATCTTCGAGCGCTTCTACCGGGTCGACCCGGCGCGCTCGCGCAGCACCGGCGGCACCGGCCTCGGCCTCGCTATCGTCAAGCACGTGTGCGCCAACCACGGCGGCGAGGTCACGGTCTGGAGCCAGCCCGGCCAGGGCGCCACCTTCACCATGCGCCTGCCGGACGCCGCCACCGCCCTGGCCGTCGACCCTGACCTGGTCGTCGCGCCCGCCCAGCCCACCGACGTCGTCCGGCCCGAGGAGGTCCTGCGCCGCACCGTCGTGCCCCGCCCGCAGGGCGCCCGGTCGGCGCCCGCACCCGAGGAGGCCCGCGGATGACCCGCATCCTGGTGGTCGAGGACGAGGAGTCGTTCAGCGACCCGTTGTCGTACCTGCTGCGCAAGGAGGGCTACGAGGTCAGCGTCACGGCCACCGGGCCGGACGCGCTGGACGACTTCGACCGGCTCGGCGCCGACCTCGTGCTGCTCGACCTGATGCTGCCCGGGCTCTCGGGCACCGAGGTGTGTCGCCAGCTGCGGCTTCGCAGCAGCGTGCCGGTGATCATGCTGACCGCCAAGGACGGCGAGATCGACAAGGTCGTGGGTCTGGAGATCGGGGCGGACGACTACGTCACCAAGCCGTACTCCAGCCGCGAGCTGCTGGCCCGGATCAAGGCGGTGCTGCGCCGGGGATCGGACAGCGGTGAGCTGATACCGCCCACCCTCGAGGCCGGGATGGTGCGGATGGACGTCGACCGGCACGTCGTCACGGTCGGTGGCCGGCACGTCCCGTTGCCGCTCAAGGAGTTCGAGCTGCTCGAGCTGCTGCTGCGCAACACCGGTCGGGTCCTGACCCGGATGCAGCTGATCGACCGGGTCTGGGGCAGCGACTACGTCGGTGACACCAAGACCCTCGACGTCCACGTCAAGCGGCTGCGGGCCAAGATCGAGCCCGACCCCGGCAACCCCACGCTGCTGGTGACCGTGCGGGGGCTGGGCTACAAGCTGGAGGCGTGAACCTCAGCCGGCCGTGGGGGTCGGCGTCACCGGTGCGGGGGCGGCGGCGGGGCTCTCGGACGGCGTCGGTGTCGCGCCCATGGCCGGACCCTCGGACGGCGGCGCCGCGGACGGCGTGAGCGTGGCGTACTCGTTCATCGCGGCCAGCACCGGCACCTGCACCGTGGTCGTCCCGCCGCCGGCCGAGGTCAGGGTGACCGGGATGACGGCGCCTGCGGGCGCTCCGACCGCGGACAGCTGGACGACGGCGCTGCCCGGGGTGCCCGGCGCCGGGGTGGCCGCAGGGTCGGCGCCGGTCGCCCCCAGCTGCACGCTGCTGCTGGCTGGAACGTCGACCGGCACGGGTGCGCTGGTGCCGCTGGCGACGGTGACCGTCACCGGGCTCGTACCGCCGTTGAGCAGGACCCCGCTGACGATCCCGGGCGCCTGGGCCGTCGAGCCCACCACGAGCAGGTTGCGCACCTGGACGTCACCGACGCTGGCACTCACCCCGTCCCCGGGGTCGTACGCGATCGTCGTCTGGGCGGGCGACAGGCCGCAGCCGGCGAGCACGGCGACCAGCGCGGGCGCGGCCAGGACCAGCACGGCCGGGCGGGCGCGGGTGGGGCGCAACACGTCGACGGACCTCCTCGAGCGGGGTGACACGGGGCTGGCTCAGCCTAGCGGCGCACCCGGCGCCGTCCCCACGCCAGCCGCCGCGCAGCACGGCACCGGCCACGGTGTCAAGCCCCAGACGTGTCCGGTTTCGCCCTCGACAGGGCCGCTGACCTGCACAAACGTCGTCCTCGACCCTTCTGTCCGACGCCCCGTCCGTGCTATCCTGAGAACCGCGAAAGGGGACTACTCCACATGGTTTTCAAGGTCGGCGAGACGGTCGTGTACCCGCATCACGGTGCTGCACTGATCGAAGAGATGAAGACCCGCACCATCAAGGGCGAGGACAAGATCTACCTCGTCCTGAAGGTCGCCCAGGGTGACCTGACGATCGAGGTGCCCGCCGAGAACTGCGACCTGGTCGGCGTCCGTGACGTCGTCGGTCAAGAGGGCCTGGACCGCGTCTTCGAGGTGCTGCGCCTGCCGCACACCGAGGAGCCCACCAACTGGTCCCGCCGCTACAAGGCCAACCTCGAGAAGCTCGCCTCCGGCGACGTCATCAAGGTGGCCGAGGTCGTCCGCGACCTGTGGCGTCGCGAGAAGGACCGCGGTCTGTCCGCCGGCGAGAAGCGGATGCTGGCCAAGGCCCGCCAGATCCTGGTGAGCGAGCTCGCGCTGGCCGAGCACACCAACGAGGACAAGGCCGAGGCGATCCTCGACGAGGTCCTCGCTTCCTGAGCCGTTCCGCTCCTGTTGCGGGCCCGGTGAGCCGATGACGCCCTCATGAGCTCGCGCGAGTCACGCCTGCCCTCCGGGGTGATCGAGGCCCTGCGGCTGTGCGTCGTGGTCTTCTTCGCCGGCGTCGGCTACGAGGTCGCCGGGCTGCTGGACACGTCCGCGCTCGCCGTCGGTCCGCTCGACACCGCCGGCACCGGGGTGCTGCTCGGCGCCGCCGTGGGCTACGTCCTCGGCGGCGTCGTCGCCCGGGTGACGGTGCGCACCGTCGAGTCGACCGAGGCCGGCATGCGCGGACGCTCGGCCGAGCAGGTGCTGGGCGCGATGATCGGCGCGGCGCTGGGCGTGGTCATCGCCGGCGGTGTCGCGTGGCCGGTGCTGCTGGTCGGCCCGCAGGTCGTCGTCCTGCCGCTGTTCGTCTTCGTGGTCGTGACGGTCGCGCTGCTCGGCTACCGCCTGGGCCTGGCCCGCCGCCACGCCCTGCTGAGCATGTTCGGCGCCCAGACCGGGTTGGCCGGCGCGGGCCCGGCGCCGTCCGCCCTGGCCCGGGTGCTCGACACCTCGGTCGCCATCGACGGGCGGGTCGTCGACGTGGTCTCGGCAGGGTTCATGCACGGCACGTTCCTGCTGCCCCAGCCGGTCATCGACGAGCTGCAGGGCCTCGCGGACGCCGGTGACGACGTCCGGCGGGCCCGGGGCCGGCGGGGCCTGGAGGCGCTCGGGGCACTGCGCCGCCAGCGCGGGGTCGACGTCGAGGTGATTCCCGACGGCGCCCGCGAGGTGCCGGACGTCGACGCCAAGCTCGTGCGCACGTGCCTGGACCGCGGTGCCGCGCTGCTCACGCTGGACACCAACCTGGCCAAGGCCGCCTCGCTCGCCGGCGTGCAGGTGATGAACCTGCACGCCCTCGCGCTCTCGCTGCGCCCGCCGGTGACCGCCGGTGACGTCGTCCGGGTGCTGCTGCTCAAGGCCGGCAAGGAGCCCGGCCAGGCCGTCGGCTACCTGGACGACGGCACGATGGTCGTCGCCGAACGGGCCCGTGAGCAGGTGGGCAGCGAGGTAGCCGTCACCGTCACCAGCGTGCTCACCACGGCCAACGGCCGGATGGTGTTCGCCCACCCGACCGGGTCACCGGCACCGGCGTCGGGCGCCCGGCCGGTGCCCGCGGTCCGAGCGGGCCGCCCGGCGTGAGCGTCGCCGCGATCCTGGTCGCCGCCGGGTCGGGCAGTCGGCTGGCGTCGACCCGACCGAAGGCGTTCGTCGACCTGGCCGGTGAGCCGCTCGTGCTGCACGCCGCCCGGCGGTTGATGGCCGGCGGGGTGGTCGACGTCCTGGTCGCGGTCGTGCCCGCCGGCTGGGTCGAGCAGGCGCAGCGGCTGCTGCCGCAGGCGGCGGTCGTGGTCGGGGGAGCCTCGCGGGTGGACTCGGTAGCCGCCGGGCTGGCCGCCCTGCCCCCCGACGTCGACGTGGTGCTCGTCCACGACGCGGCCCGGTGCCTCGCGCCACCCACGCTCGTGCTCGCCGTCGTGCAGGCCGTGTGCGACGGGCACCCGGCCGTCGTCCCCGGGCTGGCCGTGACCGACACCATCAAGCAGGTCGACGCGTCCGGCGCCGTCGTGCACACCCCGGACCGCGCGTCGCTGCGCGCCGTCCAGACGCCGCAGGGCTTCGACCGCGCGATCCTGCAGCGCGCCCACGCGCAGGCGCCGACCGGGACGCACACCGACGACGCGGGGCTGGTCGAGGCGCTCGGCGCCACGGTCCTCGTCGTCCCGGGCGACCCGCTGGCGCTGAAGATCACGACGGCGGCCGACCTCGCCCACGCCGAGCGGCTGCTGCAATGAGCGTCCCGCGGGTCGGTGTCGGCACCGACGTCCACGCGTTCGGGGCCGGCCGCGAGCTGTGGGTGGCCGGACTGCTGTTCGACGGCGACGGGTTGGCCGGGCACTCGGACGGGGACGTCGCCGCGCACGCCTGCTGTGACGCGCTGTTCTCGGCCGCGGGCCTCGGCGACCTGGGCCAGCACTTCGGGACGGCGCAGCCGCAGTGGGCCGGCGCCAGCGGCGTCGTGCTGCTCGCCGAGGCCGCCGCCCGCGTGCGCGCCGCCGGGTTCGCCATCGGCAACCTCGCCGTCCAGGTGATCGGCAACCGGCCCGTGATCGGGCCCCGCCGGGCGCAGGCGCAGCAGGCCCTGTCGGACGCCTGCGGAGCCCCGGTGTCGGTGTCCGGCACCACCACGGACGGGCTCGGGCTCACCGGCCGCGGTGAGGGCGTCGCCGCCATCGCCACCGCCCTCGTCGTCCCCCTCCCCTGACCCCCGACCCTCCGTCAGCCCGAGCCGAGATGATCACGTTCCGTGGGCGACCTCGTGCTTCCCGGCGTCTGCTGATCACGGGAGGCTCGACCTCGTCGCGGTACCTGCGACCCGCCGGCGTACGGCGCCCCGCCCTGGGTGCGATCACTACGGCACCCGGTTGTCGCGGGGGCACCCCACTACGGTCCGACCGGTGCTGGGTGCCCCCGCGATCACCGGGGTGCGGGGGTGGCGAGGTGGTCGCCGGGCTCAGTGGCCGCGGTCGAGCCACTCCTGCAGGTGCGGCGCCTCGGCGCCGATGGTGGTGTCGTCGCCGTGGCCGGTGTGGACGACGGTCGCGGCCGGCAGGGTGAGCAGCCGGCCCGAGATCGACGACACGATCGTCGGGAAGTCGCTGAACGAGCGACCGGTGGCGCCGGGCCCGCCGCTGAACAGCGTGTCGCCGCTGAACACCGCGCCGAGGTCGGGCGCGCTCAGGCAGACGGCGCCCGGGGCGTGGCCGGGGGTGTGCAGCACCGTCAGGGTCGTCCCGGCGACGTCGATCCGCTGCCCGTCGGTGAGGTCGCCGTCCGGTGCGGCGGAGGGGTGGACGCGGTCCCACAGCATCCGGTCGGCGGGGTGCAGCCAGACCGGCGCACCCGTGCGGACGGCGAGGTCGCGGGCGGCGTCGATGTGGTCGTCGTGCCCGTGGGTGCACACGATGGCCACCACCCGCCGTCCGGCGACGACCTCCGCGATGGCGGCGGCGTCGTGTGCGGCGTCGACGACGACGCACTCGCTGTCGTCACCGACCACCCAGACGTTGTTGTCGACGTCCCAGGTGCCGCCGTCCAGGCTGAACGTGCCGCTGGTGACGACCCGCTCGATGCGGGCGCTCACAGCTCGACGACCGATCGCAGGACCTCGCCGCGGTGCATCTTCTCGAACGCGGCCTCGACGCCGTCCAGCGTGATCGTCTCGCTGACGAAGGCGTCCAGGTCGAACCGGCCCTGGCGGTACAGGTCGATCAGCATCGGGAAGTCGCGGCTGGGCAGGCAGTCGCCGTACCAGCTGGACTTCAGCGCCCCGCCGCGACCGAAGATCTCGATCAGCGGCAGCTCGACGGTCATCTCGGGCGTCGGCACGCCGACCAGGACGACGGTGCCGGCCAGGTCGCGCATGTAGAAGGCCTGCTCGTAGGTCTCGGGCCGTCCGACGGCCTCGATCACGACGTCGGCGCCGTTGCCGCCGGTCACCGCGCGCACGCCCTCGACCGCGTCGACCTCGCGGCTGTTGACGGTGTGGGTGGCCCCGAAACCCTTGGCCCACTCCAGCTTCCGGTCGTCGACGTCGACGGCGACGATCGTCGTCGCGCCCGCCACCCTGGCGCCGGCGATCGCGGCGTTGCCGACACCGCCGCAGCCGATCACCGCGACGCTGTCACCGCGGCCGACGCCGCCGGTGTTGACCGCCGCGCCGAAGCCCGCCATCACGCCGCAGCCGAGCAGGCCCGCGGCCGCCGCCGGGGCGGCCGGGTCGACCTTGGTGCACTGCCCGGCGTGCACGAGGGTCTTGTCGGCGAACGCGCCGATGCCCAGCGCCGGGCTGAGCTCGGTGCCGTCGGTGAGGGTCATCCTCTGCTTGGCGTTGTGGGTGTTGAAGCAGTACCAGGGCCTGCCCTTGGCGCACGCCCGGCACTGCCCGCAGACGGCGCGCCAGTTCAGCACCACGAAGTCGCCGGGGGCGACGTCGGTGACGCCCTCGCCGACGGACTCGACCAGGCCGGCCGCCTCGTGCCCGAGCAGGAACGGGAAGTCGTCGTTGATGCCGCCCTCGCGGTAGTGCAGGTCGGTGTGGCAGACGCCGCACGCCTGGATCGCCACGACGACCTCGCCCGGGCCGGGGTCGGGCACGACGACGTCGACGATCTCGACCGGCGCCCCCTTGCTGCGGGCGATGACTCCACGGACGGTCTGCGGCATCGAAGGTCCTTTCGAGGGGATGTCGGCGGCCCCACGGTAGTTGGCCCGCCGCACGGGTGCAGTCGCCGCCCGGCGCGCGCCGGTAGCCTGGGGGGTGTGAGCCTGCGCCTGTTCGACACCGCCGACCGCGAGCTGCGTGACTTCACGCCGCTCGAGCCCGGACGCGTCGGCATCTACATCTGCGGGCTGACGGTGCAGGGCCGACCCCACATCGGGCACGTCCGGTTCGCCGTCGCGTTCGACGTGCTGTGCCGCTGGCTCGAGGCGGGGCACGGCTACGACGTCACCCTGGTGCGCAACGTCACCGACATCGACGACAAGATCCTCGCCAAGTCGGCCGAGGCCCAGACCCCTTGGTGGGCCTGGGCTTTCGCGCACGAGCGGGCCACGTCGTCCGCCCTGGACGCCCTCGGGGTGCTGGCCCCGACGTACGAGCCGCGGGCCACCGGGCACGTGCCCGAGATGGTCGAGCTGATCGACACGCTGGTCGAGAAGGGGCACGCGTACGCCGCCGACGACGGCAGCGGCGACGTCTACTTCGACGTCCGCTCGTGGCCCTCGTACGGCGAGCTGACCCACCAGCGGCTGGACGACATGGCCCCCGCCGCGGACGCCGACCCGCGCGGCAAGCGTGACCCCCGGGACTTCGCGCTGTGGAAGGGCGCCAAGGCCGACGAGCCGTCCACCGCCAGCTGGGGGACGGCGTACGGCCGGGGTCGGCCCGGTTGGCACCTGGAGTGCTCGGCGATGGCGCGCAAGTACCTCGGCGACTCCTTCGACATCCACGGCGGTGGCGTCGACCTGCGGTTCCCGCACCACGAGAACGAGCAGGCCCAGTCGCGCGCGGCGGGGTTGGGGTTCGCGCAGACGTGGATGCACAACGGCTGGGTCACCGTCGGCGGCGAGAAGATGAGCAAGTCGCTCGGCAACTCCCTGGCGGTCGACCACCTGCTGCAGACCGTGCGGCCGCTGGTGCTGCGCTACTACCTCGGCGCCGCGCACTACCGCTCGATGATCGAGTACCAGCCCGACTCGCTGCGCGAGGCCGAGGCCGCCGTCGAGCGCATCGAGGGCTTCCTGCGCCGGGCCGCACCGCAGGGTGACTGGACGCCGGCGACCTGGCCGCAGGAGTTCGCCGACGCGCTGGACGACGACCTCAACGTGTCGGGGGCGCTGGCCGTCGTGCACGAGACCGTGCGCACCGGCAACACCGCCCTGGACGAGGGTGACGACGCCGGCGCCCGCGCGGCGTTCGAGGCCGTGGTCGCCATGACCTCGGTGCTCGGGATCAACCCGCTGGACGCCACCTGGGGCGGTGCCGCCACCGACGACCGCACCGGCGCGGCGCTGGACGCCCTGGTGCAGGCCGAGCTCGACCAGCGCGCGAAGGCCCGCGCCGCGAGGGACTTCGCGACGGCCGACGCCGTCCGCGACCGACTCACCGCCGCCGGCATCGCCGTCGAGGACACCGCCGCCGGCGCCCGCTGGTCGCTCGCGCGGCAGACCGGAGAGGACAGCTGATGCCGGGTAACTCCCAGCGCAAGGGCGCGATCCGCAAGGGGGCCTCGCGCAAGGGCCCCACGGTCGGGTCGGGCGGCCAGAAGTCACGCGCCCTCGCCGGCCGGGGCCCGACGCCCAAGGCCGAGGACCGCGAGAAGCAGGCCAAGCGTCGCCGGGTCGGCGAGCGTCGGGACGAGGCGCTGGCCAAGAGCGGTCGTCCGGCCGCCCGCACCGGCGGCCCCGCGCGGCCGCGACCCAAGAGCGCCAAGGCCGCCAGCGAGATGGTGGCCGGGCGCAACAGCGTCGTCGAGGCGCTGCGCGCGGGCATCCCGGCGACCACGATGTACGTGGCGGGGCGCATCGACGTCGACGACCGGGTGCGCGAGGCGATGAAGATCGCGCTCGGCCGCGGCCTGGCGATGCTCGAGACCCCGCGCGGTGAGCTCGACCGGCTCACCGACGGCGCGATCCACCAGGGCCTGGCGCTGCAGGTGCCCCCCTACGAGTACGCCGAGCCCGGCGACCTGCTCGACGCCGCGGCGAACTCGGGCCAGGCGGCGCTGATCGTGGCGCTCGACGGCGTCACCGACCCGCGCAACCTCGGCGCCGTCGTCCGGTCGGTGGCGGCGTTCGGTGGCCACGGGGTCATCGTCCCCGAGCGCCGGGCCGCCGGGATGACCGCGTCGGCGTGGAAGACCTCGGCCGGTGCGGCCTCGCGCGTGCCGGTGGCGCGGGTCACCAACCTGACCCGCGGGCTGGAGGAGCTGAAGAAGGCCGGCTGCTTCGTCCTCGGCCTGGACGCCGACGGCGACGTCGACCTGCCGGCGCTGTCGATGGCGACCGACCCGATCGTGCTGGTCATCGGCTCGGAGGGCAAGGGCCTGTCGCGCCTCGTCCGCGAGACCTGCGACGTCGTCGTGTCGATCCCGATGCATGCGGCCACCGAGTCGCTGAACGCCGGAGTGGCTGCGGGAGTGGCGCTGTACGAGGTCGCCCGGCGGCGCAACGAGCGTTAGAGGCCGCGCATCGCCTGGGTGACGACCGGCATCTCCTGGGTGTCGACCCCGAGCACCGCGGCCTCGTCCGGCTTGGTCGGCAGCACGTGCGTCACGTAGTCGGCGACCACCTCGGGCAGCTCGACGTCGTGGCCGGCGCGCTCGCTGAGGTACCACCGGTGCTCGAGCACCTCGTGGAACACCTCGGCGGGCTCGAGCTTGCTGCCCAGCTGGCGGGGCACGGCGCGCACGACGCCCTCGAACACCCGCGACAGCCAGTCGTGCGCCACGATCTCCTCGTTGTCGCCCTGCCGGTCGGTGGCGGCGCGGAAGGAGTCCAGGTCGTTGAGCAGCCGCCGGGCCTGGTTCTCGCCGACGTCCAAACCGGTGAGGCGCAGCAGCCGGCGCGAGTGGTGGCCGGCGTCGACGACCTTGGGCTGGATCTGCACCGTGGCACCGCCGATGTCGGTGGTGATGGCCAGCTCGCCGACGTCGAAGCCGAGCTCGTTCAGCCGGCGGATGCGGGCGTCGACCCGCCAGCGGTCACCGGTCTCGAAGGACTCGGAGTCGGTCAGCTCGGCCCACAGGCTGCGATAGCGGCTCATGATCGCCTCGCTGACGCGAACCGGGTCGGCCTCGGGGTCGAGCAGCCCACCGGCCTCCAGGTCCATCAGCTCGCCGGCGATGTTGACCCGGGCCACCTCCAGGTCGTTCTCGCGCTGTCCGGTCGAGAGCGTGTTGTGCAGCTCGCCGGTCTCGGCGTCGACGAGGTAGGCGGCGAACGAGCCGGCGTCGCGCCGGAACAGCGTGTTCGACAACGACACGTCACCCCAGTAGAAACCGGTCAGGTGCAGGCGCACCAGCAGGACGGCGAGCGCGTCGACCAGCCGTGACGCGGTGTCGGGCCGCAGGTTCTGGCTGAACAGCGCGCGGTAGGGCAGCGAGAACTGCAGGTGGCGGGTGATCAGCGCGTCGTCCAGCGGCGTGCCGTCGGCGGCCACCCGGCCGGTGACGACGCCGACCGGCTCGACGCACGGGACGTCCAGGCGCTGCAGCAGCCGCAGCAGGCCGTACTCGCGCCGGGCCAGCTCCTCCTTGATCTCCTTGACCGCGACGACGCGTCCGGACAGCCGGGCGAAGCGCACCACGTGCCGCGAGATCCCGCGGGGCAGCGCAGCCAGGGTGTGCTCGGGCCACTCCTCGAGCGGCACCGACCAGGGCAGGTCGAGCAGGGCGGGGTCGGGTGCGGCAGCGGTGATCTGCAGCGCGGAGCCGGTCATGGCGACCATGCTCCCACCCGGGACGCCGCCGGCCCCCACCCCGAGCGAGGAGGGGGCCGGCGGTCCGTCGACCGGCTCAGGCGCCGAGGCGGGCGCCGTCCTGCAGGCTGAACAGGTGCAGGTTGTTGGGCTGGGGCACCAGGTGCACCGTGGAGCCCTTCTCCGGGGGGCGACGACCGTCGACGCGGGCGATGATCTCCTTGGTGCCCTCGCCGGACGCCGTGGTGCCGTAGATGTAGGCGTCGGCGCCGAGCTCCTCGACGACCTCGACGACGACCGGCAGGCCGGTGCCGTCGGTGGCCAGGTCGAGGTCCTCGGGACGAACGCCCAAGGTCACGGACGAGCCGCCCGCGCCCTGCAGGATGCTGCGCTCGATGGGCAGCGTCGCGTCGCCGACCTTGACGCCACCGTCGACGATCGGCACCTCGAGCAGGTTCATCGCGGGCGAGCCGATGAACCCGGCGACGAACACGTTGTTCGGGTGGTCGTACATGTGCCGGGGCGTGTCGACCTGCTGCAGCAGACCGTCCTTGAGGACGGCCACGCGGTCGCCCATCGTCATGGCCTCGACCTGGTCGTGGGTGACGTAGACGGTGGTGATCCCGAGGCGACGCTGCAGCGAGGCGATCTGGGTGCGGGTCTGCACGCGCAGCTTCGCGTCCAGGTTCGACAGCGGCTCGTCCATGAGAAAGACCTGCGGCTGGCGCACGATCGCGCGGCCCATGGCCACGCGCTGACGCTGGCCGCCGGACAGGGCCTTGGGCTTGCGGTCCAGGTACTGCTCGAGGTCGAGGATCTTGGCCGCCTCGACGACGCGCGTGCGGATCTCGTCCTTGGCGACACCGGCGATCTTCAGGGCGAAGCCCATGTTGTCGGCGACGCTCATGTGGGGGTACAGCGCGTAGTTCTGGAACACCATCGCGATGTCGCGGTCCTTGGGCGCCTCGTGGGTGACGTCGCGCTCACCGATGAGGATGCGGCCGTCGTTGACGTCCTCGAGCCCCGCGAGCATGCGCAGCGAGGTGGTCTTGCCGCAGCCGGAGGGGCCGACGAGGACGAGGAACTCGCCGTCCTGGATCTCGAGGTCGAGCTTGTCGACGGCGGGCTTCTCGCCCCCCGGATAGATCCGGGTCGCCTTGTCGAAAGTGACGGTAGCCATGCTGGGTCCTTCCCTTCACCGGCAGGAACGTGCCGGACGGTCCGAGTGGAGGGTGCGGTCGCGAGGGAGGAACCCGCACGACGGTGTGCAGGACGAACCTACCCTCATCTGCGAAGGTGTGTCGATGACAGCGCGACTGGCCGACGTCGCCGCACAGGCCGGTGTCAGCGAGGCGACGGTCAGCCGGGTGCTCAACGGCAAGTCCAGCGTGTCGGCCACGACCCGCCAGAGCGTCCTCACCGCGCTGGACGTGCTGGGGTACGAGCGGCCCAGCCGGCTGCGCCGCACCCAGGCTGCGCTCGTCGGCCTGATCGTGCCCGAGCTGACCAACCCGATCTTCCCCGCGTTCGCCCAGGTGATCGAGAACGCGTTGTCGCGTCACGGTTTCACGCCTGTGCTGTGCACGCAGACGCCCGGCGTCGTCCACGAGGACGACTACACCCAGATGCTGCTCGAGCGTGGGGTCAGCGGGATCGTGTTCGTCTCGGGGCTGCACGCCGACAGCGGGGCCGACCATCAGCGCTACCGCGACCTGCTCGACCGCGGCCTGCCGATCGTCCTGGTCAACGGTTTCGCGGACGACGTCGACGCGCCCTTCGTCTCGACCGACGACCACGCCGCGACGGACCTCGCGGTCGAGCATCTGACATCGTTGGGGCACACCAGGATCGGGCTCGCGGTTGGCCCCGACCGGTTCGTGCCGGCGATCCGCAAGATCGCCGGGTTCCGCCAGGCGATGGCGCGGCTCGTGCCCGGCCTGGACGTCGAGCCGCTGATCGAGCGCTCGCTCTTCACCGTCGAGGGTGGCCACGCCGGCGCCGTGCGGCTGCTGGAGTCCGGGTGCACGGCGATCATCTGCGGCTCGGACCTGATGGCACTGGGTGCTGTCCGCGCGGTGCGTGACGCCGGACGTGAGGTGCCCCGCGACGTCTCGGTGGTCGGGTACGACGACTCGCCGCTGATCGCGTTCACCGACCCGCCGCTGACGACCCTGCGTTAACCCGTGCAGGGGATGGGCGAGGCCGCGGTGCGCGCCCTGGTCGACGAGATCGCCGGGCAGCACGCGCCGCGCGCCGAGTACGTCTTCCGCCCCGAGCTGGTCGTCCGCGGCTCGACGGGCGCGGCGCCCGGAGCTCGCTAGCCCTGTGCCAGCAGGCGCAGCAGGTCCTGCACGTGCTCGGGGTCGGCCACCCGCCACGCCGCCCTCGTGTCACCGTCGCCGACCTTGACGCCGACGTCGTCCGGACCGAGGACGGCGAAGGCGTTCTCGTCGGTCACGTCGTCGCCGACGTACAGGACGCCGACGACGCCCAGCTCGGTGCGCAGCCGCTCGAGCGCGACTCCCTTGCCGGTCTCGATGACCGAGACCTCAACGACCTCTTTGCCCTGTGTCACATGCCATCCAGGACGGTCGGCGGCAGCCAGCGCGGCCTCGGTCACCTGGGCGGCGACGTCCCGGGCGGCCCGTCGCGTGTGCAGGACGACGCCCGCGGGCTTGGTCTCGACGTGCACCCCCGGCTGGTCGGCCGCCAGGGCGAGGAAGGCCTCGTGCACGGCCGCGAGCGCGTCGCGGGCGCCGTCGTCCAGCTGGACGTCGGTGCCGTCGACCTCGGCGCCGTGGCTGCCGACGAGCACCAGGCGGCTGCCGTCGGCGACCTGCGCGACGGTGCGCAGGCTGGACAGCGCGCGCCCGGACACCAGGGCCACGTGGACGCCGCCCATCGCCGCGATCCGCTCCAGCAGCTCATCGGTGCCGGGCAGGGCGCGTGCGTCCTCGGGCTGCTCGACGATCGGGGCGAGGACGCCGTCGAAGTCCAGCGCCACCAGCAGGGGACGGCGGCGCAGCCACTCGGTGAGCCGAGCCCGCAGGTCATCGGTCACGGTTCACCGGTGGCTCGGCCCTCGGAGGGGTTGAGCGCGCACAGGAACGAGTCCGCCCAGCGGCGGACGTCGTTCTCGCGCACCTTGCGCCGCATCGAACGCATCCGGCGCCGCTTGTCGCGGGGGTCGGCGTCCAGCGCCTCGCGGATCGTGCGCTTGAGCCCCCCGATGTCGTGCGGGTTGCAGATGAACGCGCGGTCCAGCTCACCCGCGGCACCGGTGAACTCGCTGAGCACCAGCGCCCCGCCCTCGTCGAACCGGCAGGTGACGTACTCCTTGGCGACCAGGTTCATCCCGTCGCGCAGCGGGGTCACCAGCATGACGTCGGCGGCGAGGTACAGAGCGGCCATCTCGCTGCGCCCGTGCGACTGGTGCAGGTAGTGGATCGCCGGCGAGCCCAGCTGCCCGAAGTCTCCGTTGGCGCGCCCGACGGTGACCTCGACCTGCTCGCGCAGCTCGATGTAGGCGGTGACGCGCTCGCGGCTCGGCGTGGCGACCTGCACCAGGACCGTGTCGGGCGGGGCGAGCACCCCGTCGGTGAGCAGCTCCTCGTACGCCTTGAGCCGGTGCCGGATGCCCTTGGTGTAGTCGAGCCGGTCGACGCCCAGCAGCACCTGGCGCGGGTCGCCGAGGTCGTGCCGGATCTGCCTGGCCCGCTCCTGCACCTCGGGGGTGCGGGCCAGCTCCTCGAGCCCGCTGGCGTCGATCGAGATGGGGAACGCCGCGGCGCGAACCACCCGCCCGACGCCGTCGGCACCGGGAACGGTCACGGTGTGGCCGCGAGTGCTCAGGCCCAGCAGCCGCCGGCAGACGCGCAGGAAGTTCTCGGCGTCGGCCCGCCGCTGGAACCCCAGCAGGTCGGCGCCGAGCAGCCCCTCGATGACCTGGCGGCGCCACGGCAGCTGGGCGAACAGCTCGACGGACGGGAACGGGATGTGGTCGAACCAGCCGATCCGGACGTCGGGCCGCAGCTCGCGCAGCATCGCGGGCACCAGCTGCAGCTGGTAGTCGTGCACCCACACGGTGGCACCGGGGGAGGCCAGGTCGGCCGCAGCCTGCGCGAAGCGCTGGTTGACCTCGCGGTAGCCCTCGAACCAGCGCCGCCGGTAGCGCGGCGGGACGATCACGTCGTGGTAGAGCGGCCACAGGGTCTCGTTGCTGAACCCCTCGTAGTGGTCCTCGATCTCCTCCTGCGACAGGGGGACGGCGTGCAGGTGCATGCCGTTCTCGTCGAAGGGTTCTGGCGCCTCGCCGGGGTCACCGGACCAGCCGATCCACGCGCCGTCGCGGTCGACCATCACCGACTCCATCGCGGTGACCAGCCCGCCCGGGCTCTTCGACCAGCTGACGTTGCCGGCGTCGTCCTGGACGCGGTCGACCGGCAGGCGGTTGGCGACCACGACGAGGTCGTACCGGTGCTCGGCCACGGCCACGGGTGCTCAGCTCCTTGTCGACGGTCAACGTCAGGGTAGAGGCACGCGGCTGGGCTCGACACACGGGTCTGTGCCGAGATGCCCCTTTCGTCCACTGCCGCCGCGGCCGTCACGGGACTACGGTGAGGGTGTCCGAGGGATCGGCCGACCGGGGAGGCGATGGCTGTGCGCATCAATGACGTGACCCGCCACAAGGGAACCGACGTGGTGACGATCGCCCCCGACGCCAGCGTGGGGGATCTGCTCGACCTGCTGTCCCGCAACGGGATCGGGGCCGTCGTCGTCTCGCGGGACGGGCGCGCGGTCGAGGGGATCGTGAGCGAGCGCGACGTCGTCCGCCACCTGCAGGCGCGTGGCGTGGCCGTCGTCGACGCTGCCGTGGCCGACATCATGACCAGCGAGGTGTCGACCTGCGCGCCCACCGACGACGTCGAGCAGCTGATGCGCCAGATGACCGAGCTGCGCGTGCGGCACGTGCCCGTCGTCGAGAACGGGGTGCTGCACGGCATCGTCAGCATCGGTGACCTGGTCAAGCACCGGATCGACGAGCTGCAGCTCGAGCGCGACGAGCTCGTCGGTTACCTCAACAGCTGACCTTCCTCGCGTACCGTGGCCGCATGACGGGGGGGCCTGCGGGTGACCGGGTGTCGACCGAGGTGGGCCACCTCGGTCCCTACCGGCTGCTGCACCGGCTGGGCGAGGGCGGCATGGGGGTCGTCCACCTCGGACTCGACCGGGCCGGGCGGGCGGTGGCGATCAAGGTGCTGCGTGCGCACGTCGCCCACGACCCGGATGCCCGCGCCCGGCTCAAGCGCGAGGTCTCGAGCCTGCTGCGGGTGCGGCACCCGCTGGTCGCCGAGGTGCTCGACGCCGACGTCGACGGGGACCGGCCGTACGTCGTCACCCGGTTCGTTCCCGGGCCGGGCCTGGACGCCGTCGTCAAGGACGAGGGCGCCCTGCCGGCCGCGCGGCTGACCGTGCTCGGGCGCGGGCTGTCCCAGGCGCTCGGGGCGATCCACGCGGCCGGCGTCGTCCACCGCGACCTCAAGCCCGGCAACGTCCTGGTGCTGGACGGGCAGCCGGTGGTCATCGACTTCGGCATCGCCCACGTCGCGGACGACGTCCGGCTGACGTCGGTCGGTCTGGTCATGGGCACCCCGGGCTACCTCTCACCCGAGGTCATCGACGGCGAGCCGGTCGGCACCGCGACCGACTGGTGGGGCTGGGCCGCGACGCTGGCCTTCGCGGCCAGTGGGCGCCCGCCGTTCGGTCGCGGGCCGATGGACGTCGTCATCGACCGCGTGCGCCGTGGCCACTGCGACCTGGAGGGCGTCGACCGGCGGCTGCAGCCGCTGCTCGTGGCCGCCCTGCACGTCGACCCCGCGCGCCGGCCGGGTGCGGACGAGGTGCTGCACGCCCTGGACCGGTTCGCCGCGGGCGAGGACACGACCCTGGCCCTGTCGTCGCCGGCGACCCGGGCGGTGCCGTTGGCCCGGACCGCGCCGGTCACCCGGCCGGCCGTCGTCGCGGCGCCGCCGGCGACGCCGGCGAGCTACGCCCCGGAGCCGGTGCTGCCGCTGCTGCCGTTCGGGGACGAGCCGCCTGCCGAGCCGGTACGCCGACCGGCCGGCCGCTCGCGGCGCAACGGCACGCTGGCCGCGGTCCTCGCAGCCCTGGTCGGGTCGGCGGTCGCGTGGCCGACCGCGACCGCGGTGGGCGCCGCGGTGCTGATGGTGCTCGCCCGCACCGTCGAGCGCTCCGGCGCGGCGATGACGCGCCGTCGCTACGACCGCGGGGGACGGCGCACCGACGTCCTGGTCGGCGTGGTGTCGGTGCCGTGGCACCTGCTCGGCGCGCTGGTGGCGACCCTGCTGGCGTGCGTGCTGCCCGCGGTGCTGGGTCTGGCGACCGCGTTCAGCGCCGGGCTGCTGATCATCGGCGCGAACGCCAGCCCCCAGCCGACGTCCCCACCGGCGCTGGCCGCGGGCGCTGCGGTGGCGCTGCTGTCGGCGTGGTGGGGGCCGGGCGGGTCGGCGCTGCGGCGGGGCAGCCGGGTCGTCGTCCGGGCCGCGGTGCCGTCCTCGGCAGTGGCGGTGCTGGTCGCGCTGCTGCTTTCCCTGGCTGCCGGCGCGGTGGTGGCCGCCGGGCAGATCGGCCACCCGGTGTGGTGGCCGATCCACGCGCTGCCGTTCGGGCTGCGCCTGCCCTGAGCCGCCCGGTCAGCGCGCGGGCTGCTCGACCTCGGCGTCGTCGGTGACATCCACGGCGTCGTCCTCGCCGGACGCGGGATCGGCGTCCGCCGCGTCCTCGGCCCCGTCGTCCGTGCTCTCGTCGTCGGGCTCCTCCGGCTGCGGCTCGGCCTCGGCGGCGACCGGCTCGGCGGCGACCGGCTCGGCGGCCGCGACCGGCTCGGCGTGGACCGGCGCGGGGCCGGTGCCCGACAGGGTCGCGAGCATCTGCCGGACGTTGGTGAGCTGGGCGTTGATGCTGTCGCGGCGCTGGCTGGCCGCGGCCACCTCGCGGTCGGACTCGGCCCGCACGCGGGCGGCCCGCGCCTGAGCGGCGGACACGATCTCGGCGGCCTTCTCGCGCGCCTCGTCCAGCTCGCGGGCGGCCTGCGCCATGGCGTCGCGGTGCGAGCGCTCGGCCTCCTGCCGCAGCTGCTCGGTGCGGTCCTGGACGGCTTCGAGCTCGGCCTCCGCGGCGGTGCCGCGGTCCATGAACTCCTTCTCGGCCTTGCTGCGGCGCGAGGCGAGGGTCGTCTCGAAGTCGGCGGCGGCCTGGGCGGCGCGGGCCCGCTGGTGCTCGTAGACGGCCTCGGCCTCCTCGCGGCGGGCGGTGGCGTCGCGGTCGGCGTCGTCCAGCAGCTCGTCGGCGGCCCGCTTGGCGTCCTCGCGGATGCGCAGCGCCTCGGCGTCGGCCGCGCCGCGCACCTCCTGGGCGTGCCGGTCGGCGTCGGACTGCACGGTGGCGGCCGTCGCGTGCACCTGCTGGCGGTGGGCCTCGGCGTCCGCGACGGCCTGGGCGCGCAGGCCCTGGGCCTCTTCGTCGGCGAGCCCGAGCATCGCGGCGATGCGCTCGCCCAGCGACGCGTACGTCGGTTCGGCCAGCGGGGCGGGCGCCGCCGAGCTCTGGTCGCGGTCGGTCTCGAGCGCCTGGACGCGCGCGGCGAGCTCGGCCACCTGCGCGCGCGCGTGGTCGCGCTCGGCGGCCAGGGCCTCGGCCGCGGCCGCCTGCTCGCTCAGCGTGCGCAGGCGGGCGTCGACCTCGGCCGGCTCGTAGCCGCGCATCACGGTGCGGAACGGGGGGGTCTGGTTCATGTCCGTCGGCTCATCTCGGGGTTGGCGGGTTGGCTGGGGTGCGGGTCCTCAGCGGGCACGGGGTCGGTCCCGTGCTCGGTCCCGTGCTCAGGCCCGTGCTCAGGGACGGCGAGGGCCTCGATGACCCCCGACAGCTGACCGAGCTCGGACTCGATCTGGGTGCGCCGCTGGGACAGGGCGTGCACCTCGTTGCGGGCCGCAGTCAGCTGCTGGCGGGCCTCGGTGCGCAGCTGGTCGGCCTCGGCGCGGGCGGACGTGAGCAGCGCGGTGGTCTCGGCCCGGGACTGCCGGCGCAGGGTGTGGGCCTCGAGCTGGGCGGCAGCCAGGTCGTCGGCCGCCCGCTCGCGCAGGGTGCGCGCGCCGGTCTCGGCCTCGGCCAGACGGCGGGCGGCCCGCTCGGCAGCCGCCTCCTCGGTCGCGGACGCCGCCTCGGTCAGCCGGGTCGCCTCGGTGCGTGCCGAGTCCAGGTGGGCCGCGGCGTCGGCGTGCGCCTGGGTCAGGGCCCGCTCTGCCGCGGACTTCAGCTCGCTGAGGTCGGCGTCGTGCACGGCCCGTCGCTGCGCCAGTGCCGTGTCGGTGGCCTCGGTCAACCCCGCGACCTGCTGGTGGGCCGAGCTGACGATGTCGTGGGCCTGCGACTGGCCGAGCTCACGGGCCCGAGCGGCCTCGTCGGCAGCGGCGGCGAGCAGGCTGTCGACCGTCGCCTTGGTCCAGGCGGTCTGCTCGGCGGCGTCGGCCAGCGCGGCCTCGGCCTCGGCGCGACCCGCAGCCAGGACGTCGGCGGCCTCGGCGGTCGCCGCCTCGCGCTCGGCCGCGGCGGCACGACGCAGCTCGTCGGCCTCGGCGCGCGCGGCGTCCAGCGTGCGGGTGGCCTGCTCGTCGGCGTCCGCCCGTCGACGGTCGGCGTCGGCGGCCGCGGCGGAGCGGACGGCCCCGGCGTCCGCCTCGGTCGCGGCCCGCTGGTCGAGCAGCCGCGCGTGCTGCTCGTCCGCGCGCTGGCGGGCCGCCTCGAGCGCGGTGGCGGTCAGGTCGCGGGCCCGCGCGACGGCGGCGTCGACGTCCGCTGCGGCTGCGGCGCGCTGGGCGGTGGTCTCGGCGGCGCACGTCGCCCGCAGCTCGGCGACCTCGGCCTCGGCCCGTTCGATCAGCTGGTCGCTGGTGCGGTCGGCGGCAGCCAGGGCCAGGCTGGCCTGCTCGCTCGCGTCGGCGACGATCTGGCGCGCCTCGTCCGACGCGGTCGACAGCGAGCGCTCGGCGCGGTCGCGGTGGCGGACGGCGTCCTCGACCGCGGCCTCGGCCGTCAGCCGCAGCCGGTCGAGCTCGCCGTGCTTGGCCGCCGTGGACGCCCCGAGCTCGCGGGCCTGCTCACGGGCGGCGGCCACGAGGTCGGCGGCCTCGGCGCGGGCCTGCTCGAGCACCTGGTCGGCGTGCTGCTGGGCGAGGTTGAGCAGACCCATGGCCTGGTCGGAGATGCCCGGCGGGGGGGCCTGCGGCTCCTCACCCACCACCTGCTCGCTCATGGGCACATCGTGACAGATAGCCGACGTCTCCTGACACTCGGCGACGAGTGTTTCGGCCCTTCACCCGGCGGACTCCATGCCCAGCAGGGCCTGCTTGGTCTGCGTGCCGCCGAGGTACTGGCCGATCGCGCCGTCGCTGCGCACGACGCGGTGGCAGGGCACCACGACCGGCAGCGGGTTGGTCGCGCACGCCGTACCGACCGCGCGCACGGCGCGGGGGTTGCCGGCGGACGCCGCCAGCTCGGCGTAGCTGACCGTACGGCCGTAGGCGATGTCGGCCAGGTGCAGCAGGACGGCGCGTCGGAACGGCCCGCGGGCCAGCTGCCAGTCCAGGGGCAGGTCGAAGACGCGGCGGCGCCGCGCGAAGTACTCGTCCAGCTCGCGCGCGGCGGCGTCCAGGCGGTGGGGGGCGCGCAGGATGCGTGGGCTGACCTGCTCGGCCAGGGTCTGCAGCACGGCGTCGTGGCCCTCGGCCGCGAAGGCCACCCGCACCAGCCCCCGGTCGGTGGCCGCCAGCAGCAGCGACCCCACCGCGGTGTCGATCGTGCGGTAGGCGACGTCCACCAGTCCTGCGGCGGTGGCCTCGCCCTCGAGCCGGGCACGAAGGCGTCGATCGGCGTCCTCGTCGGTGGTCGGCAGCGCGGCGAACAGGTCAGTGGTCATGGGTCGCTCCGTTCCAGTAGGTCCTGCGCAGGGCGGCGACGCCGTCCGCGGCCGCTCGGCGTGCGGCGTCCGGGCTGCCACCGACCAGTGCGGCCACCTCGGCGTACGGCAGCCCGGCGAGGTGGTGGTAGGCGACGCACTGGCGCTGCTTCAGGGGCAGCAGCGCCAGGGCGTGCCACAGGTCGTCCGCCCACTCGCCCGGGACGACGCCCCCCGGCCGATCGGGCACGGTGTCGGTCGGCACGGGCCGGCGTACGGCGGCGCGCACCTGGTCGATCGCCTTGCGGTGGGCGATCGTCACCAGCCACGCCTCGACGTTGCTGCCCGGCGGCAGGTCGGGGTAGGCCCGCAGCGCCGCCAGGAACGTCTCGGACCACGCGTCCTCGGCGTCGGTCGGGCCCAGCACCGCCCGGCACACCCGCAGGACCGTCGGGCCGTGGGTGGTGACCACTGCCTCGAAGGGGGGCAGGTGGGCGGTCACCGGCCGATCATCGCGCGCGCTCCGCCTCGGAGCCGTCATCGTCGTTGGTGTCACACCCGGTAGACGTCCCGCCGGCACCGGATGTGAGGTGCCGGCTCAGCCGGATCCAGGGACCGCGCCGCTACACTCGCAAGACCTCGCCGGCATGGCGCAACTGGTAGCGCACCCGACTTGTAATCGGGCGGTTAGGGGTTCAAGTCCCCTTGCCGGCTCCGAATCTCCCGTCGGTTGGCCGCATCACCGAGGGCGCGCAGGCGCCCCTCGTGTGCGGCAGTCCTCGACCATCGGATCACCCGCGTCGCGGCCTAGCCCTTCCACGAGGCAGTTGAGTCCCAGATAGTGGTGTAGCGCGGTCGCTGGGCTCGTCGCCGTCACGTGTGTCGGTGGTGGACGGGGTGCGGCCACCGCGTGATCCTTCGAGTGAACCTTCCACAGCACTCTCGAACGGAGCTCCACGATGACCGCACCTCACATTGTCGACCCTGCTGGCCTGCTTGGCGAGGCACTGGCCGAAGCGTCCCCGGACCTGATGCGCTCGCTGCTGCAGACGATGATCAACGCTTTGCTGTGCGCTGACGCCGACGCCGTCGTGGGCGCCGAGTACGGCCGACCCAGCACCGACCGGGTGGCACAGCGCAACGGGTACCGCCACCGCGACCTAGACACCCGGGTTGGGACTGTGGACGTTGCGGTCCCCAAGCTGCGTAAGGGCACTTACTTCCCCGAGTGGCTCCTGGAGCGGCGCAAGCGGGCCGAGTCAGCGCTGATCACCGTGGTGGCCGACTGCTACCTCGCTGGGGTGTCGACCCGGCGGATGGACAAGCTCGTCAAGACCTTGGGTATCGACTCCCTGTCCCGATCGCAGGTGTCGCGGATGGCCACCGACCTCGACGAGCACGTCGAGCAGTTCCGGCACCGCCGCCTGGACTCAGCCGGCCCGTTCACGTTCGTGGCCGCGGACGCGCTGACGATGAAGGTCCGCGAGGGCGGGCGGGTGGTCAACACCGTCGTCCTGGTCGCGACGGGCGTCAACGGGGACGGCCACCGTGAGGTCCTGGGCCTGCGGGTCGCGACCGCTGAGACCGGCCCGGCGTGGAACGAGTTCTTCGCCGACCTGGTCGCCCGCGGCCTGGGCGGGGTCCGGCTGGTCACCTCCGACGCCCACGCCGGACTACGGGAGGCGATCGCGGCGAACCTGCCCGGCGCGACCTGGCAACGGTGCCGCACCCACTACGCGGCGAACCTGATGAGCATCTGCCCCAAGAGCATGTGGCCGGCGGTCAAGGCGATGCTGCACAGCGTCTATGACCAACCCGACGCACCCGCCGTGCACGCCCAGTTCGACCGGCTCATCGACTACGTCAGCGCCAAGCTGCCCGCCGTCGCTGAGCACCTCGCTGGGGCGCGGGAGGACATCCTGGCGTTCACCGGATTCCCCAAGGACGTGTGGACCCAGATCTGGTCCAACAACCCCGCCGAACGCCTCAACCGCGAGATCCGCCGCCGCACCGACTCAGTGGGGATCTTCCCCGACCGCCAAGCCATCGTCCGCCTCGTCGGCGCCGTCCTGGCCGAGCAGACCGACGAATGGGCCGAAGGCCGCCGCTACCTCGGCCTCGACGTCCTGGCCCGCTGCCGCGTCAACCTCGTCCCCAACACCGCACCCGAGATCGGAGCCGAGCACATGCCCGCACTCACCACCTGACCCAACCCGGATCATGCAGCGCTACACCACGTCCAGGGACTTGACCCACGAGGCGGACCCGCGTCAAAGGGAACCTCGCCGGCCCAGGCCCGGCGTTCTTCTCTGACGGCGACGGCAGCGACGGCCAGGGCGCCGTCGAGACGATCCGGTGCGCACGTAGCCACCGGACGGCGTGGATGGCGGCGGACTCGTTCATGCCCGCCGCCGCGCCCACGTCGCACAGGCACATCTCGCCGCCCTCGAGCAGCGCGGAGCAAGAGCCGAAGCCGGTCCGGGTCCGCCAACGGGGCGACCATGCCCCCACTTTGGTGGCGCGTCGTTCCGGCCGGCCCTGGGGTGTTACCGGTGGGCGTCGTCGACGCTGCGTCCTTCCAGCACCCGGCGGGCCTCGCCGTACTGGGCGGCGTCGATCTGACCTGAGGCGAACCGTCGATCCAGGATCGCTCGCGGGGATTCGACCGGGGTGTCGTTCGGCGTCTGCGGTCGACGCGACCATCGCGCGACGGCCCAGACCGCGACCGCGATGACAGCGACCCAGAACAGGCCCATGAACACCATTCCGACGCCCCAACCTCCGTTGCCGTACCAACCCATCATGGCGACCTCCTCAAGTCCTACCCCGGAGCGGCGTGCCCGGTACTACTGATTCTTCGGCGTGGAGATGTCGGGACTGCCGCGACGTCGATCAAGGTTCGATCAAGGCTCCGCGCCGCAGTGCTGCCTTGATCGAACCTTCACGTGACCTCTGGGGATTGCAGGGGGTACGCCGAGCAGGGTGGTCATCATGAATGCCGCGAGTGTCAGCCGCCGTACGCTCCTGACCGGCCTGCTCGGCGCCGGTATCGGACTTCCCCTGCTGTCTGCGTGCGCACCCGCGTCGACGCCGGTCGGCCCTGGCGCGATCTCGGCCGCCGAGGCCGCCCGCGCCACGACGGGCCGGATCCGCTCGTACACGCTGCGCGCGCGGCCTGCCCAGATCGACCTGGGAGGAAGGGTGGTGGACACGTGGACCTACGGCGACACCCTGCCGGGGCCGACGCTTCGCGCGACGGCGGGGGATCGGGTCAGGGTGGACTTCGCCAACGACCTGCCGGAGGCGACCAGCGTTCACTGGCACGGGTTGGCCATCCGCAACGACATGGACGGGGTACCCGGTCTGACGACCCCGCCGGTGGCCCCAGGTGCCGGGTTCGCCTTCGACTTCGTCGTCCCTGACCCCGGGACGCACTGGTTCCACCCCCACACCGGTCTGCAGCTCGACCACGGCTTGTACGCACCCTTCGTGGTGGACGACCCGCGTGAACCCGGCGCCTACGACGCGGAGTGGGTCGTGGTGCTGGATGACTGGACCGACGGTGTGGGCCCCAGGCCAGAGCAGATCCTCGCCGAGCTCAGGCGTCAAGGTGGTTCAAGTGGTTCAGGTGGCATGGGTGGCATGGGTGGCATGGGCGGCATGGGCGGCTCCGGTGGCATGGGTGGATCCGACAGCGGGGACGTCACGTACCCGATGTACCTGGTGAATGGCCGTGCACCGACCGACCCAGATGTCCTGACCGCCCGACCGGGTCAACGGGTGCGGCTACGAATCATCAACGCCGGCGCCGACACGGTCTTCGACGTTGCCCTGGCCGGGCACGACCTGCGCATCACCCACACCGACGGCTACCCGGTGCGGCCCGTCGACGCGCCGGCCGTGCGGATCGGGATGGGCGAACGGTACGACGCCGTGGTCACCCTGGGCGACGGCGTGTTCCCGTTGGTGGCCGCGCCGGTCGGCAAGGCCGGCCTCGCGCGGGCGCTGGTGCGCACGGGTGCGGGCGCCGTCCCGGCTGAGTCGTTGCGCCCCTCGGGGCTATACCAGCCTGGCCTGACCGCCGACCGGCTCCAGGTCGCGGCCGGGGCCGCGTTGCCGCGTCGCTCGCCGGACTCGACCCAGGACCTGGTTCTCGGCGGGTCGATGAGTGGTTACGAGTGGACGATCAACGGCCGCACCTACGAGCACACCCAGGCTCTGACCGTCCGCCAGGGGGACGCCACCCGGCTGCAGATCCGCAACCAGACGATGATGACGCACCCGGTGCATCTGCACGGGCACACGTTCCAGCTCGGGGACGCCGGCGGGACGGGCCCACGCAAGGACACCGTCCTGGTGCCCCCGATGGGCGGCGTCGACGTCGACCTGGTCGCGGACAACCCTGGCCGGTGGATGATCCACTGCCACAACGCCTATCACGC
>JBBQGB010000019.1:0-51308 GCA_038322575.1 Actinomycetales bacterium
GCCCGGCCGAACCACCCGGCGTCGCCGCGTCCACTGGTGCTGAACTCGTGGGAGGCCGTGTACTTCGACCACGACCTGCCGCGGTTGCTGCGGCTGGTCGAGACCGCCGCCTCGGTCGGGGTCGAGCGCTTCGTCCTGGACGACGGCTGGTTCCTCGGCCGCCGCGACGACAGCGCCGGCCTCGGCGACTGGGTGGTCGACCCCGTCGTCTGGCCGCAGGGCCTGCACCCGCTGGTCGAGCGGGTGCGTGAGCTGGGCATGCAGGTGGGCCTGTGGTTCGAGCCCGAGATGGCCAACCCCGCCTCGGACCTGCTGCGTGATGACCCCGACCGCGTCCTGGCCCGCCCCGGGCGCACCCCCCGCCCCTGGCGGCGACAGCAGGTCGTCGACCTGACCCGGCCCGACGTCCACGCCCGGCTGCTCGAGCAGATCAGCGCGATCGTGGCCGAGTACGACCTGGACTACCTCAAGTGGGACCACAACCGCGACCTGCACGAGGCCGACCACCTGGACGGCGGCGTGGTGCGCCCCGCGGTGCACGAGCAGACGCTCGCGACCTACCGGCTGCTGGACGAGCTGCGGGCGCGGCACCCGCGCCTGGAGGTCGAGTCCTGCGCCTCCGGTGGCGGTCGGGTCGACCTGGGCATCCTCGAGCGCACCGACCGGGTGTGGGCCTCGGACACCAACGACGCCGTCGAGCGCCAGCTGATCCAGCGCTGGACCGGGCTGCTGCTGGCGCCCGAGCTGGTGGGGGCGCACGTCGGCCCACCGGTCGCGCACACCACGGGCCGCGCCGTCGACCTCGGGATGCGGCTGCTGACGGCGCTGTTCGGCCACGCCGGCATCGAGTGGGACATCACCACCTGCACGGACGACGAGCTCGACCGCGTCCGGGCGTGGACCGCGCTCCACCGCGAGCTGCGCCCGCTGCTGCACGGTGGCCGCACCGTTCGCCGCGACCTGCCGTCGGGTCTGCCCGGCAGCACCGGCGCCCTGCTGCACGGGGTGGTCGCGCCCGACGGCGACCGGGCCGTGTACGCGGTCGTGCGGCTGACCACGGACGCCGACGCCGTGCTCGGGCCGGTGCCGCTGCCGGGCCTGGACCCCGACCGCGGCTACGTCGTCCGGCTGCGGCCCGAGCTGGACGACCCGCGGCGCACCGGGCCCCGGGGGTCGGTGCACGCCCTGCTCGGCCGGCCCGAGGGGCTGGTGCTGCCCGGCCGGGTGCTGGCGTCCGGCGGGGTCGCCGTGCCGCTGCTGCAGCCGGCGCAGGGGCTGCTGCTCGACGTCCGTGCGGTCGAAGGCAGGTGACACCAGGGCCTGACCTGGCTGACACAATGCCCGCCATGGTCTCGACCCGTCCGCGCGTGCTCTCCGGCATGCAGCCGACCAGCGACTCGCTGCACCTGGGCAACTACCTGGGTGCGCTCGTCCAGTGGGTGGCCCTGCAGGAGACGCACGACGCCTTCTACTGCGTCGTCGACCTGCACGCGATCACCGTCGACGTCGACCCCGCGCTGCTGCGCGAGCGCACCCGGCGCACGGCGGCGCAGTACCTGGCAGGGGGGGTCGATCCCGACCGTTCGACGCTGTTCGTCCAGAGCCACGTCCCCGAGCACGCCGAGCTGGCCTGGGTGCTGGGGTGCCTGACGGGCTTCGGCGAGGCCGGCCGGATGACCCAGTTCAAGGACAAGAGCGGCAAGCAGGGGGCCGACCGCACGACGGTGGGGCTGTTCACCTACCCGGTGCTGATGGCCGCCGACATCCTGCTGTACTCCGCCGACCAGGTGCCCGTGGGTGAGGACCAGCGCCAGCACCTCGAGCTGACCCGCGACCTGGCCCAGCGCTTCAACAGCAGGTTCGGTCCGGTGCTGACGGTGCCCGAGCCGCACATCGTCAGGGCCAACGCCAAGATCTTCGACCTGCAGGACCCGACGGCGAAGATGAGCAAGTCCGCGGCCAGCCAGTCCGGCGTCATCGACCTGCTGGACGACCCGAAGGTGGTCGCCAAGCGGATCAGGTCGGCCGTCACCGACACCGGCCGCGAGGTGCGCTACGACCCGGTGGGCAAGCCGGGCGTCTCGAACCTGCTGACGATCCACGCCGCCCTCAGCGGCCGTGCCGTCACCGACCTGGAGGCCGACTATGCGGGCCGCGGCTACGGCGACCTCAAGGCGGACGTCGCGGACGTCGTCGACGCCGAGATCACGCCGTTCCGCGAGCGGGCGCTGGGGTACCTCAAGGACCCCGACGCCCTCGACGAGGTGCTCGCGGTCGGCGCCGCCAAGGCCCGCGCCGTCGCCGCGACCACCCTCGCGCTCGTCTACGACCGCGTCGGCTTCCTGCCCGCCCGGCGTCCCGTCGGATGAGCGCCCCGTGCACCGTCGGGGTGGCCATCGCCATCCCCGAGCCGTTCGGCAGCCGGCTGCAGGCCCACCGCGCCTCGTTCGGCGACCCGCTGGCCCGCTCGATACCCACCCACATCACCCTCCTGCCACCGACCACGGTCGAGGGGGACGTCGGTGACCACCTGGCTGCCGTGGCGGCGTCCGCGGCCCCGTTCACGATCCACCTGCGCGGCACCGCCACCTTCCGGCCGATCTCACCCGTGGTGTTCGTCCAGGTGGTCCAGGGCATCGGTGAGTGCGAGCTGCTCGAGCGACAGGTGCGCCGCGGGCCGCTCGAGCGCGAGCTCACCTTTCCCTACCACCCGCACGTGACCGTCGCCCACGACCTGCCCGAACCGGCGCTCGACACGGCATTCGCGACCCTCGCAGACTTCGAGTGCCGCTTCGAGGCGAGCGCGCTGCACCTGTACGAGCACGGGACGGACGGCGTGTGGCGGCCCGAGCAGACCTTTCCCTTCGTCGGAGCGAACCCGTGAGCGCCCTGAAGTCCCTGTGGTCGCGGCTGACGGCGACGCGCGCCTGGCGGTCGTGGCAGCGGTACGGCCAGGCGCGTGGCGCCGTCCTCGCCGGCGGCATCGCCTACCTCGGGTTCTTCTCGATGATCCCCGCCCTGATCCTGGGCTTTACCGTCTTCGGGTTCGTGCTGCGCGGTCAGCCGGACCTGTTCGACCGGGTCGTCGCGTCGATCTCGCAGACCCTGCCGGGCATCGTCATGGACGCGGCCCATCCCACCGGCCTGATCAACGCCTCGAAACCACCCACCCCCAACGCGCTGACCATCACTGGGGCGATCAGCGTGGTGACGCTGCTGCTGGGTGGGCTGGGCTGGTTGGACGCCCTGCGCGAGGGGGTGCGCGCCGTCTTCGGCCAGCCACCGCTGCAGGTCAACCCGGTCAAGGGCAAGCTGATCGACCTCGGGGTGCTCGCGACGCTGGGCCTGGCGGTGCTCGCCTCCGGCGTGCTGTCGACCGTGGTCAACGCCGCCGGCCCGTGGCTGCTCGGGCTGGTCGGCGTCAAGAACACGTCCCCGCTGAGCACGGTCGCGCTGAGCGCTGCGGCCATCGCCGTCGTGTTCGTGGTCGACGTGGGGATCATGCTGGTGGTGCTGCGCGTGCTCAGCGGGATCGCGCTGCCGCGCGCCGACCTGCTGCACGGGGCGGCCGTCGGCGCGCTCGGCCTCGGCGTCCTGAAGCTGACCAGCGGGCTGCTGCTCAAGAGCGCGGCCAACAAGCCGCTGCTGGCCTCGTTCGCCATCATCATCGGGTTGCTGGTGCTGATCAACCTGATCAGCCGGATCATGCTGCTGGCCGCCGCCTGGGCGGCCACGACCGCGGACGACCGCGGTCACCTGGCCGTCGGGGCGGTCGACGCAGGGTCCGTCCCGCCGCTGGGGCCGCGCGAGGCCACCCTGCCGTCGTTCGGTCAGCGCTCAGGCGACCGGGTGGCCGTGGCCGCCGGCGCGGTCATCGGCGTCAGCGCCGCGCTGGGCGTGCGGACCGCGCGACGCGGGCTGCACGCAGCTGTCGCTGCCGTGCGTGGGCGCTGAGGGCCAGCAGCCCGACCACGAGCGACGCCGAGGCCAGCCCGCCGGCGCCGATCCAGCGGGCCCACGGGGTGCCGGGCACTGGTCGCGCCACGACGGACGCCGAAGGCGGGCTAATCGCACCGCCCACCGTCATCGGCACCGACGGCTCGACGGCGACCCCGCCCTCGGTGGTGCCCCCCGGGACGGCAGCGGTGGGCTGCACCTCACCCGGCTCGACGAGGCGGCCGATCGGCCGGGCCCGCGCGCCGTGGGCGAAGGCCCAGTCCAGCAGGGCCGCGGTGGGTCGCCAGCTGCGGTCGGCCCGGGCCAGGGCCGTGACGACGTAGGTGCGGCCGCCGCGGGTGGCGGCCCCGACGATCGTCCACCGGGCCGCGACGGTGTAGCCGTTCTTGACCCCGATCGCCCCGGGGTAGTTGAACAGCAGCGAGTTGTGGTTCTGGATCTCGTAGGACCGGCGGACCTTGCCGACCTCGGCCTTGCCCGGGAACCGCACCCGCCTGGTCGCCACCAGCGCGTCGAACGCCGGCAGCCGCAGCGCCGCGCGGGCGATCAGGGCCAGGTCGTACGAGCTGGTGACCTGGCCGGGAGCGTCCAGCCCGCTGGGGTCCTTCACCACCGTGTCGAGCGCGCCGAGGCGGATCGCGTTCTGCTGCATGGCCGCCACGGTCTGCTCCACGCCACCGTCGCCCCCGGCGACACGGGCCAGCCCGGTGGCGGCGTCGTTGCCGGACGAGAGCATCATCCCCTGCAGCAGCTGCTGCACCGAGTAGCTCGAGCCCGGGCTCATGCCGACCTTGGTGCCCTCGACGAGGTCCTCGGGCACCGCGGTGTAGCGCTCGGCGGGCGACAGCAGCGGGATGACGGTCAGCGCCGTGAGCGCCTTGAGCGTGCTGGCCGGCAGCGTCCGGCCGTGCGGGTTCTGGGCGACCAGCACCGCGCCGGACGTCGCGTCGGCGAGCACGTAGGACGCCGCCGCCAGCTGCGGTGGTGCGGGCACACCCGCCGGCACGTCGTAGACGGGCGCGCCGCCGGTGAGCCGCTCACCACCGACGGGTGCGGGCGCGGTGGTGGTGGCCGCCGCTGGCCCAGCGGTCACCGCCGACGCGAGCAGCGCCAGCAGCAGGGACGACGCCGCCCGCCTCCGGTACGGCGTCAGAGCTTGCGGGTGAGCAGCGCCCGCTTCACCTCTTGGATGGCCTTGGTCACCTCGATGCCACGGGGGCACGCCTCGGTGCAGTTGAAGGTGGTGCGGCACCGCCACACGCCCTCCTTGTCGTTCAGGATCTCGAGCCGGATGTCCGAGCCCTCGTCGCGGCTGTCGAAGATGAACCGGTGCGCGTTGACGATGGCCGCAGGCCCAAAGTACTGGCCATCGGTCCAGAACACGGGACATGACGACGTACACGCCGCACACAGGATGCACTTGGTCGTGTCGTCGTACCGCTCGCGCTCCTCCTGCGACTGCAGACGCTCTCGTGAGGGCTGGTTGCCCTTGGTGATCAGGAACGGCATGACCTCGCGGTAGGACTGGAAGAACGGCTCCATGTCGACGACGAGGTCCTTCTCGACCGGCAGGCCCTTGATCGGCTCGATCGTGATCGGCTTGTCCGGGTTGAGGTCCTTCACCAGGGTCTTGCACGCCAGCCGGTTCTTGCCGTTGATCCGCACCGCGTCCGAGCCGCACACCCCGTGCGCGCACGAGCGGCGGAAGGTCAAGGTGCCGTCCTGCTCGTACTTGACGGTGTGCAGCGCGTCCAGCACCCGGTCGGTGCCGTAGACCGTGACGCGGTAGTCCTCCCAGTGCGGCTCGCTGTCGACCTCGGGGTTGTACCGCCGGATCCGCAGGGTGACGTCGAAGCTGGGCACTGCACCGGCCTCGGGCTTGCCGTGCTGCTCCTTGGCGCGGGCCCGGGCCCGCGCCTCGATGTCGGCGGCGAGCTCGACGGGGGTGTCCAGGCTCATCAGTACTTGCGCTCCATCGGCTCGTACCGCGTCTGCACGACGGGCTTGTAGTCCAAGCGGACGCCGGCCGGCCGGCCGTCGTCGGTGGGCACGCGGTAGGCCATGGTGTGCCGCATGTAGTTCACGTCGTCGCGGTGCTCGTAGTCCTCGCGGAAGTGACCGCCGCGCGACTCCTTGCGCTCGAGCGCGCCGACGACGATGACCTCGGCGAGGTCGAGCAGGAACCCGAGCTCGACGGCCTCGAGCAGGTCGGTGTTGTACCGCATGCCCTTGTCCTGGACCGAGACGTTGCGGTAGCGCTCCTGCAGGCCCTGGATGTCGGTCAGCGCCTGCTTGAGCGAGGCCTCGGTGCGGAACACCTGGGCGTTGCGGTCCATCGACTCCTGCAGGGCCTTGCGGACGGGGGCCACCCGCTCGCCGTCCGTGCGGCTGCGCATGCCCTCGAGCAGCGAGACCGTCGCGGCCTCGGGTGCCTCGGGCAATTCGACCAGGGGAGCGGTCTGCGCGAACGTCGCCGCGGCGACGCCGGCCCGCTTGCCGAAGACGTTGATGTCGAGCAGCGAGTTGGTGCCCAGGCGGTTCGAGCCGTGCACCGACACGCACGCGACCTCACCGGCGGCGTACAGGCCGGGGACGACGTCGGTGTTGTTGCGCAGCACCTCGGCGTCGATGTTCGTGGGCACCCCGCCCATCGCGTAGTGCGCGGTCGGGTAGACCGGCACCGGCTCGGTGTAGGGCTCGACCCCGAGGTAGGTGCGCGCGAACTCGGTGATGTCCGGCAGCTTGGCGTCGATGTGGGCCGGCTCGAGGTGGGTCAGGTCGAGCAGGACGTAGTCCTTGTTCGGCCCGCACCCGCGGCCCTCGCGCACCTCGTTGGCCATCGACCTCGCCACGATGTCGCGCGGCGCGAGGTCCTTGATGGTGGGCGCGTAGCGCTCCATGAAGCGCTCGCCCTCGCTGTTGCGCAGGATCGCGCCCTCGCCGCGGGCGGCCTCGGACAGCAGGATCCCGAGCCCGGCCAGACCGGTCGGGTGGAACTGGAAGAACTCCATGTCCTCGAGCGGCAGGCCGCTGCGGTAGGCGATGCCCATGCCGTCACCGGTGAGGGTGTGGGCGTTGGACGTCGTCTTGTAGACCTTGCCGGCGCCGCCGGTGGCCAGCACGACGGACTTGGCGCGGAACACGTGCAGCTCACCGGTGGCCAGCTCGTAGGCGACGACACCGGCCGTGCGCTGCTCACCCTCGTGCTCGCCGGTCAGCAGGTCGAGCACGTAGAACTCGTTGAAGAACTCGACCTCGTGCTTCACGCAGTTCTGGTAGAGCGTCTGCAGGATCATGTGGCCGGTGCGGTCGGCCGCGAAGCACGAGCGGCGGACGGCGGCCTCGCCGTGGTTGCGCGTGTGCCCGCCGAAACGGCGCTGGTCGATCTTGCCCTCGGGCGTGCGGTTGAACGGCAGGCCCATCTTCTCCAGGTCGAGCACCGCGTCGATGGCCTCGCGGCACATCACCTCGGCGGCGTCCTGGTCGACCAGGTAGTCACCACCCTTGACGGTGTCGAAGGTGTGCCACTCCCAGTTGTCCTCCTCGACGTTGGCGAGGGCGGCGCACATGCCGCCCTGCGCCGCGCCCGTGTGCGAGCGCGTCGGGTAGAGCTTGGTGAGCACCGCCGTCCGCGCGCGCTGCCCGGACTCCAGGGCCGCGCGCATGCCGGCGCCGCCGGCCCCGACGATCACGACGTCATAGGTGTGAGTCTGCATGGGTCAGCCGACCTTTCCGTTGCGGGTCAACGCGTCTGGCAGAACGAGGGCACGTCTGCGGCCGCCGCGCCGGTCGGGCACGGGTCGAAGGTGAAGATGACGAGGGTGCCGAGCACCAGGATCAGGCCGGCGCTGGCGAACAGCAGCGTCTTGAGCGCGAGGCGGGTGCGGTCCTTCTCGGCGTAGTCGTTGATGATCGTGCGGACGCCGTTGGCACCGTGGATCTCGGCCAGCCACAGCATCATCAGGTCCCAGGTCTGCCAGAACGGGCTGGCCCACTTTCCCGCGACGAAGGCGAAGTCGACCTGCTTGATGCCCTCGCCGAGCACCAGGTTGACGAGCAGGTGGCCGAAGACCAGCGCGATCAGCAGCAGCCCGGAGCCGCGCATGAAGACCCACGACCACAGCTCGTAGTTGCTGCGGGTGGCCCGGCTGCGACGGAACTGGGTCCGTGGGGCCTCGATGGTCGACATGTGCGCTCCCTGCTCGGTCTGCTGGTGCTCAGGCGAAGACGTGCATCAGGTGGCGGACGAGGAAGGGCACGAACAGCACGACCCACAGCGCGACGACGACCCACAGCATCTGGCGCTGGTAGCGCGGGCCCTGCGACCAGAAGTCGACCAGCATGACCCGCACCCCGTTGAACGCGTGGAAGATCACGGCGGCCACCAGCCCGGCCTCGCCGAGCCCGACGATCGGGTTCTTGTACGAGGCGATGACGGTGTTGTACGCCTCGGGGGAGACCCGCACGAGGGCGGTGTCGAGCACGTGGGCGAACAGGAAGACGAAGATGAGCATGCCGGTCACCCGGTGGGCCACCCACGACCACATGCCTTCACGGCCGCGGTACAGCGTGCCTGCTGGTGCCTGGGGCACTGAGCCGTCCCTCCGTCTCGCCGTGTGGGTCCCGCTCAGCGTAACGACGTGGACGGTCCCCCGGCGATCCCCGGCGCGGTCGTGTGACCCATCCCTCACCCCGCCCCGTCCCCGGCCCACCCCCGGTGATCGCAGGGGCACCCTCCTACGTTCCTCTTGGAGTGGGGTGCCCCCGCGACAACCGGGGTGCGTAGTGATCGCACCCAGGTGGGGCGGGTGGGTCAGGCGGCGGCGCCGGCCCGGGACGCGGCGACGTCCCCGTAGTGGGCGAGCAGCTCGTCGCCCAGGGCCTGCCAGGTGCGACCGGCCACCCGTCGTCGTCCGGCCGCACCGAGGCGGGCGCGCAGGTCGGCGTCGGCCACCAGGCGCTCGACGGCCGCCCGGGCGCCGCTGCCGTCGGGCGGGTGCAGCAGCCCGGTGACGCCGTCCCGCACCAGGTCGAGCGGACCACCGCTGGCCGGGGCGACCACCGGCAGGCCGCACGACATGGCCTCCTGCACCGTCTGCCCGAACGTCTCGTCGGTCCCGGTGTGGACGAAGACGTCGAGGCAGGCGTAGGCGCGGGCCAGGTCCTCGCCGTCGCGTCGTCCCAACAGCGCCGCGCCGGTGCCGGCCAGGGCGCGGGTCACCGACCCGGTCGAGGGACCGTCGCCCACGACCACCAGGCGCGAGCCCGGGACGCCGGCCAGCCGGGTCAGGCGCTCGACCCGCTTCTCGGGCGAGAGCCGGCCCACGTACCCGACGAGCACCTGGCCCTGCGGGGCGAGCGCGGCGCGCAGGGCCAGCGCGCCGCGGTCCCCGCGCCAGGCCGGGTCGAACAGCGTGCCGTCGACGCCGCGGCCCCACCGGCGCACCCGCGGGACGCCGTGGGCGACCAGGTCCTCGACCGCCGTCCGCGAGGGGGCCAGGGTCAGGTCGGCCGCGGCGTGCACCCGCCGGATCCACCCCCACGCGGCGCGGTGAGCCAGGCCCAGGCCGTGGGTGCGGGCGAACCCGGCGACGTCGGTCTGGAACACCGCGACCGAGGGCACGCCGAGCCGCGCCGCGGCGAAGACCCCGGCGGCGCCGAGCACGAACGGCGAGGCCGCGTGCACGACGTCGGGGGCGAACGCCGCGAGGCGCGGACGCAGGTCCGGGGTCGGCACGCCCACCGCGAACTGGTGGTAGCTGAACCCCGCGACCGCGTGCACCGGGAACCCCGCGTACGTCGGGGGAGCGGGCGCTGGGCAGATGAGCATCGCGTCGTGGCCCTGCAGGCGCAGGTGGTCCAGCACGCGGCACACGCTGCCGGCCACCCCGTTGACGCTGGGCAGGAACGACTCCGTGACCACGGCGACCCGCATGACCCCACGGTCGGGGTGCCGTACGTCGGGCAGGGGGCTGCGCCGTGGACGGGAGGTGACGATCTCGCGTCGGGTCGGGGCGGTCGCCGGCCGCTACAGTCGCCGCGGTGAGCAACCCAGGCTTCTACGCGGTCGTCCCGGCCGGCGGCGCGGGAACGCGGCTGTGGCCGCTGTCGCGGGCGGGGCACCCCAAGTTCCTGCACGACCTGACCGGCACCGGCGCCACGCTGCTGCAGAGCACCTGGGCGCGCCTCGCGCCGCTGGCCGAGGCGGTGCTCGTCGTCACGGGCACCGCGCACGCGGCGGCGGTCGCCCGTCAGCTGCCGGGCCTGGCCGAGGCGGGCCTGCTCGTCGAGCCCTCGCCGCGCGACTCCACCGCCGCGATCGGACTCGCGGCTGCGCTGGTGGCCCGGCGCGACCCCGAGGCCGTGATCGGCTCGTTCGCGGCCGACCACGTGATCGGCGACCAGGCCGTGTTCGCCGCCGCCGTGGCCGAGGCGGTCGCCGTGGCCCGCACCGGCCGCCTGGTCACGGTGGGCATCACACCGACCTTCGCCGCCACCGGCTTCGGGTACGTGCGCGCCGGCGGCGGGCTCGACGTCCCCGGGGCGCCGTCCGCGCTGCAGGTGACCGAGTTCGTCGAGAAGCCCGACGCGCCGACCGCAGCCGCGTACCTCGACGGCGGCGAGCACCTGTGGAACGCGGGCATGTTCGTCGTCCGCGCGCGGACCCTGCTCGACCTGCTGGGCGAGCACCAGCCCGGGCTGGCCGCCGGCCTGGACACGATCGCCGAGGCGTGGGACGGGCCGGCCCGCGAGCAGGTGCTCGGCGAGGTCTGGGCCACCCTGCCCAAGATCGCGATCGACTACGCCGTCGCCGAGCCGGCCGCCGCGGCCGGTCGGGTCGCCGTCGTGCCGGGGCGGTTCGGGTGGGACGACATCGGGGACTTCGACGCCCTCGCGACCCTGCTGCCCGCCGACGGGTCCGGCGTCCAGGTGCTCGGTGACGCCGGCCAGGTGGTGTGCGCGGACGCGCGCGCCCTGGTGGTGCCGGCGTCCGGGCGGCTGGTGGCGGTGCTGGGCCTCGACGACGTCGTGGTCGTCGACACCCCGGACGCCGTGCTCGTGACCACGCGCGCCCGCGCGCAGGAGGTCAAGTCCGTCGTGGACGCCCTGCGGGCGGCGGGACGCACCGAGCTGCTCTAGCCGGGTTGGTGACCAAGGTCCCTAGCCAGGCTGCACCGGGGGGAGCACGCTGGGGCACTGGTCGCGTCGACGGCGACGCGCGGGATCCCGGGGGTCATCATGCGCAGACTGGTGCTGGCAGTCGTCTCAGGTCTGGTCGCGGCGATCGCGGTCGCACCCACCGCGGCGTCCGCGGTCGACAACCCGTCGGACCCGCCCCGCAACGCTCGGACGGCCACGTCCGCACCCCGGCTGGTCGGTGTGACGGCCGCCTCGCACCCGGGGTTCGACCGCGTGGTGTGGACCTTCACCGGCGGGCTTCCCGCGCGGCGCGCGGCGTACGTCCCGCGGCTGCTCGGTGACGCGTCGGGTCTGCCGGTGCGGTTGGCCGGTGACGCCGTCCTGCAGGTGACGATGTCGGGCGCCGACGCGCACGACGCCGCCGGCAACTCGACCGCGGCCCGCCGGCTGGTGCTCGGCCTGCCGAACGTCATCGAGCTGGCCCAGTCCGGTGACTTCGAGGCCGTGGTCACGTACGGCGTGGGGCTGGCGAAGGCGCAGCCGTTCCACCTGTTCACGCTGACCAACCCCAGCCGGGTCGTACTGGACGTCCGCAAGGACTACCGGCAGGTGACCCGCACCGTGACGTTCCAGGACCGGGCCCGGTTCACCGCGGGCACGGCGCCGTACACGCGGCTGGTGCGGCGCGTCGTCCCCTCGGGGGCGCAGGCGTCGGCCCTGCTGAACCAGCTGATGGCCGGCCCGACCAACGCCGAGCGGGCCCGTGGCCTCGCCGTCGTCCGCTCGGGCGCGGGGGACT
This sequence comes from Actinomycetales bacterium, assembly GCA_038322575.1. GTDB lineage: Bacteria > Actinomycetota > Actinomycetes > Actinomycetales > Angustibacteraceae > JACMOY01. The sequence goes on from JBBQGB010000019.1 coordinate 11,897, forward strand.
TCGACCGGCTGCGGATCGACGCCGTCGGCACCGCGCGGTTGCGCCTGCTGGGCGGTTGCGACAGCCGCGGCTCGACCTTCACCATCGCCAACCTGATCGTCCCCACGCTCAAGGCCCTGGCGACCGTCGACCACGTCAAGATCTACGACCCCGCGGGGCGCACCGAGCGCCCCCTCGGCCGCAGCGACTCGATCCCCACCTGCCTCGAGCCCTGAGCCAGGTGATGGACACCGGCGTGGTTGCGGCGAACCGGTTGCTCTGACGACCACCTGACCGCAACCACGGCGGTGTCCACGTCGCGGGGTTCAGCGCACGAGCCCCGCGCCACGTGGGGCCATGACCACCAGCAGTCGGGCGCCGCGCGCGGCCGCCGCGTAGGCGCGCTCGACCCGCCGGCGGAACGCGGCGGGGTCCCGCGCGAAACCCGTCGGAGTCACGCTGACCAGCGGCACGCCGTCCTCACCGAACACGGTGTCGGACGCGACGGTGCCCTCCCAATCGTCGTCGCGGGAGTGGTAGGCACGGGAGTGCACCTGCCCGGCCAGGCCGACGTCGTCGATCCAGAGGTCCGGCGACGGGAGCACCGTGCCGTCGACCACCGACGTCAGCACGTGGTTGGGCCAGACGCACGGGAGCACCGCGCTGCGCGCGCTCGGTCAGCAGGTCGGTCTCGGGCAGCGACCACGCCCCGGTCGCCACCACCCGCAGCGCCTCGCGCACCACCCGGCTGCCCCGCACGGCGCCCGCCTCGAGCTCGGCCAGCAGGTCCGCTGGTTGCCCTGACGACCACCCGACCGCAACCACGGCGGTGTCCACCCGTGTGAGGTGACCCACGGCACGCGGCCGGACGTCGGCAGCGGGGCTAGATTCGCGGGCATGGCTGATGAGCGGGCCGGGCGCGCCCCGGCCGACGATCCCCAGCGGCACACCGAGTCCGGGCTGCCCCTGGCGCAGGTGTACGGCCCGGACGCCCTCGACGGCTGGGACCCGGCGCAGCGACTCGGCGAGCCCGGCGCCTACCCGTACACGCGCGGGGTCTACCCGACGATGTACACGGGGCGGCCGTGGACCATGCGCCAGTACGCGGGCTTCGGCACCGCCGTCGAGTCCAACGAGCGCTACCACCAGCTCGTCGCGGCCGGCACCGGCGGGCTGTCGGTGGCCTTCGACCTGCCGACCCAGATGGGCTACGACTCGGACGAGCCGATCGCCTCGGGCGAGGTCGGCAAGGTGGGCGTGGCGATCGACTCGATCGACGACATGCGCCTGCTGTTCGACGGGATCCCGCTGGACGAGGTCTCGACCTCGATGACGATCAACGCCCCCGCCGCGGTGCTGCTGGTGCTTTACCAGCTGGTCGCCGAGGAGAACGGTGTGAAGGGCGACCAGCTGACCGGCACGATCCAGAACGACGTCCTGAAGGAGTACATCGCGCGGGGCACCTACATCTACCCGCCGAAGGAGTCGTTGCGGCTGATCGCCGACACGTTCGCCTACTGCCACAGCGAGATGCCGCGGTTCAACACCATCTCGATCTCGGGATACCACATGGCCGAGGCAGGGGCGACGCCCGTGCAGGAGGTCGCCTTCACCCTCGCCAACGCGCGCGAGTACGTGCGCACCGCGATCGCCGCGGGCCTGGAGGTCGACGAGTTCGGGCCGCGGTTGTCGTTCTTCTTCGTCGCCCGCACGACGCTGCTCGAGGAGGTCGCCAAGTTCCGCGCCGCTCGGCGGATCTGGGCGAAGGTCATGCGCGACGAGTTCGGCGCGCAGGACCCCCGCTCGCTGACGCTGCGCTTCCACACCCAGACCGCCGGGGTCCAGCTGACCGCCCAGCAGCCCGAGGTCAACCTGGTGCGGGTGGCGCTGCAGGGGCTCGGCGCCGTGCTCGGCGGCACGCAGAGCCTGCACACCAACAGCTTCGACGAGGCGATCGCGCTGCCGACGACCAAGGCCGCACGCCTGGCGCTGCGCACCCAGCAGGTCATCGCCTTCGAGACCGACGTGACCAAGACCGTCGACCCGTTCGCCGGCTCGTACGTCGTCGAGTCGATGACGGACGACCTCGAGGCCGCGGTGCTCGAGCTGATGGCGGCCGTCGAGGACCGCGGCGGGGCGGTCGCCGCCATCGAGGAGGGCTACCAGAAGGCCGAGATCGAGCGGTCGGCGTACCAGATCGCTCTGCAGATCGACGCCGGGGAGCGGGTGGTCGTGGGGCTCAACCGGTTCGCGACCGACGACGACGAGCCGTACGTGCCGCTGCGGGTCAACCCCGCGATCGAGGCCGAGCAGGCCGTCCGCCTCGCCACCCTGCGGGCCGAGCGCGACCAGCCGGCGGTCGACCGGGCGCTGCAGGCGTTGCGGCAGGCGGCGTCCGGCACCGACAACGTGCTGCCACCGATGCGCGAGGCGCTCGCCGCGCGCGCCACGGTCGGCGAGGTCTGCCACGCGCTGCGCGCGGTCTGGGGGACGTACGTGCCGCGCGACGCGTTCTGAGGGCCCCGACTCGGTCGTAGGCTGGGGCGATCGTGACCGCCCACCCGCAGACCTCGCCCCAGCCCCCCGTGCACCCGCTGCCCGACGCCCTGGCGCGCCAGGTGGTCGCCGTCCGGCGCGACCTGCACGAGCACCCCGAGCTGTCCTGGGCCGAGGAGCGCACAACTGCCGTGGTCAGCCGCACGCTCGAGGCGGCCGGCGTGCACGTGCGGCGCCTGGCCACGACGGGCCTGGTGGCCGAGGTGGGCGCCGGGGCCGGCACCCAGCGGCGGGTGCCCACGGTGGCGCTGCGCGCCGACATCGACGCCCTGCCCGTGCCCGACCTGACCACCGACCCGTGGAGCTCGCGCACCGAGGGCGTGGCCCACGCGTGCGGTCACGACGTGCACACCGCCGCCCTGGTGGGTGCCGCGCTGGCGCTGGCGCAGCGGCACGCGCGCCACCCTCTCGCTGGCCGGGTGCGGATGCTGTTCCAGCCGGCCGAGGAGGTCATGCCCGGTGGCGCCCACGCGCTGGTCGAGCCGGGTGTGCTGAACGGTGTCTCGTCGATCTTCGCGCTGCACTGCGACCCCGCCCTGGACGTCGGCCAGGTCGGCGTGCGCGAGGGCCCCATCACCGCCGCCGCCGACCAGATCGTGGTTCGCCTGCGCGGCCCCGGGGGCCACACCTCGCGCCCGCACCTGACGTCCGACCTCACGTTCGCGCTCGCCAAGGTGGTGACCGACGTCCCGGCGGCGCTGTCGCGGCGCCTGGACCCGCGCGCCGGGGCCAGCCTGGTGTGGGGGTACGTGCGCGCCGGGGCCGCCAAGAACGTCATCCCCGGCACCGGTGAGGCCGGCGGCACCCTGCGGATGCTGTGGATCAGCGAGTGGGCGCAGGCGCGCGACCTGGTGACCTCGCTGGTGCACGAGGTGGTCGCCCCGTACGGGGTCACGGCCGAGGTCGACTACGTCCGCGGCGTCCCGCCGGTGGTGAACACCCCCGCGGCCACCGCGCTGGTCGCCGCCGCCGCGTCGACGGTGGTGGGTCCCGACCAGGTGGTCTCGACCAGCCAGAGCCTGGGCGGTGAGGACTTCGCGTGGTACCTCGCCGACGTCCCCGGGGCGATGGCCCGACTGGGTACGGCGACCCCGGGCGGGCCGCGCTACGACCTGCACCGCGGTGACCTGCGCATCGACGAGCGCGCCGTCGCCCTCGGCGCGGGTGTGCTGGCGGCGACGGCCCTGGCGGCCCTCGCCGAGTGACCCCGGACGGCGCGGTAACGGTTCGGACACCTGTGGCCGAGCGCGACGGCTCGGGCCGTCCCGGCGGGTAAGGTCGGCCGGGAATCGCGTCGGTGGTCGACGCACCCGCACCCCGAAGGAGACACCCCTTGCGCCGCGTGATGAAGATGACGGCAGTCGCCTCGGTGGCCGCCCTGGCCCTGGCGGCCTGCGGCTCCAGCACCGCCGAGACCCCCGTGGCGAGCGGCAGCGGCAGCGCCGCGTCCAGCAGCGGCCCGGCGATCAAGGTGGGCCTGGCGTACGACATCGGCGGTCGCGGTGACAAGTCGTTCAACGACGCCGCCGCGGCGGGCCTGGAGAAGGCCAAGTCCGAGCTGGGTCTGGAGACCAAGGAGCTCGAGGCCAAGGCCGGCGAGACCGACGCGCAGAAGGAGGAGCGGCTGCGGCTGCTCGCCTCGGGTGGCTACGACACCATCGTCGCCGTCGGGTTCGCCTACGCCGGCCCGCTGAAGAAGGTCGCCGCGGAGTTCCCGAAGGTGCACTTCGCGATCATCGACGACTCCAGCTTCAAGGCCCCCAACGTCGCCAACCTGGTCTTCGCCGCCAACGAGGGCAGCTTCCTGGTCGGCGCCGCCGCCGCGCTGAAGTCCAAGACCGCCCACGTCGGCTACATCGGCGGGGTGCAGACCCCGCTGCTCGAGGTCTTCCAGGCCGGGTTCGACGCGGGCGCCAAGGCGGTCAACCCCAGCATCAAGATCGACGACAAGTACCTCACCCAGATCCCGGACTTCAGCGGCTTCGCCGACCCGGCCAAGGGCAAGGTCACCGGTGAGGGCATGTACCAGGGCGGCGCCGACGTCGTCTTCGCCGCGGCCGGCTCGTCCGGTCTCGGGGTGTTCCAGGCCGCGCTGACGGCCAAGACCCTGGCGATCGGGGTCGACTCGGACCAGTACAACACCGTCGACGCGGCGCTCAAGCCGGTCATCATGACCTCGATGATCAAGAAGGTCGACGTGGCCGTCTTCGACTTCGTCAAGTCGGTCAAGGACGGGTCGCCGCTGGTCGGCGAGACCACCTTCGACCTGAAGTCCGGCGGCGTCGACTACTCCACCAGCGGTGGCCAGGTCGACGACATCAAGGCCAAGCTCGACGACTACAAGGCCAAGATCATCAGCGGCGAGATCAAGGTCCCGGCGACCCCGGGGTCCTGATCACCCGATCGACACCGGCGGGCCCGGGGGACGGTATCGTCCCCCGGGCCCGCCGCGTCCGTCGCCCCGACAGCCGATCCCCGCGAAGGAGCCGTCCGTGACGTCCGAACCCCCCGCCGGGCCCGGCCCGGTCGCGGTCCGGCTCACCGGCATCACCAAGCGCTTCCCCGGTGTGGTCGCCAACCACGACGTCAACATCAGCGTCCGGGCCGGCAGCGTCCACGCCGTCGTCGGCGAGAACGGCGCCGGCAAGTCGACGCTGATGAAGATCCTCTACGGCATGCAGCGCCCCGACGAGGGCACGATCGCGATCGACGGTGCGGTCGTCACGCTAGGGACGCCGGCCCAGGCCATCGCGGCCGGGATCGGCATGGTGCACCAGCACTTCATGCTCGCCGACAACCTCACCGTCCTGGAGAACGTGGTCCTCGGCAGCGAGCCGCGCAAGGGCCTGCGGCTGGACTTCGGCGCCGCCCGCGCGCGGATCGACGAGATCTCGCAGGCCTACGGCCTGGGGGTGCGGCCCGACGCGCTGGTCGAGGACCTCGGCGTCGGCGAGCGCCAGCGGGTCGAGATCCTCAAGGTGCTCTACCGCGGCGCCCGCGTCCTGATCCTGGACGAGCCCACCGCCGTGCTGGTGCCGCAGGAGGTGCGCGACCTGTTCCGCGCCGTGCGCGAGCTGACCGGCCGCGGGTTCACCGTCCTGTTCATCAGCCACCACCTCGACGAGGTGCTCGAGATCGCCGACGAGATCACCGTGATCCGCCGCGGCGAGACGGTCGCCACGGTCCGGCCCGCCGACGTCACCGCGGGTGAGCTGGCTGAGCTGATGGTCGGCAGCGAGCTGCCCTCACCGCAGACCCGCGAGTCGACGGTCACCGACCGCGTGGTGCTCGAGGCCACCGACCTGACCGTGCGCGACGCCGACGGGCGCCTGCTGCTCGACCACGTGAGCCTGCGCATCCACTCCGGCGAGATCGTGGGCATCGCCGGTGTCGAGGGCAACGGCCAGACCCAGCTGGTCGAGGCGATCATGGGCATGGAGCCGCTGAGCGAGGGCACGCTGACCCTGTCGGGCGAGGACGTCACCGCCTGGGGCACCCGGCGCCGCCGCGAGGCGGGCGTCGCGTTCGTCCCGGAGGACCGCAACCGGCACGGGCTGCTGCTCGAGGCCCCGCTGTGGGAGAACCGCGTGCTGGGCCACCAGACCCAGGCACCCAACCGCAAGGGACCCTGGATCGACCGGGCCGGTGCGCGCGCCGACACCGAGCGCATCGTCCGCGAGTACGACGTCCGCACACCCGGTATCGACGTCACCGCCGGGTCGCTGTCGGGGGGCAACCAGCAGAAGCTGATCGTGGGGCGCGAGATGAGCGGGTCGCCCCGCCTGCTGCTCGCCGCGCACCCCACCCGGGGTGTGGACGTCGGCGCGCAGGCCGCGATCTGGGACCACATCCGCGACGCGCGGGCCGCCGGGCTCGCCGTGCTGCTCGTCTCCTCCGACCTGGACGAGCTGATCGGGCTGTCCGACAGCCTCAAGGTCATGCTGCGCGGCCGGTTGGTGGCCGACGCCGACCCGGCGACCGTCACCCCCGAGCAGCTCGGCTCGGCGATGACCGGGGCGACCGGCGCGGCCGGCGCGGCGTCCAGCGCGGGTGCGGCGTGATGGCGCGGGTCGACGTACGCCGCGTGCTGGTCACGGTCGCGGCTCCCGCGCTCGCCCTGGTGTTCGCGCTCGCGATCGCGAGCCTGGCGCTGCGGGCCAGCGGGCACAGCCCGGTCGACACCGCCCGGGCGATGGTGACGTACGCCCGGCAGGGCAGCACCCAGGTGCTGATCCTAAACACGGCGACGTACTACTACCTCGCCGCGGTGGCCGTCGCGATCGGCTTCCGGATGAACCTGTTCAACATCGGCGTCGACGGGCAGTACCGCCTCGCCGCGCTGTTGTCGGCGGCGGTCGGCGGCGCCGTGCACCTGCCGCGCCCCCTGCACCTGCTGCTCATCGTCGTCGTCGCGGTGACCGTCGGGGGTATGTGGGCCGCGATCGCCGGCGTGCTCAAGGCCTACCGCGGGGTCAGCGAGGTGATCAGCACGATCATGCTGAACGCCATCTCGACCGCGGTGATCGCCTACCTGCTCACGCCCGGCCGGCTCGCCGTCAGCACCCAGGGCAGCAACAACATCGGCACCCGGCCCATCCCGGTCTCGGGTCAGGTGCCGGGCCTCGACCTGATCCCCGGCGCCAACCGCCAGGTGTTCGGGTTCATCATCGTGTCGGCCCTGGTCGGCATCGGCTACGCGGTGCTGCTGAACCGCACCCGCTTCGGGTTCGACCTGCGCGCCACCGGGCGCTCGCAGTCGGCCGCCGTCGCCAGCGGCGTGAACGTCAAGCGGATGGTCGTCATCTCGATGGCGCTGTCCGGTGCCTGCGCCGGCCTGGTCGGCCTGCCGCAGCTGCTCGGCGCGTCCTACTCGTACGCGCTGGACTTCCCGACCGGCATCGGGTTCACCGGCATCGCGATCGCCCTGCTGGGCCGCAACCACCCCGTCGGCATCGCGCTGGGTGCGCTGCTGTGGTCGTTCCTGGACCAGTCCTCGCAGATCCTCGACCTCGAGGGCGTGCCGAAGGAGATCGTGACGATCATGCAGGGCTCGACCGTGCTGTCGGTCGTCGTGGCCTACGAGCTGGTGCGGCGCTACTCGCAGGTGCTGGAGCAGAAGCGGGTCGGCGTCGCCCTCGGCCAGACCACGGGGGTGACGGCGTGAGCACCGAGGTCGCGCCGACCGCCGCTCCCGCGGGCCCGCGTCCCCGGGTGCGGGTCACGCCGGCCCGGACGGCGATCGCCGGGCTCGCGCTCGTCGTCCTGCTCTCGCTGGTGCGGGCCATCAGCGGGGCCGACGACCTCACGTCCGGGGGCGCCATCAGCGCGGCCCTGCTGCTCGCCGTCCCGATCGCGATGGCGGGTCTGGGTGGGCTGTGGTCCGAGCGCGCGGGCGTCGCCAACATCGGGCTCGAGGGGATGATGATCCTCGGCACCTGGGGCGCCGGGTGGGCCGGCTACCAGTGGGGGCCGTGGGCCGGGATCGTCGCGGCCGTGGTGTTCGGGGCGGTCGGTGGCCTGCTGCACGCGATCGCCACCGTCGTGTTCAACGTCGACCACATCGTCTCGGGTGTCGCGATCAACATCCTGGCGCTGGGCGCCACGCAGTTCCTGTCCAACGCCTACTTCGCCGGGCGTGACGGCGGCAGCACCAAGCAGTCCCCGACGGTCGACCCGCTCGGGACGGTGAGCGTGCCGTTCGTCGGCGACCCGCTGGCGAGCCTGGAGGCGCACCACTGGCTGCTGGTGTCCGACGTCGCCGGCATCCTGCGCGGGCTGCTGACCGACCTGTCGTGGATCACCGTGCTGGCCGTGCTCCTGTTCCCCCTGACGTTCCTCGTCCTGTGGCGCACCCCGTTCGGGCTGCGGCTGCGCGCCTGCGGCGAGAGCCCCACGGCCGCGGAGTCGTTGGGCGTCAACGTGTACCGGATGAAGATGGTCGCCGTCGTCGCGTCCGGGGCGTTCGCCGGGCTGGGCGGCGCATCGCTCGCGCTGGCCGCGTCGAGCTTCTACCAGGAGGGCCAGACCGGCGGCCGCGGCTACATCGGCCTGGCGGCGATGATCTTTGGCAACTGGCGCCCCGGCGGGCTGGCCGGCGGAGCGGCGCTGTTCGGGTTCGCGGACGCCCTGCAGCTGCGCGGCGGCGCCGCGGTCCACGCGCTGCTCCTGCTCGTCGCGATCCTCGTCGTCCTGGTCGGGGCGTGGCAGCTGCGCCGCCGCCGCCTCGTGCAGGGCGCGGTCGCGCTCGCGTGCGGGGTCGCCGTCCTGGTGATCTACCTGGTGACCACGACGGTGCCCTCGCAGCTGACCGGCTCGGTGCCGTACGTCACCACGCTGCTCGTGCTGGCCCTGGCCAGCCAGCGGCTGCGGATGCCGGCCACCGACGGCATGCCCTACCGCCGCGGCGAAGGCGGGTGAGCGTGGACGTCGACTGGCAGGCGCTGCGCAGCGACGCCACCGAGGCCATGACCCACGCCTACGCCCCTTACTCGCACTACCGGGTGGGTGTGGCCGGCCTGGTCGACGACGGCCGCGTCGTCGTCGGGTGCAACGTCGAGAACGCCTCCTACGGCATCGGCCTGTGCGCCGAGTGCGGCATGGTCAGCCAGCTGCACCTCACCGGTGGCGGTCGCCTGGTCGCGGTGGCCTGCGTGGACGCCGACGGCGCGGTGCTCATGCCGTGCGGCCGGTGCCGCCAGCTGATCTGGGAGAACGGCGGCGCGAGCTGCCTGGTCGACACCCCGCAGGGCGTCAAGCCGATGAGCTGGGTGCTGCCCGAGGCGTTCGACGCCGACAAGCTCGACGGCTGAGACCGCCGCCTGACCAGTACGCCGGCCGCGAACGGCGGCCACGGATCGGCCCGTCGTGCGTCAGGATCGGGCCATGAGCGAAGCCTTCGACGCGGTCGACGTCATCATCGCCAAGCGCGACGCCCGCGAGCTGAGCGACGAGCAGATCGACTGGGTGGTCGACGCCTACACCCGCGGTGCGGTCGCTGATGAGCAGATGTCGGCGCTGGCCATGGCGATCCTGCTGCGCGGCATGAACCGCCGCGAGATCGCCCGCTGGACCGGCGCGATGATCGCCAGCGGCGAGCGGATGTCGTTCACGCACCTGAGCCGGCCCACGGCCGACAAGCACTCGACCGGGGGCGTGGGCGACAAGGTCACGCTGCCGCTGGCGCCGCTCGTGGCGGCCTGCGGCGTCGCCGTCCCGCAGCTGTCCGGACGCGGTCTCGGCCACACCGGCGGCACTCTCGACAAGCTCGAGGCGATCCCCGGCTGGCGGGCGAACCTGACGAACGCCGAGATGCTGCGCCAGCTCGAGGACGTCGGCGCCGTCATCTGCGCGGCCGGTGACGGACTGGCCCCGGCTGACAGGAAGCTGTACGCCCTGCGGGACGTCACCGGGACGGTCGAGGCGATCCCGCTGATCGCCAGCTCGATCATGAGCAAGAAGATCGCCGAGGGCACCGGCGCGCTGGTGCTCGACGTCAAGGTCGGGTCGGGCGCCTTCATGAAGACCGTGCCGGACGCCCGTGAGCTGGCCCGCACGATGGTCGAGCTCGGCACCGACGCGGGCGTCACGACGGTGGCGCTGCTGACGAACATGCAGACGCCGCTGGGCCGCACCGCCGGCAACGCCCTCGAGGTGCGCGAGTCGCTCGAGGTGCTGGCCGGCGGGGGCCCGCCGGACGTCGTCGAGCTGACGCTCGCCCTGGCCCGCGAGATGCTCGCGGCCGCCGGCCGGGGCGACGTCGACCCCGCCGAGCGGTTGGCCGACGGCAGCGCCATGGACGTGTGGCGCTCGATGGTCGCGGCCCAGGGCGGCGACCCGGACGCCGAGCTGCCGCACGCCCGCGAGACCCACCAGGTGCTCGCCCCCGCCGACGGGGTCGTGACCGCGCTGGACGCCCTGGCGGTGGGTGTCGCGGCCTGGCGGCTCGGCGCCGGGCGGGCCCGCAAGGAGGACGTCGTGCAGGCCGGCGCCGGGGTCGAGCTGCACGTCAAGCCCGGGGCCGTCGTCCGCGGCGGCGAACCGCTGATGACCCTGCACACCGACACCCCCGAGCGGTTCGACCGGGCGTTGCAGGCCCTGGAGGGCTCGTACTTCATCGCCCCCGAGGGGTCGCGACCGGACCTGCTGCCGCTGGTGATCGAACGGGTCGCCGCAGGCTGAGATCCGGTGTGGCAGGCTGCGCCCATGGTTCTCGAGGTCGCGATCATCGACGTCACCGACGGTGCGCAGCAGCAGTTCACCGCCGCCTACGAGCAGGCCCGCCACCTGGTGGCCGCCACCCCCGGCTGCGGGACGATGCGCCTGACCCAGGGGGTCGAGACGCCGACCCGGTTCGTGCTGCTCGTCGAGTGGGACCGCGTCGAGTCGCACGAGGACTTCCGGGCCAGCGAGCGGTTCGGGCAGTGGCGCGCGCTGATCGGGCCGCACTTCGACGGACCCCCTCACGTCGAGCACTTCGTCGACGTCTGAGGCCCGGCCGTGAGCGCGCCGCGCCGTCCGCGATCGGTGTACGACGTCGGCGCCGAGCCGGACCCGCGGTTCTCGATGGCGAACGAGCGCACGGCGCTGGCGTGGATGCGCACCGCTCTGGCGCTCGTGGCGGCGGGAGTGGGGCTCACCTCGCTCGCCGAGGTCACCGACCTGCCCCGGTCGCTGGACGTCGTTGCCGCCGCTGCCTGCCTCGGCGGCGGTGGGCTCGCCCTGCGGGCTGTCCTCGCCTGGCGGGCGGCCGAGCGGGCCCTGCGCCTTGGGCGTCCGCTGCCGGCCCCGCGGGCGCTGACCTGGCTCGCAGGGCTGGTCGGTGGCATCGCGGTGCTGCTCGCCGGGTACGCCGCCGCACGGGTCTGGCGGTGACCACCGGGCCGGGGCTGCCGGCCGAGCGCACCGCACTCGCTTGGCAGCGCACGGCGGTGGCCGAGCTCGTGCTGTCCGCGTTCGTCGTCCTGGTGGCGGCCAGGCGTGGTTCACCGGCACTCCTCGCCCTGGCGGCCGCAGCGGCTGCGGTCGCCGTCGCCGCGGCACTGGCGGTCATCCCGCGGAGCGCGGGTCGCCGCCACGAGTCGGTCCACGCCCGGCTGGTCGCGGTCGCCCTCGCGACGACGGTGCTCGGGCTGGTCGCAGCGGCTGCGGCAGTAGGCTCAGCGGGTGCCCACCACCCCTGACGACGCGACCGTGACCGACGCCGTGCGGCAGGCGCCCAAGGTCCTGCTGCACGACCACCTGGACGGTGGGCTGCGGCCGCAGACGATCCTCGAGATCGCCGCCGAGGTGGGGTACGGCGGACTGCCGGCGTCCGACGCCGAGACGCTGGGGCGGTGGTTTCGCGAGTCCGCCGACTCCGGGTCGCTCGAGCGCTACCTCGAGACGTTCGCCCACACGGTCGCGGTGATGCAGACCGCGCAGGGGTTGCGGCGCGTGGCGTCGGAGTGCGCGCAGGACCTCGCCGCCGACGGCGTCGTGTACGCCGAGGTGCGCTACGCCCCCGAGCAGCACCTGGCCGGCGGGCTCTCGCTGGACGAGGTGGTGGTCGCGGTGCAGCAGGGGCTGCGCGAGGGCGAGACCCTCGCAGCCCAGGCGGGGCACCGGATCCGGGTCGGGACGCTGGTGACGGCGATGCGGCACGCGGCCAACGGGATGGAGATCGCCCGTCTCGCGGTGCGCTACCGCGACGAGGGCGTCGTGGGGTTCGACATCGCCGGCGCCGAGGCGGGCTACCCGCCCACCCGGCACCTTGACGCGTTCGAGTACCTGCGCCGCGAGAACGCCCACTTCACGATCCACGCCGGCGAGGCGTTCGGTCTGCCCAGCATCTGGGAGGCGATCCAGTGGTGCGGCGCCGACCGGCTGGGTCACGGCGTCCGGATCGTCGACGACCTGCGGGTCGGGGCGCGGCCGTTCGCGGACGACCCGGCCGCGGCAGTCGGCGCACGGCTCGAGGACGTCGAGCTCGGGCTGCTCGCCGCCTACGTGCGCGACAAGCGCATCCCGCTCGAGCTGTGCCCGTCGTCCAACGTGCAGACCGGTGCGGCCGCGTCGGTGGCCGTCCACCCGATCGGCCTGCTCAAGCGGCTGCGCTTTCGGGTCACCGTCAACACCGACAACCGGCTGATGAGCGGCACGTCGATGTCGCGCGAGATGCAGCTGCTCGTCGACGAGCTCGGGTGGACGATCGCCGACCTGCGCTGGGTCACGATCAACGCGATGAAGTCCGCGTTCATCCCCTTCGACGAGCGGCTCGCGATCATCGACGACGTCATCAAGCCCGGTTACGCCGAACTGGTGCCACTTCATCAATCCTGAGGATGTGCCCGTCGGGGGTGCGGGCGCAGGATCAGCACGTGATCGGGGCTCCCCGGTCGGAGCGAGGCGCAGATCCACCCGGCGAGCTGGTCGCCATGGCCGGGTGGGGAGCCAGAGGCGAAACCGACGCTCGCACTGCTGACAAAGGACGCACGAGTGAGCAAGCGCAGCATCATCAAGATCACCGGGTTCATCGGCACCCTCGGGGCGGGTGCGGCCCTGGTCGCAGGCGCCGCAACCGGCACCGGCGCCTACTTCACCAGCAGCCTGGACGGCTCGATCGCGGGGAGCTCGGGCCACCTCACGATGAAGTCGTCGGATCGGACGCTCAACTTCACCGACCTGATGCCGGCCCAGGAAGTCACGAAGAACGTCGACTACGACATCGACGTCAGCTCCGGTACCAGCGACGTCTGGATGACCTTCGACCCGACCACCCTCGGGTACCAGCAGTTCACCGGCACCAAGGGCAACAGCATCTTCCCGGCCGGCGGTATGGGCCGCTTCGGCCACTTCAAGGTCGGTGCGAACGGCGCGACGCTGTTCGACAGCTACAACCTCCAGCTGGCCCCGGCGGGCTCCACCAACTGCACCGACGCGAACGGCCACGGCTCGGTCGCTCCTCCCGCCTCTCGCGGCGAGACGCCCGGCTACTGCGGCGTCCCGGCGGCGATCCTCGTCGCCGTCAACGTCCCGAACACCGGGACCGGCCAGATCCAGGTCACCTACGGCATCACCGGTCGCGCGACGGGTCAGCGGACCGACCTGCCCGCGGTCGGGTTCAAGCTCGTCGCCACGCAGCACGGCATCCGTCCGGACGCCGAGAACTTCTGATCCACCCTGCTGGGCCGTGGGCGGGTGCCTCTCCAGGCCCCGCCCACGTCCCATGTCCCCGCCCCGTCCCCTGCTACGAGGAGCTCCTGGTGCGTCGAGTCGTCAGTGCAGCCGTGCTCGGCCTGCTGCTCGCCGTAGGGGTCGCCGGGGCGGTCTGCTGGCAGCAGGGGCTGCGCCCGTACGTGATCCGCACCGGCTCGATGGATCCGACGTACCCGGTGGGCGCGCTGGTGCTCGACGACACGAGCGTCGCCGCCGCCGCCGAGCCCGGCGACGTGGTGACCTTCCGCACCCGATCGGGTCCTGTCACGCACCGGCTGGTCGGCCGCACCGCGACCGGCTGGTCGACCAAGGGTGACGCCAACCGCGACGCGGACCCGTGGACCGTGCCCCCGCGGCACGTGATCGGCGTGGTGCGCACCGGTGTGGCCGGGCTGGGCTACCTGATGGTCTTCTTCCAGCAGCCCACCGGCGTCCCGTCCCTGATGGTGCTGTGCACGTGCCTGGCGCTGGCGTGGAGCATCTTCTTCCCCGACCACCGCGACGACCGGCTCGTGGGCACCGTGGGCTGACTCCCGATCTGGTCCGTTGGGGGCGGATTCGTCCATTCCGCCCTCGGCTGTCGGACCTCGGTGCCAAGATCGCACCGTGACGGGGAACCACCTGCCGCGGGCGATGCCGCCCCGGGGGTATCGCGGACTGGACCGGCGCCGGTCCGTCCCCGCGACAGGGGTGCGGACCCGCCGCCTGGTCGCTGCCGCCGCAGGCTCGCTGGTGGTGGCGCTCTCGGCACACCAGGCGCTGCTCGGGGTCGACCCGGCGGACCTGATCCCGGGCCGTGAGGTGCTGCGGGTCCTTGCCGTCGCCCTGCTGGTCACCGCTGCAGCGCTGCGCTACGTGCGCTGGCGGCTCACCGGCGAAGCCCGTTCCGGTCTGCTGGCCGTGCTGCTCGCAGGTGGCGTGCTGGCGAGCGTGCCGCTGGCCCAGGTGCCCGGGCTGCTGCACCCGCAGCTGCCGGTGCTGGTCGCTGCCGCGCCGACCCGGTGCGTCGGCGCGGTGCTCTGCGCGCTCACCGCGCTGGTGGTGGTGCGCGCGCCAGCCGTGCGGACACGCCTGCGGCCGTGCGCGCTCATCGGGTGCTCGATCGGGGCCTCGCTCGCCGGCGGTCTGCTCCCCGGTGCTGAACCGGCTGCCGGCCACGACCGCCCTGCAGGGCGCGCGCGTACTCGAGGTCGCTGGCGCGCTGGCCTTGGTGGGTGCCTCGCTCGCCGTCGCGACCGGCGCGAGGGCCATCGGGGGCCGCGCCGGCCTGGCGCTGCTGCTGGCGCTGCTCGCCGGCGTCGAGGCCGCACGGGCCGCGGCCCTCACGGGCGAGATGTCCTGGGCCGTCTCCGCAGGCTTCCTGCTGCTGGGGGCCGGGGTCGTGGCGCTCGCGGAGGCCACGTCGGACCTGCGGTGCGCTCTGGCGTTCAGTGACGACCGCGTGGTGGGCCTGTCCCGCACCCTCGCCGACCGGGTCGACGAGCGCGACCAGCTGCGGCACGACGCTCGCACCGCCATCGCGGCCCTGCAGGCTGCCTCGCACGTGCTGCACGTGCAGGGCGCCGCCCTCGATCCCGACACCCGCGACGACCTCGCCACGGCGGTGACCAGCGAGCTCGCCCGGCTGGCCCACCTGATCGCGCCGACGTCGGCCCCCGTCCGCACCCGTTTCGAGGTGGCCGACGTGGTCGGGCCGGTCGTGGCCACGGTGACCTCGACCGGGCTGGCCGTGCACTGGGTGGCGTCGTCATGGTCCGCCGTCGGTGACCCGCGCGGTCTGGCGACCGTGCTGCACGCCCTGTTGGTCAACGCCGCGCGTCACGCCGGCACCGGGCCGGTCGACATGTGGGTGCAGCGCACGGTCGGACCACACGGCGGCGGTGTCACGGTGCACGTGGCTGACCGCGGGCCCGGCATGTCGTCGCAGATCCGGTCCAGGGCGCTGGCCCGCGCAGGTCGTGCGCCAGAAGAAGGCGGACGAGGGCTGCCGGCAGCGCGCGACCTGATGGTGGCGATGGGCGGGGGTCTCGAGCTGCGCGCTCGCACCGGCGGCGGCACCGAGGTGGTGCTCAACCTTCCGGCGCCGGCTGACGCCGTCGCTCACCTGCCGCGCCAGCTGACGTCCGCAGCGTTGGCCGCGTCGTGATCGACGGGGCCAGGCCACCTGAGCCCCTCGTCATGCTGGTCGAGGATCACCGGCTGCTCGCGGACAGCCTGAGCCTCGCGCTGCGCGGGCACGGGGTGCGCACGGCGGTCGCCCGGACGGACCACGAGGCGGTGCTGCTGGGCGACGTGGCTGCGCACCGGCCGGACCTCGTCCTGCTCGACCTCGACCTCGGACCAGGGCTGGACGGCGAGCAGCTGGTGCCGGCGCTGCGTGACCTCGGCGCCCAGGTCCTCGTCCTGACGGGCACCTCGGACCTGTCCCGCGTCGGTCGAGCGGTCGAGGCAGGGGCACTGGGCCACCTCGACAAGGCCGCCCCTTTCTCGGTCGTCCTGTCCACCGTCCTGGGGGCGGCCAGAGGCGAGGTGGTGGGGCTGTGGCCGGGCCGTCACCTCGCACTTTCGGCCCTGCGGCAGCGGCGGTCGGTCCAGGCCGGCGCCGCCGCCGCGCTCGGTGACTTCGCCCGCCTCAGTCAGCGTGAGGGTGAGGTCCTGGCGGCGCTGTGCGACGGCTCGAGCGTCGAGCTGATCGCCGCCCAGCGGGTCGTGTCCACCACCACCGTCCGAAGTCAGGTGCGTGCGGTGCTGACCAAGCTCGGCGTGAGCACGCAGCTGGCTGCCGTCGCCCGTGCAAACCGGACCGGTTGGCGACTGCCACCGCGCGGCTGAGGGACGGCAGGTCGTCTAGTCGACGACATGGTTCGCCGCGTGGCGCACCAGGTCACGCACCCGCTGTCGCGCAACGGCTTTGGTGCACGGGACGGCGCCCATGCTGGTCTGGTGGGCGACGATCGCCGGCTCGGCGCGCATCAGCCGCCAGCCGCGGCGCACCAGCGTCAAAGGGGGTTTGCGCGCCTCGCGCAGGTCGCGCGCGAGGCGACGGGCGAACGTGATGGTCGGTCGGTGGGTGAGGGCCAGGGCGTCGGCCAGCACGCCGTGCTCGCGAAGGCGCGGGACGACGTCCGCGGCGAAGATGCCCTCGGCCAGCACGACCGGGGCGTCACCGACGACCAGCCGGGTGCTGCCCGTGGCGCGCGACGTGGCGATGTCGTACGTCGGCACCGTCGCGGCCCCGTCGGTGACCAGGGCGAGGGCTGCGGCCACGGCGGCGTCGGCGTCCCAGGACCGGGGGTCGTCCCAGTCGACGACGCCGAACGCGCGCGGCAGGGCAGGGTCGTCGCCGTCGCGGTAGAAGTCGTCGAGGCGCAGCACCGCGAGGCCCAGCTCGCGGGCCAGCGCGGCGGCCAGGTGGGACTTGCCGCTGCCGGACGGGCCGGCGAGGACGACCAGGCGCGGGGCGGACGAGGTCACGGGCAGCCATCCTGGCAGACCGCCGATCAGCGCAAGACCTGGCGCGGCGACGATCCCTGGCTCATCCTGAGGGGGTGGGCACCGCAGCCCGGATCCTGTTGCTGCGACGCACCGGCGCTGCGCTACTGGCCGCGCTCGGGGTGCGTCGAGCCGAGCCGCCTGCTGCCCCCGACCGCCTGCCGCGGATGTGCGCCGACCTGCGTCGCCTGGACGACGAGGTCGAGCGGCTGCTGAGGGCGGACCGGCGGACGCCGGCGCTGAAGCAGCGGCTGGACGCGGCGTCGTGGGCCTACGACCGGGTGCTGCGCGACGCGTGCGTCACGGTCGGGGTGCCGGCGTGCGAGCAGACCCCGTTCGAGCCCCTCGAGCGGCTGCTGGCCGAGGCCGCGCTGGTGGCGGCCGGCGTCCGCTGGTGAGGGGGCGGGTCAGTCCGGCAGTCCGTCCAGGATCGTCTGCGACGCCGAGCAGCCCAACCGGGTGGCACCGGCGTCGATCATCACGGCCGCGTCCTGCGCGGTGCGGATGCCGCCGCTGGCCTTGACGCCGAGCCGGCCGCCGACCGTGCGGGCCATCAGCCGCACCGCCTCGACGCTCGCGCCGCCGGCGGGGTGGAAGCCGGTCGAGGTCTTGACGAAGTCGGCGCCGGCGGCCTCGGCCGCTTCGCACGCGCGGACGATCTCGTCGTCGGTGAGCGCGGCGGACTCGATGATGACCTTCAGCCGGGCGCGGGTCGAGGACGCTCGCACCATGGCCAGCTCGGTGCGCACGTTCGACCAGTCGCCGGCCTTGACCCGGCCGAGGTCGATGACCATGTCGATCTCGTCGGCGCGGTCGAGCACGGCGAGCTGGGCCTCGTGCGCCTTCGCCCCGGAGTGCACCGCGCCGGAGGGGAAGCCGCACACGGTGGCGACCTTCACGCCGTTCGGCACGCTGGCCCGGGCGATCGCGGCCATCGACGGTGAGACGCACACGGCGTAGACCCCGAGGTCACCGGCCTCCTGCGCGAGCGCGCGCACGGCGTCCGGGGTGGCCTCCGGCTTGAGCAGGGTGTGGTCGATCATCGCGGCGACGTCGGAGCGTCGGGGCAGCATGCTCATATCCGCAATGCTCCCATCGGGCGCGGGCTACAGCCCGACGGCGACCGCAACCGCGCCGCGCAGGCGCTGCATCCGGGCCCGCGCCAGCCCGTGCGCCCCGGCGAGGTCGTCCCCGACGACCGGGACGACCACCTCGAGGTAGGCCTTGAGCTTGGGCTCGGTGCCGCTGGGGCGCACGACGACCCGGCTGCCGTCTGCGAGGTCGTAGCGCAGGCCGTCGGTGGGCGGCAGGCCGGCGCCGCCGTCCGCGAGGTCGGTGCACGCGGTGACGTCGAGGCCGCCCAGCGCGGGCGAGCTGTCGCGCAGGCGGGTCATCGCGGTGGTGATCTGGGTGAGGTCGTCGACGCGGACGGCGTGCTGCCCGGTCAGGTGCAGCCCGTGGGCCAGCGCCAGCTCGTCCAGGACGTCGAGCAGCGAGCGTCCCAGCGCCTTGGCGCCGGCCGCCATCTCGGCCACGAGCAGTGCGGCGCTGACGCCGTCCTTGTCGCGCACCGACCCGGGGTCGACGCAGTAGCCCAGGGCCTCCTCGTACCCGTACCGCAGACCCGGGACGCGCGCGATCCACTTGAACCCGGTGAGCGTCTCGACGCTGCGAACCCCTGCGGCCCGGGCGATCGCGGCCAGCAGCCGACCCGAGACGATCGAGCGCGCGAACACGGCGTCGTCGTCGACCCCGCGCTGGATCAGGTGGGTGCCGAGCAGGGCGCCGACCTCGTCGCCGGTCAGCATCCGCCAGACACCGTCGCGGTCAGGAACCGCGACGGCGCACCGGTCGGCGTCCGGGTCGCTGGCGACCACCAGGTCCGCGGCCCGCTCGGCGGCCAGGCCCAGTGCGGCGTCGATGGCGCCGGGCTCCTCGGGGTTGGGGAAGGCGACGGTGGGGAAGTCGGGATCGGGCCGGGCCTGGCTCGCGACCTGCCACGGCGGGGCGAAACCCGCCCGCTCGAAGGCCGCGCCCACGACGTCGCCGCCGACGCCGTGCAGCGAGGTGTGGACGACCACCAGGTCGCGGGGCGAGTGCGGGTCGATGACCCCGGCCGCGGCGCGCAGGTAGGCGTCGAGCACGTCGTCGCCGAGCAGGTGCCAGCCGCTGGGGACCCGGGGGACGTCGCGAACTCCTGTGACAGCGGCGATGTGGGCGGCGATGTCTCGGTCGGCGGGCGGGACGATCTGGCTGCCGTCGCCGAGATAGACCTTGTACCCGTTGTCCTGCGCGGGGTTGTGGCTCGCGGTGACCATCACGCCGGCGTGCGCGCCGAGATGGCGGACGGCGAAGGCGAGCACCGGCGTCGGCAGCGCCGAGGGCAGCAGCAGCGCCTCGCCGCCCGCCGCGGTGACGACGGCCGCCGTGTCGCGGGCGAAGTCCAGGCTGCGGTGGCGGGCGTCGTACCCGATGACCACCCGCGGCGCCGGGTGCTCGCGCAGCAGGTACGCCGTGAGACCGGCGGCGGCGCGGATGACGACGGCGCGGTTCATCCGGTTGGGGCCGGCCGCGACGGCACCGCGAAGGCCCGCAGTCCCGAACTCGAGGGTGCCGGCGAAGCGGTCGGCCAGGTCGTCGCGGGCCGCGGTGTCGCCGTCCTCGACCCGTTGCAGCACAGCGGAGAGCTCGGCGCGGGTGGTGGGGTCGGGGTCGTCGTCCAGCCACAGGCGCGCCGCGACGAGCAGGTCGGTCATCGTCGTCACAGCCGGCGGACGACGTCGGCGAGCATCCGCCCGCACCGCTCGGCGGCGGCGCGGCCGGCCTCGAGCACCTCGGCGTGGTCGAGCGGGGTGGCGCTGATGCCCGCGGCCAGGTTGGTGACCAGCGAGATGCCGAGCACCTCCAGGCCGCTCTGCCGGGCCGCGATCGCCTCGAGCGTGGTCGACATGCCCACCAGGTCACCGCCCAGCACGCCGGCCATGCGCACCTCGGCCGGCGTCTCGTAGTGCGGGCCGCAGAACTGCACGTAGACCCCCTCGGCCAGGCTCGGCTCGACCTCGCGGCACAGGTCGCGAAGCCTGCGGCTGTACAGGTCGGTGAGGTCGACGAACGTCGCGCCCTCGACCGGCGAGGCCGCGGTCAGGTTGAGGTGGTCGCTGATCAGCACCGGCGTGCCCGGCGCCCAGTCCGGGTTGAGGCCGCCGCAGCCGTTGGTCAGCACCACGGTCGAGCAGCCGGCCGCCGCCGCCGTGCGGACGCCGTGGACGACGGCCCGCACGCCGCGACCTTCGTAGAAGTGGGTGCGTGTGCCGAAGACCAGCGCCCGTCGGGAGGTGTCGCCGATGCGCACCGAGCGGATCGTGCCGCTGTGGCCGGCGACCGCCGCCGGGAAGAACCCGGGCAGGTCGGTGGTGCGCACCTCGGCGAGCGTCTCGCCGAGCAGGTCTCCCGCCGGGCCCCAGCCCGAGCCGAGCACGAGGGCCACGTCGTGCGAGGCCGCCCCGGTCAGCTCGGCGAGTCGTTCTGCGGCGGCGGCAGCGACCTCGAACGGGTCGGTGGCGGGGTCCTCGAGGGTGCTCACGGCCGCTGACGATACGCGACGGTGAGGGGCCGGCCCTCGCCTCGCTCAGGCGACGAAGATGCAGAACGGGTGCCCCGCGGGGTCGGCGAGGACGTACAGCGGCTCGTCCGGGTCAGCCGTCCGGTCCAGCAGCAGCGTCGCGCCCAGCGCGAGGGCCCGGTCACGCTGGCGACCCAGCTCGTCGACGTCCACGACCGTGAGGTCCAGGTGCATCTGCATCGGGACGTCGTGCGCGGGCCAGGTGGTGCGCTCCAGTCGCTCGACCTGCTGGAACGCGAGCCTGCGACCGCCGCCGGAGCTGACGAGGACGAGCCAGTCCGCATCGTCCGGGCCGCTCGCAGGGGGCTCGTCGCCCGGCCGGTACGTCAGACCCAGCAGTCGGCGGTAGAACTCGGCCAGCCCGCGGACGTCGGTCGCGTCGATGGCGGTGTGCAGCAGCTCGGGGTACTCGGCCATCGTCGCCTCCGGGTGACGTCGCTCGGCCGCCCACTGTGCCACCGGACCTGGTGCGGTGTCCGGAGACCTCAGTCCCGGCCGACCGCCAGCGCCGGCACCGGACGCAGCGCGAGCGTCACCCGGTCGCCGACCTGGAGCACCCCGGCCTCACCCGTGGGCACCTGGGCCAGCAGCAGGGCACCGTCGGCGGTGCGCACCCGGACCCGCCCCAGCGAGCCGAGGAAGCTGGTGGCGACCACCTCGGCGTCCCCGTCGCGCTGGGTGTGCACCTCGACGGACTCCGGACGCACCAGCACGCTCACCGGCCCTGAGGTCGACGAGCCTGGGAGCAGGGGGATGCGTGCGCGCAGGACCTGAGCGACGCCGTCTGCGGCGATGCCGTCCAGACGGTTGGTGAGCCCGACGAACTCGGCGACGAACGCGGTGGCGGGGGTGGTGTAGATGACGCTGGGTGCGGCGATCTGCTCGAGCCGGCCGCTGCGCATGACGCCCACCCGGTCCGCCACGGCCAGCGCCTCCTCCTGGTCGTGGGTGACGAGCAGGGTGGTGGCGCCGACGTCCAGCTGGATCCGGCGGATCTCGTCGCGCAGCTGCACCCGCACCTTGGCGTCCAGCGCCGACAGCGGCTCGTCCAGCAGCAGCACCTGCGGCTCGATCGCCAGAGCCCGGGCCAGGGCGACCCGCTGCTGCTGGCCGCCGGACATCTGGTGGGCGTAGCGGTCGGCCTGGCTCGACAGTCCCACCAGCTCGAGCATCTCGCCGGCGCGCGACCTCTGCTCGGCCGCGCTGCGACCGCGCAGGCGCAGGCCGAACGCGACGTTCTGCCGCGCGGTCATGTGCGGGAACAGGCTGTAGGCCTGGAACACCATGCCCATGTCGCGCTTGCTGACCGGGACGTCGGTCAGGTCGCGGCCGTCGACCACGACGCGTCCGGCGTCAGCGTCCTCGAGACCGGCGAGCAGCCGCAGCGCCGTCGTCTTGCCGCACCCCGACGGGCCGAGCAGCGCGACCAGCTCACCGGGCGCCAGCTCGAGGTCGAGCCCGTCCAGCGCGCGCACGGCGCCGTAGTGCCGGCTCAGCCCCTCGAGCCGGACGGCGACACCCTGGCGCTGCGGGGTCATGCGGGCTCCTCGGTGAGCGGGGTGGCGAGCGGTCTGCGGGTGCGCCGGTGGCCGGCGAAGGACAGGACGAGCAGCAGCACGAAGGCGAGCGCCAGGGCCGCGAACGAGACGGCGACGGCGACCTGCGCGTCCCGCTGCCCCAGCTGGTTGATGCCGACCTGCAGGTTGTCGCGGTGGAGCAGCGAGGCGATGGTGAACTCGCCGAGCACCAGGGCCACCGCGAGGAAGGACGCCGACAGGACCGCCGTCCGCACGTTCGGCAGGATCACCCGCACCATCACGGTGCCCCACCCGGCGCCGAGGCTGCGCGCGGCCTCGGCCAGCGTGCGGACGTCGATCGCCGACAGCCCGGCGTCCAGCGCGCGGTAGCAGTACGGCAGGACCAGGACGACGTAGGCGAAGCACAGCCAGGCCGAGGACCCACCGAGCAGGTAGGTGACCCAGGCGTACACCGGAGCCAACCCCACGACCAGGACGATCGCCGGGATCGTCAACGGCAGCAGGCAGATGAACTCGATCGTGCGGCGCAGCCGCGGCACGCGCAGCCGCACCCAGGTCATCGTGGGCACCAGCAGCACGAGCATGATCAGGACCGTCAGGACGACCAGCGCCCCCGACGCCTTGAGGCCGGCCCACAGCTCGGGGTAGGTCGTGCGCAGGCCGCTGAGGTCGGCGACGGTGCGCCAGACCGCCGCCGTGCGGCCACCGCCGGGCGCGCGCGTGGTGAACTCGAGCATCCCCAGCAGCGGCAGGGCGAAGAAGGTGCCGACCACGGCGACGACGACCCACCGGAAGGTGGCCTGTCTGCGGACGCGGGCCCGCTGCAGCCCGGCCATCAGCCGACCCACCGCGAGGTACGCCGCTGCAGCCACGCGTACCCGGTCATCACGATGGCGACGACGACGACCATCGTCAGGGCGATCGCCTTGCCGAGGTTGGCCTGGCCGAGCACCACCTCGCTGGTGAACGTGGCGCGCACCACCAGCGGCAGGATCGGTGAACCCTGGCTGACGAGGGCGGCGGCTGTCGCGTAGGCGGCGAACGCGTTCGCGAACAGCAGCAGCGTCGACCCGAGGAACGCGGGCATCAGCAGCGGGCCCGCGACGTGCCGCCAGTACTGCCAGGTCGACCCACCGAGGGTCTCGGTCGCCTCGCGCCACTGCACGCGTACGCCGTCCAGGGCGGGCAGGAACACGATCACCATCAGCGGGATCTGGAAGTAGACGTAGACCAGGCCCAGGCCCCGCAGGCCGTAGAGCAGGTCGCCGGGAACCGTCAGCCCGGTGTGGTCGGAGAGGTACAGCGTCACGAACCCCTGCGACCCGACCGTGGCGAGGAACGCGAAGGCCAGGGTCACCCCACCGAACTGCGCCAGCACCCCGCAGACCGCGCTCACCGAGCGACGCAGCATCCCCTCGGGTGCAGCGGTGACGACCGCGTAGGCGAGCGGCGCCCCGATGACGGCGCCGACCACCGCAGTGCCGAGTGACAGCTCGAGCGTCGAGACGAGCGCGTCCAGGATGTAGCCCTGGCGCAGGCCCGCGACGTTCGCGAGGGTCGGACGGCCGGCGCTGTCGACGAAGGCGCCGACCACGACGACGAGCGTGGGGACGGCGAGGAAGATCGTCGTGAACGCCAGGAACGGGGCGACACCCAGCAGGGCGCCACCCCGTACCCGGGACGTCAACGGCACGCGCGGCGTCCGCTCACCCGATGGCCTTGCGCCAGTTCGCCGTGAGGTAGGCCTTGGCGGTGTCGCTCTGCGCCTGGGTGAGGAACACGGGGGTGCCGCTCACCGGCGGCAGCGCCGCGAACGCGGTCTTGTCGATGGTTCCGGCCTTGGCCATGACGTCCTGGCGGACCGGCCGGGCGCCGCCCTTGAGCCAGAGGTTCTGGCCCTCGTCGGAGTACAGGAACTCCTGCCACAGGCGAGCCGCGGCCGGGTGGGGTGCGTCCTTGCTGATCGCCTGGACGTAGTAGCCGCCGAGCACCGCGTTCGCCGGGACGACGACCTTCCAGTCGACCTTGCCCTTGAGCTTGGTCGACTGGCCCACGTTCAGGTAGTCCCAGTCGATGACCACGGGGGTCTGGCCGGACTGCACGGTCGCGGGTGTCGGGTCGACGGGCAGGAAGTTGCCGGCCTTCTTCAGGTCGGTGAAGAACGCCACGCCCTTGCTGATGTCGTCGGCCGACCCGCCGTTGGCCAGTGCCGCCATCGCGACACCGGCGAACGCGGCACCGGCCTGCGTGGGGTCGCCGTTCAGAGCCACCTTGCCCTTGTACGCGGGCTTGAGCAGGTCCTGCATCGACGTCGGGGCCGGGACCTTGCCGGCGTCGTACCCGATCGACATGTAGCCGCCGTAGTCGTTCACCCAGGTGCCGTTCGCGTCCTTGAGGTCGGCGGGGACGTCCGCGAACGTGGCCACCTGGTACGGCGCGAACATCGCGGTGTTGGCCAGAGCCACGGCCTGGCCGAGGTCGAAGACGTCGGGGGCCGTGCTCTGGCCCTTGAGCTGGGTGGCGGCGTTGATCTCGTCCTGGCTGGCGGCGTCCGGCTGGGCCGAGTTGACCTTGATGCCGTACTTGGCGGTGAACGCGGTGATCACCTCGCCGTAGTTGGCCCAGTCCGGCGGCAGGGCGATGACGTTGAGCTGGCCCTCCTTCTTCGCTGCCGCGACGAGGGCGTCCATGCCGCCGAAGGCGGTGGCGCTGGTCGCCGCCCCGGCGCTCGAGGCGGCTGCGGTGGGCGTGTCGGCCGGCGGCGCGCAGGCCGCGGTGACGAGGGCGGTGGTGGTGACGACGACGGCGAGGACGCCGGTCTTGAACCTGCTGGTCAACGGGACCTCCGGGTCGGGTGCGCGGTGAGGACGTCACCGCCGCTACTCGGCGCAGGTTAGGGGCGCCGGGAGCGGCTCACCCCAACGGGAGAGGTCGGGTGGGTGAACGTTACATGAGCGGAGGGTGCTGCTCCACGGTCCGGCACGGGCGGTGCCGCAGGGCGAGGACGTAGTCGTCGGGTGCTCCCGCCGCCTCGGCAGCCTCGGCCAGCTGGCCCAGGTAGCGCGCCGACGGCAGCCCGCCCTCGTACCCGTCCAGGACGTAGACCCAGACCAGCTCCTCGCCGTCCAGGGTCTGCACGCGCACGCGGATCTTGGTGTAGATCCCGATGCCGAGGCCCTCCCAGTCGTCCAGCGTCTGCTCGTCGGCGTCGGTGACGTCGTACAGCGCGACGTAGACCTGCTCGAGCGGGTCCTCGACGACGGTCGTGAGCGACCCCTCCCAGCCGAGGTCCTCGCCGCCGAACGTCAGCCGCCACCCGACCAGCCAGCCGGTGCCGCGCAGGGGGGAGTGGGGGGCGCGGCGCAGCATCTGCTGGCTGTCGAGGTTGCTGCCGTAGGCGGCGTACAGGGCCATGGGCGCAAGGTTAGGGCGTCGGGGGTGCGTGGTTGACTGGGCCCGTGGGTGCCGCGCGGGTCGTCGTCATCGGGGGAGGCCCCGGCGGGTACGAGGCCGCGCTGGTCGCCGCCCAGCTCGGCTCCGACGTCACCGTCGTCGACCGCGACGGTCTCGGCGGGGCGGCGGTGCTCACCGACTGCGTGCCCAGCAAGACCCTGATCTCGACGTCCGACTTCATGAGCCGGTTCTTCGCCGCCGCCGGGTACGGCGTCCGGCTGGCCGAGTCACCCGAGCCCGGCTCGGTGGCCACGGCCGACCTGCCCACCGTCAACGCGCGGATCAAGTCGCTCGCCCTGGCCCAGAGCGACGACATCGCCACCCGCATGGCGCACGAGGGGGTCCGCGTGCTGCGTGGCACCGGACGCCTCGCCGGCCCGCAGCGGGTCGAGGTCGACCTGCTCGGCGGGGGCGGCGAGCGGGTGGACGCCGACGTCGTCCTGATCGCCACCGGGGCCCGCCCGCGCGAGCTGGCCACCGCCCGGCCGGACGGCGAGCGGATCCTCACCTGGCAGCAGATCTACGACCTGCCGGTCACCCCGCCCACGCTCGTGGTCGTCGGCTCGGGCGTGACCGGCGCCGAGCTGGCCCACGCCTACCTGGGGCTCGGCAGCGACGTCACCCTGGTCAGCTCGCGCGACCGCGTCCTGCCCGGTGAGGACGCCGACGCCGCCCAGGTCATCGAGGACGTGTTCCGCCGCCGGGGGATGCACGTCCTGAACCGCTCACGCGCCGAGTCCGTCGCGCGCACCGCGGACGGGATCGTCGTCCGACTGCAGGACGGGCGCAGCGTCGAGGGGTCGCACTGCATCATGGCCGTCGGGTCGGTGCCGAACACCGCAGACCTGGGCCTGGCCGAGTCCGAGGTCACCCTGTCGGCGTCCGGGCACGTCGAGGTCGACGGCGTCTCGCGGACCTCGGCCCGCGGGGTCTACGCCGCCGGGGACTGCACCGGCGTGCTGCCGCTCGCGTCCGTCGCGGCGATGCAGGGGCGGATCGCGATGTGGCACGCGCTCGGCGACGCGGTGCAGCCGCTGAACCTGCGCGCCGTGTCGGCCAACATCTTCACCGACCCCGAGATCGCGACGGTCGGGTGGTCCGAGCAGGGGCTCGAGCAGGCCGGGATCGCCTGCGAGGCGGTCACGCTGCCGCTGGCGACCAACGCGCGGGCCAAGATGCAGAACGTGCACGACGGGTTCGTCAAGCTCTTCGCCCGCGCTGGAACCGGCATCATCATGGGCGGCGTCGTCGTCGCCCCCCGCGCCAGCGAGCTGATCTTCCCCGTGGCGCTCGCGGTGCAGACCAAGCTCACCGTCGACCAGGTCTCCGCCGCCTTCACCGTCTACCCCTCGATGTCCGGCTCGATCGCCGAAGCCGCCCGCCAGCTCCACACCCGCGCCTGACCCCCCCTTTCCCGCACTTGCTGCACTATCTGTCGCCGTCCCCGCGTCGAATCTGGCACTTGCTTCACTAAGTGCTCTCAGGAGGCCTGGCGGGCGTCGACGGCGGTCTGGACGACGGCCACGACCTGGCGGGGGGACGCGAGCACCTCGGCAGTGATGTGCACGCTCACCCACCCGGCTTCGCGCAGCAGCCGCCCCTGGCGCCGGTCCCGCTCGAGCTGGGAACGCAGCGCGTGCCAGGCCCCGTCGTACAGGATCGCGATGCGCAGGTCGGGCAGGGCCAGGTCGGCACGGATGATCCGCCCGCGGGGGCCGTGCACGACGTACTGCACGATCACGTCGAAGCCGGCGTCCTGCAGGATCACCCGCACCTCGGACTCGGGCAACGACTCGGCCCGCGGGTCGGTACGCGCGATCGCCTCGCGGACGGCGACCACGTCGTCGTCATGGTTCGAGAGCGCCCAGGACCCGAGCCGCGGCAGGTCGATCAGCCCCGCCCTGGCCGCGGCGTCCAGATGCGCGACAGCCCGTGGCCGGGGATGGCGCGCGGCGAGGTCGAAGCCCAGACGGAGGTCATCGACCAGTCGGACGCCGGCCCGGTCGGCGCCTCGGCATACCGGGCTCGACGCACGTCTGACCCTGACACCACGGATGCGCGGGGCTGCGACGCCGAACGGGACGACGGCCTCGACCTCGTCGTCCGTGCGCGCGAGGTCGACGTCAAGCACGGTGGCGGCAGAACGGCCGGTGACGAGCACCGCCTCGGACGTCAGGAGGCAGGCGGCGGCGCACCGAAGGGCGTGCGTCGGCAGGACCCAGCGGGGCCGGTAGACCCCGTGCAGCACGGGCACCACGGCGTCGCTGCGCAGCTGGCGTGGCGTCAGGAGGCCGGCGGCGAGGGCGTCCGAGCCGACGAACACGGGCGGGAGGTCGGCGGCGAAGCGTCCGGGCTGCGGCATCCCGACAGCGTGGTCACCACGGAGTCGGCGTGGGCCGCCTGCGGGGAGCTCTGTGGACGATGGGGCGCCCCGGCCTCCTGTGGACGACCCCTCCTTCTCGCACTTGCTGCGCTAAGTGTCGCCGCGCTCGCGGGCGGCGAGGCAAGTAGTGCAGCAAGTGCGGGGGGAAGGGGGGGCAAGGGGGGAGGAAGCCCGAGGGGGTCAGTCCTTGAGGTCGAGCAGGGGGGTGCCGCTGGCGACGGTCTGGCCGACCTCGGCGGCCAGACCGCTGACGGTGCCGGCCTTGTGGGCGGTGATCGGCTGCTCCATCTTCATCGCTTCCAGGACGAGCACCAGCTCGCCGGCGGCGACGACCTGGCCGTTCTCGACCGCGATCTTGATGATCGTGCCCTGCATCGGCGCCACCAGCGCGTCACCGCCGGCCGCTGCACCGGCGCGGCCGCCGCCGCTGCGGCGCGGGGCAGCCGGACGCGTCGGGCCCGCACCGGCACCGGCGCCCAGTCCGGCGGGCAGCACGACCTCGAGCCGCTTGCCCCCGACCTCGACGACGACCCGCTCGCGCGGCGCGGCCTCGGCGGGGACGTCGTCCGCCGCGGGGTGCGCCGGGATCGTGTTGTCGAACTCGGTCTCGATCCAGCGGGTGTGCACGGTGAACGGGGCGGCGGCGTCCGCGGGGGCGAAGGCGGGGTCGCGGACGACGACCCGGTGGAAGGGCAGCACCGTCGGCATCCCCTCGATGACGAACTCGTCCAGGGCGCGTCGGGCCCGCTCGAGGGCCTGCTGCCGGGTGGCGCCGGTGACGACGAGCTTGGCGAGCATCGAGTCGAACGCCCCGCCGATGACGTCACCGGACTCGACGCCCGAGTCCAGCCGGACGCCGGGCCCGCTGGGTGGGCGGAACGAGGTGACCACCCCGGGGGCCGGCAGGAAGCCGCGACCGGCGTCCTCGCCGTTGATGCGGAACTCGATCGAGTGCCCGCGCAGCGGCGGGTCGTCATAGCCGAGCTCCTCGCCGGCGGCGATGCGCAGCTGTTCGCGCACCAGGTCCAGGCCCGAGACCTCCTCGCTGACCGGGTGCTCGACCTGCAGGCGGGTGTTGACCTCCAGGAACGAGATGGTGCCGTCCTTGGCGACGAGGAACTCGCAGGTGCCGGCACCGGTGTAGTCGGCCTCGCGCAGGATCGCCTTGGACGCGCGGTACAGCTCGGCCGTCTGCTCGTCGGTGAGGAAGGGGGCGGGCGCCTCCTCGACCAGCTTCTGGTGGCGGCGCTGCAGCGAGCAGTCGCGGGTGGAGACGACGACGACGTTGCCGTGCGTGTCGGCCAGGCACTGGGTCTCGACGTGCCGGGGCTGGTCGAGGTACTTCTCGACGAAGCACTCGCCGCGGCCGAACGCCGACACGGCCTCGCGCACGGCCGAGTCGAACAGCTCGGGGATCTCGTCGCGCGTGCGGGCGACCTTCAGGCCACGGCCGCCGCCGCCGTACGCGGCCTTGATGGCCACGGGCAGTCCGTGCTCGTCGGCGAACGCGAGCACCTCGTCGGGCCCGTCGACCGGCTCCTTGGTGCCGGCGACCAGGGGCGCTCCGGCCCGCTCGGCGATGTGGCGGGCCTTGACCTTGTCGCCGAGGGCGTCGATCGCGGCGGCCGAGGGCCCGATCCACACCAACCCGGCGTCGTCGACCGCCTGGGCGAAGGCGGCGTTCTCGGCGAGGAAGCCGTACCCCGGGTGGACGGCGTCGGCCCCCGACTGCACCGCGACCTCGATCAGCTTGTCCTGCAACAGGTAGGAGTCGGCGGGTGTCGTCCCACCCAGGCCGAACGCCTCGTCCGCGACCTTGACGTGCAGGGCGTCGCGGTCGGGGTCGGCGTACACGGCGACCGAGGCGATGCCCGCGTCGGCGCAGGCCCGCGCGATGCGGACGGCGATCTCACCGCGGTTGGCGATCAGCACCTTGGTGATCACGCGGTTGCCGTGTCGGCCCATGTCGGCTGCTCCGTCGAGTGTCGGCGTCCCGGGTGGTGTGGTCATCGTCAGTGCTCCTCCGGCTCGGTCGCGAGCCTAGCGAGATCGGTGCGGCACCGGCGTTCGAGGTCGTCGAGCTCGGCCAGCGCGGCGTCGATGTCGCGTCGTCGCAGCCACAGGTCGCCGCGCCGCTCGTCGATCTGGTCGAGCAGGTACGACAGCTGTCCGGACTCACCGGGCTGCTGGTCGTACATGTCGACGATGGTGCGGATCTCGTCCAGCGGGAAGCCGAGGCGCTTGCCGCGCAGCACCAGCCGCAGCCGGGTGCGGTCGCGGGGGTGGAAGACGCGCAGGGTGCCCCGCCGCTCGGGCGTCACGAGCCCCTTGTCCTCGTAGTAGCGCACGGTGCGGTGCGTGATGCCGAACTCGTCGGCGATCTCGGCGATGGTCCACGTCCGCGCTGGCACGGTCGCAGCCTGCTTGACGTTGACGTCAACGTCAAGCAGCGCGACCATGAGCGCATGACGTTCGAGCTGAGCAAGGAGCACGAGGACTTCCGTGCCGTCGTCCGCGAGTTCGCGGCCGAGCAGGTGGCGCCGCACGCGGCGCGCTGGGACCGCGAGCACCACTTCCCGACCGAGCTGGTGCCCCAGATGGGTGACCTCGGGCTGTTCGGGCTGGTCGTGCCCGAGGAGTACGGCGGCGCGGGCGGCGACTTCACCTCGCTGTGCGTGGCGATCGAGGAGCTCGGCCGAGTCGACCAGTCGGTCGGCATCACGCTGAGCGCCGGCGTCGGCCTCGGCATCAACCCGATCCTCAGCTTCGGCACCGAGGAGCAGAAGCAGCGCTGGCTGCCCGACCTGGTCAGCGGGCGCGCCCTCGCGGCCTTCGGCCTCACCGAGCCGGACGCCGGCTCCGACGCGGGTGCGACGCGCACCCGGGCGCGACTCGAGGGCGAGGGCGACGACGCGCGCTGGGTGGTCGACGGCGCGAAGGCGTTCATCACCAACTCGGGCACCGACATCACCAGCGTCGTCACGGTGACGGCGCGCACCGGGACCACCCCCGAGGGCAAGGCGGAGATCAGCGCGATCATGCTGCCCGCGGGCACGCCCGGGTTCACGGTCGAGCCCGCGTACGACAAGCTCGGATGGCACGCCAGCGACACCCACGGCCTCAGCTTCGACGGCGCGAGCGTGCCCGCCGACCACCTGCTGGGTGAGCGCGGCTCGGGGTTCCGCCAGTTCCTCAAGACGCTGGACGACGGGCGCATCGCGATCTCGGCCCTGGCCCTCGGGCTCGCCCAGGGGTGCCTGGACGCGGCGTCGTCGTACGCCTGCACCCGGATCGCCTTCGGTCGCCCGATCGGCGCCAACCAGGGGGTGTCCTTCGCCGTCGCCGACCTCGCGGTCTCGGTCGAGGCCGCCCGCCTGCTGACCTACAAGGCGGCGTGGCTCAAGGACGAGCTGCACGCCGGCCGCACGTCGGTCGCGATCGTCAAGCAGGCGGCGGCGATCGCCAAGCTGTACAGCACGGAGGCGGCCGTCACGGCCACGCGCGTGGCGACGCAGGTGTTCGGCGGCAACGGTTTCATGGAGGAGTACCCCGTCGCGAGGTTCTACCGCGACGCCAAGATCCTCGAGATCGGTGAGGGCACCAGCGAGGTGCAGCGCATGGTGATCGCGCGGGGCCTCGGGCTGCCCGCGTGAACCATCCTGGCGACCCGCGGGTGGCCGACGTCCGGTACCGGTTGGCGAAGGCGCACGAGGCCTCGGCGGCGCCGTCCGACGGGGCCGCCGCCAAGCTCGCCGACCAGGGCAAGCTGTACGTGCGCGACCGGATCGCCCTGCTGCTGGACGCCGACAGCTTCGTTGAGGACGGGCGTCACGCCAACAGCCTGTCGACGGGCCTGCCCGCGGACGGCGTGGTCACGGGCCGCGGAACCGTCGAGGGCCGACCGGTGCTGGTCGTCGCGAACGACCCGACGGTCAAGGCCGGCTCGTGGGGTGCGCGCACCGTCGAGAAGATCGTCCGCGCCACCGAGGCGGCGCTGCGCGAGGAGCTGCCGGTGTTCTGGCTGGTCGACTCCGCGGGGGCGCGGATCACCGACCAGGTCGACCTGTTCCCGGGCCGTCGCGGCGCAGGACGGATCTTCAAGAACCAGGTGGCGCTCTCCGGTCGGGTGCCGCAGATCTGCTGCCTGTTCGGTCCTTCTGCCGCCGGCGGCGCCTACATCCCCGCCTTCTGCGACGTGGTGATCATGGTCGAGGGCAACGCCTCGATGTATCTCGGCAGCCCGCGGATGGCGCAGATGGTGGTCGGTGAGACCGTCTCGCTCGAGGAGATGGGCGGGGCACGGATGCACTGCACCGTCTCGGGTTGCGGCGACCTGCTGTCCGTCGACGACGCCGACGCGATCGAGCAGGCGCGGCTGTTCTTCAGCTACCTGCCTGGCAGCTGGCGCGAGCGGCCGCCGTCGTACGCCACCCAGCCGCCCCGACGTCCGCTCGACGACACGGTCGTACCCGAGGTCGAGAGCCAGCCGTTCGACGTCCACGGGGTCATCGACGGGCTGCTCGACGACGAGTCGTTCTTCGAGGTCAAGCCGTTGTTCGCCGCCGAGGTCGTCGTCGGGTTCGGCCGGCTGGACGGCGAGGCGATCGGCGTCGTGGCGAACAACTCGGCGGTCAAGGGCGGCGTGCTCTTCAGCGACAGCGCCGACAAGGCGGCCCGGTTCATCTGGCTGTGCGACGCGTTCAACCTGCCGCTGCTCTACCTGGCCGACGTGCCGGGCTTCATGATCGGGTCGGAGGTCGAGCGCGGCGGCATCATCCGCCACGGCGCCAAGATGATCACCGCCGTCAGCGAGGCGACCGTCCCGCAGGTGTCGGTGGTGGTGCGCAAGGCGTACGGCGCCGGGCTCTACGCCATGGCGGGCCCGGGTTTCGGGCCCGACGCCGCCCTCGCGCTGCCGACCGCGCGGATCGCGGTGATGGGTCCCGAGGCGGCCGTGAACGCCGTCTACGCCGCGAAGATCGAGGCGATCGACGACCCCGCCGAGCGCGCGGCGTACGTCGCTGCCCGGCGCTCGGAGTACGAGCAGGACGTCGACCTCGAGCGGCTGGTGAGCGACCTGGTGCTCGACGGCGTGGTCGAGCCGCACGACCTGCGCGAGGAGCTGGTGCGCCGGTTCCGTTACGCCGCAGGGCGCGACCGCACCTTCAGCGACCGCCGCCACGGCGTCCCGCCGGTCTGACTGACGAGCGGCTTGCGTCACTACTCGTCGCGCCGCCCGCACGGTGGTCGTCACGTAGTGAGGCAAGTGCGGGGTGGGGGCGCGGTCAGGTCACCAGAGGGTGGTCCAGGGGACGCCGCAGTCGGCGAGCAGGGCGCGCAGCAGGGGCAGGCTGACACCAACGACGTTGTGGGGGTCGCCCTCGATGCCGCTGACGAAGGCCCCGCCGAGCCCGTCGGTGGTGAACGCGCCGGCGACCGCCAGCGGCTCGCCGGTGGCGACGTACGCGTCGATCTCAGCGTCGGTCACGTCCGCGAAGTGCACCGTGGTCGACGCGACCGCGCCCAGGGTGGCGCCGCCGCCGTCCTCGCGCAGGTCGATCACCCAGTGGCCGGTGTGCAGGACACCGGACCGCCCGCGCATCCGCCGCCAACGGGCGCTCGCCTGGCCCGCGTCTGCGGGCTTGCCGTGCACCTCGCCGTCGAGCTCGAGCACCGAGTCGCAGCCGAGCACCAGCGCGTCGTCGCCCCACCCTTCCGGCAGCCCGTCCAGGCGGGGGTCACCGTCAAGCATCTCGGCCACCGCCTCGGCCTTGGCGCGGGCGAGCACCAGCGGCACCTCGTCCGGCTCGAGCGCGCCGTAGGAGACCAGCGCCGCGGCGAGGGCGGCGTCCTCGTCGACGTCCGAGACCACGACGTACGGCGACAGGCCCGCCTGCTGCAGCGTGCGCAACCGCGCGGGGCTGGCCGAGCCGAGGACGAGCGTGGTCACGACCGCACCCCGCCGACCAGCGCGTCCTGCAGGACGTCGAGCCCGACCGCCCCGAGGTCCAGGGCCCGCCGGTGGAACGCGGCGAGCGAGAACGCCGCGCCCTCGCGCTCGCGCACCTGGTCGCGCACCGACAGCCAGATCCGCTCGCCGACCTTGTACGACGGCGCCTGGCCGGGCCAGCCGAGGTAGCGGTCGAGCTCGAACCGCCGGGTGCTCTCGCTGAGCGAGGTGTGGGCGTCGAAGTACCGCCAGCCCTTGTCGTACGTCCAGTCCCCGCCGCCGACCTCGGCGGGGGCCGGCAGCCCGCAGTGCACGCCGATGTCGATGACCACGCGCGCGGCGCGCATCGACTGGTTCATCAGCATGCCGAGCCGGTCGCCCGGGTCGTCGAGGAACCCCAGGTCGGCCATCAGCCCCTCGGCGTACAGGGCCCATCCCTCGCCGTGGCCGCTGACCCAGCAACCGAGCCGGCGCCACCGGTTGAGCAGCTCGGCGCGGTAGACGGTCTGGGCGACCTGCAGGTGATGGCCGGGGACGCCCTCGTGGTAGACGGTCGACAGCTCGCCCCAGGTGTGGAACGTGTCGTCGCCGGGGGGCACCGACCACCACATCCGACCCGGCCGGCTGAAGTCCTCGCTGGGCCCGGTGTAGTAGATGCCGCCCGTGGTGGTCGGGGCGATCCGGCACTCCAGGCGCCGGATCGGGGACGGGATGTCGAAGTGCCCCTCCGCCAGCGCGCTCAGCGACTCGTCGGACCGCTGCTGCATCCACCGCTGCAGCTCGGCGGTGCCGCGCAGGGTGCGCGCGGGGTCGGCGTCCAGGACGGCGACCGCCTCGGCCAGTGACGCGCCGGGCCGGATCCGGTCGGCCGTGAGGTCCATCTCGGCGCCGATGCGCGCGACCTCGTCCTGGCCCCACGCGTACGTCTCGGCGAGGTCGACGGTGGCACCGAGGAAGTAGCGGCTGTGCAACGCGTACAGCTCGGGGCCGACGGGGTCGTGGTCGCGTGCCGTCGGCAGCAGCTCGTCGGTGAGCACGCGGGCCAGGTCGTCGTACGCCGCGGCGGCCCGGGTGGCCGCCCGGGCGAGGTCGGCGTGCAGCGTCGGCGGGACGTCGCGCGCGCCCTCGACGAACCGGCCGAAGAACCCGTCGGTGGCGGCCAGCCCGCGGGCCTGGCCGGCGACCGCGGTCAGCTGGCGGAGCGGGGGAACGTCACCGGTGGCGGCGCGCCGGCGCAGCGCGCGGACGTACCGGTCGACGGCCTGCGGCAGGGCGGCCAGGCGCCGGGCGACCACCGACCAGTCGTCCGGCGTGTCGGTGGCCATCAGGTCGAACACGTCGCGCAGCCCCTGGGCAGGGCTGGCGAGGTTGTTCAGCTCGCCGGTGCGGGCGCCGGCCTCGAACAGCTCGACCTCGAGCCCGAGCCGCTCGCCCATCACCGCGACGGTCACCGCGTCGACGTCGTCCACCGGCGTCGCCTCGGCGAGCCGGCGCAGCGTCCGACGGGCCAGGTCGGCGCGCTCGGCGTCGGCCTCGGGGGAGTAGTCCGTGAGCAGGTGGTCGTACCCGACCACGCCCATGGACGTGGCGGTGATCGGGTCGAGCGCCACCGTGGCGTCCAGGTGCTCGTCGGCGAGGACGTCGACCGCCGTCCGCGGGCGTGCGACGGGGGGTGCGGGCGTGGGTGAGGTCACGGGCCCGACCCTAGCGACGCCGCACGCCAGCCACCGCCCCGCCTGGCGCCCGGTTAGGGTGATCCCTGCACGGACCGACCGACCAGAGCGCGAGGTGACGCGGGTGAGCGCAGCGGCCGAGCCCGCGGTGCGCGGCTGGCGTGACCGCCTGCGACTGGTCGGCCCGGCCGACGGGTCGCGGCTGGCCGGCTTGGACGGCCTGCGCGGCATCGCCGTCGCGTACGTCGTCCTCGACCACGCGCACGTCGACGGGCGGCTGCTGCACGTCTTCTCGATCGGCGGGACCGCCGGAGTCACGGCGTTCTTCGTCCTGTCCGGCTTCCTGATCACCTCGCTCCTCCTGCGCGAGCACGACGTGCGCGGGCGGATCGACCTGCCCGCGTTCTGGGGGCGGCGGGCGCTGCGGCTGCTGCCCGGGCTGTGGCTGTGGCTGGCCGTGACGACCCTGGTGTTCTGGGCCGCCGGCTGGTCCCAGCTGTGGTTCTTCGTCAACAACCTGGTCAAGCCCGCCCTGCTGTACTACGCCGACTTCGAGGTGCTGCGCCGTCCGCTCGGGCCGGTGCAGCACACCTGGTCGCTGGCGGTCGAGGAGCAGTTCTACGTCGTGTGGCCGCTGCTGCTGATCGGCCTGCTGCTGCTGGTGCGCCGGCGCGCCCGGCTGGCTCCGGCGGCGCTGGTCGTCGTGCTCCTGGTGCTCACCCTGGTCGCGGGGTGGTGGCGGCTGCGGGTCGGCGCCGAGCCCGGCGGCGCGCTGGCGGCGTCGCGCCGTCCGGACACCAACGCGGTGTCGCTGCTCGCGGGGGCCACGCTGGCGGCGGTGTGTCGGGGCGGCTGGCGGCCGCCGGCCTGGTGCGCGTGGCTGGGCTGGCCCGCGGTCGTCGCGATGCTGGTGATCCCGCGGCTGCCGGGCCTGGCCACCCGGTTCAGCACGGTCAACGCCGTCCTGCTGCTCACCGTGCTCGCCGTGGCCGCCGTCTGCGCGTGCCTGGCCCCGGGGTCGCGGGTGTTCACCAGCGGGCCGCTGCGGTCGGTCGGCGCGATCTCGTACGGCCTGTACCTGTGGCACTTCCCGCTGATGACGGCCTACGCAGGCGGGGTCTTCCGTCCGCTCGGCACCCACCGGGCGACGACGTCGGTGCTGATCGCGATCGGCGCGGCGCTGGCGGCGTACGCGTCCTTCGTCCTCGTCGAGCGGCCGCTGATGCGCCGCTACAAGAAGCGCCTGGAGCGGGTGCACCTGACCCAGCAGCCCGAGGTCAGCCCACCGGCACGGGCTCGGGACGAGGCTCTGGTGACGACGTCGGGGCCGACGACGTCACAGCCCGCAGCGCCGCCGTCGCGACGACCGTAGCCACGACGGTCACGGCCGCCGCGACGATCAGCGGGGTGGTCCCGCCGGGCAGCCAGCTGCCCGCGGCGAGCACCCGGCCCCACAGCGGGTCGTGGCCGGCTTCGGGCGCCCAGAAGTGGTCCAGCCCGAACACCAGGCCGCCGCCGGCGAGCCCCGCCACGAGCACGGGCAGCGCGGGGACCAGCCGGGGCAGGCGGGCCAGCGCGGCGGTCGCCACCACCACCAGCGCGACGACGCCGGTCTGCACGTACCGGCCCTGCGCCGCCCGGGTCGTGCCGCTGCTCTCGAACTCGCGGTAGCTGCCCAGGACGACGATCGCGAGCGGGCCGAGCCAGGTCAGGTGCATCACCACAGCAGCGCCCAGACGTCGTCGCAGCGCCCACGTGCCGGCCAGCAGCAGGACGGCGGCCAGCACCGTCAGCCCGGTCGTGAGCCGTGCGGGGGGCCGGTTCTCGGCCCAGCCCAGGGCGATCCACAGCGTGCGCATCCAGGTGAGCGTGAAGTCGTGCGCCCAGGTCGACAGCGGCGGCAGGTCGGCCACCGGGGGCGTCGCCGTGCCGCCCTGCGGCTGCACGGTGCCGTACCGGACGACGTTGAGCGCCCACCACCACAGCCCCGGCAGCGTGGCGAGCAGCGCGACCACCATGGCGCGCAGCGACCGCCACAGGCCCGCGCGGCGGATCGCCACCAGGTAGGCGATCACGATGACGGGCAGCAGGGCGAGGGCGAAACCCTTGGTGAGCAACGCGACCGAGACCGCGAGACCCACACCCACGGCACGACGCAGGCGCACGTCGCCGAGCGCGGCGGGCACCACGGCCGCCGTCGCGACGCCGGTGGCCAGCGCCAGCAGCGCCCCGTTGTTCACCGTCGAGGACGAGTGCAGCAGCTGCATCCAGGCGGCCGGGACGAACGCGGCGGCGCCCGCGACCCGCGCCGGCAGGCCCAGCCGCCGGGCCACCCGGTTGCACAGCCACGGCACCGGCAGCAGCATCAGCGCGGTCAGCAGCCGCAGGGCGAGCACCAGGTCGGTGGGGCCGAGGGCGTCCAGGCGCAGCGCGCGCACCGCGCCGGCCAGCACCAGGTAGTACGCCGGCGGGTGCTGGGTCATCTGGTCGACGTCGGTTCGCGGGCGGGGCGCGTCGGGCGCCCCCAGCGCCACCATCGACGGCGGGTGCGCGAGCGGCGCGCCGCGCTCGGGCTTGGGGGCACGACCGGTGGCACCGAAGTAGTCGACCCACCGGAACGAGGCCAGCACCGAGGGGTCCATCAGGGCGCGGCCCGGCGCCGGGTAGCGGCCGGACTCGGCCAGGCGCATCGTCGTCGACACGTGCATCGGCTCGTCCGACGCGCGGTACGTCGGGGCGACCACCGCCCACATCGTCAGCAGCCCCGCGAGCGCCACCGTGGCCGCGACCACCACCACCCGCTCGGCGTTCGTCACCGCCGCCATGCACGTCGTCGTGGCAGCACGGTCTGCGGGTGGGGCCACGCCAGGAGGCTACCCGCTCGTGGTGTGTCTGGTTTTGGCTCACGGGTTGGTGTCGGTCTGGAGGGTGACTCCTCCGCGGCGGACCTTCTCGGGGGGCTGGGGAGGTTGCCTGCTCGGAGGTTGTTGTCGGGGCTGTTCACCCCCGCCTTCGCTGCACCCGAGGCCGTCACGTCGCGCCGGTGTTGTGGCGCGTCTTACCGGCTCCTCGCCGGCGTCGCTCACCGTGACGGCAGGTTGCCCAAAGTCCTTCGAAGTCGTTGTGCCAGAACGGGTCTGAGGGGTCTGGACTGTCGTTGGTGACCTCTAGCGTGTGAGACATGGACAGCACCGGGGCACTGAGCGGGGCGCTGGTCGCCGTGCGCGACGGGGTGTCGGTGCTGCAGTCCGAGGACCTGCAGGGGGTGGACTCCGGGTCGCTGTTGACCGATGTCGCGGACCTGCGGCGGCTGATCGACCAGGCCGAGGGCGAGTGGCTGCGGCGGGTCGGTGAGGTCCACGCCCGCGGCGCCGCCCAGGTCGTCGGCGCCGGGTCGACGAAGGCGTTCCTGCGCGGGACGTGCCTGGTGTCGCCCTCGGAGGCGTCGAAGGCGGTGGACACCGCAGCTGCCCTTCGAACCACTTGCGCCGCCACCGCTGAGGCGGTGGCCGCGGGGACGATCGGAATCGGTCAGGCGCGGGTCATCACCAAGGTCGTCACCGACCTGCCCTC
>JBBQGB010000020.1:0-50136 GCA_038322575.1 Actinomycetales bacterium
CCCGCGTACGGCAGAAGATCCCGCAGTGTTGCTGTGTGCTCTGGCCCCAGGATGACGATCGTCTCAAGATTGTGCTGCGACAGGCTCTTGATGACTTCGCGACACCTCCCGCACGGTGGGATGACGTGCAGGACGGCATCGGCCGGGTCCCGCCACACCGCGACGACCCGGCTCACCGTCGGCGTCGCAGCGGCCACGAGCTGGCTCAGGGCACCCAGCTCGGCACAGATCGAGAGGTGACCGCCGATGCAGGCGCCTGTGAATACTCGCCCGTCCGCTGCCTCGACCGCCGCACCCACGTCCGCCACCCAGGACCCCTCCGCCAGCAGTTGCGGGTTCAGGGCCTTGGCCGCCCGCTCGATCAGCGCGGCGTTGGACAACCTGCGCCGGTGGTTGGTGTCACTGTTGTCCTCGGGCTCGGGCATGCAGCGAGTCTGCCTTGCCTCGCCAGGCCCAGGGGCTCGGGTTGGCGGCCGAGCGCACGCTTTGCGCCTACGAACGGCCCGCAGGCGATTCAGTGCGTCAAGTCCCGACCAGGGCCATAGGCGGTGGAGTGGGGCACCCGTGAGGTTACGGAGCGACTGTCACGGCGTGGCTGCTGGTGCCGTTCCGCCATTAGTCTCGCGGTGTGCCCCAGTTCAGCTGGCGACCGGCCGACGACGCGATGAGCGCCGACGTCGAGGCCGTCTTCGAGGCCGGCGGCGCCCGCAAGTGCCGCTGCCAGGCGCTTAAGGTCCCGGGCTGGATCTGGCGCGACACGACCCAAGAGGAGCGCGACGCCGCGCTCCTGGAGCAGGCCGGCTGCGGCACGAACGGCCCCACCTCCGGCCTCGTCGGATACGTCGACGGCAAGCCGGCCGGCTGGGTCGCGGTCGAGCCGCGGGAGAACTACCCGCGGATCTGGGCCCGGCAGAAGTCGTGGATGCGGATGGACCCCGATCTGGAGGGCGTCTGGTCAGTCACCTGCTTCGTCGTGCGCAAAGACTTCCGTCGGCAGGGGCTGATGTACGAGCTCGCCGCCGCGACCGTCGAGTACGGAAGGCAGGTCGGCGCTCGCGTCCTGGAGGGCTACCCCACCGAGCCTCCCCCGGGCAAGACCGTGATCTGGGACGAGGCGTCGGTCGGGCTGCTCCAGGTCTTCCTCGACGCGGGCTATGAGGTCGAGTCGTCGCCCACCCTGCGCCGAAGGGTGGTGCGACACCGACTCGGCGCGTCGTCTTGACGGTCGATAGCGCACACAGGGGCGGGTCGAGAACCGGGCACGAGCGACCAAGTGGTGGGAGTCGCTGATCGGAGCCATACCGCTCTACGCGGCGGAGTGAAGCGGGTGCGGCCACGCCGATCGGGGGTAGAAGGGGCACGTCCGCGACTGCGTCAGCGCTGGATGTCGGGTGCGATGTTTGGTCGATGGGCCAATGGCGAGGCGACGCCGCGAATCGCGATGAGGCGGCCCGACTCCCGGTTCGAGTGGCCGCCAATAGGTCTAACCGCCGCCGACGCCGTCGAAGACCCCCTCGAAGTCCGGTCCGAGCCGGGGTTGCGTAGCTGGATGGGGCGGCACCCGCTGCACGAATCGGAGTGCAGTCGGCCTACGCGACCTCGCCCCAGGTGACGGTGCCAGTGAGAGCGAGGGCGTTGGCGGGGGCAGGGCGGGGCGCGAGCCGACGCCGGCGCAGCTGCAGGGGCCACTGCTGGCGCAAGTGCGTTGGTCGCTCGCCAATCGGGCCGGAACACCTTGCCCACCACGAGCGGCTGGGTCCAGCACTGCTGCAGCACCCGAGAACCGTGGTGCTGCCAGTGAGGAGGACGGTCGTGATGACTACGGAAGGCAGGCGGCGGTAGAAGACGAGATGGGTCGTCAGTCGGCGCTGCGGTCATGTCAGATTGCATAGTGCGGTCATCTCTTGCCCCCAAGAGTAGGCAAGTGGCCGCTGCAGACTCAAGGTTTGCCAAGTCAGCGCCCTCGCGCGGTTACCAAGGGTCCGGGGTGGACGGGAACGACGCCAGCGCTTCCTCTCCGGCGATCTTTGATCCGACGGCTCAAGACGCGACCGTTCCTTGGCAAGACACGGCCACAAGCGCCAGGCCCTGGGCTGCCCGCACCTGCCTGAGCGGCCTAGGGAGAAGAGGCGCCTTCTCACCCTCCCCACAACAATCCGTGAGGTACCCCTTGCGCCGCGTTGCGTCTCGGCCCAATAATCCCTGCATTGCTTGGTCGGCTGGCCTCGATCGAGCCAAGGGGGCGGGGGGCAACAGGCGTGAGGCCAGCCCTGGCCACGTAGACGTCGGCCGATCCCGCCGTACGGGCATACTCGTTTTCGCCGCGCTACCCCATCAATCTTCGCGAAAGGTCTCAGACGCATGCGCACACTGAAAGCAACGCTTTTAATGGTTCTCGCTTCAGCAACCGTATTTGCAGCGCCTGGCTTTGCAGCCTCGGGTGACGTGCGCCCAACGCCGACCACCTCTGCGCCAGACCCGGAGTTCACCTTTGACAAGGTTGACACTACTTCACTGAGGGCCGTAGCTGATAATGCGGCCGGTGTCCTGTACGACAGCCTTTGGAAAACAAATTCGGATGACTTAGCCGGAGTGTGGGTCGACTCAGGAGACCCCCACATCATCCACGTCACAACCACATCGAAAACTGCGGCGGCCTTAATTCCGGCCGTAGCATCCGGTCTCGGGATCGACAGTACTCTGCGGTTGAGTGTGGAAGTGGTCGCACACTCAGCCAAGGTCTTGCGGTCCACGTCGATGGCTATTGGCGAGGCAAACGCGGACCTTGCAGCTAAGGGAGTTGTGGCGACAGCATGGGCAGATGACGCCCCAAACGATCGCGTCCGCGTCTGGGTTGATTCTATTAGTGCCCCGGATGCCGCTCAAGTTCTGCGCTCACTTTACGGGGACTTTGTTGACGTGCAGCGGTCTGAGCAAGGAAACTTGCCCACGGCTGACCGTTGGACCGATTACCCATCCCTGCGAGCCGGCCAAGCAATTACGCAGGCCTTCGGCAGCGAAAGATGCACCGCAGGGCCTAATGTCCAGTCGACGCATAGCGGTTCCTACTACGTTCTGAGTGCTGGCCACTGTGATTCCGTCGGTAACCAGGCGACCTGGGAAATGGGCAACAACACAGCGCAAGCGCAACGAATCGGCAGTACCGGCACTAACTTGGCACCCTCTGGCGCCGGAGGAACGTCGAACTGCGACTGTCTTGCGATCGGGCCTCTAACATCTCGGCAAGCGAACAATGTCGTTTATACTAGCCCAACCACTGGCGTCAATCTGACGGGAAGTTGCGGTCAGTACTGTCTCGGTGGTGCGACCTCAGTTTGTTTCTCCGGCGCATCGACAGCAACAAACCCCGTCCATTGTGGGACGCTTAACGCATACTCTGCGGGATGCAATTACTCGCCCCCCGACGTGCCCTTGAATGGGGTTGGATGGGCGAATGACGTTTCAGTGCGGGGTGACAGTGGCGGCATCGCCTATCAGGGTTCTCGGGCTGTAGGCATCATCTCTGGGAATTGCGCAGGCCATCTAGCGTTCAGCTGGATTGACGTTGCAGAGCAGCGCATCGCAGTGACAACGCTGACCTTCGATCCGTCTTGAAGTCACGTGGGCGCGCGTTCGCGACCGACCTAGCGCCTCCGAGAGTTGTTTTCGCTCCAAGCGGTCGCGTCGTGAGCGCTGAACTGTACCTGTTTGCCCTGCTAACTCAGCGACTGCAGGCAAGCGGGCCCGCTCCGCTCACCAGTTGAGTCCAGGGACGTGGTGTACGACGGGCCCGACCTGAGCGTGGCGTCCTGACACCAGGACGGCCACCGCGTGATCCTTCAGAAGACCTGCGAAAGCACGACTGAAGGAGTCACCACGATGACCGTCGACCCCAACTCTATTGACCTGCCTGCGTTCATGGCTGAGCACCTGCAGCGCGCCGAGCCCGACCTGCTCCGCTCGATGTTGTCGACGTTCGTGCAAGCGTTGATGTCGGCCGAGGCCGACGCGATCTGCGGCGCACCCTACGGCGAACGCAGCCCGGAGCGGACCAACTCCCGCAACGGCTACCGGACCCGCGACTTCGACACCCGCACCGGCACCATGGAGGTGGCAATCCCCAAGCTGCGCGAGGGCTCGTACTTCCCGGACTGGCTGCTAGAGCGTCGCCGACGGGCCGAGCGGGCGCTGACGACCGTCGTGGCGACGTGCTACCTGCTCGGTGTCTCGACGCGGCGGATGGAGAAGCTCGTCGAAACCCTCGGGATCACCAGGCTCTCGAAGTCGCAGGTCTCGGTGATGGCCAAGGAACTCGACGCCCACGTCGAGGACTTCCGGACCCGGCCCCTTGATGCCGGCCCACACACGTTCGTGGCCGCGGACGCTCTGACGATGAAGGTCCGCGAGGGCGGGCGGGTCATCAACACCCACGTCCTTGTCGCGACCGGCGTCAACGCTGATGGCCACCGCGAGATCCTCGGCGTAGACATCTGCTCCGCGGAGTCCGAGGCCGGCTGGTTAACCCTGTTCCGCGGCCTGAACGCCCGCGGTCTGTCCGGGGTCAAGCTGGTCACCTCAGATGCCCACAGCGGGCTCGTCGCAGCGCTCGGCGCCACGATGGGCGGCGCCTCCTGGCAGCGGTGCCGCACTCACTACGCGGCCAACCTGATGGCCATCTGTCCCAAGCACGCCTGGCCCGGGGTGAAAGCGATGCTGCACTCGGTCTATGACCAGCCCGACGCCAAGGCAGTGCACGCGCAGTTCGACAAGCTCCTTGAGGCCGTGACCGACAAGCTGCCCGAGGTCCATGACCACCTCGAGGAGGCTCGTGCCGACATCCTCGCGTTCACCGCGTTCCCCAAGGAGATCTGGCGCCAGATCTGGTCCAACAACCCCAACGAGCGACTCAACCGCGAGATCCGTCGCCGCACCGACGTCGTCGGGATCTTCCCCGACCGCACCTCCGCCATCCGGCTCATCGGCGCCGTCCTCGCCGAACAGCACGACGACTGGATCGAAGGCCGCCGCTACCTCGGACTCGACGTCCTGGCCCGCTCCCGAATGGCCCTGATCAAAACCGACGAGACCACCCCCGAGAAGGAGGACCTGACACCCGCGGCACTTACTGCCTAGAGTGCAACCACTGGATCACGCGGTGGCCCTTTCGTCCACCACGACCGTGGACTCGACCCCGCTCACCGGGCTGGCACTGCCATCACGGCTGGGAGTCCGATCCCTTGCGCTACGAGCTACGACCCTGCGCGCGGTGGCGAGCCCGGTGAGCCGGCTAGGTGCGGGCGCTGATGACGTCATCAGGCGGCCTCGCGATGTGCCTGCTTTGGCGTAGGTGATGAGGTCGAAGCTGACGACCGCGTCCGGGTTCCGACTGCCGAGTGTGGC
The DNA here is from genome assembly GCA_038322575.1 of Actinomycetales bacterium. Taxonomy (GTDB): domain Bacteria; phylum Actinomycetota; class Actinomycetes; order Actinomycetales; family Angustibacteraceae; genus JACMOY01. The sequence continues at coordinate 5,401 of JBBQGB010000020.1, forward strand.
TATCGGGTCAAATTGAGCAGCCCTCACATCCGGCCGCTCGGGTCCGGTTCCTTCAGGCTCTTTTGTCATCGTCATCCGAGAACAGCGGTTCCTTCGGTCGTGTGTCGGTGAAATACCTGGCTGATCGCGTTAGATGGGCGAAGGGGGTGCCAGGTGACACAAGGTGCGCTGGGTGACGCGGCGGTGGAGCGTCCGTCGTTCGATGATTTCGTCGTGGCCCGGTCCTCCTCTCTGCAACGGGCTGCGTGGTTGCTGACCGGGGACTACCACCAGGCCGAAGACCTGCTGCAGGCGGCGTTGGCGACGGTGTGGCTGCGGTGGTCACGGGTGGTGCGGCACGGCGGTGATGTCGAGGCCTATGTGCGCAAGGTGCTTTATACGACGTACGTGTCGTGGTGGCGGCGCCGGTCTTGGCACGAGCGGCCCACCGGTCAGGACACCGACCGCCCCAGCGGCGGGGATGTTGCCGCGCAGGTGGTCGAGAGGACCGTGCTGACGGCTGAGCTGGCGGGGTTGCCGCCGCGTCAGCGGGCGGTGCTGGTGCTGCGTTTCTATGAGGACCTGACCATCGAGCAGGTCGCTGACGTCCTGGGCATCTCGGCGAGCTCGGTGACCACGCACGTGGCGCGCGGCCTGGCGGCGTTACGTGCCGGTGGGCTGCTCGAGGGAAGGGAAGGCGCCCACCATGGCTGAGAAACTGCGTGAGTTGATGCTCGCTGAGCAACCCCCGGTCATGCCGATCCACCGGCTGATGCTTGGGGTCCGCAACGTGGCCGAGGCGCGCCGCCGGCGCCGCCGGGCACGCCTGGGCGCCACCGGGGTGGCCGTGGTGGTGCTCTATGCCGTTGGGTCGGCGGTGGTCCCTGGGCACAACCTGCCCGGCGTGGCTGCCGGACTAGTCCAGACAGGAACACTCACGTGCGGTTCGGTCCCAAGGTCGTCGGGCCCCAAAGCAGGGCGCTTGACTGCGACGCTGCAAGGACCACCGTCCGGGCAGACCGGGCTCAGCGTGAACCTTCAGATGACACTTCACTCCACCGACGGCCAACGCGTGTCTGTGTCGACCGGTCCGCCTTCGACGCTTGTGGTCCGCGACGGGTACGTCGTTGGCAAAACCCCTGACGACTCCGATATGCCAGCGATCGCGTTCGAGGCCGTCGCTCCAGGAAGCCAAACCATTCCAACTGGCGTTCTCCTAAGCGGATGCCCGCACGCCTCGAAGGGCCCGATTCGCCCCGTGCAATCCCGCCGCCCGCTGCCCCCCGGCCGGTACGACCTGGTCGCCGTCATCACAGAGACCCCCGGCACCACTGCCGGAGAAGTCAGCGTCATCGTCAGCGCCCCCACCACCATCCACGTCACCGAGGGCGCCGACAAACACGCACAATGACCGGGCGCCAAGCGCGGCGGGACTGTCCTAACGCTGCCAACGCCGACGACGTTGCTGTACGCCGGCACGCGGGGGTAGGACGCGGGTTGCGACCCCCGGGAGCCCGCCTACTCCAGCAGTGCGCAAATGGCGGCACGCTGAGGCCTACCCGCTGGCGCCGCGTCAGGGCATCGGCCGCCCGCTGCTGCGTCGTCTCCGCCTTAGCGGCAGCTCGAGAGGCACCGTCCGGAGTGCGACAGCACAAGTGGCGGCCCCGTTAGCCGATGGGCTAGCGCGGGGCATCTTTGCAGGGGCCCGGTCCTTCCCGCACTGCGGCACCGTGAGCGCTGCGCCATGCTGCCCGGGTGACCACCAACGCGGACGCTGCGCTCGACGGCACGAGTGGGTTGGACCCGGTGGCTGCGGTCGAGGCGGCGGTGGGGGACCCTCGGCGGCTGGCGGCTGTGGCGGACAGTGGCCTGCTCGAGCAGGTGCAGCAGGACGGCTGGGACGGGCTGACTGCGCTCGCCTCGCGCCTGCTCGCCGCGCCGATGGCGTTCCTGACTGTCGTTGACGATACGACGTCCTCGTGGCTGTCCACGTGTGGCGTCGATACTTCCGGCACCGACCGACCGGGTGGGCCGGTTGCGAGTAGTTTCTGCCAGTACGTCATCGCTGACCGCGCACCCTTTGCCGTCAGCGATGCCTCCGTCCACCCGCGGACCAAGCACAACCCGGCCGTCACTGGCATGGGCGTACGCGCCTGGGCAGGATTCCCTGTGTTCGACCGTGAGGGGCAGGCGCTCGGGTCGTTCTGCGTCATGGACTCTGTGGCCCGCATCTGGTCCGACGAGGACCTGCAGACCCTTGGCGTTCTCGCGCAGGCTGCAGGTTCGCAGATGTCTCTGTTCGGGGTCATCCGCGCCGAGGCGCGCGGGCAGGCCCGACTGCGGGAGTCCCAGCGGGCGGAGGGCCGCACGCAGGCGCGTCTGGATCAGCTCGCGGGAGTGACGCTCGGCCTGCTTGCGGCGAACTCACTGCCAGCACTGACCGACATCATCATCACCAAGGCCCTGCCGGTCCTGGGTGTCGACGGGGGGGCGATCGTCGTGCGTGAGGATGACCGGTTTCGGCTGGCGGTAAGCGGTCGGCTGCACGAGCGCGTTCAGGCCATCTATGGCCACCTGGCCCTGGACAGCCCGCTTCCGGCCTGCCATGTCGTCAGGACTGGCGAGACCCTGGTGCTGCCCAACCGCGAGGCCGGCCTCGCCTTTCACCCACTGATGGAGCAGGTGTACGTCGACACCGAGCGGCCCTCCTGGGCCTTCCTGCCCCTGCGCCTAGGCGATGACGTGCTCGGCTCGTTGTCGGTGGCGTGGGCTCACGAACGGGACGAAGTGCCCGCTGACGAGTTGGAGCTCATCAGTGCCTTCGCCGCGCAGTGCACGCAGGCGGTGGCGCGCATCCGCGCCACCGAGCAGCAGGAGGCGGTCGCCGTGCAGCTGCAGCGGTTGTCCGAGACGCTGCAGCGCAGCCTGCTCACGCAGCCGGCGCAAAACTCCAGCGTGATGACGGTGGCGGTGAGGTACGTTTCAGCGATCCAGTCGGCCCAGGTCGGCGGCGACTGGTACGACGTACACCCGTCCGGCACGAGCACGCTAGTGAGCGTCGGCGACGTCACCGGGCACGACCGCAACGCCGCCGCCGGCATGGCCGCCTTGCGCAACGTGCTGCGCGGCCTGGCCGTGCACAGCAACGCCAGCCCAGCTGAGCTGCTACGCGACCTCGACCGCGCGGTGGACCGTCTTGACCTGGACCTGCTCGCCACCGCCCTTGCTGGTCGCGTCGAGCCGCACCCCGACCCCGGCCGGGACCGAGCGCTGCAGCTGCGGTGGTCCAGCGCCGGCCACCTCCCACCTCTGGTGCGCCTGGCCGATGGCACGGTCCGCGTCCTGGACGACGACTCCGACCCGCTGCTCGGCGTTGCGCCCGAACGCCCGCGCACCGAGCGCACGACCGAGCTACCCGAAGGCTCGCTGCTGCTGTTGTACACCGATGGGCTGGTCGAGCGGCGGCACGAGAGCCTCAGCGCTGGCCTAGCCCGGCTCGCCGGCGTCCTCAACGAAGTCGGCGGCGGCGACGTCGAGCAGGTCAGCGACCTGCTTCTGGCGCGGATGCTCCCGCACGCCCCGGACGACGACGTCGCCCTGCTGGTCCTACGCCCCTGACCAATGGACCTGTGGAGGAGATCCGCTGCGCTGTGTGCAGATGGTTGTCGCGACGTCAGGCATGCGCGGCTAGCACCGTCATCGCCGCCTTCGCCACGGCTGGTCGCGGGCGGTGCAGCATTGGGCTTGTCCGAGATCATCCTTCCGCCCGAGCCCAGCCGGGTTGCCATGTCCAAAGGTGCTGGCACCTCGCACCTGCTGAGCTTCGTCGCTTCCCATCGCTGAGTGTGGGGCGAGTCGTGCTCACTCCACACTCAGCGATGAAGAGCCGCATGTCCCTGGTCGCCGGGGCCGGTTTCTTGCCGGTCACTGACGGCGTAGTGGAGCGCAACGCCGCCGACCTGAACTGCCCGCTCTGATCGCGGCGAGGGGTGGGTTACACCCCTAATGGAGCGACCGGCGCGCTGATTGATCTGGTGCAGGGGGCAGCCGGTGGACGGTGGCCGATCAACGCCACCCTTGTGATGCTGGACTGGCACGCCACAGGGAGCGCCCGGTGCCATCAGAACGTCGCTTGCCGAGAATAGGCCGATGCCGGAATGCGGACGTTGCCTGCCGGTCCTAGGGAAGATACGGCGGCTTGTGGTCACGGTTGTCGGCAAGTTGTTCACAAGGGGGCAGCCGGAACGGTGGAAAATGTGCGTTTTCGAGGGCCGGACGTCATAACCCAGGGCCACGGGATCACCTGGCTGTTCTGGCGGGTCGTCGATACGGTCTGGCTGGACGTAGTGTAAGTCGAACCACAGCGTCTTGCCTTGGGTGGGGTCTTGGGCCGGGATGCTGCCCCACGAGGTGGCTAGGGCGTCGAGCATTAGCAGGCCGCGTCCGCTCTCGTCGGTCATGCTCCAGGCGGCACCTTGAGCGGGGCTGTGAACGGCGCGCCTTGGTCATGAACCTCAATTCGTATGGTGCCAGGCTGGTGGTGCAGTCCTAGCCGGATGGGGGCCTATCTGCGCAGCGTGGCATTGGCGACCAGCTCGCTGGTGAGTAGGACCGCGACGTCGACGATGTCGGGGTCGGCGTCCACCAGGCCAATGGCCACGAAGCTGCGGGCGATCTCGGCGGCGACGGGGTCGACAGGCAGGTCCAGCCAGTCCATGGCGCTGAGACGACGGATGGCGCGCCCACCAGTTGGCATCACTGCACACCCCGTAGCCGGTGGACGCGTGGGCGTGCTCCGCAGGCGCTGATGGGCCTGGTCCGGGCAGCGGGCCGCCATGATCAGCGGGCAGGTCGCAGACGCATGCTCCAGCCGGCAGCTTGGCGCTCACCGGACGTTGATGCGTACGAGGTGCTCACGAGGTGCTCCGCACGGGCGGTCACCGGACTGCCCGACGACGAGCAAGGCCCGCGGGAGGCGACGGTTCGCGCGGCATCCCGTTTCGGGTCGGCCGTGGCTCAGCTCTTAAGACATGCGCCCATAACCCCCGCTCGGTTCCAACGAGGGCGTAACCCTGGGGTGCGCCGCGCCGGCGACCTGCCCCGTCCATCGGACGCTGGGTGCCGCCGTGGCGCACCACAGGCCGCTCGAAGGGCCCCCCGGCGTCCGCCACTGTTCAACAGGAAAGCACGGCTCTCACCCACTACCGTCGCCCCAATAACGCGCGTCACAGCCACTGACCCGCGCGTCGGCCCGCAGTCGGTCCAGCGGGAGGCCGGCGGCCGACAGCTGCCATCCGTGCGTGTCGGTGCCCGTGCTACCGGGGGGTCAACTGAGGTGGACATGCGTGCGCCGCTCCGTGTGTTTGGCTGATCGTGCTCGGGGTTCGTGCTGGTGGGGTGGGCCACCCCGCGTCGGTGCGTTATGCGTCGGATCGGAGCAGCCGCCAGCTGGCCACGGCCATGGCGACCACGACCCAGGCGACCAGGACGAGCAAACCGGCCCACGGGGTCAGGGTCGAGGACTCGGGGACCGAGGAGATGAAGCTGCTGCCGGCGAAGATCGGTGAGTACTGGGCGATGGACCGACCTGCGGCCCCGAAGATGTTGAGCAGGACCGGGAGGGCCACCACGAGGCCGAAGAACGTCACCATGGCACCCGCGGTGCTGCGGATGATCCAGCCGAGTGCGGACCCGAACAGCGCGACGAGGGTCAGGAAGACTCCGGTGCCGATCACGACCCGCAACACACCCGGCTCCCCCAAGGAGTGACCCGGTCGATAGTGCGAGATCAGCGCCTGGGCTGCCAGGAACCCGGCCAAGGAGGCCGCCGTCATCGTGGTGACCGCGGCGACGGTGAGCACCAGGGCCTTGGCCCACAGCACCGGTAGCCGACGAGGGACGGCGGTCAGCGTCGATCGGATCATGCCGGTGCCGTACTCACCGGAGACGAACAGCACGCCGAGCGCCCCCATCAGGTACATGGCCAGGTAGAAGCCCTGCAGCGGGCCCGACGGCGCAGCGTCGTTGGGCTGGATGTTCGCAGCCAGGTTCCGGGTGTTGTAGCCCACGACCAGGGCGATGGCGACCATCCCGACGAAGGCCGCTGCGATGGTCCAACGTGAGGAGCGCAGCGAGCGGAACTTCACCCACTCCGAGGCGATGACCCTGGACAGGGTCACCAGCTTGACGTCCTCGTCAGCCAGCCTGGTCCACTGGACCGGGGTGGTCACGAGATCTCCTTCGCCGGCGCGGTCGCCGTGTAGTCCTGGGCGCCTTGGGTGATGGCCATGTACGCCTCTTCCAGTGACGCAGCCTGGGTGGCGAGCTCGAACAGGGTGATGCCGTTGGCGGCGGCCACCGTGCCGATCTCGTCGCAGATCAGGCCGGTGACCTCCAGCGTCCCGTCGGCGCGGACCTCGACGGCGGTTGCGTCCGCCCGCAGGAGCGCCGCCAACCGGTCCGCTTGCGGGGAGCGGACCTTGACGACCGCCGTCGACGCCTCGGTGATGAAGTGGTCGATCGGCTCGTCGCGCAGCACCCGACCTTGCCCGACGACGATCACGTGGTCAGCGGTCTGCGCCATCTCGCTCATCAGGTGCGAGGACAGCAGGACGGTGCGTCCCTCGGCCGCCATCGACCGCAGCAGTTTGCGGATCCAGCGGATGCCGTCAGGGTCCAGGCCGTTGATCGGCTCGTCCAGGATCAGCACCCCCGGATCGGCCAGCATGGCGCTGGCGATCCCCAACCGCTGACCCATGCCGAGAGAGAAGCTGCCCACGCGCTTAGCGGCGACCTGGGTCAGTCCCACCATGTCGATCACCTCATCGACCCGTCGCGCACTGATCCCAGCCGTTGCGGCCAAGGCGAGCAGGTGGTTGCGTGCGCTGCGCCCGGTGTGGATGGCTCGGGCCTCCAGCAGGACACCGACCTCGCGTAGGGGCCGGGCGAAACCAGCGTAGGCGCGACCGTTGATCAGCGCCTGCCCGCTGGTCGGGCTGTCGAGTCCGACCATCAACCGCATCGTCGTCGACTTGCCCGCACCATTCGGTCCCAGGAAGCCGGTCACCCTCCCCGGGGCCACGACAAAGGAGACGTTATCGACGGCCACCTTGCGTCCGTAGTGCTTCGTGAGCGTGCGTGCCTCGATCATGACCACAAGATACTTGGTTACTTGGAATATTGCCAATAATCGGGTAGTGTTCAGGTCATGGACGAGATCATTGAGCCGGACCCGGGGGCGGGCAGCCACCAGGACGGGTCTGCGGGACCGGCGGGCCAGAGCGTCGACGACGGCATCGGCGAGAGCTTCACCCAGATCCTCGCCCTACAGCAACGCTTCCGCCGACGGATGCAGGACGTCCTGGGCGTCGACCCGGCGGGGCTGACCACGATGATCCACCTGGCCACGGTGGGGACCGACACCCCCACCGCCATCGCCGGAAACCTCCAGACATCCACGGCGGCCGCGTCGCTGGTCCTCAACCGGCTCGAGGCGGCAGGGCACGTCTCACGACAGCCTCACCCCACAGATCGACGGAAGGTCGTCGTGGCGCCGGCGCCCACCTCGCTGGCATGCGCCTACGAATGCGTCCGACCGATCAGTGACGGCATCGACCAGGTCAGCGCCGCCCTGACTCCCGCCCAGCGAGCCACGGTCGCCGGGTTCCTCGATGCGGTCGTCCACGTCTATCAAGACGCGCTACGCGACGGGCCCCGATAGCGCACCACGGGGCACCTGCCTTACCTCGTCATCCACCTGCACCAGACACCGACCAACGAGCGTCATGACCGCCACGCCGACCGCCACCGGGGTCACCAGCGCACGCCTGGGCAACCTGCGTCGCTGGAACCTCGGCCTCACCGTGCTGCATCTCGGCCAGGCGGTCGCCATGCTCCTACTCACCAACGCGTTCGCGATCGGGGTCCTCTCGTCGTTCCCCGACGGCCCCCCGGGAACCAGGGGCCTGAGCACCACGACCATCTTCGATCTGCGGATCGGCTGGGCCATCGCGCTCTTCCTCGGCCTCGCGGGCCTGGACCACCTCCTGACAGCGACCTTCGCCCGCAAGGTGTACGAGCGAGACCTGGGACGTGGTATCAACCGCTTCCGCTGGGCCGAGTACTCCCTCAGCGCCACGATCATGGTCATCGTGATCAGCTTGTACTGGGGCATCGTCACCCTCAATGCGCTGATCGTCATCGCCGGTGCCAACGTCGCGATGATCCTGTTCGGTTGGTTGCAGGAGCGGATGAACCCGCCCGGGCGGAGCACCACCACGATGCTCCCCTTCTGGTTCGGGTCGCTGGTGGGGATCACCCCGTGGCTGGCGATGACCGTGAACCTCTTCTACGTCAGCGACGCCCCCGTCGCGCTCTTCGCCATCCTCATTGTCCAGGGCCTCTTCTTTTTCTGCTTCGGGCTCAACCAGTGGCTGCAATACCGCGGCATCGGACGATGGGCCGACTACGCGTTCGGTGAGAAGACGTACCTGGTGCTCAGCCTCGGCGCCAAGTCCCTCCTGGCCTGGCAGATCTTCGCTGTGTCGCTCGCTGCTTGAAGCTCATCGCAGTGAGTCATTCTGGGCGGTGTGCAGCACCAGACGTGCCCGGTCTGGATCAGACGAACCCTGCTGATCGGCCTTGCCGACAGTCCGAGGGAAACGTCGACGGACTCAGCGCCAGCACGCAGATCTTGGTGACGCTGAGTTGGCACGTTCCGAGACCGTCGGCATCCACGACGTCTTGTGCCCGGGGCTCGACGCTGACAGTTCTGGTCGCGCTGGGCGCTCCGACGACGTCCGCCGTCTCGACGGCACGCCGCGTATTGCCCGTCGCAGTAAATGCGCGAGCAGGAGCGTCCGCTGACGGCTTGCTTGTCGCGCACGGGATGGAGCGGGCTGAGAGGCGGAAGCCGCCTGTGCACAGGCAGCAGGGCCAGGACGGCTCAGCCGGATAGCCTCGTCTGGTGGCCATCCCCCCGCTCGCCGACCTCATGCACGCGGCGGTGGCCGGCATCGGTGGCACCGAGCGGCCGGGGCAGGTGGCCATGGCTGAGGCGGTCGATCACGCGATCACCTCCGGCGAGCACCTGCTCGTCCAGGCCGGCACCGGCACCGGCAAGTCGGTCGCCTACCTCGTGCCGGCCCTGGCGCACGCGGTCGCCACCGGTAAACCGGTCGTCGTCGCGACCGCCACCCTCGCGCTGCAGGCCCAGGTCGTCGACCGCGACCTGCCGCGCGTCGTGGACGCCCTGACGGCGCTGCTGGGCCGACGTCCGCGCTACGGGCTGGTCAAGGGTCGGCGCAACTACCTGTGCCGGCACAAGCTCGTCGGGGGGTTCCCGGTCGACGAGGACGACACGCTGCTCGCGGGGACGTCGCTGGGCGGGGTGGTCGCGCGGGCGCAGGCGGCCAGCAGGCTCGGTGAGGAGGTCGTCCGGCTGCGCGAGTGGGCCGACGAGACCGAGTCCGGCGACCGTGACGAGCTGGTGCCCGGCGTCAGCGAGCGCGCCTGGCGGCAGGTGTCGGTGTCGGCCCAGGAGTGCCTGGGCCAGCGCTGCCCGATGGTCACCGACTGCTTCGTCGAGCTGGCCCGCTCCTCGGCCCGCGACGCGGACGTGGTGGTCACCAACCATGCGCTGCTCGCCATCGACGCCTTCGAGGGCCGCCAGATCCTGCCCGAGCACGACCTGGTGGTGATCGACGAGGGGCACGAGCTGGTCGACCGGGTCACCTCGACCGTCACCGGCGAGCTCACCCCGGTCATGGTCGAGCGGGCGGCTCGGCGGGCCGCGCCGATGATGGCCGACACCGACGACCTCGAGGCCGCCGCCGACACGCTGCGCGGCGCGGTCGAGCTGCTGGCCCCCGGCCGGCTGACCGCCCTGCCCGAGCAGCTCGCCGCCGCCCTGACCTTGGTGCGCGACGCCGCTCGCGCGGCCGCCACCGCGCTGAAGACCGGTGAGAACGACGGCGCCCGGCAGGTCGCGCGGGCGCTGGTCGACGAGATCCTGGACGTCGCCGCCCGGCTGCTCGACGGCGGTGACCTCGACGTGGCGTGGGCGGCCGAGGACAACCGGCGCGGCACGGTGCTGCGGGTCGCGCCGGTCAGCGTCGCCGGGATGCTGCGCGAGCGCCTCTACCCCCAGCGCACCGTCGTCCTCACCTCGGCGACCCTCGAGCTGGGCGGCACGTTCGACGCCATCGCGCGCACCGTCGGGTTGTCCGGGCCGGACGCGCCCGCCTGGCAGGGACTCGACGTCGGCAGCCCGTTCGACTACCCGAAGCAGGCGATCCTGTACGTCGCGCGCCATCTCGCGCCGCCCGGCCGCGACGGGGCCGGCGACGTCGTGATGGACGAGCTCGCCGAGCTGGTGCGCGCCGCCGGCGGGCGCACCCTCGGGCTCTTCTCCTCGATGCGCGGCGCCCAGGCCGCCGCCGAGGCGATGCGCGAGCGGCTCGACGTCCCGGTGCTGTGCCAGGGCGAGGACCAGACCGCCACCCTCGTTCGGGCCTTCGCGCGCGACCCGCGCACCTGCCTGTTCGGCACCCTGTCGCTGTGGCAGGGCGTCGACGTCCCGGGCCCGGCGTGCCAGCTCGTCGTCATCGACCGCATCCCCTTCCCGCGGCCGGACGACCCGCTGATGGCCGCGCGCTCGCAGGCCGTAGCCGACGCCGGCGGCAACGGCTTCATGGCCGTGTCGGCCACCTACGCGGCGCTGCGCCTCGCGCAGGGGTCCGGCCGGCTGATCCGCTCGGCCACCGACCGCGGGGTCGTCGCCGTCCTCGACTCGCGCCTGGCGACCGCGCGGTACGGCGGGTTCCTGCGTCAGTCGCTGCCCCCGTTCTGGCCCACCGCCGACAAGGCCGTCGCCCTCGCGGCGCTGGCCCGGCTGGACGACGCCGCGGGCGAGGTGTGGGCGGTGAGCGACCCCGCGCTGCGGGTCGAGGCCATGCGCGGGCCGCGGGCCGAGCCGACGTCCGAGGTCGGGCCGCCGGCTGAGCCGGCGCCCGAACCAGAACCCGTACCAGCACCGGCCCCCGATCCGGCGCCGGTGCCCGACGCCAGCCGGACGGCGGTGGTGCAGGGCCGGGCCTGGACCGCCGAGCAGGACCAGGAGCTGCGCGAGGGCGTCCACTTCGGCTGCACGCTCGAGGAGCTCGCCGACCAGTTCGACGCCGAGGTGGCGGCCGTGGCCATGCGCCTCGCGATGCTCGGGCTCGCGGCGCCGTCCGAGGCCGGCTGAACCGCGCCGCTCCCAGGTTGCGTCCAGGAACGGCTTGCAGGATGTCGCGATGAGAGAAGACGAAGCCGGCCGCATCGCGGCCGCACTGGTCGAACGCGGCCTGATCGCCCGGGTGGCGCGGCCGGCCGCGTACCGGTTCGGCATCCGGATCCCGCTCGGCGACGGCCGCGAGGCGCTGTGGGACGTCGACGGCGCCGCGGGGCTGGAGGCGCAGATCATGCGCGACGGCGTCCTGGTGGGGTTCATCCCGCAGATCCCCGGCTCCGAGGGGTTTGACGACGCGCAGACCGTCGCGGCCATCGTCGCCGCCGACTACGGCAGCGCCTGACCGGAATGCCTCCCGCGCGGGCGGGGTTGCGCCAGGCGACACCCCCGTCCCGAGAATGAGGTTCTGGTGAAGGTCGAGATCTGGTCCGACGTCGTCTGCCCGTGGTGCTACATCGGCAAGCGCCGCTTCGAGGCCGCGCTCGCCCGCTTCGAGCACCGCGACCAGGTCGAGGTGCAGTGGAGGAGCTTCGAGCTCGACCCCACCGCGGCCGGCCGCGGGACCGGCTCGTACGCCGAGCGGCTGGCCGCCAAGTACGGCACCGACGTCCCGCGCGCCCAGCAGATGCTCGACCAGATGACGGCGGCCGCGGCGGTCGAGGGGTTGGACTTCCGGTTCGACCTCGCCTCGCCCGCGAACACCTTCGACGCCCACCAGGTGATCCACCTGGCCGGCCTGCACGGGGTGCAGGACGCCGTCAAGGAGCGCCTGCTGCTCGCGTACTTCAGCCAGGGCGCCGATGTCGGCGACAGGGACCAGCTCGTCCGGCTGGCCGCCGAGGCGGGTCTGGACGCCGACGAGGTCACCGCGGCCCTGGCCGCGCAGACGCACGCCGACGACGTCCGCCGCGACGAGGAGCAGGCGCGCGCCTTCGGCATCACTGGTGTGCCGTTCTTCGTGGTCGACCACGCCTACGGGGTCTCGGGCGCCCAGCCGCCCGACGCGCTGCTGGCCGCGCTCGACCAGGCCTGGGCGGCAGCCCACCCCACGCTGGTCATGGCCGGTGGCACCGACGCAGCGGTGTGCGGGCCGCAGGGCTGCGAGATCTAGCCACCCACCTCAGCTGAGGTGGGTGGGCTCGACGTCGCTCCTGTGGAAGTCGTCGGCGCCGACGGCGTCACCGGCACTGCTGTGACCGTTGGTGAACTGGTCGCCGCTGCCCGGAACCAGCCGCACGATGACTGACTTGTAGGCGGGCTGGTTGCTGCCGAGGGCCGTGGAGTCCAGCGGTACCAACGCATTCGTCTCGGGGTAGTACGCCGCGGCGCAGCCGCGCGGGGTGCTGTACGGCACCACCCGGAAGCCGCCGGCGGTGCGCGCGACGCCGTCCTGCCACTCGCTGATCAGGTCAACCATCTGCCCCTCGGCCAGACCCAGCCCGGCGACGTCGTCCGGGTGCACGAACACCACGCGACGGCCGCCCTTGATGCCGCGGTAGCGGTCGTCCAGGCCGTAGATCGTGGTGTTGTACTGGTCGTGGCTGCGCATGGTCTGCAGCAGCAGCCGACCCTCGGGGACCGTCAGCACCTCGAGCGGGCTGGTCTCGAAGATCGCCTTGCCCACCGGCGTCTCGAAGGTGCGCGTGTCGCGCGGCGGGTGCGGCAGGACGAACCCACCGGGCTGCTCGGCCTTCTCGTGATAGGCGGCGCAGCCGGGGACGACCGCGGCGATGTGGCGCCGGATCGCGGTGTAGTCGGCCTTCATCGCCGCCCAGTCGATGCCGTACCGGTCGCCCAGCACGGCCTGCGCCATCGTGCAGACGATGTCGACCTCGGACCGCAGCTGGTCCGACGAGGGCTTGAGCCGGCCGCGCGAGGCGTGCACCGACGACATCGAGTCCTCGACGGTGACGAACTGCTTGCGGCCGCCGGTCATGTCGAGGTCGGTGCGGCCCAGCGTCGGCAGGATCAGCGCCGTGTGACCGGCGATGACGTGCGAGCGGTTCAGCTTGGTCGAGACCTGGACCGTCATCGCGGTGCCGGCGAGCGCCGCCTCGGTGACCGTCGTGTCGGGGGTGGCGCGGACGAAGTTGCCGCCCATGCCCAGGAAGAACGAGGCCTTGCCGTCGCGCATCGCGCGGATCGAGTCGACGACGTCCAGGCCGTCCTCGCGCGGGGGCTCGAACCCGAACTCGGCGCCGAGGGAGTCCAGGAAGTGCGACGGCGGCTTCTCCCAGATCCCCATCGTCCGGTCACCCTGCACGTTGGAGTGACCGCGCACCGGGCACAGGCCAGCGCCGGGCTTGCCGATGTTGCCCTGCAGCAGCGCGACGTTGGTGATCTCCTTGATCGTCGCGACGGCGTTGCGGTGCTGGGTGATGCCCATCGCCCAGCAGATGATCGTGGCGTCCGAGTCGACGAACATCTGCGCGGCCTGCTCGATCTGCTCGCGCGTCAGCCCGGTCGAGGCGGTCACGACGTCCCAGTCGACCTGGCGGACGTGCGCGGCCCACTCCGCGAACCCGACGGTGCTCTTGTCGATGAAGTCCCAGTCGACGACGGCGCCCTTGCGGCCGGCCCGCTCGGCCTCGTCCTCGGCCTGCAGCAGCAGGGCGCCGATCGCCTGCATCAGCGCGAGGTCACCGTTGATCCGGATCGGCAGGAAGGTGTCGGCGAGGTCGGTGCCGAGGACCACCCCGTGTGGGGTCTGCGGGTTGTGGAACTTCATCAGCCCGGCCTCGGGGAGCGGGTTGACCGCGAGGATCTTCGCCCCGCCCTTCTTGGCGATCTCGAGCGCCGAGAGCATCCGCGGGTGGTTGGTGCCGGGGTTCTGCCCCATGATCACGATCAGCTTCGCCGTGTGGATGTCGTCGAGGCTGACGCTGCCCTTGCCGATGCCGATGTTCTCGGCCAGCCCGACCGACGTCGACTCGTGGCACATGTTCGAGCAGTCCGGCATGTTGTTGGTGCCGAAGGCCCGCGCGAACAGCTGGTAGGCGAAGGCGGCCTCGTTCGACGTCCGGCCGGAGGTGTAGAACACGGCCTCGTCCGGGGACGACAGCCCGCGCAGGTGGTCGCCGATCATCGAGAAGGCGTCGTCCCAGCTGATCGGCTCGTAGTGCGCGCCGCCCTCATGACGCACCATCGGGTGGGTCAGGCGCCCCTGCTGGCCCAGCCAGTAGTCGGTGCGCTCGGCGAGCTCGGCGACGCTGTGCTGGGCGAAGAACGCCGGGGTGACGGTGCGCAGCGTGGCCTCCTCGGCCACGGCCTTGGCACCGTTCTCGCAGAACTCGGCCGTGTGCCGCTCGCCGGGGGCCGGGTCGGGCCACGCGCAGCTGGGGCAGTCGAAGCCGTCGGCCTGGTTCAGTCGCAGCAAGGTGCGCGCGGTGCGCGTGATGCCCATCTCCTCGACCGCGCGGCGCATGCTCGCCGCGACCGCCGGGACGCCGGCGGCGTGGTGCTTTCGCCCGTGCACCTCGATCTTCCCCTCGTCGATGTCCGAGGTGGGTGCGTCGGTGTTGAGCAAGGGGGAACCTCCACGATCAGGCGGGAACGTCGGACGCGACTTTATGCGCAGACGCGACGATCCGCCTCACCAACCCCCGCCCCGCCAGGGTGTCAGCCCACCTCGGCCGGCCGGCCGCCGGTGATCCGGATCAGCTCGTCGTAGCTGGTCGGGAACACCACGTGCGGGTGCCCCGCGGCGGCCCACACCACGTCGTACCGCGACAGCGCGACGTCGACCAGCGTCCGCAGCGGCGCCGGGTGGGCGACGGGGGCGACGCCGCCGATCGCGAACCCGGTCGCGGCGCGCACGGCGTCGGCGTCCGGGCGGGTCAACCCGGCCAGCCCGAGCAGGGCGGCGACCTTCGTGACGTCGACCCGGTGGGCGCCGGAGGTCAGCACCAGCAGGGGCTCGGCGTCGGGGGAGCGCAGGTGGCGACCCTGCTCGGGTGGACCTCCCGCGGGCACGGTCAGGAAGACCAGCGAGCTGGCGATCTGCCCGACCTCGACCCCCAGCGCGGCCGCGGCCTGGACGGCGGTGCGCGCCGCGTCGTCCAGCACCCGCACCCGGCCGTGGGCACCGAGGGCCGTGAGGGTCGTCGTGACGCGTCGGACGGCCGGGTGCTCGGCGGGGTCGGCAGCCATGGCGTCACCCTGACACCACCGGACGCCCGTGGCACGCTTTCGGGCGTGCCCGACCCGATCGCGTCCACGCCGCGGCCGCCGTACGTCGCGGTCGTCTTCACCTCGGTGCGCACCCCGGGTGACCACGGGTACGCCGCGACGAGCGCCGCGATGGACCGGCTGGCAGCCCAGCAGCCCGGGTTCCTCGGTGTCGAGTCCGTGCACGGGCCGGTCGCGGACCCGGGGACCGCGGGGGACGTGGGGATCACGGTCTCGTACTGGGCCACCCGCGAGGACGCCGCGGCGTGGAAGCAGGTCGCGGCGCACCTGGTCGCCCAGCGGCGCGGGCGCGAGACCTGGTACGCCGACTACCGGGTGCGGGTGGCCGTGGTCGAGCGCGACTACGGGCCGGGCGAGGATCTCGGCCGGTAGGTGTTGACGCGCTGTCGGAGGGCGGGTGTAGATTCTTCGTAGTTCGAACACCTGTTCGAACGACGACCTCGAGCCGGTCTCCCCACCGGCGTCGAGAGATCTGCAGCGGGCCGCCTCGACCCCGGCCCGCTGCAGGTCCGTGACCGGTCGACCCGGGCGGCGGTGGGGAAGCCGTCGTCCGGGTCGACCCACCCGGTGCTGCCCCGCCTTCCCCCTCGGCAGACCGACCTTTCCTTGAGTCGGTGCGTGAGTGGCGGAGGTGCGTGATGGTGCGACGGTACGACGACCTGGTCGACGTGCGGGCAGTGGCGGACGAGCCGGGTGAGACGACACCCGACGCGTTCGTGTGGCGGGGCCGGCTCTACGTGGTGCGGGCCGTCCTGGCCCGCTGGCACGAGCGACGCGCCTGGTGGCGCGACCCCGCGGCGACCGCGCTGCTGGGGCTGCGGGCCGACGAACCCGCGGCGGCCACCGACGCCCCGGCTGCCACCGACGTGCGGGCCGGCGACACGACGGTGGCCGGCGAGTGCCAGGTCTGGCGGGTCGAGGCCGCGGCCGGCCGCTCCAGCCCGGTCGGGGTCTACGACCTGGTGCACACCCGGGGGCCCGGCGACACGTGGCACCTGGCTCGCGTCGCCGACTGACCCCACCCCGCGAACCCCCCTCGACCGCACCGACCCCGACCACGGAGCGACCCATGACCACGATCACCCGCCCGCCCCTGACCGCCAGCAGCCTCGAGCTGGTCGACCGCGCCCACGACAGCCTGGTCGAGGCGTTCACCGCCGGCGTCCCCGGTGAGCGGTACGTCGCCGCGCACCTGGCCGCGCTGCGCGCCGCGGCCGCCGTGCTGGCGGTCCGGGGGCGGCCCACCCGTCGCGGTCGCCCGCGCAGCGTGTGGGAGGTGCTGCCCAGCGTGGCGCCCGAGCTGGGGGAGTGGGCCACCTTCTTCGACGCCGGCGCCCCCCGCCGGGCAGCGGTCGAGGCCGGCCGTGACGACGTCGTGGGCCGCCGCGAGGCCGACGACCTGCTGCGGGACGCCGAGACCTTCCTGCGTCTGGTCGAGTCGACGATCGGGGTGCCGCACCCCGTGCCGTCCACCAGCGCCCTCCCGCTGTCGACCCGACAGTGATCAGCCCCCCGATCAGCCCCCCGATCAGCCGCCCGGTGAGCCCCCGATGAGCACCGACCCCTTCGTCCACCTGCACGTGGCGTCGGGCTACTCCCTGCAGTACGGCGCCAGCCACCCCCGCGACCTGGTGCAGCGGGCCGTCGACCACGGCATGGGCGCGCTGGCCCTCACCGACCGCGACGGTCTGTACGGCGCGGTGAAGTTCGCGCTGGCCGCCCAGCAGGCCGGTATCGCCCCGCTGCTGGGCGTCGACCTCGCGACCGCGCCCACCGGGCTGGTCGCGGGGCTGCCCGGCTGGGCCGACCCGATGGTCGCCACGGGGTCCGGGTCAGGGTCAGGGTCAGGGGCCGGGTCCGGGGCCAGGCGTCGGACCCCCGCGCGGGGGGGTGCGGTCGTCGACCAGCGGCGACCGCGGGTGACGGTGCTGGCGCTGGCCGGCCCCTCGGTGCGCACGACCGGGTCCGGCCGCGGGTGGGCCCAGCTGTGCCGGCTGGTCTCCGCGGCCCACCTGGCCAGCGCCCACCTGGGCGGCGCCCGGGGCACCCCGGTCGCCGACCTGGCCCTGGTCGCCGAGCACGCCGTCGACCGGCCGGCCGCGCTCGCCGGGGGCACCGCAGGCTCCGAGGGTGAGGCGGCGCTGGTCGTCCTGCTGGGCCCGGGCAGCGAGGTCGGGCGGGCGGTGCTGGCCCGCCGTCCCGACCTGGCCCACGCCGTGCTGGCGCGCTGGCGCGAGGCGCTGCCCGCGGGCTCGCTCGCGATCGAGGTCGTCTGCCACCACGGCCCGCCGCGCGGACCGCTCAGCACCGACCACGCCGGCCGGATGCTCGCCCTGGCCCGCGAGGCCGGCGTGCCGGCGGTGCTCACCAACGCGGTGCGCCACGCCGACCCCTCCGGCGCGGCCACCGTCGACGTCCTGGACGCCGCCCGGCGCCTGGTCGCCCTCGACACCCGCCACCTCGACCGGGTCACCGCCCAGGGCCACCTGGCCGACGGCGCGAGCATGGCCCGCACCGCCGCCGACGTCGCCGCCACCCTCGGTGGTGGCAGCCACCTGGCGGCCGAGCAGGCCCGCCGGCTGCTGGACGACACCGCGGCGCTGGCCGTGCGCTGCGTGCTCGACCCGCGCACCGACCTGGGGATCGGGTCGGTCCACCTGCCCGAGCCCGGCGTCCTGGGGCTGCGACCCGACCAGGCCCCCGGTGCGGTGCTGCGCGAGCGGGCGCTGGCCGCCGTCCCCACCCGCTACCCCGGGGTCAGCACCGCGATGCTGGCGCGGGTCCAGCGACGGCTGGACGACGAGCTCGACGTCATCGACCACCTGGGCTACCCGACGTACTTCCTCACCGTCGCCGCCGTGTGCGACCTGGTGCGCGAGATGGGGGTGCGGGTGGCCGCGCGCGGGTCCGGTGCGGGCAGCCTGGTCAACCACCTGCTGGGCATCAGCGGGATCGAGCCGCTCGAGCACGGGCTGCTGATGGAGCGGTTCTGCTCACCGCTGCGCGCCCAGCTGCCCGACATCGACCTGGACGTCGAGTCCGCCCGTCGCACCGAGGTCTACCAGCGGGTGCTCGAGCGCTTCGGGGGTGACCGGGTCACCTGCGTGTCGATGATGGACACCTACCGGGTGCGCCACGCAGTGCGCGACGTGGGGGCCGCGCTGGGGCTGCCGCCCGGCGAGGTCGACGCCATCGCCAAGGCGTTCCCGCACATCCGGGCCCGCGACGCCCGCGCGGCCATCGCCGAACTGCCCGAGCTGCGGGCCAGCGGGCTGGGGCACGAGCGGCTCGACCTGATGTTCGAGCTGGTCGAGCGGCTCGACGGCCTGCCCCGCCACGTCGCCCTGCACCCGTGCGGGGTGGTGCTGTCCGACCGCACGCTGCTGGACCGCACCCCGGTCGAGGCCAGCTGGATCGGGTTCCCGATGAGCCAGCTGGACAAGGACGACGTCGAGGCGATGGGCCTGCTCAAGCTGGACGTCCTCGGCATCCGGATGCAGTCGGCGATGGCGTACGCGGTCGACGAGGTGGCCCGGGTCGACCACGTGCGCGTCGACCTGGACGACCGCACCGACGTGCGGCTGGACGACGAGGCCACGTTCCGGCTGATCCGCTCGGCCCACACCCTGGGGTGCTTCCAGATCGAGTCGCCCGGCCAGCGCGAGCTGGTCGGCAAGTTCGCTCCCGAGACGTTCAGCGACATCGTCATCGACATCTCGCTGTTCCGCCCCGGCCCGGTCAAGTCCGACATGATCACCCCGTTCCTGCAGGCCCGGCAGGGCTGGCGCGAGCCCGAGTACCTGCACCCGAGCCTGCGCGACGCGCTCGCCGAGACCTACGGGGTCGTGGTCTTCCACGAGCAGGTGCTGAAGATCGTCCAGGCCACCACCGGGGTCACCTTGGCCGAGGCCGACGAGGTGCGGCGGGCGATGGGCTCGACCACCGGCCAGGACCAGGTGCAGGCCTGGTGGCGGCCGGCCGCGGCCGCCCGCGGCTACGCACCGGCCGACGTCGACCGGATCTGGGAGGTGCTCAAGGCGTTCGCCTCGTTCGGCTTCTGCAAGGCCCACGCCGCCGCGTTCGCCCTGCCGACCTACCAGTCGGCCTGGCTCAAGGCCCACCACCCGGCGGCGTTCCTGGCCGGGGTGCTCACCCACGACCCCGGCATGTACCCCAAGCGGTTGATCCTGGACGACGCCCGCAACCTGGGCATCGCCGTCCTCGGCCTGGACGTCAACGCCTCCGACGACACCTACCGGGTCGAGCAGGTGGCGGTGTGGGACGAGCCGCCGCCGGCGATCCTGGACCAGCTCGAGGCCGGGCCCAGCCGCCCGGACGCCGGTCCGCGCCAGGCGCCGGCGGCCGACCTGCCGGACGCCCGCGGGTACGGCATCCGGCTCTCGCTCACCGACGTCAAGGGCATCAGCGCGGCCGAGGTCGCCCGGATCCTGGCCGGGCGCCCCTACGCCTCGCTGGCCGACTTCTGGCACCGGGCGCAGGTCTCGCGACCGGTGGTCGAGCGGCTCGTCGTCGCCGGGGCGTTCGACGCGCTGTACGGGCTCGGTGGCCTGGCCGCCCGGCTCCCGGTGCGGCGCCGCAGCCAGGTCACCCGTCGCGACCTGCTGCTGCAGGTGCTCGAGCTCGACCGGTGGACCCGCTCGACCGGGCGGGCCGCCCGGCCGGCGGGCCGGTCCCGGGCGGCGGGGTCAGCCGGGTCCACCGCCGCGGCCACGTCAGGCACGCAGGCCGGCTCGGCGGGCTCGGCGGGCTCGGCGGGCTCGGCGGGCTCGGCGGGCTCGGCGGGCTCGGCGGGCGAGCGTGACGTGCGGGTGCTGGCGGCGGCCCAGTCCCAGACGCGCCAGCCCGTGGTCCCGGCCGCCGAGCAGTCGGTGCAGCTGGCCCTGGACCTGGGTGACGCGCCGGACACCACCCGGGTCACCGGGCTGCCCGAGATGACCGGGCCCGAGCGGGTCCGGGCCGAGCTCGAGGTGCTGGGCCTGGACGCCAGCGCCCACGTGCTCGACCTGTACGCGCCCCTGCTCGAGGCGCTCGGCGTCACCCGCGCGAGCGGCCTGCTGGGCCGGCGCACCCGCAGCGACCTGCTGATCGCCGGGGTGAAGGTGGCCACCCAGACCCCGCCGATCCGCTCCGGCCGGCGGGTGGTGTTCCTGACCCTGGACGACACCACCGGTCCGGTCGACGCCACGTTCTTCGAGGACGTCCAGGGCCCGTACGCCGCGACGGTGTTCCACTCCTGGTTGCTGCTGGTGCGCGGGGTGCTGCGCCGCACCGGACCGCGCGGGGTGTCGGTGCGCGCCACCGGCGCCTGGGAGCTGCCACCGCTGTGGGAGGCCTGGACCGCGGGCGGGATCAGCGCCGTCCACGACGCCCTCGAGGCCGCCGACGCCCAGGCCATGGCCCTGGCCGCCGGGCAGGTCGGGTACGGCGACCAGGCCACCCGCGGGGCGGCCGCCAGCCGCTCGGCCCGGCCGGTCGTGGCCGCACCCGATCTCCTGACCCCTGACCCCACGACACCCCTGCTCACCACATCCGAGGACGAGCGGCGCGGCGGCATGGGCGGCGGCGAGCGGCACCGTCGGGTGCTGGTGCACGCCAGCGGGTTCCGGCAGTCGCCGTACGCCGACATCAAGCCGGCGGGGGACGACGCCAAGACCGCCCCGCGCAAGCTCTGGCACGCCAGCCCCGGCAGCTCGGGCCGATGACGGGCCGGCGAAGCGGCGTGCGGTGCGGCGTGCGGTGCGGCGTGCAAACGGCCCGGCCGGGCCCGGCCCCGGCATCACTAGGCTGGTGCACGAGCGCGCGACAGTGCGCGCCCCGCAGCCAGGGAGGTCCGTCGTGGCCGAGCCATCGAGCGAACCACCGACTGATCCACCGGCCGACCTACCGACTGGTCCACCGGCCGACCGGCAGCCCGAGCCACTGCCCGAGCCACTGCCCGAGCAGTCGCGCCGACCCCGTCGTGGCGACGTGGCCCACTCCCCGCGCACGGCCGTGGTGTGGGAGGTCGTGCAGCGGCTGGCCGCCGACCTCGGGGCCGACCCGACGACACGGCGATCCGGTGCGGTGCGGGTGCTCGACGTCGGTGGCGGCACCGGCGGCCTGGCCGTCTCGCTCGCCGGTCTCGGGCACCGGGTCACCGTCGCCGACCCCAGCCCCGACGCCCTGGCGGCGCTCGAGCGCCGGGCTGCCGAGTCCGGCGTCCAGCACCTGGTCGAGGCGGTGCAGGCCGACGCGAGCACCCTCGAGGCGTTCGTCGAGCCGGCCGGGGTCGACCTGGTGTGCTGTCACGGGGTGCTCGAGTACGTCGACGACCCCGCCGCCGCGCTGGCCGCGGTCGCCCGCGTGGTCCGCCCCGGCGGGCTGGTCAGCCTGCTGGTGGCCCAACGGTCCGCCGTGGTCATCGCCCGCGCCCTGGCCGGCCGGTTCAGCGAGGCGGCCCACGCCCTGGACGACCCCGACGGACGGTGGGGCGCCGACGACCCGCTACCCCGGCGATTCGACGAGTCGACGCTCGTGCCACTGGTCGCCGCCGCCGGGCTGCGGGTGCGTCAGGTGCACGGGGTGCGGATCTTCAGCGACCTGGTGCCCGCGGCCCTGGTCGACGGCGACGCGGCGCGCACCGCGCTGCTCGACCTCGAGCGGCGCGCCGGTGACCACCCCGACCACCCGGTGCTGGCCGCGCTGGCCACCCAGCTGCACCTGGTGGCCGAGCGGCCGGCGTGACCCGGTGACCAGCGTGAGGGCAGTGACCGGCGTGAGGGCAGTGACCGGGGCACGCGAATGAGCCGGCGTCAGTTCACCCGCGCCGACCACGGCAGCGACGCCGGCGCGCCGGATGACTCCGGCTGCACCGTGCTGCACGTCGACATGGACGCGTTCTACGCCTCGGTGTCGCTGCTGGAGCACCCCGAGCTGGTGGGGTCACCAGTGATCGTCGGCGGCGGGGGCACCCGCGGCGTGGTGCTGTCGGCGACCTACGAGGCGCGGGCCTTCGGCGTGCACGCGGCGATGCCGATGGCGCGCGCCCGCCGCGCCTGCCCGCACGCCGTCGTCCTGGAGCCCGACCACGCCCGCTACGCCCAGGTCTCGCGCGGGGTGATGGCGCTGTTCGCCGACATCACCCCCCTGGTCGAGCCGCTGTCGCTGGACGAGGCGTTCCTGGACGTCTCCGGGGCCGTGCGCCGGTTGGGCCGGCCCGCCGAGATCGCCCAGCAGATCCGCGACCGGGTGGCCGACGAGCAGGGGGTCAGCTGCTCGGTGGGGGTCGCCTCGACCAAGTTCGTCGCCAAGCTCGCCTCAGGGCTGGCCAAGCCCGACGGGCTGCTCGTCGTGCCGCACGAGCAGACCCTCGCCGTCCTGCACCCCCTGCCGGTCGGGGCGCTGTGGGGGGTCGGCGAGCGCACCGAGGAGACGCTGCACCGGTTCGGCCTGCGCACGATCGGCGACATCGCGCACACCCCCGTCGACACCCTGCTCCGGGTGCTGGGCCAGGCCGGCGGCGCGCACCTGTTCGAGCTGGCCTGGGGTCGCGACCCCCGCTCGGTGGTCCCCGTCCAGTCCGAGCGCAGCATCGGGGCCGAGGAGACGTTCGCCCGCGACGTCGACGACCACGACGTCGTCCACCGCGAGCTGCTGCGCCTGTCCCAGCGCGCGACCTCTCGCCTGCGCGCGGCGCGGCTGGTCGGGCGCACCGTCTCGATCAAGGTGCGGTTCGCGGACTTCACCACCATCACTCGCTCGCGCACCCTCACCGAGGCCACCGACGTCAGCCGCGACGTGTACGCCACGGCGTGCTCGCTGTTCGACGGACTGGGCCTGCAGCGCGCTCGGCTGCGGCTGGTCGGCGTCCGGATCGAGGGGCTGAGCGACGCCGGTGCCCAGCAGCGCCAGCTGCTGCTGGACGAACCCACCCACGGCTGGCGCGACGCCGAGCGCGCCGTCGACCGCGCCAGCGCCCGGTTCGGCGCCGGCAGCGTTCGACCCGCCACCCTGGTCGACCCCGACCAGGCACCCCCGCACCACCCCCCGCGGACGCGCTGACCGGGCCGCCGAGCAGCCCGTCCGCGAACCGGCCTCGACCAGTCGGTCAAGCACCGAGGGTGCGGTGCCGACGACCAGATCGAGCCGAAAGACCCCCACCGCTTTCGCCTTGGGCGGACGCGACCTATTCTGAATCCACAGGGGATGACCTCGTCGCCACCCGCGGCCCCAGCCACCCCACCGGGATCGAGCACAACCAGCCGGAGGACGCCGTGCCGCTGTCTGAGCACGAGCAGCGTCTGCTCGAGCAGATGGAGCAGGCGATGTACGCCGAGGACCCCAAATTCGCCTCGGCGATGCGGGGCCGCTCCTCCCGCGCGCGCCAACGACGCAGACTCCTGTTCGGCGGCATCGGCGTCGTCGTCGGCCTGGTGCTGGTCGTGGTCGGCGTGGCCCGCAGCACCGTCCCGATCGCGGTCATCGGCTTCGTCCTGATGCTCGCCGGGGCCGCGTTCGCCGCCGCCCCCGAGCGCAAGGGCGGCCCGGTCGGCACCGTGGACGCCACCGGCGCCACGACGGCGCGCGCTCGCCGCCGCCCCGCGGGCACCAGCTCGCGCGCCTCGTTCCTCGCCCGGCTCGAGCAGCGCTGGGACCGTCGCCGCGACGGCGGCTGGGGCGGCTGACCCCGCACGGCGGCCGATCCGCCGCTGATCCTCCAGCGGTCGGCTGCGGAGGACGCCGCTACCGCCGGCGCCGCACCCGACGTCCGGGCAGCGCCCGCAGACCACGGGACACGCGCTGGTCGACCCCCCCGACCCGCTGACCGGCCCGGTCACCCAGCTGCGCGAGCCGCGCGGTCCCCGAGCGCGGCAGGGCCAGCGCGAGCGCACGCTGCCCCCGGCTGCGGGTGCCGGCCACCGCCTTGAGCACGACGCGCACGTCCGCGTCCACACCGTCCGCGCTGACGCCGGTTCGCGAGTACCGGCTGCGCTCGACGGTGCTCGCCACCCGGCCCAGCGCCTGACGGTCCTCGCTGCCCAGGTGGGCGGCCAGCGCCAGCTCGGCGTCCAGCTGGCGCGGGGTGCTGCCTGCTGAGAGCGGCACCCCGAGGTCGCCTGCGCCCTCGTGCAGGTCGGCCCAGGCCGCCTCGATCCGCGCCCGGTCGTCCTGGGCCGCCCGCCGCCGACGTCGTCGGGCGAGCACCGCCGTCACCGGGGTCAGCGCCAGCGCCGCCAGCAGCAGCAGGGTGATCACCACCCACCGCCACGGCACCGATCGCTGGACGGCGAGGTCCGTGGCCCCGGTCTGAGGCCGCGTCGTGGAGCCGGGGGTGGGGGTCACCGGGTCACCCAGGCGGCGGTCGGGTGGCACGACGGACGGGGCGGTCGACCCGGACGTCGTAGGCGCGCTCGCTCCCCCGCTGGGGGTCACCGGGACGACGCCCGGCTGCGCCCACGCCGGCGCGACGCCGGTGCGGCTGGCCGGGGTCGGTTCGAACCGCACCCAACCCGCCCCCTCGAAGTACAGCTCGGGCCAGGCGTGTGCCGCGGTGAGCTTGACCGAGTAGGTGTCGGCGCCGTCCTGGGTGCCGGGCAGGAAGCCGACCGCGATGCGGGCGGGGATGCCGAGCGACCGGGACATGACCGCCATGGCCGAGGAGAACTGGACGCAGAAGCCCTGCTTCTGGTCCAGGAACGCGGCGACCGCGTCGCCGCCGGCGTCCGAGGGCGCCCGCGTCGAGTAGGTGAAGCCGCCGTCCTCGCGGAACCACTGCTGCAGCACCAGGGCCTTGTCGTACTTGCTGACGACGTCCTTGGTGAGGTCGGCGGCGGTCGTGCGGACGACGTCGGGCAGCGAGCGGGGCAGCCGCGTGTAGGTGGTGGCGATGGCGCCCGGTGGCTCGGGGGCGGAGCGCAGCTGCTCGGCCGTCGGTGCCACGTCGAGGTAGTCGACGCCGTAGCTCTTGTTGCGCACCGTCTCGCCCTCGCCGAACACGTTCAACGAGCTGGCGTCGTAGAGCCAGGCGCCCTCGATGTCGACCCGGCTGGCCGGGTAGGGCAGCGGGAGGAAGTCCTGGTCGAGGGTGCCGCCGACCTCGATGCGCATCGAGTAGGCCTCGCGCGCGACGTCGGCGGACAGCCCCGGGGGAGCCGGCAGCCCCCGGCTGGCTCGCTGACGCCGCGACACCTCGGTGGTCGCCGGCCGCCACTCGTTGCCGTCGAAGCTGTCGGCGGTGAGCAGCCGCAAGGGGGCGACCGCCTTCTGCGCGGTCGTGTAGCGCAGCACCTCGACGTCGCGACGCGGGTTGAGGTTGTCGCGCAGCGTCAGCACCGGGTTGATGACCGTGATGCCGGCGCGCCCGTCACCGGAGCCGCCGCCGGTCGTCAGCAGCCCCTCGGACAGGCCCGGGGCCAGGGCGGGCACCAGCACCGCCGCGGCGACCGCCGCCACCCCGAGCCGGCGCCCGGTGGCGGCCAGGGCGCCGGTGTCGCTGGCCACGCTCACCCGCGTGCCGGACGACGCCCCGCCCCACCGGGGCAGCAGCCGGCCGAAGCGGAGCACCCGGGCGCTCGCGTCGTGCGCGAGGAGCAGCAGCCAGCCGATCGCGGCCGCGATGAAGTAGCGCGCCGACAGCCCATCCGGGACGACGGCGGCCGGCACGCAGTACAGCGCGAGCAGCGCGAGCCCAGCGGCGGCGGGGGCACGCAGGGTGACCGCGACCAGGTCGACCACGACGGCCACGCCGAGCACCCCGGCCGCGATCAGCAGCGAGATGCCGTCGCCGATCGGCACCGGCGCCTGGTAGCGGTGGATGGTGTCACCACCGTCGGCGACGACCCGGGCGAGCGCGGTGACGGCGTCCGGCCCGGGCAGCAGTCCGAGCACCGCCTCACCGCCGGCGAAGACCGCGGTCAGCCCGACCACCCCGGCGAGCACCTGCGCGGGCGCGATGGCCGCCAGCGGCAGCCGCAGGGCGCGCGCGCCGGACCCGACCCCCAGGACGATCAGCAGCATCAGCAGGCTGGGGTTCCACCAGCCGCGGCCGTCGACGACCGGCGACATCGACCACAGCGTCAGCAGCGTCGCGGTCGCCGCCACCACCGGAGCCCACCGGTCGGCGGCTGCGGCCGGGCGGCTCATCGCCGTCCCCCGGTGAGCAGCGAGCGACCCGACCCGACCCGACCCCAGGTCCGGGCCAGCGCCTCGTCCGGCTCGGCGCGCACGACGTCCCAGCCGGTGGCGCGCAACAGGTCCAGGGCTCCGTCGTGCGCCCCGCTGCGGGCCGCGCTGACCTCGGCGGAGGCGTCGGCGACGAGCGCGACGCACGAGGTGCCCGGCTGATGCAGGCGGGCCAGGGCCGCGACGTCCGCGGCGGCCAGCCGGCCCAGGGCGGCGACGACCAGCCCCCCGGTCGACCCGCTCACCGCGGCCGAGACGGCCCGCTCGAGCTCGACCTCGCCGCCCGCGCCGACCGACGCCAGGGCGTCCAGGACCGTGGACGCCGCGCCGTCGCCGGCCGGGCCGGACGCCCAGGTGCCGATGTCGGCGTGCTCGCCGTCGGCCAGGCGGACCGCGTAGCCGCGGCCGGCCAGGTGCACGGCGACCGACGCGAGCGCGCTGACCGACCACTCGAAGCTGGACGCCGGGCCGTCGCCCAGGTGCGCGGCGCGGCGCCGGTCCAGCAGCAGCGTCGCCCGGCTCTGCCAGGGCTGATGCTCGCGGCGCACCATCAGCTCGCCGCGCCGGGCGGTCGAGCGCCAGTGCACCCGGCGCAGGTCGTCGCCCTGGCGGTACTCGCGGGTGGTCGAGTCGTCCTCACCCGAGGAGGCGACCGCGCGCGGTCGCGAGTCGCCCGAGCCGGTCCAGTCACCCGAGAGGCTGACGGCCGGCAGCGCGACCACGGGCGGGGTCACGACCAGCTCGTCCCGCGCGCTGAACGACCGCCGGTGCTCGCCCATGCCGAACGGGTCGGTGAGGGTCAGGCTCAGCGGGCCCACCGTGAACCGACCGCGGACGTCGGACCGCACCGGGTAGCTGATCGCCCGCCGCTCGCCCGGCTCCAGGCCCGGCAGGACGAACCGCGGCCGCGAGCCCAGGACGTACGGCACGTGCTCCTCGGCCAGCACCAGGCCGCAGCGCGCCCCCGACACGTTGGCGACCTCGAGCACCACCCGCGCCGGTTGGCCGGCCTCGACCCGGGCCGGGCTCACCGTCCGGGTGCACGCCAGCCGGTACCGGGCCCGACCGAGCACGAGGACGGTCAGCAGCGGGACGACGGCGAGCAGCACCCCCACCCGCAGCAGGTCGCGCTGGCCGAGGGCCAGGGCGCACAGCGCCGCGGTGACCCCGGCCGACAGGACCGCCCGACCGCGGGTGGTCAGCCGCGCGAACGGTGCGGTGAGGGTGCTGGTGACCCGGCGGCGGGTGGCGCGAAGGCTCATGGTCGGTGGCTAGCGGGGGCTCGCCGCGGGCACCGGCACCCGCTGCAGCAGCGCGCTGACGACGTCGACGGCCGAGCGCCGGGCGAGCATCGCGTCCGGGGTGAGCAGCAGCCGGTGGGCCAGGACGGGGGCGGCGAGCACCTGCACGTCGTCCGGCAGCACGTGGTCGCGGCCCTCGAGCGCGGCGTGCGCCCGGGCGGCCCGCAGCAGGTGCAAGGTGGCGCGCGGCGAGGCACCCAGCCGCAGGTCGCTGGAGGTGCGGGTGGCGCCGGCCAGGTCGACCACGTACTGCTTGACCGCCTCGCTCACCCAGACCTCGCGGGTGGTCGCGACCAGGCGGCGGATGTCGGCGGCGCTGGCGACCGGGGTGACCTCGTCCAGCGGCGAGCTCGAGCCGTGGCTGCTGAGCATGTCGAGCTCGGCCCGCGGCGACGGGTAGCCCATCGAGACGCGCGCCATGAACCGGTCGCGCTGGGCCTCGGGCAGCGGGTAGGTGCCCTCCATCTCGATCGGGTTCTGGGTGGCGACCACGATGAACGGCGCCTCGAGCAGGTAGGTCTCGCCGTCGACGGTGACCTGGCGCTCCTCCATGCACTCCAGCAGCGCGGACTGGGTCTTGGGCGAGGCCCGGTTGATCTCGTCCCCGAGCACCACGTTGGCGAAGATCGCCCCGGGCTTGAACTCGAAGTCGCGCTGCTCCTGGTTGAAGATGCTGACGCCCGTGACGTCGCTGGGCAGCAGGTCGGGGGTGAACTGGATGCGGCGGACGCTGCAGTCGATGGCCCGCGCCATGGCCTTGGCGAGCATGGTCTTGCCCACGCCGGGGACGTCCTCGATCAGCAGGTGACCCTCGGCGAGCAGCACGGTCAGCGCGGTGCGCACCACCTGCGGCTTGCCCTCGACGACCGTCTCGACCGCCGCGGCGATCAGGCCCGCAACCCGGGTGAGCTCGTCCAGCCCCGACCCCTCGACCACGCCCGGCAGGTGGGCCACGGTGTCGGTGGCGCTGGCTGAGCTCGCCGAGCTCGGGTGCGGTGCGCTCAGGGCGCTCACGGAACCTCCTGGTGTCGTCATCGAAGTGCGTGCGCCGACCGGGTACATCCTGCGCCGCCGCGCGGGCTTTGTCAGCCGCGCGCGACCCAGGACCGGGACGAACGGGGCACCTCGCCCCGAAGGCAACGCGCCAGCCACCCAGATCGCTCCCTACCCCCACCGCCACGTCGAACCCCACCTCCTCCTCGCCCCACCGCACAGCCGCAGCCGCACAGCCAGCCCCACCCGCACCACCGCGGAGCCCGCGTGCGGTGGCGGGCGGGCCCGCCGTGACCGGGTGCGCCGACGCGGCCGGACGACGTCCGGGGCGGGAATGCGCTCCACCTCGCTCCACCGCGGGTAATGCCCCGCTGACCTGCGCTGATCGACCACGAGTCGGCGACAGACCGGGGGCGAGAGGGCAAGAACCGGTTGACCGGGGAGCGCAGTGGGGTAATGTGGAGGGCACCGGAGCGGCGGGGTGCGTCGCTGGGGGTCGACGAACGAGGGGTACCGCGTCAGCGGCCCCGGGCGGGGAGGTGGGCCGGTGTTCCTCGGCACGCACTCCCCACGCCTGGACGAGAAGGGCCGGCTGTTCCTGCCGGCCAAGTTCCGCGCCGAGCTGGCCGAGGGGCTGGTCATCACCCGTGGCCAGGACCGCTGCCTGTTCGTCTACCCGATGGCCGAGTTCGCCCGCCTGGCCGAAGCCGCCCGTGCGGCGCCGACGACCATGGGCGAGGCCCGCAAGCACGTGCGCATGCTCAGCTCGAGCGCCAGCGACGAGGTGCCCGACCGCCAGGGCCGGATCACGGTGCCCCAGCAGCTGCGCGAGTACGCCGGCCTGGACCGCGACTGCGCCGTGATCGGCGCGCTGTCGCGGGTCGAGATCTGGGACGCCGCCCGCTGGGCGCAGTACGTCCAGGCCAGCGAGCAGGACTACTCCGACCAGGACGAGGAGGTCGTCCCCGGCCTGATCTGAGCCGCTCCACCCCGCACCACCGCGCCGCCCACCCGTCCGTCGAGGTCTCCACCCGCTCCCGCCGTCCTGGCGCACTTCCCCGGTGCCAGGCCGGACCAGGAGCGGTTGGGGACCTGGCCGGACGGAGCACCTCCGGACGGCGATGCACGAACCGCAGTGACCGCACGAACCGCAGCGACCGCACGAACCGCAGTGACCGCACGAACCGCGCACGACTGGCACCGCAGGAAGGACCACCATGGCGCGCACCGGCGACGCGGCCGAGCGGCACGTGCCGGTCCTGCGCGACCGCGTGGTGGCCCTGCTCGAGCCGGCGCTGCGCGCGCAGGGCGCCGTCGTGGTCGACGCGACGCTCGGCATGGGTGGCCACGCGCACGCCCTGCTGACGGCCTGCCCCGACGCGGTGCTGGTCGGCGTCGACCGCGACCACGAGGCCCTGGCGCTGGCCGGCGAGCGGCTGGCCGAGTTCGGTGACCGGGTGCGCCTGGTGCACGCCGTGTACGACGATCTGCCGCAGGTGCTCACCGACCTGGGACTCACCGACGTCCAGGGCGTCCTGCTGGACCTGGGCGTCTCCTCGCTGCAGCTGGACGAGGACGACCGCGGGTTCGCCTACCGCGTCGACGCGCCGCTGGACATGCGGATGGACCAGTCGCACGGGGTGACCGCGGCCGAGGTGCTCAACACCTACGACGTCGCCGACCTGGTGCGCGTGCTGCGCGACTACGGCGAGGAGCGCTTCGCCCGGCGGATCGCCGCGAACGTGGTCCGCGAGCGCGAGCGCGCGCCGTTCACGACGTCCGCCCGCCTGGTCGAGATCGTCCGGTCCAGCGTGCCCGCGGCCACCCGCACCCAGGGCGGCAACCCGGCCAAGCGCACCTTCCAGGCGCTGCGGATCGAGGTCAACGACGAGCTGGACGCGCTGCGGACGGCGCTGCCGGCCGCCGTGGACGCGCTCGCCGTGGGGGGCCGGATCGCGGTGCTCGCCTACCACTCCCTGGAGGACCGCCTGGTGAAGCAGGCGCTGGCCGCCGGGGCCCGCAGCAGCGCACCGCAGGGCCTGCCGGTCGAGCTGCCCGAGCACGCGCCGTACCTGCGTCTGCTGGTCCGTGGCAGCGAGCCGCCCAGCCCGGCCGAGATCGAGCAGAACCCGAGGGCGGCCTCGGCCCGCCTGCGCGCCGCCGAGCGGCTGCGCCGCACGCCCGTCGCACCCGAGCCCCGGAAGGGACGTGTCGCATGAGCCAGACCCTGGCGGCCAGCACCGGAGCGCGGGCCGGTCGCGCACCGGCCCGGGTGCCCTCCCGCGGCGCGGCCCGGCCCCCGCGCCCGACCCTGCGGGTGGTCGCCGCCCCGGTCGCCGAGCGCGGCCGCACCGTCTTCGTCGTCCTGGCCCTGGCCCTGCTGGTCGCCGGGCTGGTCACGCTGCTGCTGGTCAACACCGCCCTGGCCCAGGGCTCGTTCCAGCTGCACGATCTGCGGGCCAGGTCCGGTGAGCTCGCCGACCAGTCCCAGGCCCTGCGCGAGGACATCGCCGGCCAGGCCTCGCCGCAGCGGCTGTCGAGCAAGGCCGCCGCCCTGGGCATGGTGCCCTCGGGGTCGGTGGCCTTCCTGCGGCTGTCCGACGGCAAGGTGCTCGGCGTGGCGACACCGGCGGTCACGCCGACGGCACCTACGGTGACGGCCAGTGCCACCGGCGCACCGACCCCGGGCGCCACAGCCACCCCCGCACCGACGGCCCAGCCCACGACGACGAGGTGAACGTGGACCAGCCCAGCCCTCGTTCGACCGCCCGTCCGGCTCAGCGTCCCCGTCCGGCCCAGCGTCCCCGTCCGGCCCAGCGCCCCCGCGCTGCGCAGCGTCCCCGCCCGGCCCAGCGCCCCCGCGCTGCGCAGCGTCCCCGCCCGGCTCGGCGTCCCGCGGCGCACCCCCAGCGCCGGGTCCGCGCGATGTTCCTCGGTGTGTGCGTCGTGATCAGCCTGTTCGCCGTCCAGCTGCTGCGACTGCAGGCGCTGGACGCGTCAGCCATGGCCCAGGAGGCCCTCGGCGGCCGCCTGACGACGGTGGCCGTGCCCGCCCTGCGCGGCGCGGTGCTCGACACCCACGGTGCCACCCTGGCCGCCAGCGTCGAGCGCTGGGACGTCGTGGCCAGCCAGCGGGTCGTCGCGGCCTGGCAGCGGTTCGTCCCCGACCCGGCCCACGCCGGCAAGAAGCTCAAGCAGACGTTGGGCCCCCGCGACGCCGCCCTGCTGCTGGCCCCGCTGCTCGGCCAGGACGTCGAGACGCTGACCACCAAGCTGACCGGCACCCGCGGCTACGTCGTGCTCCGGCGGTCGGTGACCCCGCAGGTCTGGCGGGCGGTGGACGACCTGGACATCGGCGGGGTGTCGGGCACGCGCACCAGTCGGCGCGTGCACCCCTCGGGTGGCCTGGCCGCGCCGATCACCGGCTGGTACTCCAGTGACAACAAGCCGCTGGGCGGGATGGAGACCCGGCTGGACGCCCAGCTGACCGGCACGGACGGCAAGAGCACCTTCGAGCGCGACCCCAGCGGCCGGCAGATCGCCACCAGCGCGATCGCCGGGTTCGACGCCGTGCCCGGCGCCGACGTCCGGCTGACCATCGACCGCGACCTGCAGTGGAAGGCCGAGAAGGCCCTCGCCGCGCAGGTCCGGGCGACCGGCGCGCTGTCGGGCACCGCGGTGGTCATGCGGGTGCGGGACGGCGCGATCCTGGCCCTGGCCAACGCCCCGACCTTCGACCCCGAGGCCACCGGTGTGGCCCTCAGCGCCAACCTGCGCAACCGGGCGCTCGGCGACATCTACGAACCCGGATCGACCGGCAAGGTGATGACCGCCGCGGCCGCGATCGAGGAGGGCGTCGTGAAGGCCTCCTCGCCGTTCACGGTGCCGAGCACGCTGCGCCGGGCCGGCAAGACCTTCCACGACAGCCACAGCCACCCGGTCGAGCACCTGACCTTCGCCGGGGTGCTCGCGACCTCGAGCAACGTCGGCACGATCCTGGCCGGCGAGCGGGTGCCGGCCGCGACCATGCACGACTACCTCGCCAAGTTCGGCATCGGCCGCCCCACCGGGCTGGCCTTCCCCGGCGAGAGCCGCGGCATCCTGGCCCCGGTGCAGGACTGGAGCGGCACGCAGCGCTACACCGTGCTGTTCGGTCAGGGCCTGTCGGTCAACGCGGTGCAGGCCGCCGGGGTCTACCAGACCATCGCCAACGGTGGGGTGCGCATGCCACCCCGTCTGGTCGAGGGCGTCCAGCGCTCCGACGGCACGGTGGCGACCGCACCCCCCGCCACCGGCACCCGCGTCGTCAGCGCGGCCACCGCCAAGACCGTCATCACCATGCTCGAGGGGGTCGTGAGCACCGAGGGCACGGCGCCCGAGGCCAGGATCCCCGGGTACCGCGTGGCGGGCAAGACCGGCACCGCCCAGCGCCGAGACGACACCTGCAGGTGCTACCGCGGTTTCACCGGCTCGTTCATCGGCCTGGCCCCGGCGGACGACCCGCAGCTGGTGGTGGCGGTCACCCTGCAGCGCCCGGTCAAGGGCTACTACGGCGGCACCGTCGCGGCCCCGGTGTTCCGCGACATCATGACCTACGCGCTGCAGGAGCTGCAGATCCCGCCCACCGGCGCCGCGTCGCCCAGCATCCGGCTGACCACGGACGGCCGGTAGCCTCACCCCGTGCCGACGCCAGCCGGTCCGCGTCCCGCCGCCGCCACCGGGTCCACGCTCGCCGCACTCGCGGACGTGGCCCGCGGTGTGGTCGCGGGCGCCCACCTGATCCCCGCCTCCCGTGGCACCCAGCTGGTCACGGGAGCCACCCTCGACTCGCGCGCGGTGCGCCCCGGCGACCTGTACGCCGCGCTGCCCGGCGCCAGCGCGCACGGCGCCGAGTTCACGGGGCAGGCGGCGGCGTCCGGCGCCGTCGCGGTGCTCACCGACGAACGCGGTCACCGGCTGGGGCAGGCCGCAGGGCTGCCCACCCTGGTCTGCGAGGCACCCCGCCTGGTGCTGGGGGCGGTCGCCGCCGAGGTGTACGGCCATCCCGCCGACGCACTGCAGGTGCTCGGCGTCACCGGCACCAACGGCAAGACCACCACGACCTTCCTGCTGGACGCCGCCCTGCGGGCCCTGGGCCGGGTGACCGGCATGATCGGCACCGTCGAGACGCGCGTCGCCGACCGGGCCGAGCCCAGCGTGCGCACGACCCCCGAGGCCCCCGACCTGCACCGGCTGCTCGCCAGCATGCGCGAGCAGCACGTGCAGGTCTGCTCGATGGAGATCTCGAGCCAGGCGCTGGCCCAGCACCGGGTCGACGGCGTGGTCGTCGACGTCGCCGGCTTCACCAGCTTCAGCCAGGACCACCTCGAGCTGCACGGCGACATGGCCACCTACCTGGCCGCCAAGGCCCTGCTGTTCACCCCCGAGCACAGCCGGCGCGCCGTCGTCGTCATCGACGACGACGGTGGCCGCGCGGTCGCCGAGCGCTCCGGCGTCCCGGTGACCACCGTGTCCGGACGTCGGGGTGCGGGCGCGGACTGGACCGTCACCGACCGCGTCCCCGACGGGGCGACGACGACCTTCGTCCTGCAGCACGCGGACGGGCTGAGCCTGTCCCTGCGCTGCCCGATGCCCGGTGACTTCAACGTCATGAACACGGCGCTGGCCGCGGTGATGCTGCTCGCCGCCGGGATCGAGGCCGACGACGTCGTCATCGGCCTCGCCCAGGCCGGTGGGGTGCCGGGCCGGATGCAGCAGGTGAGCGTCGGCGCGGGCCCGCTCGCCGTCGTCGACTACGCCCACACCCCCGACGCGGTCGGCGCGGCCCTGAGCGCGCTGCGTCCGGCCGTCCTCGCCGGCGGTCGACTGGTCGTGGTGCTCGGCGCCGGCGGCGACCGCGACCCCGGCAAGCGACCCGGGATGGGTGCGGCAGCGGCCGCGGGCGCCGACGTGGTCGTGGTCACCGACGACAACCCGCGCAGCGAGGACCCCGCGGCGATCCGCTCTGCGGTGCTGGCCGGCGCCCGCGCGGCCGCGGCCGCCGCCGCCGAGGTCGTCGAGGTGCCCGGCCGGGCGGCCGCTATCCGGCACGCCGCTGGGCTGGTCGGCCCGGGCGACGTGCTGCTGGTGGCCGGCAAGGGTCACGAGCAGGGCCAGGAGGTCGCTGGCGTCGTCCACCCGTTCGACGATCGCACCGAGCTGGTCGCCGCGCTCGCGGGGAGTCGCTCGTGATCGCGCTGACGCTGGACCAGGTGGCGGCGGCCGTCGGCGGCCGCGTCGTCGGCGACGGGTCCTTGCTGGTCAGCGGAGCCGTCGTCACCGACGCCCGCCTGGCCGAGCCCGGCGGGATGTACGTCGCCCGCCGCGGTGAGCACGCCGACGGGCACGACTTCGTCACCCAGGCCGCCGAGCGCGGCGCCGTCGCGGCCCTGACCGACCACGAGGTCGCGGGACTGCCCTGCGTCGTGGTGCCCGACGTCCAGGCGGCGTTCGCCGCGCTGGCCACCGACGTCCTGGCCCGGGTGCCCGGGCTGCGCGTCGTCGCCGTGACCGGGTCGTCGGGCAAGACCAGCACCAAGGACCTGCTGGCCCAGGTGCTGGCCACCCACGGGCCGACGGTCGCGTCCCAAGAGTCGTTCAACGGCGAGGTCGGGGTGCCGCTGACGGCCCTGCGGGTGCAGGCCGACACCCGCCACCTGGTGCTCGAGATGGGCGCCCGCGGCGTCGGCCACCTCACCTACCTGACGCGGATCGCGGCGCCGCACGTCTCCGTCGTCCTGAACGTCGGCACCGCCCACCTGGGCGAGTTCGGCTCGGTCGAGGCGATTGCGGCTGCCAAGTCCGAGCTCGTCACCGACCTGGCGCCCACGGCCCTCGCGGTGCTGAACGCCGACGACCACCGGGTCGCCGCGATGGCGGGTCGCACCCGCGCGCGGGTCGTCACCGTCGGGCAGTCGGCCGGCGCCGACGTCCGGGCCGACGACGTGCGGCTGGACGACCGCGGGTGCGCGTCGTTCACCCTCGTGGCACCGACCGGGTCGTCGCAGGTGACCCTGCGCCTGCACGGCGAGCACCACGTCGCCAACGCGCTCGCGGTGGCCGCGGTCGCCCTCGAGCTCGGCCTGGACGTCGAGGCCGTCGGGGTCGCCTTGTCGGCCGCCGGTCCGGTGAGCCGCTGGCGGATGGAGGTCACCGACCGCCCCGACGGCGTCACCGTCGTCAACGACGCCTACAACGCCAACCCCGACTCGGTGCGCGCCGCGCTGAAGGCGCTGGTGGGCATGACCCGCGAGGGCCGCAGCTGGGCGGTCCTCGGCGAGATGCTCGAGCTCGGCCAGGAGTCGGTCAGCGAGCACGACGGCATCGGCCGGCTCGTCGTCCGGCTCGGCGTCGACCGCCTGGTCGTAGTCGGCCAGGGCGCGGCGGCGATGCACACCGGCGCGGTCATGGAAGGGTCGTGGGGTGAGGAGTCCGTGCTGGTGCCGGACGTCGAGGCCGCGCACGCGCTGCTGTCGGCGCAGCTGCGCCCCGGTGACGTCGTGCTGCTGAAGTCCAGCCGCGACGCCGGTCTGCGGCACCTCGGCGACCGGCTCGCGGGTGAGGGCGCGTGAAGGCGGTCCTGGCGGCCGCGGCGATCTCGCTGCTCGTCTCGCTGCTCGGCACCCCCTTGTACATCCGGTTCCTGGTCAAGCGCGCCTACGGGCAGTTCATCCGCGACGACGGGCCGACCTCGCACCACACCAAGCGCGGCACCCCGACCATGGGCGGCGCGGTGATCATCGGCGCGGCGCTCCTGGCGTACGTCGGCGCGCACCTGGTCACCCTGCAGCCGCCCACGGTCAGCGCGGTGCTGGTGCTGTTCCTGATGGCCGGCCTGGGGTTCATCGGGTTCTTGGACGACTTCATCAAGATCCGCCATCAGCGCAGCCTGGGGCTGCGCGCGGTGCCCAAGCTGGTCGGCCAGTCGGTCGTGTCGATCCTGTTCGCCGTGCTGGTGCTGCGGTTCCCCAACCACCAGTTCCGCACCCCGGCGTCGACCCAGATCTCGTTCATCCGCGACACCCGGCTCGACCTCGCGTTCGCGGGCGCCGCCGTCGGTGTGGTCCTGTTCGTGATCTGGGCCTACCTGATGATCGCGGCGACCAGCAACGGGGTGAACCTCACCGACGGTCTGGACGGCCTGGCGACGGGGGCCAGCACCCTGGTGTTCGCCGCCTACGTGCTGATCGGCACCTGGCAGTCCAACCAGAGCTGCCAGAACCTGTCCAGCGACTCGCTCAGCTCGACCGCGCTGAAGTGCTACGAGGTGCGCGACTCCCGCGACCTGGCGGTGGTGGCCGCCTGCGTCATGGGGGCCTGCATCGGGTTCCTGTGGTGGAACGCCTCACCGGCCAGGATCTTCATGGGCGACACCGGCTCGCTGGCCCTGGGCGGGGCGCTCGCCGGCCTCGCGATCACCAGCCGCACCGAGATCCTGCTGCTGATCATCGGCGGGCTGTTCGTCCTGATCACCCTCTCGGTCATCATCCAGGTCGGGTCGTTCAAGCTGACCGGCAAGCGGGTGTTCCGGATGGCGCCGCTGCAGCACCACTTCGAGCTGCTCGGCTGGGACGAGGTGACGATCGTCATCCGGTTCTGGATCATCGCCGGGCTGTTCGTCGCCCTGGGCCTCGGCGTCTTCTACGCCGAGTGGGTCGTGGGGCTGTGAGCCCCGCCCCGACCGACCCGCCGGACTGGGCCGGCCGCGACGTCGTCGTCGCGGGCCTGGGGCGCAGCGGGTTCGCCGCCGCCGATGCGCTTCTCGAGCGCGGCGCCCACGTCCTGGTGGTCGACGCCACCGACTCACCGGCCACCGCCGAGCGGCGCGAGATCCTCGCGATCCTCGGCGCCGACGTCCGGGTCGGGCCCGAGCACGTCGGCGCCCTGCCGCACCGGCCCGACCTGGTCGTCACCTCGCCAGGCTGGCGTCCCGACCAGCCGCTGCTCGCGGCCGCGGCCGCGGCCGGGGTGCCCGTCTGGGGCGAGGTCGAGCTGGCCTGGCGGCTGCGGCCCCTGGGCGCTGCGCCGTGGCTGACCCTCACCGGCACCAACGGCAAGACGACGACGGTGCGGATGCTCACCTCGATGCTGCGCGCGGCGGGCCTGCGGGCCGAGGCCGGCGGCAACGTCGGCACCCCGATGGTCGAGCTGGTGCAGCACCCCGACCCGTACGACGTCCTCGCCGTCGAGCTGTCGAGCTTCCAGCTGCACTGGCTCGCCCCCGACCGCGAGAACTCGCTGTCGGCGCAGGCCAGCGCGGTGCTGAACATCGCCCCGGACCACCTCGACTGGCACGGCTCGCTCGAGGCCTACACCCGGGCGAAGGGCGAGATTCACCAGCGCACCCAGCGGTCGTGCGTCTACAACGTGCAGGACCCCGTCACCGAGCAGCTGGTGCGCGACGCCGACGTCCAGGACGGTTGCGTCGCAACGGGTTTCACCCTGGGGATCCCCTCGGTCGGCATGGTCGGGGTGGTCGACGACGTGCTCGCCGACCGCGCCTTCGTCGCCGAGCGGCGCACCTCGGCCGCCGAGCTCGGCACCCTCGCCGACGTCCAGGGCGCCGCCCCGACGCTGGCGCCGCACCAGGTGGCGAACGCGCTCGCCGCCGCCGCGCTGGCCCGGGCGCACGGCGTACCACCCGCAGCGGTGCGCGACGGCCTGCGCGGCTTCGTCCCCGACCCGCACCGGATCGCCCACGTCGCGGACGTCGCGGGCGTGGCGTTCGTCGACGACAGCAAGGCGACCAACCCGCACGCCGCCGCCGCGGCGCTGTCGGCGTACGAGGGCGTGGTGTGGGTGGCCGGGGGAGTCCTCAAGGGCGCCGACGTCGAGGACCTGGTGCGCACCAACGCCTCCCGGCTGCGAGCCGCGGTGCTGCTGGGCCGCGACCGGGCGCTGATCGCCCAGGCGATCGCGCGACACGCGCCGGATGTCACCGTCGTCGTGGTCGACAGCGCCGAGACTGGGGTCATGGACCACGTCGTGCAGACCGCCGCTGCCCTCGCGCGGCCCGGCGACACCGTCCTGCTCGCGCCGGCCGCGGCGTCCACGGACATGTTCCGCGACTACGCCGAGCGCGGTGACGAGTTCGCGGCGGCGGTGCGCCGGCTCGGCCGGGCCGGTTCGTAGCCGTGGCCACCACCACCTCGACCGCGGCCCGTTCCGCCGAGCGTTCCGCCGACCGGGCACGGGTCGCCGGCACCCGGCGTCCGGTGCGCCCCACCGGCCTGCAGCGCCACCTGCCCGTGCTGGGCCGGCTCGACTCGCCGGTCACGACGTACTACCTGCTGCTCGGCGCGACGCTGCTGCTGCTGGTGGTCGGCCTGGTGATGGTGCTCTCGGCGTCGGCCGTCACCTCGCTGAAGGCGAGCGGCTCGGTGTTCACGGTGTTCCGCAGCCAGCTGGTGTTCGCGGTGCTGGGGATGCCCCTCATGGTGATCGCCTCGCGGCTGCCGGTGAAGGCGTGGAAGGCGCTCGGCTGGCCTGCCGTCGTGCTGACCCTGGGCGCCCAGCTGATGGTGTTCTCGCCGCTGGGTGTCAGCGTCAACGGCAACCGCAACTGGATCGGCGTCGCCGGCCTGCGGCTGCAGCCCAGCGAGGCGCTGAAGCTGGCGCTGGTCGTGTGGGGCGCCGCCGTCCTGGTGCGCAAGCGCCCGCTGATCCAGCAGTGGAAGCACGCGGTGATCCCGCTGCTGTTCCCCGTCGGCGCCCTGGCCCTGCTGCTCGTGCTGGCCGGTCACGACCTGGGCACCGCGATGATCCTGATCGTCATCCTCGCCGCCCTCGTCTTCGCGGCCGGGGCCCCGGCGCGGATGTTCCTGTCGGCCGGCGCCGTGATGGCCGGGCTGGTGGCGCTGCTCGTCCTGAGCAGCCCCAACCGGATGGCCCGCATCGGCGCCTGGATCGGCGGCACCTGCACCGACAAGCTGAACACCTGCCTGCAGCCGATCCACGGCAGGTACGCGCTCGCCGACGGCGGCTGGTGGGGGGTCGGCCTCGGTGCCAGTCGCGAGAAGTGGTCGTGGCTGCCCGAGGCCCACAACGACTTCATCTTCGCGATCATCGGCGAGGAGCTGGGGCTGCCCGGCACCCTCGTCGTCCTCGGGCTGTTCCTGGTGCTCGGCTACGCGTGCCTGCGGCTGGTCAGCCGCACCGACGACCTGTTCGTGCGGATCGCCACCGCCGGGGCGATGGCCTGGCTGCTCGGCCAGATGCTCGTCAACGTGGGCGCCGTCATCGGGATGCTGCCGGTCATCGGCGTCCCGCTGCCGCTGGTCTCCTCGGGCGGCTCGGCACTGATCACGTCGATGGTCGCCCTCGGCATGCTGATGTCGTTCGCCCGGCGCGAGCCCGGTGCGCCCGAGGCGCTGCACACGCGGGTCGGCGTCGTCCGGCGCTCGCTCGCCGTGCTGCCGGGGTCGTTGTCGCGCTCGCCGGGCGCCCGCGCGCCCCGCCGCCGCCGCGCGGCCCGGTCGTGAGCCTGTCGGTCCTGCTGGCCGGCGGCGGGTCGGCCGGTCACGTCTCGCCGCTGCTCGCGCTCGCGGACTGCCTGCGCCGCCGCGACCCCGCGACGACGGTCACCGCCCTGGGCACGGCCGAGGGGCTCGAGGCGCGGCTGGTGCCCGAGCGGGGGTACCCCTTCCTGACCGTCCCCAAGGTGCCGATGCCACGACGCCCCGGCGCCGACCTCGTCCGGCTGGGTACGCGGCTCAGCGCGGCCGTCAGCGCCGCAGGTGCCGCCATCGAGAGCACCGGCGCCGACGTCGTCGTCGGGTTCGGCGGCTACGTCAGCGCGCCCCTGTACCTCGCCGCCCGGCGTCGCGGCGTCCCCATCGTGATCCACGAGCAGAACCCGCTGCCGGGGCTGGCCAACAGGCTGGGGGCGCGCTTCACGCCGTACGTCGCGGTCAGCTTCCCCGGGACGCCGCTGCCGCACGCGGTGCACACCGGCATGCCGCTGCGCCCCGAGATCAGCCGGCTGCGCCGCCAGGAGGTGCGCGGCAGCGCCTTCGCCGAGCTCGGCCTGGACCCTGCGCGCACGACGCTGCTCGTCACGGGCGGCTCGCTGGGCGCCCAGCGGCTGAACCAGACCTTCGGCGCCGCTGCCCGTGACCTGCTCGCCGCCGGTGTCCAGGTGCTGCAC
The DNA here is from genome assembly GCA_038322575.1 of Actinomycetales bacterium. GTDB lineage: Bacteria > Actinomycetota > Actinomycetes > Actinomycetales > Angustibacteraceae > JACMOY01. The sequence goes on from JBBQGB010000020.1 coordinate 46,457, forward strand.
GCGAGCGGTCTGGGCAAGGACGTGCCGCTCGACCTCGGTGCCGCACCCGCGGACGGCCCGGCGTACGTCGTCGTCCCCTACCTGGACCGGATCGAGCTGGCCTACGCCGCTGCCGACCTCGTGGCGTGCCGCGCGGGCGCCAACACCGTGTGCGAGCTGACCGCGGTCGGCCTGCCCGGGGCGTACGTGCCGCTGCCGGTCGGCAACGGCGAGCAGCGGCTGAACGCCGAACCCGTGGTCGCCGCCGGCGGCGGCCTGCTGGTGGCCGACGCGGACTGCACACCCGACTGGGTGCGCACCACACTCGTGCCGCTGCTCGCCGACCCCGCTGCGCTGCAGTCGATGGCCGGGTCGGCCGCCGCCCTCGGGGTGCCGAACGCCGACGAGCGGCTGGCCGACCTGGTGCTGGCAGCGGTCGACGGCGCCCCCGCGAGCGTCGCGGCGGCCCCCGCGGGCCGCACGTGAGCGGCCCCCAGGTGAGGGTGCCGGCGGCTGAAGACCTGGCGCCGGTGCACTTCATCGGCATCGGGGGAGCGGGGATGTCCGGGATCGCCCGCATCATGCTCGCCCGCGGGATGGCCGTCAGCGGCAGCGACGCCAAGGACTCGGTGCTGCTCACCGCGCTGCGCGCGGAGGGCGCCCGGGTGCACCTGGGCCACGACGCGGCCCACCTGGCCGGTGCGCGCACCGTCGTCGCGAACTCGGCGATCCGCGCGAGCAACCCCGAGCTCGCTGCCGCCCACGAGCAGGGGCTCGTGGTGCTGCACCGCTCGCAGGCGCTCGCCTCGCTGGCGCAGGGTCACCGCGTCGTCGCCGTCGCCGGCACCAACGGCAAGACCACGACCACGTCGATGCTGACCGTGACGCTGCAGCACGCCGGCCTCGACCCGTCGTTCTCGATCGGCGGCGAGCTCACCGAGAGCGGCACCAACGCCCACCACGGCAGCGGCGACGTCTTCGTCCTCGAGGCGGACGAGAGCGACGGGACGTTCGTCGTCTACCGCCCAGACGTGGCCGTCGTCACCAACGTCCAGCCCGACCACCTCGACCACTACGTCGACCAGGCCGGCGTCGAGGCCGGCTTCGCGGCGTTCGCGGCCAGCATCCGGCCCGGGGGGGTGCTCGTGTCGTGCGCAGACGACGCCGGCTCGGCCCGCCTCGCCGACGTCGCCCGGGCGCGGGGGATCCGCGTCGTCACGTACGGCGAGTCGTCCACCGCCGACCTGCGCCTGGTCGACCTGCGGGCCAGCACGACCGGCTGCCACTTCGGGGTCGTCGACCGCGGGCGCCGGATCGGCGACGTCGCGCTCGGCGTCCCCGGCCACCACAACGCGCTCAACGCCCTGGCCGCGGTCGCCGCGGCGCTGGCCCTCGGGACACCCGCTCCCGTCGCGCTGGCCGGCGTCGCGACCTTCGGCGGCACCCGGCGGCGCTTCGAGCCGCGCGGGCGCGCCGGCGGCGTCCAGGTGTTCGACGACTACGCCCACAACCCCGGCAAGGTGGTGGCGGCCGTGTCCACCGGGCGCCAGGTGGCCGGCGCCGGACGCCTGGTCGTCGTGTTCCAGCCGCACCTGTTCAGCCGCACCCGCGACTTCGCGGCGGCGTTCGGCGCGGCCCTGGGCGGCGCCGACGAGGTCGTCGTCATGGACGTGTACGCCGCCCGCGAGGACCCCCTGCCCGGGGTGTCAGGGGCGCTGGTCGCGGCCGCCGTGCCGCTGCCCGCCGACCGGGTGGCCTACGTGCCCTCGTGGTCCGACACCGCCGACGCCGTGCGAGACCGGCTGCGGCCGGGCGACGTGCTGCTGACCATCGGCGCCGGCGACGTCACCCTGCTCGCCGACGAGGTGCTCGCCCTGCTGGGCCCCGCGCCGGTGCGACCGTGACCACCACCCGGCCGGTGCGCCGCCCGGCCCCCGTGCCCGCCGGCACCAGCGCCCGCTTCGCCGCCCGGGCCCGCGCCGCCCGCCGCCGGCACCGACGTCCCCTCGCGGTCGCCCTGGTCGTCGCCGTCCTGCTCGTCGCGGCCGCGGGGTTCCTGTACGCCGGCCCCGCGCTGGTCGTGCGCGACGTGAGCGTCAGCGGGGTGGGCGCCACCCGCGCCGAGCAGGTGCGCGTGGCCGTGGCCGCGCCGCTCGGACGTCCGCTGGCCCGGGTCGACACCCCCGCGATGGCCGAGCGGGTGCGCGCGCTTCCCTTCGTCGAGGCCGTCACCGTCGGGCGGCGCTGGCCCTCGACGCTCGACGTCGTGGTGCGGGCGCGGACCCCGGCGGCGCTGGTGCCCGTGCCGTCCGGTGGCTTCCGCGTCGTCGACCCCGCCGGGGTGGCGTTCGCCTCCGCGGCAGCGGCGCTGCCCGGTGTCCCGGTGATCCGGGTGTCGCTGGGCGAGCGGGCCCGCCCCGCGCTGCGCGCGGCCCTGGCCGTGCTCGCCGCGCTGCCGGCGCCGGTGCGCTCGACCGTGCAGTCGGTCTCGGCCGGGTCGCCGGACGACGTCCGCCTGACCGTGGGCGACTCGACCGTCGTGTGGGGCGGTCCGGCGAACAGCGAGCGCAAGGCCGCGATCTACGCCGTCCTGCGCCGCACGCCGGCGAAGGTCTACGACCTCAGCTCGCCGGCCACCCCCGTCCTGCGCTGAGCGAGCGCCCGCCGCCCGGACCCTGTCGTGTGTCGTGGACGCCGCAGTGGTTGCGGCGCAACGGTTGTGGGCACGACCACGGCACCGCAACCACGGCGGTGGTCACGGCGCGGGGACCCGATCGACGCGAGGTGGTCGCACAAACGCGCCGACACGCCGACGTCGGTCGTTGGCTTCGCCGCGCACCGCACCTAGCGTCTGCGTCAGCGCGAGGTTGACATAACTATAACCCTCCAGTTGAGGGTGAGGTTCCCATCAGGCACCACACGAGAGGCAGCGCCGTGGCAGCACCGCAGAACTACCTGGCCGTGATCAAGGTCGTCGGCATCGGCGGCGGCGGCGTCAACGCGATCAACCGGATGATCGACGTCGGGCTCAAGGGCGTCGAGTTCATCGCGATCAACACGGATGCCCAGGCGCTGCTGATGAGCGACGCCGACGTCAAGCTCGACGTCGGCCGCGAGCTCACCCGCGGGCTGGGCGCCGGCGCCGACCCCGAGGTCGGCAAGCGCGCCGCCGAGGACCACGCGGAGGAGATCGAGGAGGTGCTCAAGGGCGCCGACATGGTCTTCGTCACCGCCGGCGAGGGCGGCGGCACCGGCACCGGCGGCGCGCCCGTCGTGGCCCGCATCGCCCGCTCGCTCGGCGCGCTCACCATCGGTGTCGTCACCCGGCCCTTCACCTTCGAGGGACGCCGGCGCGCCAACAGCGCCGAGACCGGCATTGCCTCGCTGCGCGAGGAGGTCGACACGCTGATCGTCATCCCCAACGACCGGCTGCTGTCGATCAGCGACCGCGCGGTCAGCATGCTCGACGCCTTCAAGAGCGCCGACCAGGTGCTGCTGTCGGGTGTGCAGGGCATCACCGACCTGATCACCACCCCCGGCCTCATCAACCTCGACTTCGCCGACGTCAAATCCGTGATGCAGGGGGCCGGGTCGGCGCTCATGGGCATCGGCTCGGCCCGCGGCGAGGACCGCGCGGTGCAGGCGGCCGAGCTGGCGATCTCCTCCCCGCTGCTCGAGGCGAGCATCGACGGGGCCTACGG
>JBBQGB010000021.1:0-49143 GCA_038322575.1 Actinomycetales bacterium
AACGACTACCGCGACGGCGTGAAGGGGACTGACAACGAGACGCGGGTCGGGCCGATCCGCCTCGTCGGTTCGGGCCTCAAGTCGCCCGGCTCGGTAAAGAAGGCGGCGCTGGCGTCGTTCGGCGTGGCGGCGATGGCGGGACTGGCCCTGGCGGCGGCGACCACCTGGTGGCTGCTCCCGCTCGGCCTCGTGTGCTTCGCCGCCGGTTGGCTCTACACCGGCGGACCGAAGCCCTACGGCTACTACGGCTTCGGTGAGCTCTTCGTGTTCGTGTTCTTCGGCCTCGTCGCTACCGCAGGTTCGACGTTCGTGCAGCTCGAGCGGGTCCCTTGGCTGGCCGTGGCCTGTGCCGTTCCTGTCGGAGCGCTGGCCACCGCGTTGCTCGTCATCAACAACCTGCGCGACATCCCGACCGACACGGTCGCCGGCAAGCGCACCCTCGCCGTTCGCCTCGGTGACGCCGCCACCCGTCGTCTGTACGTCGGTCAGCTGGCCCTCGCGCTCGCGCTGGCCCTCGCCGTGGCGCCGTGGCACCCCACGGCCCTGCTGGCGCTGGCGTCGGCACTGGTCATGGTGCCGGCGGTGCGGCTCGTGCGCGGCGGCGCCGGTGGTCTGGCGCTGATCCCCGTGTTGCGCGAGACCGGCCGGGCCGAGCTCGTCTACGGCGTCCTGCTCGGCGTGGGCCTCGCCCTCATCTGACCCGGCCCGCGGCGTCGACGACGCCGACCACGTTCACGTCGATGACGGTTCCTGCGCTGCCCGCGATCATCCCAGCGAGGTCGGTCAGCGAGCCGATGACCGCCCGGCGGCCGGTGTTGCGCGCGAACCTCGCCGCAGCCTCGACCTTGGGCCCCATCGACCCGGCGGGGAACAGCTCGTCCTTCAGGGCGTCCGGGTGCGCGGACGCGATGGCGACCTGCTCGGGGGTACCCCAGTCGAGGAAGACCGCGTCGACGTCGGTGGCGACCACGAACAGGTCAGCCCCCAACCCCTCGGCAAGGACCGCGCTGGCGCGGTCCTTGTCGATGACCGCCTCGACACCGACCAGCGTCCGGGTGCCCGGCCGGTACATCGTGGGGATCCCGCCGCCCCCGGCGCAGACCACCACGCAGCCCTGCTGCAGCAGCCACTGCACCGGCCGCGACTCGAAGATCCGCACCGGCGCCGGCGAGGGCACCACCCGCCGCCACAGCTGCCCGTCCTGGCGCACCACCCACCCTCGGGCCTGGGCCAGCCGCTCGGCGTCCGCCTCGGAGTACACCGGGCCGACGAACTTGGTCGGGTTCGTGAAGGCGGGGTCGGCGGGGTCGACCTCGGTCATGGTGAGCATCGTGGCGACGGGCTTGTCGAAGGGCAGCAGGTTGCCGAGCTCCTGCTCGATCAGGTAGCCGATCATCCCCTCGGTCTGCGCGCCCAGGACGTCGAACGGGTAGTCGGAGACGTCGTCGTAGGCCGCCGCCTGCAGCGCCAGCAGACCCACCTGGGGTCCGTTGCCGTGCGTGATCACCAGCTCGTGCTCCAGCGCCGCGGGTGCCAGAGCACGAGCGGCCACCGCGATGTTCGCGCGCTGCCCGTCCACCGTCATCGGCTCTCCGCGACGCTGCAGCGCGTTGCCCCCCAGTGCGACCACGATGCGCATCTGCCTTCTCCTTCTCCGGACGGACGTCGGTCGGTGGGCCCTACGACGAGCCGCCCGTCAGCGACCGACGGTGGCCACCATCAGCGCCTTGATCGTGTGCAGGCGGTTCTCAGCCTGGTCGAACGCGATGTTCGCGGGCGACCGGAACACCTCGTCGGTGACCTCCAACCCGCCGGTGAGGCCGGTGCTCTCGGCCACCTGCGCACCGACCACGGTACGGGTGTCGTGGAACGCAGGCAGGCAGTGCATGAACTTCGCCCGCGGATTGCCCGTGGCAGCCATCGCGGCCGCGTTCACCTGGTACGGCAGCAGCTCGCGGGCACGCTCCGCCCAGACCTCCTTGGGCTCACCCATCGACACCCACACGTCGGTGTGCACGAACCCGGCGCCGCGCAGACCCTTCGCCGGATCGTCGGTCAGCAGGATCCTCGCCCCTGACTCCTCCGCACGCTGCGCCGCGGCGTCCTGGACGTCCTGGGCCGGCCACCGGTCCCTGGGTGCGCAGATGCGCACGTCGGCTCCCATGATCGCGCCCATCACCAAGAGGGAACGGCCCATGTTGAACCGGCCGTCACCCAGGAAGCAGTACGAGACCTCGCGCAGCGGCCGTCCGTCGGCGTGCTCGGACATCGTCAGGAAGTCGGCCAGCATCTGGGTCGGGTGCCACTGGTCGGTCAACCCGTTGTACACGGGGACGTCGGCGTTGTCCGCCAGCTCCTGGACCGTGTCCTGCTCCTTCCCGCGGAACTGGATGCCGTCGAACATCCGGGACAGGACCCGGGCGGTGTCGGCCGCGCTCTCCTTGTGGCCGATCTGGGACGACGTCGGGTCCAGGTACGTGACGTGCGCCCCCTGGTCGTGAGCCGCGACCTCGAACGCGCAGCGCGTCCGGGTGGAGGTCTTCTCGAAGATCAACGCGATGTTCCTGCCCCGCATCCGGGGGACCTCCGTGCCGGCGTACTTGGCCCGCTTGAGGTCGCGGGCCAGGTCGAGCAGGAACTGCAGCTCTCCACTGGTGTGGTCCAGCTCCTTCACGAAGTCGCGCTGGGCGAGGGTGACCGGCATGACGTGTCCTCCAGGGGGACTGGGTACGAGCAACGGGGTGAGCGGCGGGGCGGACTCGGGCTCAGACGACCGCCGCGCGCTCGATGGGACAGGTCATGCAGCGCGGGCCGCCGCGCCCGCGCCCGAGCTCGGCGCCCGCGATAGTCACGATCTCGATGCCCTCCCGCCGCAGGAACGTGTTCGTCGTGGTGTTGCGTTCGTAACCGAAGATCACCCCGGGGGCGACGGCGAGGAAGTTGTTCCCGTCGTTCCACTGCTCGCGCTGCGCGCCCATCACGTCGACCGGGGCGCGCAGGACGCGAACCTTGTCGACGCCGAGCGCCTCGGCCACCACGGGGAACAGCTCGGAGTTCTCGCTCACCCGGTACCCACCGGCGTCGCCCACCGGCGTGAGGGTGAACGAGCGCAGGTCGTCGGGCAGGTAGGCGTAGACGCTGAACGCGTCGCGGTCGACCATCGTCATCGCGGTGTCCAGGTGCATGAACGCCCGAGCCCTCGGCAGCTCGACGGCGATCACCTTGGTCACCGCTCCGTGCGCGAAGTACTGCCGCGCGAGGAACTCCACACCCTGGGGGGTCGTGCGCTCCCCCATGCCGATCATCACGGCCCCGTTGCCGATGACCAGGATGTCCCCACCCTCGCAGGTGGCCGGGTCGTGGGCATCGGCGTCGTTGCCGTAGTAGTAGTGCAGGGCCGGATAGGCTCCGGCGAACATCGGGTGGAAGGTGTACACCAGCCGCGAGTTGATGGTCTCCCGCTTGCGCGCCGGCTTCGACATCGGGTTGATGGACAGCCCGTCGTAGACCCACGCGGAGTTGTCCCGCTGGAACAGGTGGTTCGGCAGGGGCCGCAGCAGGAAGTCGTCCGGACCCAGGTACTCCAGCAGGAGGCTGGACGGGTCGGTCACCGACAGGTCGCGTCTGAGCAGCCCACCGATGAGCATCTCGGTCAGCTGCTGAGCCGGTAGGGAGGCGACCATCTCGTCCATCGTCGCGTCCAGGGCCGGCCCGAACCTGGTCGCCGTCGTGAGGTGGTCCTGCACGAACTCACGGGCTCCCGGCTGGTCCAGCGCGGTCGCCAGCAGCTCGTCGAACAGGTGCACCTGCACGCCCTTGGCACGCAGCTTCAGCACGAAGGCGTCGTGCTCCTCGCGGGCGCGCTGCGCCCACATCACGTCGTCGAACAACAGCTCCTCGACGTTCATCGGCGTGAGGCGTGCGAGCTCGAGGCCGGGCCGGTGCACGATCACCTGCAGCAGGACGCCTACCTCGGAGTCGACGTGGAACGACATGATGGCTCCTCACGCTCTGCGCTGGGCGGGGTAGGCGGGCACCGGGGGCGGCGGCGTCAGATGGGCGCGCTGGGCCAGGTACACCGGGATCCCGAGCAGGAAGGCCACGCCGGCGAACACGAACGGCAGGTACTCCTGCCAACGGCTCCCGCCGGTGTTGCGGGAGTACCAGATGAACAGGACGGAGAAGACCAGCGCGACGACGGCGACCGTGACGTCTCGCACGAACCTTGGGGTGCGCAGCGAACGGTTGTCGTGCAGGCGCCAGGTGATCTGCGCGAGGGCGGAGAAGCCGTACGGGACCGCCGCGGTGATCCCCGACATGTAGACCAGGGTGTTGAACACCGTGTACCCGCCCGAGCCGGCGTAGGCGAGGACCATCACCACCGACGCGAGCAGGGTCGACGAGACGATGCCGAACGTCGGCACGCCTCGGGCCGAGAGCCGCCCGAAGGCCGCCGGGAACAACCCGTCGGAGGCCGCCGCGAGGGGCATCTCGGCGCAGATCATGGTCCAGCCGTTCAGTGCGCCGAAGCCCGAGATCACGACGAGGGCCGCCATCAGGTACCCCGACCAGGTGCCGCCGAAGATGTCGTTGACCGCTGCCGAGTACGGCGCGGTCGACGTCGCGAGCCGGGCGCTGCCCACGATCCCGAACACGGCGACCAGGGACAGCAGGTACACCGCCGCGGTGCCGAGGGTCCCAAGGATCGTGGCTCGCGATACGTTCCGCTCCGGGTGCTCGACCTTCGCCGCGGCGACAGCTGCCGTCTCGACCCCGAGATAGGAGAACAGGCACAGGGCCATCGCCCCGCCGATCGCCGCCACGTTGGTGTCGCCGCTGAGGTTCCACGGGTGGAAGCTGCCGGTGCTGATGAAGAACAGCCCCACGGTCGACATGAAGACCAGCGGGACGAACTTCAGGACCGACGTCCAGACCTGGACCGCGCCCATGTTCTTGACCCCGCTGAGGTTGATCGCGGCGGGGATCCACAGCCCGAGCAGCGCCAGCAGGATCGACCCGATCCTGGCCCCGCCCTTGTTGACGAACTCCTCGACGTAGAGCACCCAGCCGACGACGATCGCCGCGTTCCCGGACCACGCGGTGATCCAGTACAGCCAGGCGTTCGAGAAGCCCACCGTGTTGCCGAACGCGGCGCGGGCATAGGCGTAGGGTCCGCCGTCGGCCGGCATCCTGGTGGCCATCCTGGCGAACATCACCGCCAGCGCCAACGCCCCGACCGTGGTCAGCAGCATCGCGAGCAGGCTGATCGGCCCGTAGGCGGCGAGCGACCCGGGCAGGTTGAAGATGCCGACCCCGATGATGCTGCCCACGATCAGGGCGGTCGCCTGCGGCAGCCGCAGCGCCCCCCGTGGTTCGCTCCCCGGTTGCTCGGCTACGGAACGTTCGGTCTCGACGGCCATCGCGCACCCTCCTGGCACCAGGACACCCCGGGCGGATGTCTGGAGGATCAGGGTGCTGAACCGTCCCCGGGCGCCGACAGAGGCTTTGGTCCCCGAGCGGCTAGGGCTGGCCCCGGCGCAGGTCGTCGTCGTGGTCCTCGACGGCGGCGTCCTGGTCGAACTCGTCGACCGGCTCGTGCTGCAGGCGGCGGGCGGCGCGCTCGGCGACGGTGCGGGCCATCGCCTCACGCGGCGCCTTGAGCACGAAGTACGAGAGGACGATCGAGGAGAGCGCGGTCAGCAGGAGCAGCTCGAGCGGGTTGTGCACCCCGACCAGGTACAGCGCGAGCATGCAGCCGAACAGCAGCATGGTGCGCAGCAGGGTGTAGCGCAGCACGGTCACCCCCACAGGTTAGGCGCCCTCGTCGGCGAGCGGGACCGGCCGTCCCTCCCACCGGGTCGACAGCACCACGGTCGTGTGGGTGCGCGCGACCCCGCGCACTCGGCGCAGCTTGCCCACCACGACCTCGAGCGCGGCCACGTCGGCGGCCCGCACCTTGACCACGAAGTTCTCGTCGCCGGCGACGAACCAGCAGTCCTCGACCTCGCCGACGTCGGCCAGCTGGGCGACGACGTCCTCGCTGAGCGCCTCGTCGCTCTGGATCAGCCCGATCAGCGCGCTCACCCCGAGCCCCACCGCGGACGGCGCCACCACGGCGGCGTATCCCGTGATCACCCCGCGGTCCTCCAGCCGTCGCACCCGCTCCTGCACGCTCGGCCCGGACAGCCCGACCAGCCGGCCCAGCTCGGCCCAGGTGGCCCGCCCGTCCGCGCGCAGCGCCTGCACCAACGTGCTGTCGATCACATCCACGTGAAGCCTCCTCAGGGAAGATTCTGGGGTCGTCCTCCCTTGTACTCTGTGAATCATCGCCCACAGCGATGTTTCACCTGAGAATCGCAGGTCCGACGCCCGGTTGGACCGCACCGACGGAGAAGGAACCATGGTCACCCTGGAGTACGCCCGCGCTTACGTCGACCAGATGCAGCGCGTCGCCGCACGGCCCCGTGTCACGACCCCCCCGGCCGGCCTGCGCCGCCTGCTGAGCCGCCGCGCCGGTCGTCACACCGCACCCGGCGCCCGCTGAGCCGAACGCCCCACGACCCCTCCCCGGACGCCGGGTGAGGGGTCGTCGTGCGTCCCGCGGTCGGACCCCGGTCAGCTCACGCCGGCGTACGAGTGGAAGCCGACGAAGAAGATGTTGACCACCAGGAAGTTGAACAGGATGCAGCCGTACCCGGCCAGGGCCAAGGTCGCGGCCTTGCGACCCTGCCAGCCCCGCGTCGCTCGGGCGTGCAGGTAGCCGGCGTAGACCACCCAGATCACGAAGGTCCAGACCTCCTTGGGGTCCCAGCCCCAGTACCGGCCCCACGCGTTCTCGGCCCAGATCGCGCCCGCGACCAGCGTGAAGGTCCACAGCGGGAACGCCACGGCGTGCAGCCGGTAGGACGCGAGGTCGAGCTCGCGGGCCCGCGGCAGCGCGTCCATGAACGACCGCTTCGCGGCGCCGGACCGCTCGCGCCGCTCCTGCACCAGGTACAGGACGGTCAGCGAGAAGGCGATCGTGAACAGCGCGGAGGAGATGAAGGCGACGCTCACGTGGATCGCGAGCCACACGCTCTTCAGCGACGGCACGAGCTGCCCGGCCCGCGTGTAGAGCACCGTCACGGCGAGCCCGAGCATGAGCAGCACCGGACCGATGACGAACGTGCCGAGGTAGCGCAGGTCGCGCCAGCGCAGCGTCGCGACGAACACCAGGGCCACCACCGCCGAGCCCGCCGTCGCGAACTCGTACATGTTGCCCCACGGGGGACGCTGGGTCGCCACCCCGCGCACCGCGACTGCCGCGACGTGCAGCAGCACGGCGAGCAGGGTGAGCGAGACGCCGATCCCGGCGGCCTTGCGCCGCGCCGGTGGGACGACGGGCGGGGCGGTCGGTGCGTCGTCCCGGAGCGGGCCCTGGGCACCGACGGCCGCCAGCTCGCGCTGCGGGGCCGACGCCAGGGCCACGCGCTCGGCCCGGGCCGCGCCCCCGGCCAGGTCTAGGGTGAAGCCGAGGAACGCGACGGTGTAGCTCGCCATCGACCCGTACAGCAGGTAGTTCGCTGTGGTGGCGAGGTTCTCGTTCACGCTCACGCGGGTGCCTCCTCGAGGGTGGTGTGTCGCTGCGGCCTCAGCGCCGCGATCAGCCGGTCGAGCTCGTCGTCCAGGCCCGTGTCCTCACCGCGCGCGAGCGCGGCCGTCTCGACCACGGTACGCGGCGAACCGTCGCGGCTCTCGACGGGGCGCGCTCGCACGAAGACGCGCCGCCGGGGCACGAACAGCGACAGCCCCAGACCCACCATCGCGGCGATCGCCGAGGCCAGCGCCCACACCCGGCCCGGGTCGTGCCGCACCGAGAATCCGGCGTAGCGCTCGACCCGGTCGAATGTCACCGACCCCAGCCCGTCGGGCAGCTGGGCCGTGTCGCCGGGAGCCATCAGCAGCCGCACCGGCTTGCCGTCCCTGCCCTGCAGCCGCTGCATCTTCGCGGTGTCCAGGACGAACACCGACTGCGGCTGGCCACTCGAGAGCCCCAGGTCGCCCACGAACGGCGTCAGCGCGAGCGCGGGGTTCTTCAGGTCGGGGAAGACCGACACCGGCAGGCGCCCGTCGCTGAACGCCACCGTCGGCAGGAACAGCCCCTGCAGCCCGATCTGGCGCGCCGCACCGACGACCTTGACCACCCCGACCGAGGTGTAGTTGCCGTCCTGGTTCAGGAACGGGGTGGCGGCCGAGTACAGCTCGGTGCCCTTGGCGTCGCGCACGGTGATGACGGGGGCGTACCCGTTGCCCAGCAGGAAGACTGAGGCGCCGTCGACCTGCAGCGGGTGGTTCACCTCGACGACCGAGCGCTGCGACGCGGCCCCGGGGGCCGCCCGGCTGGTCACCGTCGCCCGGAAGTCGCGCGGCTGGCCCTGCTGGGGGCCGCGCTGCTCGAACGCGACGTCGAGCCGGTCCAGGTCGAGCTGGAACGGGGGCAGCGCGCTGACGTCGACCCACGGGCCGGCGTTCAGCGAGTTGTAGGCGACCGAGGTGTTGCTGAACTGGTCGCCGACGGCCACGACGACGTCGCCGCGCCAGCCGAGCAGGTGCCCGGCGGCGACGGCGAGCAGCAGGCCGAGCAGGGCCAGGTGGAACACCAGGTTGCCGGTCTCGCGCAGGTACCCCCGCTCGGCGCTCAGCTCGCTGCCGTCGGCGCGCACCCGGTAGCGACGCGAGCCCAGCACCGCCCGCGCGGCCCGTAGCACCTCGTCCGGCGAGGCGTCCACCTCGACCTCCCGGTGGGCCGGCATCCGCTCGAAGCGGCGCGGGGCGGCCGGCGGCTGCGACCTCATCGCCCGCAGGTGCTGGCGGGTGCGCGGCAGCACGCACCCCACGAGCGAGACGAAGAGCAGCAGGTAGATGGCCGAGAACCACACCGAGGCGTAGACGTCGAACCCGCCCAGCCGGTCGATCCAGGGCGCCGTGCCCGGGTGGGTCTGAAAGTACGCCGTCACCTGGCCGGGGTTCACCCCGCGCTGCGGCAGCACCGACCCGGGCACGGCCGCCACCGCGAGCAGCATCAGCAGGAACAGGGCCGTGCGCATGCTGGTCAGCTGGCGCCACACGAACCGCACCGTGCCGACCGGCCCCAGGCGGGGCAGCTGCGGCGCCGGCTCGGTCGAGGGGTCGGCCGGCGTGGCGCTCATACCGCCACCTCGTACCCCAGGATCGCGCTCTGCAGGCGGGTGATCAGCGCCAGCCACAGCCCGCTGGCCATCAGCAGGCCGAGGACGACGAGCAGCACTCCCCCGCCGACCTGCAGCCCGCGCTGGTGACGCGACAGGACGGCGAGCACCCGCGAGGCCCGGCCGTAGGCCGCCGCCACCAGCAGGAACGGCACCCCCAGGCCCACGCTGTAGGCCGTCGCGAGCACGACGCCGCGGCTGACTCCCCCACCGTCGCTGGTGGCAAGGAGCAGCACCGCGCCGAGCGTCGGCCCGCTGCACGGCGCCCAGCCGACCGCGAACACGGCGCCGAGCATCGGCGCCCCCACCAGCCCGGCCGCGGGCCGCCACGACGGCTGCCAGCGGCGCTCGCCCAGCGGCGACCAGCCGATGAACACCAGTCCCAGCAACGCGACCACGACACCGGCCAGCCGGGTGAACAGCTCCTGGTGGCGCACCAGGGCACCGCCGGCGGACGCCGTGACGGTGACCCCGACGAACACCGCGGTGAAGCCCAGCACGAACAGCAGGGCGCCGAGCAGCATCGGGCCGCGCCGCTGGCGCTGCAGGTCGACGCCGGTCAGCCCGGTGACGTAGCCGAGGTAGCCGGGCACGAGCGGCAGCACGCACGGTGAGGCGAACGACACCACGCCGGCGAGCAGCGCGACGACGAGGGCGACCGGCATCGAGCCCGAGGCGACCAGCGAGCTCACGCGGGTTCCTTCAGGACGTCCTGCACCAGCGCGGTCAGCGTGCCGGTGTCGACCTGCACGGTGACGCGCGCCGCGATCCGGCCCTGCCGGTCGAGCACGATCGTCGTGGGCGTGGCCACCGCCTTGCCCTTCAGCTGCAGGATCGCCGCGCCGCCGTCGTACCGCACCGAGGGGTAGGTGATCGCGAACTTGCGCTCGAAGCCGGTCATCGACGCGTCGTCGTCGCGGACGTTGACGCCGACGAACCGGACGCCGTCCGGTCGCAGCTGCGTGTAGGCACGCTGCAGCGCGGGGGCCTCGAGGTTGCAGGGGCCGCACCAGCTGCCCCAGGTGTTCAGGACCACGACCTGGCCGCGGAAGGCGGTGGTGTCGACGGCGACGTCGGCGGGGGTGGTGCCCTTGACGGTGATCGTCGTGGTGCGCTCGGCCGGCGGGATCGTCTCGACCGTGCCGCCGCCGAGCTTGCCGCCACCGTCGCGGTAGTCGCCGATGCTCGCGTTCGAGCCGCCGGCGCACCCGGCGAGCGTCAGCGCGCTGAGCGCGACGAGGACGGCGCGGCGTCGCATCAGGCCCCTGCCACCCGGCTGGACCCGGGCAGCAGCGCCGCCGCGGGCTCGCTGAAGGTGACGGCCAGCAGGCGGTCGCCCTCGTAGGTGAGCGACGTGAGCGAGGCCAGACTGCACTGGCGCTTGCGCGGGTCGTGCCACAGCCGGCGGTGCTCCAGCGCCAGGCGCGCGATCCACACCGGCGACTGGTGCGAGACCAGCACCGCCTCGTGCCCGGCCGCCGCGACGCGCGCGCCAGCCACGACCTCGAGCATCCGGGCGGCGATCCGCGCGTACGGCTCACCCCACGAGGGGCGGAACGGGTTGACCAGCTTCGGCCACACGGACGGGTGCCGCAGCGAGCCGTCGCCGACGCCGAACTCCTTGCCCTCGAACCAGTTACCGGCCTCGATCAGCCGCGGGTCGGTCTCGACCGGCAGGCCGTGCAGCGCGGCGATCGGGGCCGCGGTCTCCTGCGCTCGCTCCAGGGGCGAGGCGACCACGAGCCGGACGTCGTTCGCGGCCAGGTCGGCGGCGACGACGTCCGCCATCTGCCGGCCGAGCTCGGACAGGTGATAGCCGGGCAGCCGCCCGTACAGGACCCCGGCCGGGTTGTGCACCTCACCGTGGCGCATCAGGTGGACGACGGTGCGCTGGCTCACGCCGACGCCGCCGCGGCCGCCCGCGCCGCGGCGGGCAGGGCCTGGACGACCCGGTCGACCGCGTCGTCGTCGTGGCTGGCCGAGACGAACCACGACTCGAACGCGCTGGGCGGCAGGTGCACGCCTTGGCTGAGCATGCTGTGGAAGAAGGCGGTGTACGCACCAAGGTCCTGCGCCCTGGCGCCGTCGTAGTCCAGCACCTGCTCGGCGCCGGTGAAGAAGACGCTGAACATGCTGCCCGCGTACTGGACCCGGTGCGGCACACCGGCGGCGTCCAGGCTCGAGTGCGCCTCGGCGCTGATCCGCGCGGCCACGGCCGCGATCCGCGCATACACCTCGTCGGTGCACCCCCGAAGCGTCGCCAGCCCGGCGGCGGTGGCGACCGGGTTCCCCGACAGGGTGCCGGCCTGGTAGACCGGCCCCTCGGGGGCGAGGTGGGCCATCACGTCGGCGCGACCGCCGAAGGCCGCCGCGGGGAACCCGCCGCCCATGACCTTGCCGTAGGTGAACAGGTCGGGCGCGCCGGCGTCGTACGGGCCCTCGAGCCCGTACCAGCCCGCCCGCGAGCAGCGGAAGCCCGTCATGACCTCGTCGCTGACGAGCAGGGCGCCGTGCGCCTTCGTGACGCGCAGCAGGGCCTCGGTGAACCCCTCGACCGGCGGGACGACGCCCATGTTGCCGGCGGCGGCCTCGGTGATGACGCACGCGATCTCGTCACCGCGTGCCGCGAACAGCGCCTCGACGGCCGCGATGTCGTTGTAGGGCAGCACGATCGTGTCGGCCGCGCTCGCGCCCGTGACCCCGGGGCTGTCGGGCAGGGCGAAGGTCGCCACCCCGCTGCCGGCCGAGGCCAGCAGCGCGTCGACGTGGCCGTGGTAGCACCCGGCGAACTTGACGATCTTGCTGCGCCCGGTGAACCCGCGCGCCAGGCGGATCGCGCTCATCGTCGCCTCGGTGCCGCTGCTGACCAGGCGAACCTGCTCAACGGGCGCGACGCGCGACACGATCTCCTCCGCGAGCAGGACCTCGTTCTCGCTGGGCGTGCCGAAGCTGAAGCCGTCGGCGGACGCCCGGCGGACGGCGTCCAGGACGTCGGGGTGCGCGTGCCCGAGGATCATCGGACCCCACGAGCAGAGCAGGTCGACGTACTCGCGTCCGTCAGCGTCGTGCAGGTACGGGCCTTCGGCGCGCAGGACGAACCGCGGGGTGCCACCGACCGCCCGGAAGGCTCGCACCGGCGAGTTCACGCCCCCGGGCGTGACGGCCCTCGCTCGCTCGAGCAGGGCCGCGCTGGCGGGGGCGTCGTACGGGTAGCTGGGGATCACCCGTTCATTGTCGCAAGGTCGCTCAGACCGTGCACCGCCCGGCCGGGTCGATGCGGTTGGCGACCTTCGTCAGGCTCGCGCCGAGGGCCAGGAACTCGGCGCGGGTCAGCGGGTCGACCAGCACCTCGCGCACCCCGGTGACGTGCGTGTGCGCCGCCGCCTCGAGCGTCGTGAAGCCGGCGTCGGTCAGCAGGCACTCGACACCGCGGCCGTCCTCGGCGCACGGACGCCGCGCCACCCAGCCCGCGCGCTCGAGCCGGTTGACCGTGTGGGTCAGGCGGCTGCGCGAGTTGACCACCTCGTCGGCGAGCTCGGACATCCGCAAGGCGCGACCGGGGGCCTCGGACAGGCGCACCAGGATCTCGTACTCGGGGTGGCTCAGACCGTGCTCCTCCAGCCCGTGACGCAGCACCTCGTCGACCAGGCGGACGGCGCGCACGTAGCTGCGCCAGGCCTGCTGCTCCTGCGGGTCCAGCCACCGGGTGCCTGCGCTCTCCATCCCCACATCGTAACCGCCAGACAGTTGAAGTCTCAACCACGATGCGCTAGGTTCGCAGCGCCCGCCGCCCCCCGGCGCGCCACCGAGTCAAGGAGCAGCCATGGCCAGCACCCTCGAAGGTCTCACCCCCGGCGTCTGGAACGTCGACCCCTCGCACTCGGAGGTCGGCTTCACCGTCCGCCACCTCATGGTCAGCAAGGTCAAGGGCCGCTTCGGCGGCGTGACCGGCACCATCACCGTCGCCGAGAACGTGCTCGACTCCGTCGTCGAGGCCTCGGCCGACGTCGCGACCGTCGACACCCGCGACGAGAACCGCGACGCTCACCTGAAGTCGGGCGACTTCTTCGACGCCGAGAAGTTCCCGACCATCACCTTCCGCTCGACCGGCATCACCGAGAAGGGCAGTGACTACCTGCTCGCCGGTGACCTCACGATCAGGGGCGTGACCAAGCCGGTCGAGTTCGAGCTCGAGTACAACGGCGCGGCCACCAACCCGATGACCTCGGGCCAGAGCGCCGGCTTCAGCGCCGAGACCGAGGTCAACCGCAAGGACTTCGGCCTGGAGTGGAACGTCGCCCTCGAGTCCGGCGGCGTCCTGGTCGCCGACAAGGTCAAGATCCACCTCGAGATCGAGGCCGCCAAGGCAGCCTGACCCCCCTCGCGCCCCACCGGGCGCGGCGAGACCGCACGAACGGCCCACCCGAGACGCTCGGGTGGGCCGTTCGTGCGT
The DNA here is from genome assembly GCA_038322575.1 of Actinomycetales bacterium. Classification (GTDB taxonomy): domain Bacteria; phylum Actinomycetota; class Actinomycetes; order Actinomycetales; family Angustibacteraceae; genus JACMOY01. The sequence continues at coordinate 13,681 of JBBQGB010000021.1, forward strand.
TCTCGGGGGGTGTCGCAGGCACCTGCGCGAGCCGCTGCTGCAGCCGCGCGCGCACCTCGTCGGGGGTCAGGGCCGCCCGCCGTCGCTCGGCCCGGACGACGACCGCGCCCGTGGCGGCGACGCCGGCCAGTCCCGCCAGCCCGAGCAGCTTCCACAGCCTCACGACGTAGGTTCCCTCCTGTGACCGCGACCGGTGTGCCGATCAGCCTGGACGACGCCACCGACCTGGTGCGCACCGGTGACCTGTGGCTGTTCCGCGGCAGCAGCGTCGCAGACCAGGCGATCCGCGCCGTGACGAACAGCCCGGTCAACCACGTCGGCATGGCCGTGGTGCTGGACGACCTGCCGCCGCTGATGTGGCACGCCGAGCTCGGCCAGTCGCTGGTCGACGTGTGGACCGGCAGCCACCACCGCGGCGTCCAGCTGCACGACCTGCGCGCGGCGGTGACGGTGTGGTCGACGCGGTACCGCCAGCGGGCCTTCCTGCGTCAGCTCGAGGCGCCGGTGACCCGGGTGATGGAGGACGAGCTGATGCGGGTGATCGCCCGCCAGGACGGGACGCCGTTCCCGGCCACGCTCGCGCTAGCCGGCCGGTGGGCGCGCGGCCGGGTGCGCCGTCCGGCGCCGGTCGAGTCGACGTACTGCGCCGAGGTGGTCGCCGGCACCTACCAGGCGATGGGGCTGCTCGCGGGTGACCGGCCGACCAACTGGTACGACCCCGGCAGCTTCTGGAGCGGTGACCAGCTCGAGCTCGTCGGCCACGCCACCCTCGGCCCCGAGGTCGAGGTGCACGTCGCGAAGGCCTAGAGCCGGGCCGCGACCTCGGTGGCCCAGTAGGTGAGGATCACCTGGGCGCCGGCGCGCCGGATCGCCGTGAGGGACTCGAGCACCGCGCGGTCGCGGTCGATCATGCCGGCCGCGGCGGCCGCCTCGATCATCGCGTACTCGCCCGAGACCTGGTACGCCGCAACGGGTACGTCGACCGAGTCGGCGACCTGCCGCAGCACGTCGAGGTAGGGCAGGGCGGGCTTGACCATGACGACGTCGGCGCCCTCGGCGACGTCCAGCCGCACCTCGCGCAGCGCCTCGACGGCGTTGCCGGGGTCCTGCTGGTAGGTCGCGCGGTCGCCGACCAGCGTCGACCCCACGGCCTCGCGGAAGGGACCGTAGAACGCCGAGGCGTACTTCGCGGCATAGGCGAGCACCAGGGTGTCGGTGCGACCGGCGTCGTCCAGGGCTGCCCGCACGTGGCCGACCTGGCCGTCCATCATCCCGGACAGCCCGAGCACGTGGGCGCCGGACTCGGCCTGCGCCAACGCCATCGAGGCGTAGCGCTCGAGGGTCGCGTCGTTGTCGACCCGGCCCCGGTCGTCCAGCACCCCGCAGTGCCCGTGGTCGGTGAACTCGTCCAGGCACAGGTCAGCCATGACGACCGTCCGTTCGCCGACCTCGTCGCGCAGGTCGCGCAGACCGACGTTGAGGATGCCGTCGGGGTCGTCGGCGCCCGAGCCCACGGCGTCCCGCGATGCCGGCACGCCGAACAGCATCAGCCCGCCGACCCCCGCCGCCACGGCCTCGCGGGCGGCCACCCGCAGCGACGCGCGCGAGTGCTGCACCACCCCGGGCATCGAGGTGATGGGCACCGGCTCGTCCACCCCCTCGCGGACGAACAGCGGCAGCACCAGGTCGGACGGCGAGAGCCGGGTCTGGCTCACCAGCCGGCGCAGCGCCGGGGTCTGCCGCAGGCGGCGGGGACGCTCGACCGGGAAGCCCACCCTCACTTGGCCTTTCGCCGCGCGGCGGCCTTGCGCTGGCTGGGCCGCACGACCGGCTCGCCGGCCTCGATCGCCGCGAGGCGCAGCCCCGTACCGTACTCGGCGAGCGCGTCGACCAGGGCCGCGGCGCTGGCCTCACCGGCGAGGACGTCGACCCGCAACCCGTGCTCCTCGGCGGTCTTGGCCGTGGCCGGGCCGATGCACGCGACGACCGTCGATGGGTGCGGCTTGCCGGCGATGCCGACCAGGTTGCGCACGGTCGAGCTCGAGGTGAACACGACCGCGTCGAAGCGACCGGTCTTGATCGCGTCGCGGACGTCGGCGGCGGGCGGCGCGGCGCGGACGGTGCGGTACGCCGTGACGTCGTCGACCTCCCAACCGATCTCCTGCAGGCCCGCCACGAGGGTGTCGGTGGCGATGTCGGCGCGCGGCAGCAGCACCCGGTTGATGGGGTCGAGCACCTCGTCGAACGGCGGCCAGTCCTGAAGCAGCCCGTTCGCCGACTGCTCGTCGCTGGGCGCCAGGTCGGGGACGATCCCCCACTCGCGCAACGCCTCTGAGGTGACACCGCCGACCGCGGCGACCTTGAGGCCGGCGAAGGCGCGCGCGTCCAGGCCGAACTCCTCGAACTTCTCGCGCACCGCGCGCACGGCGTTGACGCTGGTGAAGCCGATCCACTCGTAGCGGCCGGTCACCAGCCCCTTGATCGCGCGCTCCATCTGCTGGGGCGTGCGCGGCGGCTCGACCGAGATGGTCGGGACGACGTCGCTGACCGCACCGTGCGCCCGCAGGCGGTCGGTCGTGGCACCGGCCTGGTCCTTGGTGCGCGGCACCAGCACCCGCCACCCGAACAGCGGCTTGGTCTCGAACCACGACAGCTGCTCGCGCAGCGACACCGACTGCCCGACGACGGCCAGCAGCGGCTTGGTCAGGCCGGCGTCGGTCAGCGTGCGCCGGGCCTCGGCCAGGGTGGTCGTGACGGTGCGCTGCTCGGTGGTGGTGCCGCGCTCGGTGAGTGCCACCGGAGTGTCGCCGTCCCGACCGGCGGTGAGCAGGTCACCCAGACCGGTGCTGACGACCTCGGGGCCGCCGAGCACGACCACGGTGACGTCGTCCCCGGTCGAGCGGGCCCAGTCGACCTTGCTGTCGTGCGGGGTCACGACGTGGACCGCCCGCGACCGGCTGGTCGTCAGCGGCACCCCGGCGTACGTCGGCACCGCGCTGACCGAGGAGACGCCCGGCACGACCTCGAACGGCACGCCCGCCTTGCGGCAGGCCAGGGCCTCCTCGGGCAGGCCGTTGAACGTGGCGGGGTCGCCGTCCATGAGCCGGACGACGCGCTTGCCGGACTTCGCCGCGCGGGTCACGAGCTTGGCCCGGCCCGCGTGGGTCAGCGGCTGGCCGTCCTCACCGAAGCCGGCGTCCAGCACCTCGACGCCGGGGCGGAGCCAGCGGGTCAGGTCGCTCTCGCCGAGCAGCGTGTCGAGCACCAGGACGTCGGCCCCGGCGATCGCGTCGACGGCGCGCAGGGTGAGCAGGCCCGGGTCGCCCGGGCCGGTGCCGACGAACGCGACGCTGCCGACGGCGCGCGCCGCCGGGCGACCGGTCGTGGTGGGGCCGGACGCCGAGGACCGGGTCGAGCGGGCGGTGGGCGCGGGTGTCACGAGGCACGCTCCGGAAGGTGCTGGTCTGCGGACGGGTGGACGTCTGGGGTCGATACGTCGACGAGGGCGGCGGCGCCGTCCTCGAGCAGCAGGGCGGCGAGCCGCCGCCCGAGGCCGGTGGGGTCGTCGGCCGGGCCGACCAGGGACTGGCGCAGCACGACGGTGCCGTCGGGCGACGCGACGACCGCGCGCAGCGAGATCTCGAGGCCGCCGTCGACGCGCTCGACCACCTCGGCCAGGGCGCCGACGGGAGCGGTGCAGCCGGCCTCGAGGGCGGCGAGCAGGGCCCGCTCGGCGGTGACCGCGGCGCGGGAGTCGGCGTCCTCGAGCACCCGCAGCAGCTCGACCAGCTGGTGGTCGGCGCCGCGGCACTCGACGGCGAGCGCGCCCTGGCCGGGGGCCGGCAGCACCTGCAGCGGGTCGAGCACCTCGGTCACCTGGTGCTCGCGCCCGAGGCGCAGCAGACCGGCGCGGGCGAGCACGACGGCGTCCAGCGTGCCGTCGGTGACCATGGCGACCCGGGTGCCGACGTTGCCGCGCACCGGCTCGGGCTCGTGACCGAGCCCGAGGGCGAGCAGCTGGGCGGCGCGCCGCGGCGAGCCGGTGCCGATCCGCGCGCCGGCCGGCAGCTCGCCGAGCGTCAGCCCGTCGCGGGCCACCAGCGCGTCGCGGGGGTCCGCCCGCAGCGGCACGGCCGCGAGCACCAGCCCGGGCTCGTCGGCGGTCGGCAGGTCCTTGAGCGAGTGGACGGCCAGGTCGATGCTGCCCTCGAGCAGCGCGGCCCGCAGGGCCGTCACGAACACGCCGGTGCCGCCGATCTGGGTGAGGTGCTCGCTGGAGGTGTCCCCCAGGGTCGTCACCTCGACCAGCTCGACCGGGCGCCCGGTGGCGGCGGTCAGGGCGTCGGCCACGGTCTGCGACTGGGTGGTGGCCAGGGCGCTGCGGCGGGTGCCGAGTCGCAGGGCGGGCGGTGCCGGCAGTGCCGTCATCGCAGCACCTCGGTCGGTGGGACGGTGGCGACGGGCACGTCGGACACCGACGCGACCCCCTCGGGGTCCAGGTCGAACAGCTCGCGCAGCGCGGCCTCGTAGGTGCCGCCGTCGGTGCGGCCGGCGAGCTCCTTAACCCGGACGGTCGGGGCGTGCAGCAGCTTCTCGACCACCCGGTGCACGGTGCGCTGGACCTCGTCGCGGACGACGTCGTCGACGTCGGGCAGGCGCTGGGTCAGGCGGGCCAGCTCGGCCTGGACGACGTCGGCCGCGCGAGCCCGCAGGGCGGCCACGGTGGGGGCGACGGCCTGCACGCGGCGGCTGACCAGGTAGTCGCTGACCTCCTGGTCGACGAGCAGGCGCACCTGGTCCAGGTCGTCGCCGAACTGGGCCTCGGCGAGGTCGGCGCCCAGCACCTGCAGGTCGATGACGTCGACGCCGGTGAGCCCGGCCACCGCGGGGTCGACGTCGCGCGGCAGGGCGAGGTCGACGTACACCTGGGGGCGGCCGTCGCGCAGGCCGGACGCCGCCGCCGCGGTGGCCGCGTCCACGACGTGGCCGACGGCACCGGTGCACGAGATGACCAGGTCGGCGTCGGCCAGGGCTGCGCCGAGGTCGGCCAGGGCGACCGCGTGGCCGTCGACCGCGACCGCCAGCCGATCGGCGTGGGCGGGGGTGCGGTTCGCCACGGTGATCGAGCGGTTGCCGGCGCGGTGGACGGTGGTGGCGGCCAGGGCGCTCATCGACCCGGCTCCGACGACCAGCACCCGCAGCCCCTTGACCGGCCCGAGCGCCGCCTCGGCGCGGCGCAGCGCCGCGTCGACCAGCGAGGCGCCGGCGCGGTCGATGCCGGTCTCGGCGTGGGCCCGCTTGCCGACCCGCAGCGCCTGCTGCACCAGGTGGTCGAGCACCCGGCCGGCGTCGCCGGAGTGCTGGGCCGAGCGCAGCGCGGTGCGCAGCTGGCCGAGCACCTGGCTCTCACCGACCGCCATCGAGTCGAGCCCGCACGCGACGGTGAACAGGTGGGCGACGGCGCGGTCGGCGTAGTGGACGTAGAGGTGGTCCTTGAGGTCGGCGAGGTCGACCCCGGTGGTCTCCGACAGCGCCTCGCCGAGCTGGGCCAGCCCGCCGTGGAAGGTGGCGACGTCGGCGAAGACCTCGACCCGGTTGCAGGTGGCGAGCACGACCGCCTCGCCCACCTGCTCCTGGGCCAGTGCCGCCGCGGACAGCCGGCGCACGCCGTCGGCGTCCAGGGCCACCCGCTCCAGGACCGTGAGGGGCGCGCTGCGGTGCGAGACGCCGATGGCGAGCAGGCTCATCGGGCCACCCGCGCACCGAGCTCGTCCGTCGGAGTCCCGACGAGGTCGCGCACCGCCTTGCGCTGCTCGTGGAAGGCCAGGATCTGCAGCTCGGTCGACAGGTCGACCTTGCGCACGTCGACGCCGTCCGGCACCGAGAGCACGCAGGGCGCGAAGTTCAGCACGCTGCGGACGCCGGCCGCGACCAGGCGGTCGCAGACGTCCTGGGCGTTGGCCGCCGGGGTGGCCACGACGCCGATGGCGATCTGCTCGCTGCCGGCGAGCGCGGACAGGTCGGACAGCGGCCGCACCGGCAGGCCGGCGACGACGTCCCCGACCACGGTCGTGTCGACGTCGAACAGCGCGACGACCCGAAAGCCCTTGCTGGCGAACCCAGCGTACCCGGCCAGGGCGTGGCCCAGGTTGCCGATGCCCACGATCGCGACCGGCCAGTCCTGGGTGAGGCCGAGCTCGCGGCCGATCTGGTGCACGAGGAACTCGACGTCGTAGCCGACGCCTCGCACGCCGTAGGACCCCAGGTGCGACAGGTCCTTGCGCAGCTTGGCGGAGTTGACCCCCGCGGCGGTGGCGAGCTCCTCGGACGAGACGCTGGCGATCCCCCGGTCGGCCAGGGCCGACAGCGCGCGCAGGTAGACCGGGAGCCGGGCGACGGTGGCATCGGGGATGCCGCGCTGGGTCACCGGGTCGTCGGTCACGGGCGGTGGGCTCCTGTCCGGTGCGGACCGTGCGCAGGGCGGCGCGAGGGGAGCCCTAGCAGACGGTCGTCGGCGACGCGGGCCCGGGGTGGGTCCGGTTCGCCCGACGCATCAATGTATGCGCTTGTGAACGAGCGCACAAAGTCGTGACCGGTCTGCGGACGCGCCAGGTGAGGCAGGTCACCTCGCGCGGCGACGTCAACCCCGGCGGTCCGCCGGTCAGGGCGCCAGCGCCGCCCGCAGCCGGGCCTCGTCGACCCGCCAGTAGTCGTGCGGGCGGCCGTCGACGAGGGTGACCGGCACCTCGTCCGACCAGCGGGCTCGCAGCGCGGGGTCGGCGTCGACGTCCAGCTCGACCCAGCCGGCGCCGGTCTCGGCCGCCACCCGGGCGACCACCTCGCGGGCCACGTCGCACAGGTGGCAGCCGGACCGGCCGATCAGCGTGATCCGCGGTGACGCCTCGGGGTGCTCGGCCATTCGACGAGCCTACGCGCGCGCCGCGGTTAGGCTCGACCGATGGTGTCGACGGAGGTGAGCGACGAGACGGTGTCCCGACCCGCACCGCCCGACCCCGCCGCCGCCGCGTTCTTCGACGTCGACAACACGATCATGCGGGGCGCCAGCGCGTTCTACTTCGCGCAAGGGCTGTATCGACGCGAGTTCTTCACGGTCCGCGACCTGGTCGGGTTCACCTGGCAGCAGGTGCGGTTCATCGCCGTCGGCGAGAACCTGGCCCAGCTCGACCGGATGCGCGAGCGCGCGCTGACCTTCGTGCACGGCCACGACGTCGCCGAGCTGCGCGCCATCGGCGAGGAGGTCTACGACGAGGGGATCGCGGCGAAGATCTGGCCGGGCACCCTGGCCCTGGCCCAGGTGCACCTGGACGCCGGCGAACGGGTCTGGCTGGCCACGGCCACGCCGGTCGAGATGGCCGACGTGATCGCGCGCCGCCTCGGGCTCACCGGCGCCCTGGGCACGATCGCCGAGAACGTCGACGGCGTCTACACCGGCCGGCTGTGCGGTCCCCCGCTGCACGGCGTGGCCAAGGCGGACGCCGTCCGCGCCCTGGCCGAGCGCGAGGGCCTGGACCTGTCGCGCTGCTCGGCCTACTCGGACTCGGCCAACGACATCCCGCTGCTCGAGCTGGTGGGCCACCCGTGCGCGGTCAACCCCGACGCCGCCCTGCGGGCGCACGCCCTGGCCCGGGGGTGGCGGCTGCGCGACTTCCGGCGCGGCCGCAAGGCCGCCCGGCTGAGCCTGCCGGCTCTGTCCGGAGTCGGGGCGGGCGCGCTCGGAGTGCTTGCGTCGTCCGCGCTGCAGCGGCGACGTCACTCGCGCTAGACGTCCTCGAGGATGCGGCGGTGCTCAGTGGTGGTTCGCGAGCACCATCTCGAGGCTCCACTCGATCCACGAGCCCTCGATGTTGTAGGCACCGGGTCGGCCCCGGGGCAGGGGCCGTGGTGCTGGTGGTGCGGTGGAGTCGTACGTTGCACCGGTCGGCGTCGTCAGGGTGACCGTGTGCGCGGCGCTGTCGCTGGGGGTGGTGGTGGCCACCCAGCCGGGCGCCGCTTTGGCGTGATTGCAGGCCTCGCACAACCCCTGGGCATTGTCCGCTGTGGTCAGCCCGCCGTCGACGTGTGCTCGGACGTGGTCGACGTGCCGCACCGGTGCGTCGCACCACGGGGTGCGACACGTCCGGTCCCGCAACCGGATGAACTCGGCCAGCGCCGGTGGGAGGCACCGCGACCGGGAGTCCATCGCGACCAGCGCCCCGCTGTCCGGCGTCGCGTACAACCGGCGGATGGTCACCTGCGCGTCCGGGGCGGCGCCGGCAAGCTGGCGGGCCAGGCCACCGGGCACCACCCCGTACCCCTGCACGTGAGCGGAATCATCGTGACCGCCGCCACGGCCCGTGAGGCCGGTTCTGCCTGCACCGCCGGTACTCCCGGTGCCACGTGCGTTCGCGGCGCCGGGGGCGCCGAGCAGGACCTCGTCGGAGACCACCACGTTCACTGTCACCGGCACCCGCGGCAGCCCGCCGTCGGCCTGTCCCAGGAGGCGGGTGGCCAGGGTGTCGGCCATCACCTGACCCCGCCCCCGCTCATCACCGGCGGCGCGGGCGGTGTCGGCGGCCCGGGTCAGCTCGGCGAACACCCCCACCCCGGTCACCACGGGCAGCAGGGCGGTCAGGTACGTCATGGCGTCCGGCGCCGGGCGCAACGACACCGACCGCTCCGATTCGGCGCGTCGGCGGCGCGCCACCACCGAAGCCGGGTCCAGGCGGTACGCCAGGCGGCGCAGCTCGCCGATCAGCTCACGCTCACCCCACCGCGCCCACACCTCGGGCGCGTCACCGAGTTCTTGGTCGACCACGGCCCGGTGCTCCCGGGACAGGCACGCCGTCTCACGGGCCACCACGGTGGCCCGCCACTCACTGACCAAACCCGCCCGCAGAGCGTTCAAGGTGCAGGGCAGCTCACGAGTCAGCACCCGCGCCAGACCCAGATGCCGCTCCCCCCGGTGGTGGGACTCACGCCGAGCGAGCGCCACCTGCAGCCCCACCCCCTGCCCCTGCCGGTCGGCAGGCACCCCGCTCGCTGCGTTGACAGAGCGCACTGAGACATCCAGGGCTGCCGCAGCGATCACCTGGGCGGCCTCCGCCTGACACTTCAACGACTCCAAGTCACCCAGCAGACCCACCAGCTCGACGTCCAGAACGCCGCCAGCATCCAGCCCACCCAGCTCGGCGCCCAGCACTGCGACCCGCGCACGAAGCGCGGATACCGCGTCGGTAGAGGGTGTCTCGAACATGTGTTCGATTCTACACGCCATCTCCGACATCGACAAGACTGTCCACACACAAACTCAGCATTGAGCAAGGCGGGCTCGGCCTCCGGCTCGGGCACGCCCGAGAGCACGGGCCACCTGCACCTGGCCGGCGTCGCGCGTCCTGTCTGAGGCGTTCGACCCTCGAGTGCTCCTGCGGCCAGACGCAGAGTCGGGCCTAGAAGAACACCGAGCGGCGCTGGAGCAGCAGCGAGTACAGCGTCTGCTGGATGGTCTCGCGCACCCGGTCGGTGAGGTCGAACACCAGCATCGGGTCGTCGGCGCCGTCGCTGCCGGCGGCGACCAGCCCCTGCGTCTGGATCGGTGCCCCGAACTCGATGATCCACTTGGAGGGCAGCGGCACCAGACCGAGCGGGCCCAGCCAGGGGAACGTCGGGGTCATCGGCAGGAACGGCAGGCCGAGCAGCCGGGCCAGCGTGGTGAAGTCGCCGAGGATCGGGTAGATCTCCTCCGCACCGACGATCGAGCACGGCACGATCGGCACCTGCGCCTGCAGCGCCGCCGACACGAACCCGCCGCGCCCGAACCGCTGCAGCTTGTACCGCTCGGAGAACGGCTTGCCGATGCCCTTGAAACCCTCAGGCCACACCCCGACCAGCTCACCGCGTCCGAGCAGCCGCTCTGCATCCACGCTGCTGGCGAGGGTGGTGCCGGTCTTGCGGGCCAGCTCACCGACCAGCGGCGTCGAGAACACCAGGTCGGCGCCGAGCAGCCGCAGGTGGCGGTGGGCCGGGTGCTCGTCGTGGATCGCGAGCTGGGTCATCACCGAGTCCATCGCGATGGTGCCCGAGTGGTTGGCGACCACCAGGGCGCCGCCGTCCGCGGGGACGTTCTCGAGGCCGCGCACCTCGACCCGGAACCATGAGCGGTAGAGCGGTCGCAGCAGCGGCAGCAACGCGTCGGTGAGGTCGACGTCGAACCCGAACTCGTCGACGACGTACTCACCCGCGAGCCGGCGGCGCAGCCACGCCAGCCCCTGGGCCACCCGTGCGTCGACGTCGCTGACCCCGGCCCGCCTGGCCTCGGCGACCAGCGCCTCGACGACCGCCTCGACCGCGTACCGCGCCAGCGGCGGCGCCCCCGGCGACGCGCTGCCCTGCGACATCGGCAGCGTCGGCACGGACGTCGGCACCGGGGTCGGCTCGGGCGCCGGCCCCGTGTCACCGAGCAGGGTCGAACGGCGGTGGGCACGCTCGCTGCCGGCACGCTCGGCGCCGGCCGCCACCGCGGCGTCGGCCCGGCGCCGGGCGGCGTCGATCGGGATCACCCGACCGGGCTGGCCGCCGGAACCCTTGCTGCGCGGGGGCTTGCGCCGCGCGGGCGGGCTCACGAGGCCGTCCCGGGCGTACCGAGGGCCCCGAGCAGCAGCCGCTCGGCGCCGCCCGCGGCGCGCGACAGCGTCGGCATCAGCGGCGGGGTGCTGCCGCGCCCGGCCGCCACGAAGTCCTCGAACGCCTCGCGGGTCGTGTAGTCCGGTGTGAACCCGAGCACCTCGCGCATCCGGGTCGTGTCGAGCCCGCGGCCGTAGGCGAGGTACTGCATCTGCTCGGGCGAGAAGTCCGCCAGCCCCGACCGGCGCACGACCTGACCGACCCAGCCGCCGGCCGCCATCGGCACCGGGAGCACCGGCCGGCCGGCGATCCGGGCCGCCTGCGACACGGTGAGCACCCCGTCGCCGGCCACGTTCACCGTCCCGACGCCGGGGCCGACCGTCGCCTCGAGCATCGCGCGCAGGGCGTCGTCCTCGTGCACGAACTGCAGGCGCGCGTCGAAACCCAGGACGGTCGGCACGACGGGCATCGAGAAGTAGTCGGTCATCGGGGTGGCGATGCGCGGCCCGATGATGTTGGCGAACCGCAGCACCGACAACGCGACGTCCGGACGCCGGCGCGCGAAGCCCCGCACGTACCCCTCGACCTCGACCGAGTCCTTGCCGAAACCGCTGCGCGGCAACGACTTGGCGCCGGTGTCCTCGGTGAACATCGCGGGGTCGCGGGGCGAGGAGCCGTAGACCGCGGCGCTGCTCTTGACGACGAGACGGCCCACCGTCGGCGCCTTCTGGCAGGCCGCGAGCAGCTGCATGGTGCCGATGACGTTGATCTCCTTCATCGCCACCCGACCGCCGGCCGACATCGGGGTGGCGATGACGTTCAGGTGCGCCACCGTGTCGACCTCGGCCTGCGCGATCACCTTGGCGACGACGGGGTTGCGGATGTCGGCCCGGACGAACTCGGCCCCGCCGATCGAGTGCGGGGGCGGGACGACGTCGACGCCGATGACGCGGTCGATGCCGGGCTGGGACAGGAGCAGGTCGGCGAACCGGCCGCCGAGGTACCTGGACACCCCGGTGACGAGGACGACCTGACCCACCGCGCGCACCCCCCTCGATCGACCGTTTCAGGTTTGAGCATAGACACCGACGACCCCCGCGCCGTGGGGCGAGGGGGTCGTCGGTGACGTGGTCGGGCTACTTCTTGTTACGACGCTGGTGACGCGTCTTGCGCAGCAGCTTGCGGTGCTTCTTCTTCGCCATCCGCTTGCGGCGCTTCTTGATGACAGAGCCCATGAGTTACCTCGTCAGTCGTCGGATCAGTTCTCGGGTGGAGTCCGGGGTCACGCCGGTCCGGTCACGGACGCGACCCGACCACTCGTGGTGAGCCTATCGCGGTCGGTGCCGGCCCGCCGACACGGTCCTGCCCGGGCGGCTCACGCGGTCTCGACGAACGAGTCGCGCAGGTAGTCGTGCACCGCCTGCTCCGGCACGCGGAACGAGCGGCCGACGCGCACCGCGGGCAGCTCGCCGGCGTGCACCAGCCGGTAGACGGTCATCTTCGACACGCGCATGATCGTCGCCACCTCGGCCACGGTCAGGAACCGCACATCGGGAAAGGCTCGTTCGGGGGACATGCGTCACCGTTTCGTCCTGGCACGACGCGTCGCCGGCTTCCCCACCGGCGCACGACCGCATCCGCGCGAAGGCTCACGATAGGGGCAGGTGGGACTGCTGGGGAAGTCGCAACCACTCGTGTGGCCCCGTGTCAAGCACCTGGAGCCGCGTGTCTGCGGGCATTTGCCTGGGTTGCGCCGAGCCGGTCAGTCGAACCAGGGGTCCAGCCCGTGCAGCGGGAACACCGCCTTGCGGGTCGCCATGACCGCCCGGTCGACCGGGTCGTCCGGGTCGTGGCCCACCTCCCACGAGCGCCACCAGGTCTGGCGGCCGTCCCCCATGTGCGGCGGCGCCTGCCGGCCGAAGGTGGTCTCGACGTGCTGCAACCAGGCCGCCGGCACCGGCTCGGACGTCGGCACCGGGCGGTGCGCGGCGATGGCCACCAGGTGCGCCCACGAGCGCGGGACGACGTCGATGATCTCGTAGCCGCCGCCGCCGGTCGCGAGCCACCTGCCGTCGCAGACCTGGTGGGCCAGCTCGTGCATGGACTCCTGCACCACGCGCTGGGCGTCGACCGAGACCGACAGGTGCGCGAGCGGGTCCAGGAAGTGGCTGTCGCAGCCGTGCTGGGTCACCAGCACCTGCGGGTCGAACGCGCGCACGAGCTGGGGGACCACCGAGTGGATCGCGCGCAGCCAGGCGGCGTCCGACGTCCCCGGGGGCAGGGCGACGTTGACCGCCGACCCCTCGGCGTCCGGGCCGCCGATCTCGCTGGCGTCCCCGCTGCCCGGGAACAGCGCGCGCCCGCTCTCGTGCACCGAGATCGTCATGACCCGGGGGTCGTCCCAGAACATCGACTGGACGCCGTCACCGTGGTGCACGTCGACGTCGACGTAGGCGACCCGCTCGGCACCGTGGTCGAGCAGCCAGCGGATCCCGGCGGCGACGTCGTTGTAGACGCAGAAGCCGCTCGCGTGACCGGGCATGGCGTGGTGCAGTCCCCCGCAGAAGTTCACCCCGTGGTGCACCTCGCCGGCCCAGATCGCGCGGGCCAGGTCGACGGTGCCCTGGACGATGCGGGCGCTGGCCTCGTGCATCCCCGTGAAGGCCGGGTCGTCGGCCGTGCCCAGGCCGCGCGAGGCGTCCGCGGAGCCGGGGTCGAGCGACGCAGCCCGCACGGCGGCGATGTAGGCGCGGTCGTGCACCGTGGCGACCAGGTCGTCGGCGGCCACCTCGGCGCCCACCACCTCGACGCCGTCAGCGGCGAACAACCCCAGGTCGTCGCACAGCCGCGCGGTCAGGGCGAGGCGCAGCGGGGCCATCGGGTGGGTCGGGCCGAAGTCGTACCGGGCGAAGTCGTCGTCCCAGATTACCCGCGCCTGCGCCACCATGGCGGCGACGCTACCTCTGCTCGCGGGCACTCACCGAACGACCGGCACCCAACCGGAGTCGTCCCCGAGCGGAAGCACCATCGCGAGCTCCTGGACGCTCACGTCGGTGGTCATCGGGCGGCGCTGGTCGCTGGGACGGAACCCGTAGCTGGAGAAGAACGCGACGGCGCGCCCGTTGTCGGTCGACACCCACGCCTGCAGCGCCCGCCGACCCTGTGTTCGCGCGTGCTCGGTCGCGGCCTCCATCAGCCGCCACGCGACGCCGGCCCCGCGCGAGCTGGGCACGACCCACATGCCGAACAGCTCGGCGACGTCCGGCTCGGCCTGGCCGACCGACACGATCCCGACGTCAGCACGGCCCGCGGCGCCGTCGTCCGCCGACGCCAGCAGCCGCGTCGAGCGCGTCATGCGCGCCCGCCACAGGGCCTCGTCGAAGCCCTGCTCCTGCTCGACGGTGTTGGTGAAGGCGGTGGGCGCCTCGGCCAGCGCCCGCAGCCGCAGGTCGCGATAGGCCTGCCAGTCCTCGGGCCCGAGGGCACGCACGGTCACGTCGCTCATGGGATCACCGTCTCACGCCGTCTCACGCCGGCTCAGCCCGCGCCGGTGGCCAGCTCACGGCTGCGGTCCCGGGCGGCCTCCATCGCGGTCAGGAAGGCGGCCCGCACCCGGTGGTCGTCCAGCTCGCGCAGCGCGGCGATCGTCGTCCCCGCGGGGCTGGACACCTGCTCGCGCAGCACGGTCGGGTGGACGCCGGTCTCACGCAGCATCGTCGCGGCGCCGTACAGCGTCTGCACCACGAGCTCGGTCGACGTCGTGCGCGGCAGGCCCAGCAGCACGCCGGCCTCGATCATCGCCTCGACGACGTAGAACACGTACGCCGGGCCCGACCCGCTGACCGCGGTGACGGCGTCCTGGTGCTGCTCGGCCAGGCGGACGACGCGCCCGCACGAGCGCAGCAGCGCCTCGGCCTGGCCCAGGTGGGCCTCGTCGCAGTGCGCACCCGGGCTGATCGCGGCCATGCCCTCGTCGACCAGCGCTGGGGTGTTGGGCATGACGCGCACGACCGGGGTGCCCGGCGGCAGCCGCTGCTCGATGAAGGCGGTGGTGATGCCGGCGGCCAGCGACACCACGAGCGTGCCGGGGGCGAGGCCGTCGCGGACGTCGTCCAGCACGGCGGTCATGTCCTGGGGCTTCACGACGAGCACCACCACGTCGGCCGCCGCCGCGGCGGCGGCGTTGTCGAGCACCCGCACGCCGTACTTCTCGCGCAGCTCGGCCACCCGCTCGGGACGGCGCTCGCTGACCACCAGCCGGTCGACCGGCCGGCCGGCGCGAAGCAGCCCGCTCAGCAGCGTCTCGCCCATCACGCCGGCACCCAGCACCGCGACGATCCCGTCGTCGGACACCGCCGTTCAGCCCCTCGTCACGAGCGAGCGCAGGAAGAAGGCGCTGTTGGCGGGCCGCTCGGCCATCCGCCGCACCAGGTACCCGTACCACTGGTCGCCGTACGGGACGTAGACCCGCACCCGCTCCCCCGCGTCGGCCAGCCGCTGCTGCTCCTGCGGCCGGACGCCGTACAGCATCTGGAACTCGTAGCCGCCCTGGCTGCGGCCGTGCTGCACCGCGAGCGCCCCCGCGATGTCGACCAGCCGGGGGTCGTGGGTGGCCACCATGGGGAACCCCTCGCCGGCCATCAGCGTGCGCAGGCAGCGGACGTACGAGCGGTCGACCTCGGCCTTGTCGGTGAACGCGACGGCCCCGGGCTCGTCGTACGCGCCCTTGCACAGCCGCACCCGCGACCCCGCGCCGGACAGGTCCCTGCAGTCGGACTCGGTGCGGCGCAGGTAGGACTGCAGCACCGCGCCGACCCACGGGAAGTCGCCGCGCAGCTCGCGCAGCACCGACAGGGTCGAGTCGGTCGTGGTGTGGTCCTCCATGTCAAGGGTCACCGTCGTGCCGGCCTCGCTCGCGGCCTGGCAGACGTCCCAGGCGTGCTCGAGGGCGATCTTCTCGCCGTCCCCGGGCAGCGCCTGGCCGACCGCCGAGAGCTTCAGCGAGACCTCGCTGCGACCACCCGCGGTGAGCCCCTCGGCCGCGAGACCGGCGAGCAGCGTCGTGTAGGCGTCCCGGATCGCGCGGGCCTGCGCGATGTCGGTGGTGTGCTCGCCGAGGTGGTCCAGGGTCACCAGGCGGTGCGAGCCGGTGATCTCGGCCGCGGTGCGGATCGCGTCGGCGGTGCGGTCACCGGCCACGAAGCGGCGCACGACGTCGCGCGAGACCGGCGCCGACTCGACGAGGTGACGCACGCGGGTGCTCTTGGACATCTGCAGCAACACCTGGCGGAGCATGGCGTCAGGCTACGGCCTCGCAGGTCGTGGGGTGCGGCTCAGGGAGTGCGCCGCCGCAGCGTGACCGACCCGAGGACCACGGCGACCGCGGCGAACGCGAGCACCACCGCCACCGACCGCAGCGCCGGGCCGGTGGCGTCCGACCTCGTGGTCACCGTGTGCATCGCGTCGACGGCGTACGACAGCGGCAGGACGTCGGACAGCAGCGACAGCGCCGACGGCATCTGGCCGCGGGGCACCAGCAGGCCGCAGAGCAGGAACTGCGGCAGCACCACCGCGGGCATGAACTGCACCGCCTGGAACTCGGTGGCGGCGAAGGCGCTGACGAGCAGGCCGACGGTAGTGCCCAGCACCGCGTCGACGACCGCGACGACGACGAGCAGCCACAGCGGGCCGGCGACGTCCAGGCCGGCGACCCCGACCGCGAAACCGGCGGCGATCACGGCCTGCAGGACGGCGACGGCGCCGAACGCGAGCGCGTAGCCACCGACCAGGTCGCCCTTGCCGAGCGGGGTGGTGAGCAGCCGCTCGAGCGTGCCGGACTGGCGTTCGCGCAGCGTGGCGACGCTGGTCACCAGGAACATCACCACGAACGGGAAGACGCCCAGCAGCGCCGCCCCGACCCGGTCGAACACCGGTGTCCCCGAGAGCACCCAGGCCAGCAACCCGGTGAGCACGCACGGGACGACGAGCAGCAGCGCGAGGGTGCGCGGGTCGTGCCGCAGCTGGCGCAGCACCCGGGCCGCGGTCGCGAAGGTCAGCGAGGCGCTCACGACGCCGCCCCCTCGTGCACCAGCGCCAGGAACGCGCCCTCGACGTCCCTCGCGCCGGTGCGGGCCAGCAGCCCCGGGACGGTGTCGTCGGCCAGCAGCCGGCCCTCGCGCATCAGCAGCAGCCGGTCGCAGCGGCCCGCCTCGTCCATGACGTGGCTGCTGACGAGCAGCGTGACGCCGCCGGCCGCCAGGCGCGCGAACAGCCCCCACAGCTCGGCGCGCAGCACCGGGTCGAGCCCCACGGTCGGCTCGTCCAGCACCAGCAGCTCGGGACTGCCGAGCAGGGCCGCGGCGAGGCTGACCCGCGACAGCTGACCGCCGGACAGCCGGGCGGTGAGAGCGCCGGCGCGGTCGGTGAGGTCGACCAGGTCGAGCACCCGCCCGACGTCCCCGCTCGGCGCCGAGAGCACGCGGGCGAGGTAGCGCAGGTTCTCTTCGACGGTCAGGTCGGTGTAGACGCTGGGCGCCTGGGTGACGTACCCGACCCGGCGGCGCAGGCCCGGTGACCCCGCGGGGACGCCCAGCACGCTGACCCGCCCGGAGGCGATCCGCTGGACACCGACGACCGAGCGCAGCAGCGTCGACTTGCCGCACCCGCTCGGCCCGAGCAGGCCGACGACCTGGCCGGTCGGCACCACCACCGTCAGACCCGGCAGGACGACCTCGCCACCGCGCACCACCCGCAACCGCTCGACCTCGACCGCGGGCGCGCCGGCGGTCACCGCGGAGGTCGACGTGGAGGTCGGCGTGGCGGTCATCGCGGCTCTTTGGCCGCCACGAGGTTCAGGCGGGCGAACGCCAGGGCCTCGGCGAGGTCGGCGTCGCGCTCGGCCGGCGACGGCGAGCGCCGCAGGTTGACCTCGACCACGACGTTGCCGGACCACCCGATGGCGGCCAGGTGCTCGAGCAGCCCGGCGCACGGCTGACCGCCGCGGCCGGGCACGAGGTGCTCGTCCTTGTTCGAGCCCAGGCCGTCGGCCAGGTGCACGTGGGTCAGCCGGTCGCCCAGCGCACGCGCCATGGCCAGGGCGTCGCTGCCCGCGGTGGCGGTGTGCGACAGGTCGAGCGTCACGTGCCGGTAGTCGTGGTCGACGGGGTCCCACCCGGGCAGGTAGGCGACGATCTCGCGACCCCGGGCGCGCCAGGGGAACATGTTCTCGACCGCCACCTGCACGCCGGTGCGGTCCTCCAGCTCGCGCACGCCGGTCACGAAGTCGCGGGCGTAGTCGCGCTGCCAGCGGAACGGCGGGTGAACCACGACGGTGCCCGCACCCACCTGGGCGGCGACCTCGCACGACCGCTCGAGCTTGGGCCACGGGTCGGACCCCCACACCAGCTGGGTGAGCAGCAGCGTCGGCGCGTGGATCGCGACGATCGGCAGGGAGTAGTGGTCCGAGAGTCGTTGCAGCGCAACGGGGTCCTGGCTGACGGGGTCGGTCCACACCATGACCTCGATGCCGTCGTACCCGAGCCGGCTGGCCGTCTCGAACGCGCCCGCGCACGACTGCGGGTAGGCCGAGGCGGTCGAGAGCGACACCCCCGCCGTCCCCCACCGCACCGCCTCGCGCATGCACCCAGCGTAGGCAGGTCGTGCGCCGCTGACCCGGCCGGTCGACCGACTTGCCCGAATCCGCCCGGCGGGAGCAGGAGGGGGCCATCCTCGACGTCAGAGCCCCCGGCGGACGGAGACCGCGTGAGCCTCACCTGTCCGGACTGCCGGGCTCGGCTGCCCGACGTGGTGGACGCCGGCTGCCCGGCCTGCGGGCTGCCGCTGCGCGGGCCCGCCGCCGCGCGCCTGTGGCAGGTCGACCAGGACCTCGCGGCCCTGCGCCGCGAGCGCACCGACCTGATCGCCACGCTGCGCGCCTCGACGGGCGCGCCCGGCGCAACACCGGCACCGGCTCGGACGTCGGCGCGCCGGGTGCCGCTGCCCGCGCACCGCTCGCCGCAGCAGGTGCTGCTGGCCGCCGGCGTGGTGCTGCTGCTGACCGCGGCCGTCGTGTTCGTCGCGATCGGCTGGACGCGGTTCGGCGTCGGTGGCCAGTGCGCGCTGCTGCTGGCGGCGACCGGGGGGGCCGTCGCCGTCTCGCGAACCCTGGCCGGCCGCGGCCTGCGGGCCTCGACCGAGGCGGTGGCGGTGCTCTCCGTTGGGCTGGCCGTCCTCGACCTGGACGCCGCCCAGCGGCTCGGCCTGGTCGACGTCGACGCCGCCCGGTACGGCGTCGCCGCGACCGTCCTGCTGTGCGGGCTGTGCGTGGCCGCGGCGCGGCTGGTGCCGCCGTCGACCGCGTACCCGGTGGCCGCCGTCCTCGCCGGTGCCGCCGTCCCACTGGCCGTGCTGTCGCTGCCCGGC
The DNA here is from genome assembly GCA_038322575.1 of Actinomycetales bacterium. Lineage (GTDB taxonomy): Bacteria > Actinomycetota > Actinomycetes > Actinomycetales > Angustibacteraceae > JACMOY01. Next base: position 32,722 of record JBBQGB010000021.1, read on the forward strand.
GAGGGAGGGACCCGGGTCGCCGTCGTCGCCGCCGTTGCGGTGCTCGTCGGGACGGCCGCGACCCTGCTGGCCCGCCGCGGGCGCCTGCGAGCGCCGACGCGGGTGGTGCTGCTGCTGGTCACCGCTGCCTGGTCGCTCGTGGGCTGGCTGACGGGGGCCGGCGAGGCGTACCTGCGGCCGATCGCTGACGGCGGGGCGACGGCGTCGGCGGCGGTGGCCGGCGTCGCCGTCGGTCTGCTGGTGCTGGCCCGGGCGCAGCCGCTGCCCCGCCCGACGCGCCGGGCGGCCCGGCTCGGGCTCGCCGCGGTGGTCGTGACGACGACCGCCGCCCTGGCCCACCACGGCGGCCACCTGGCGCTCGTCGCGGTCTCGGTCGCCGGCTCCGCCGTCGTGGTGGCCGCCGTGACCGCCCGCGCCCGGCTGCTCGTCGGCGGCGGCCTGGCACTCGCCCTGGTCTGCGGACTCGCCGCCGAGCTCGAACCCGACACCCGCCGGCCGGGCGAGCGGGCACTGTGGCTGGGTGCGCTGGCGCTGGCCGCCGCGGCGGTCGCCCTCACCCGGGTCGGCGTGCGGCGCGCGGGCGCCGCGGGCGCCGCCGCCACGACCCTGGTGGCGGCGGTGTTCTGCGCCGTGGCCGACCTGCCCGCGGTCGCTCGCGTCGCCGCCCTGGTCCTGGTGGTCACCGGCCTGAGCGTGGCGGCGGGCACCCGGCGGGCGACGCCGGAGGAGCCGGCCCTGGCCGCCGCCGCCGTCATCGGCGCCCTGGCGGCGCTCACCCAGGACGCCGACCAGCCGGACGTCGCCCCGCAGGTCGCCGCCGTCCTGGCCGCCTGCGGCCTGCTCGCCCTCGGGTACTCGACGCTGCGCGGGCGCGGCTGGGCCTCGGTCGCCGGGGTCCTGCTGTGCTCCGCCGCGACCTGGACCGTCAGCGCGGACGCCTCCGTCGACGTCGTCGAGGTCTACACGCTGCCGCTCGCGGCCCTCGCCCTGGGCGTCGGCGGGGTCCGCCTGCGACGACACCCCCGCGCCCCGTCGTGGACGACGGTCGGGCCCGGGGTGTCGGCCGCGCTGCTGCCCTCGGCGGTGGCGTCCGTGTCGGACGACGGGCTCACCCGTCCCCTGCTGGTCCTGCTCGCCGCGGTGATGACCACGCTGGTCGGCACGCGCCTGCGCTGGCAGGCGCCGGTGGTGACGGGTTCGCTGGCCGCCGCCGTGGTGGCGGTGTCGCAGCTGGGCCCGTACGCCGTCGCTGCACCGCGCTGGATCAGCCTCGCCCTCGCCGGGGCGGTCCTGCTGAGCCTGGGCGCGCGCTACGAGCAGCGTCGCCGCGACGCCCGCGGGGCCGCGAGCTGGCTGGCGGCGCTGCGGTGAGCCGGTGTCTGATGTGCGCATGGCCCACGCCGTGACCCCGCCCCCGCACGTGGCTGACAGCCACGACCGGATCCGCGTGCACGGCGCGCGGGTCAACAACCTCAAAGACATCAGCGTCAACATCCCCAAACGGCGCCTGACGGTGTTCACCGGCGTCTCGGGCTCGGGCAAGAGCTCGCTGGTCTTCAGCACCATCGCCGCCGAGTCGCAGCGGATGATCAACGAGACCTACAGCGCGTTCGTCCAGGGGTTCATGCCGACGCTGGCCCGACCGGACGTCGACGTCCTGGACGGACTGACCACGGCGATCATCATCGACCAGGAGCGGATGGGCGCCAACATCCGCTCGACCGTCGGCACCGCCACCGACGCGGGCGCGCTGCTGCGCATCCTGTTCAGCCGCATCGCGCAGCCGCAGATCGGCTCACCGCAGGCCTACTCGTTCAACGTCGCCTCGATCAGCGGGGCGGGTGCGGTCACGATGGAGCGCGGCGGCCAGACCGTCAAGGAACGGCGCAGCTTCAGCATCACCGGCGGGATGTGCCCGCGCTGCGAGGGCCGCGGCTCGGTCACCGACATCGACCTGACCGCGCTCTACGACGACAGCAGGTCGCTCAACGAGGGTGCCCTCACCATCCCGGGCTACAGCATGGACGGCTGGTTCGGCCGCATCTTCAGCGGGTGCGGCTTCTTCGACCCCGACAAGCCGATCCGTGAGTTCACCAAGCGCGAGCTGGACGACCTGCTGCGCAAGGGGCCGACGAAGATCAAGGTCGACGGCATCAACCTCACCTACGAGGGGCTGATCCCCAAGCTGACCAAGTCGATGCTGTCCAAGGACGTCGACGCGCTGCAGCCGCACGTGCGCGCCTTCGTCGAGCGGGCGGTGACCTTCACGACCTGCCCCGACTGCGGCGGCACCCGGCTGACCGAGGCGGCGCGCTCGTCGAGGATCGGGACCACGAGCATCGCCGACGCGTGCGCCCTGCAGATCAGCGACCTCGCGCTATGGGTCACGGGTCTGGACGAGCCGTCCGTCGCGCCGCTGCTGGACTCGTTGCGGCACACGCTCGACGCGTTCGTCGAGATCGGGCTGGGCTACCTCTCGCTGGACCGCGCGTCGGGCACGCTGTCCGGCGGCGAGGCGCAGCGCACCAGGATGATCCGCCACCTCGGCTCCTCGCTCACCGACGTCACCTACGTCTTCGACGAGCCGACGATCGGGCTGCACCCGCACGACATCGCGCGGATGAACACCCTGCTGCTCCAGCTGCGCGACAAGGGCAACACCGTGCTGGTCGTCGAGCACAAGCCCGAGGCGATCGCGATCGCCGACCACGTGGTCGACCTCGGCCCCGGGGCCGGCAGCGCGGGCGGGGAGGTCGTCTACGAGGGCGACCTGGCCGGGCTGCGGGCCAGCGGCACCCTCACCGGTCGGCACCTGGACGACCGTGCCCGCCTCAAGCCGTCCGTGCGGACGCCGTCCGGGGTGCTGGAGGTGCGCGGCGCGACGACGCACAACCTGCGCGACGTCGACGTCGACGTCCCGCTGGGCGCCCTGGTGGTGCTGACCGGGGTGGCCGGGTCGGGCAAGAGCTCGCTGGTGCAGGGCTCGGTGGCCGGGCGGGACGGGGTGGTGCTGGTCGACCAGCGCGCGATCAAGGGCTCGCGGCGCAGCAACCCGGCGACGTACACCGGCCTGCTCGACCCGATCCGCAAGGCCTTCGCGAAGGCGAACGGGGTCAAGGCGGCCCTGTTCAGCGCCAACTCCGAGGGCGCCTGTCCGGGCTGCAACGGGGCCGGCGTCGTCTACACCGACCTGGCGATGATGGCCGGCGTCGCCACCGTCTGCGAGGTCTGCGACGGCAGGCGGTTCCAGGCCGAGGTGCTCGAGCACACCCTGGGCGGCAAGGACATCAGCCAGGTGCTCGCGATGTCGGTCACCGAGGCCCTGTCGTTCTTCGGCGACGGTGAGGCCAGAACGCCTGCGGCGCAGCGGATCCTGGCCCAGCTGGCCGACGTCGGCCTCGGCTACCTCAGCCTGGGTCAGCCGCTGACCACGCTGTCCGGCGGCGAGCGCCAGCGGATCAAGCTGGCCACCCGGATGGCCGAGAAGGGCGGTGTGTACGTCCTGGACGAGCCGACCACCGGGCTGCACCTCGCCGACGTCGAGAACCTGCTGGGGCTGCTCGACCGGCTGGTCGACTCGGGACGGTCCGTCGTCGTCATCGAGCACCACCAGGCCGTCATGGCGCACGCGGACTGGATCATCGACCTCGGTCCCGGCGCCGGCCACGAGGGCGGCCGGGTCGTGTTCGAGGGCACGCCCGCCGACCTGGTCGCCGCCCGGTCCACGCTGACCGGCGAGCACCTGGCGGCCTACGTCGGCGGCTGATCGCCCGTCGTCACAGCGTCGCGCGCGAGGGGTCGTCGATGGTGTCGAGCCGGCGCAGGATGATCCCCTCGCGCAACGCCCACGGGCAGATCTCGAGCCGGTCGACGCCGAGCAGGTCCATCGCGGCCTCGGCGACCACCGCCCCGGCCAGCAGCTGGGGCGCCCGCGCCGGCGCCACGCCCGGCAGCGCGGCCCGCTCGGCCGACGTCATCGCGGCCAGCCGCGGCAGCCAGGCGCTGACGTCGGCCCGGCGCAGGGTGCGCGCGGCGTGGACGCCGTCGGACGACGGCGCCGCACCGGCGATGCGCGCCAGCGAGCGCAGCGTCTTGCTCGTGCCGACCACCCGGTCGGCGTGACCGGCCCGGCTGACCTCGCGGACGATCTGCGCGACGTCGGCGCGCACCTTGCGTCGCAACGACTTCACCGCCTCGGCGCTGGGTGGGTCGCCGGGCAGGTGGTCGCGCGTGAGGCGCCCGGCTCCCAGCGGCAGGGACGTCGCGACGTCCGGCTCCTCGTCCAGACCGACCGCGACCTCGAGCGATCCACCGCCGATGTCGAGCACCAGCAGGCGGCCGCTCGACCAGCCGAACCACCGGCGCACCGCGAGGAACGTCAGGCGCGCCTCGTCGGCGCCGCTGAGCACCCGCAGCTCGACACCGGTGCGCTCGCTCACCATCGCGAGCACCTGCTCGCCGTTGGGCGCCTCGCGGATCGCGCTGGTGGCGAAGGCCAGCACCTGCTGGCAGCCCTGGTCCTCGGCCACGGTCAGGGCCTCGCCGACGAAGTCGAGCAGCGCGGTGGCCCCGGTCGGCCCGATCGAGCCGTCGTCCAGCAGGTGCTCGGCCAGGTGCAGGTCGGTCTTGTGCGAGGACGCCGGCAGCGGGTGCGCGCCGGGGTGCGCGTCGACGACAAGCAGGTGCACCGTGTTGGAGCCCACATCGAGCACGCCCAGTCGCATGCCGGGACGCTACCGCCCGGCGAGGTGCGCCGGCCCCGGCCCCTACGCTGTTGCGGTGCCCGAGACCCCGCTGGACACCCCCCGCACCTGGATCGAGTTCGTCGACCCCGCATCGGCCGACGACGAGCAGCAGCAGGTGTTCCGCTGCGACCTGACCTGGCTGACCTCGTCGTGGACCTGCATCTACGGCAACGGCTGCCAGGGGATCTACGCCGACCGCCCGGACGACGGCTGCTGCACGCTCGGCGCCCACTTCACCGAGAAGTCCGACCTCAAGCGGGTGCAGGCGGCGATGAGCGAGCTGACGCCCGAGGTGTGGCAGCTGCACGCCGAGGGCACCGGCCCCAAGGGCTGGACCGAGAAGGAGGACGGCGAGCGCAAGACCCGCGTGGTCGACGGCGCCTGCGTGTTCCTCAACCGGCCCGGGTTCGTTGCCGGGGACGGGTGCGCGCTGCACCAGCTCGCCGTCCGCACCGGCCGCGAGCCGCACACCCTCAAGCCCGAGGTCTGCTGGCAGCTGCCGATCCGCCGCACCTACCGCACGGTCGAGCGGCCGGACGGGTCGTCGTACCTCGAGGCGAGCATCGGCGAGTACGACCGTCGCGGGTGGGGGCCCGGCGGTCACGACCTGGACTGGTACTGCAGCTCGAACCCGCAGGCGCACGTCGGCGTCGAGCCGGTCTTCGTCAGCAACGCGGCCGAGCTGCGCGAGCTGATGGGCGAGGCGGCCTACGCCGTCCTCGCCGAGCGCTGCGCGGCGCACCTCGAGCTGGTGGCCCTCGCCAGGTCGGGGAGTGGACGGCGGTTGCTGCCGCTGCTCGTGCACCCGGCAACCGTTGCGGCGCAGGCGCTTCAGCAGCGTCGTGGCCGCTGACCCGCTGCCCGGGGTCATCCCGAGCCCGAACATCTGGCGGTTCCCGGACGTCTACGAGACCGAGAACCGCGGCGTCGACCCCGACGGGCTGATCGAGGCGGCCATCGCGCGCCTGCACCCCCTCGCCGACGCCACCGTGCTCGACCTGGGCTGCGGCAGCGGGTACCACCTGCCGTGGTTCGCCCGGCACGCGAGTGCCGTCATCGGCGTCGAGCCGCACGAACCGCTGCTGCGGCTGGCGAGGCAGCGGCTGGACGACGAGCCCGAGCAGGTGCGCGACCGCGTGCGGCTGCGCCGCGGCACGGCCCAGCAGGTGCCCATGGACGACGCCGGCGTCGACGTCGTGCACGCGCGGTGGGCGTACTTCTTCGGCCCGGGGTGCGAGCCGGGGCTGGCCGAGCTGGCCCGCGTCGTGCGCCCCGGGGGCACCGCCTTCGTCATCGACAACGACTCCACCCGGTCGACGTTCGGCCGCTGGTTCCGCGCCGGCCTCCCGTCCTACGACGCGGCGGTGGTCGAGGGCTTCTGGGCAGTGCACGGCTTCGAGCGCAAGCGGCTCGACATCCGCTGGTCGATGCCGACGCGCGCCGACCTCGAGGCCGTCGTCCGCATCGAGTTCGAGCCGGCGCTGGCCCGACGGCTGCTCGCCGAGCACGCCGGCACCGACGTCGACTACGCGGTCAACCTGTGGTGGCGCCGGTACTGACCGGCGCGCCGAACTCGTCCGCGCCAGACCTGTGCGCTGCCGGTGCCGGCGAGCACACTGTGATCATGACCACCGCCAGCCCCGACCCCACGCCGACCCGGCTGCCCCTGCGCCACCGCAACCCACCGATCAACCCCTCGCAGCGCCCCAGCCGCGCCAGCGTGGTCTCGCTCGTCATCGTCGGGGTCGGCTACCTGATCAGCCTGGTGGCTCCGTCCCTGGTGGTGTCACCGTCCGCACCCTCTGCGCCGATGTCGCGGGTGCTGGCCGCGTTCGCCTTCACCGTGATCGGTGTCGCGGTCTCGGTCGTGGCGGGCTTCGTCGCCTTCCGCCGCACGCACAACTGGGCCTGGCTGATCATCACCGGGGTGCCGGCGGTCAGCCTGGTCGCCGGTGGCGCGATCCTGGCCGCCACCAAGGTCATCACCTGAGGGTGGCTGTCGGTGGCGCCTCCTAGAGTTCGCCCCATGGCAGCCGGCACCGCACGCAAGAGCACCCCCAGGCCCTCGTTCCGCTGCGCCGAGTGCGGCTGGACGGCCACCAAGTGGGTCGGCCGCTGCGGCGAGTGCCAGGCGTGGGGCTCGGTCGCCGAGGTCGGTGACGTGCCCACCCGCACGACCAGCGCCGGGCCGGTCACCGCACCGGCCACCTCGATCGTGGACGTCGACGCCGCCCTGGCCTCCTCGCGCCCCACCGGCATCGGCGAGCTCGACCGCGTGCTGGGCGGCGGGGTCGTGTCGGGGGCGGTGCTGCTCGTGGCCGGCGAGCCGGGCATCGGCAAGTCGACCCTGCTGCTGGACGCGTGCGGCCGGGCCGCCCGCGACGGCCAGCGGGTGCTGTACGTCACCGGCGAGGAGTCCGCGGCCCAGGTGCGGCTGCGGGCCGAGCGGATCGAGGCGATGGCCCGCACCCTGTTCCTCGCCGCCGAGACCGACCTGGCCGCCGTGCTCGGGCACATCGACGCGGTGCGGCCCGACCTGGTGGTGATCGACTCGGTGCAGACCATCGGGTCGGCCCAGCTGGACGGCGCCGCCGGCAACGTCGCGCAGGTGCGCGAGGTGGCCGCCGCGCTGATCGCCGTGTCCAAGGCACGGGGCATCTGCACCTTCCTGGTCGGCCACGTGACCAAGGACGGGTCGATCGCCGGCCCGCGCGTGCTCGAGCACCTGGTCGACGTGGTCCTGCAGTTCGAGGGTGAGCGGCACTCGCGGCTGCGACTGGTGCGCGCGGTCAAGAACCGGTACGGCCCGACCGACGAGGTGGGCTGCTTCGACCTCTCGGACGTCGGCATCGTCGGGCTGCCCGACCCCAGCGGGCTGTTCCTGTCCGAGCGCACCAGCACCGTGCCCGGCACCTGCGTGACGGTCACCCTCGAGGGCCGTCGGCCGCTGGTCGTCGAGGTGCAGTCGCTGGTCGCCGACACGCAGGCACCCAACCCGCGCCGGGCGACGTCCGGGCTGGAGTCCAGCCGGGTGGCGATGGTGCTGGCCGTGCTCGACCGGCGGGCCGGGGTGGCGCTGCGCGCCGCCGACGTCTACCTCTCGACCATCGGCGGGGTCCGGGTCACCGAGCCGGCGTCCGACCTCGCGATCGCGCTCGCCGTGGCCAGCTCGACCAAGGACCGGCCCCTGCTGCCGGGCACCGTCGCCTTCGGCGAGGTGGGGCTGGCCGGCGAGATCCGCCCGGTCGGCGGGGTGCTGCGACGCCTGGCCGAGGCGGCCAGGCTGGGGTTCACCACGGCGATCGTGCCGCCGGGCGTCCTCGGGTCGGGTGCGCTGCCCGAGGGCATCAACGTCATCGAGGCACCCGACCTGTCGTCCGCGATGCGGCGGGCCCTGATGCGGTTGGCGTAGGCACCCGGCGGTCCGGCTCCGCCGGCCGGGGGTTCCCACCGGTTACGATCAGGCCAATCAGCGACCAGGTGGGGGTGGGGCATGGCCGAGCGGTCCGAGGACGAGCTCATCCGCACCACCTTGGCCGCGGCGGCCCCGGGCACCGAGCTGCGGGACGGGCTCGAGCGGATCCTGCGCGGCCGCACCGGAGCGCTGATCGTGCTGGGCAACGACCGGCTGGTCGAGCAGATCGCCACCGGCGGGTTCCCGCTCGACGTCGAGTTCTCGGCCACCCGGCTGCGCGAGCTGGCTAAGATGGACGGTGCGATCGTGTGCGACCGCGACGCCTCGCGGATCCTGCGCGCCGCCACCCAGCTGCTGCCCGACCCAACGATCGAGACCGCCGAGTCCGGCACCCGCCACCGCACCGCCGAGCGGGTGGCCAAGCAGACCGGGTTCCCCGTCATCTCGGTCAGCCAGTCGATGCGGATCGTGGCGCTGTACGTCGGCAACCGCCGCCACGTGCTCGAGGACTCGGGCGCGATCCTGTCCCGCGCCAACCAGGCGTTGGCGACCCTCGAGCGCTACAAGCTGCGCCTCGACGAGGTCACCGGCACCCTGTCGGCGCTGGAGATCGAAGACCTGGTCACCGTCCGCGACGTCGCCGCGGTGATCCAGCGACTCGAGATGGTCGGCCGGATCAGCGACGAGATCGCCGGGTACGTCGTCGAGCTGGGCACCGACGGGCGGCTGCTGACCCTGCAGCTCGACGAGCTCACCGGGGGCCTCGGGCCGGACCGCGAGCTCGTCGTCCGCGACTACCTCGCACCCGGCACCACCGACGAGCGGGTCGCCGAGCTGCTGGCCGCCCTCGCGCTGCTCAGCTCGGCCGACCTGCTCGACCTCACCTCGGTCGCGCGGATCATGGGGTACAGCATCGTCGGCGACGCCCTGGACGCGGCCGTCAGCCCGCACGGGTACCGCCTGCTCAGCAAGGTGCCGCGACTGCCCGGCGCCATCGTCAGCCGCCTCGTCGAGCACTTCGGCAGCCTGCAGAAGCTGCTCGCCGCTGGCCTCGAGGACCTGATGGCCGTCGACGGCGTCGGCGAGGGCCGCGCCCGCGCCGTCCGCGAGGGGCTGTCGCGCCTGGCCGAGTCGAGCATCCTCGAGCGCTACGTCTGACCCGCCGTCCCGCGTCCTGCTCCGCCGGGCCCCCGCCCCACCGCGCGCCGACGTCGCGGGGCACCCCACTCCACATCCGGACGTCGCGGGGGCACCCCGCTCCACTAGGAACGCAGTGGGGTGCCCCCGTGGCGGCGGCTGGAGCGGGGTCGTCTCGTCGCTGGGGCACCCCACTCCACTGTGAACGGAGCAGGGTGCCCCCGCGATCATCGGGCGGGCTGGGAGGATGCGGCGGTGGCTGACTCACCCCTGCACGTGCCGGTGCTGGGCTGGTACGACGAGAGCGCCCGCGACCTGCCGTGGCGGGCGCCGGGGCGCACGCCGTGGGGGGTGCTGGTCAGCGAGGTGATGCTGCAGCAGACGCAGGTCGCCCGGGTGCTGCCGGTGTGGGCCGACTGGCTGGACCGCTGGCCGACGTCGGCGGCCCTGGCGGCGGCCGCCCCCGGGGACGCCGTGCGGGCCTGGGGCCGGCTGGGCTACCCGCGGCGGGCCCTGCGGCTGCACGAGGCGGCCCAGCAGATCACCGAGCGGCACGGCGGGCACGTGCCGCCGGCGTACGACGACCTGCTGGCCCTCGCCGGAGTCGGCGCCTACACGGCGGCCGCCGTCGCGTCCTTCGCGTTCGGTGCCCGGCACGCCGTCGTCGACACCAACGTGCGGCGGGTGCTCGCCCGCGCGGTCGCCGGTCAGCCGCTGCCGGCGCCGGCGCTGACCCGGGCCGAGAGCGAGCTCGCCGACGAGCTGGTCCCCGACGACGCCGCGGTCGCCGCCCGGTGGGCGGTCGCGGTCATGGAGCTCGGCGCGCTGGTGTGCACGGCCCGGGCGCCACGGTGCGACGGGTGCCCCGTGCTCGAGCTGTGCGGGTGGCAGCGGGCCGGGGCGCCGTCGTACGACGGCCCCGCCCGCCGCGGCCAGGCCTGGCACGGCACCGACCGGCAGGTGCGTGGCCTGATGCTCGCCGTCGTGCGAGACGCTGCCGGCCCCGTCACGCGCGCCGAGCTGGACGCCGCCACGCCGGCTGCCGACACCGTGCAGCGTGGCCGCGCGCTCGCCTCGTTGCTCGATGACGGGTTGCTGAGCCAGGACCAGGACGGTCGTCTCGCCCTGCCGGCCTGACGTAGGTTGGGCGATCGTGCGCCCGCTGACCGCCCTCGGTGTCGCCGGGTTCCGGCGGTGGTCGGCGTACCGCGCCGCCACGGTCGCCGGGGCGGTCACCAACTCGGTGTTCGGGCTGCTGCGGGCCGCGATCACCGTCGCGGCGGTCGGGGCGGCGGGCGGCACCATCGCCGGCTACTCGGCGCTGGACGTGGCGACGTACTCGTGGCTGACCCAGGCGATGATCGCGCCGATCACCCTGGGTGCCTGGAAGGACCTGGCCGACCGGGTGCGCACCGGTGACATCAGCGTCGACCTCGGCCGTCCCGTCGACCTGCAGCTGTCGTGGCTCGCGGCAGACCTCGGCCGGGCCGCGTTCGTGCTGCTGCCCCGCGGGCTGCCGCCGCTGGCCGTCGGTGCGCTGACCACCGGGCTGGCGCTGCCGACGTCCGGATGGAGCTACCTGCTGGGGGCGGTCAGCGTCGTCCTCGGCGTGGTCATCTCGTTCGGCATCCGGTTCGTCGTCAACCTCAGCGCGTTCTGGCTTCTGGACGTGCGCGGCGTGCTGACGCTGCACATGGTCGTGTCGAACGTGCTGTGCGGGTTCATCATCCCGGTGGCGTGGTTCCCGCCCTGGCTCGGCGCGATCGCCACCGCCACACCCTTCCCCTCGATGCTGCAGTCGCCCGTGGACGTGCTGTCCGGGCGGGTCACTGGCCTGGATGCCGTCGGAGTCGTTGCGACGCAAGCCCTGTGGGCGCTCGCGGTGCTCGGCGCGGGGCGGCTGGTGCTCTCGCGCGCCACCCGCCGGCTGGTGGTGCAGGGTGGCTGAGACCGTCCACGCGTGGACCCCCTGGACGGCGTTGCTGCGCTCGCGCGTTCACGCGCAGGCGGCCTACCGCACCGGTTTCGCCCTCGACCTGGTCGGCAACGTCGGGATCGGCCTGCTCGAGTTCGTCGAGATCTACGTCATCTTCACCCGGGTCGACTCGCTCGGCGGCCTGACCGCCGCGCAGGCGCTGCTCGTCTTCGCCCTGGCCAACATCGGGTTCTCGCTCAGCGACCTCGCGGTCGGGCACCTGGACAACCTGTCGGAGTACATCCGCGCCGGCACCCTGGACGCGTACCTGCTGCGGCCCCTGCCGGCCCTCGCCCAGCTGGTCACCAGCGACGTCTCGCTCAAGCGCCTGGGGCGCACCGCGATCGCCCTCGCGGTGCTGGCCGTCGCCCTGCCGACGGCGGTCACCGACTGGACGCCGGCCCGCGTCGTGCTGCTGCTGATCACGCCGGTCGCGGGCGCGGGCGTGTTCTCCGCGCTGTTCGTCGTCGCCGCGGCGCTGCAGTTCTGGGTGGTCGACGGCGGTGAGCTGGCGAACTCGTTCACCTACGGCGGTTCGTACGCCGCGGCGTACCCCGCGAGCGTGTTCGCGCTGCCGCTGCGGCTGCTGTTCACCTTCGTCGTCCCCGCGGCCTTCACGGCCTATCTCCCGGCCCTGGTGCTCACCGGCGCGCCCGGCCCGGGGTGGGTGCCGAGCTGGCTCGGCTGGTGCACGCCGCTGGTCGCCGTCGCCGCCTGGGGCGTGGCCCTGCTGACCTGGCGCGCCGGGATGCGCCGCTACACCGGGGCGGGCGGATGAGCGAGGAGCCCGTCGTCGAGGCGACCGCGCTGCGGCGCGACTTCGTGGTGCGCCGCCCGGTGGGCCGGCTGCGCCGGGAGCGGCACGTGGTGACCGCGGTCGCCGGGGTCGACCTGACCGTCCGGGCCGGCGAGGCCGTCGGGTACATCGGCGCGAACGGCGCCGGCAAGTCCACGACGATCAAGATGCTGACCGGCATCCTGGTGCCCAGCAGCGGCACCGTGCGCACCTGCGGCCTCGACCCGGTCCGGCACCGGCGTGACCTGGCGCGCCAGATCGGCGTGGTGTTCGGGCAGCGCAGCGGGCTGTGGTGGGACCTGCCGCTGGCCGAGTCGTTCCGGGTGCTCGGGGCGCTGCACCGGCTCCCCGACAGCGCCTGGCAGGCGCGGCGCGACGAGCTGGTCGAGCGCCTCGAGCTCGGGTCGTTCCTGAGCACCCCCGTGCGCCAGCTCTCGCTGGGGCAGCGGATGCGCGGCGAGGTGGCCGCCGCGCTGCTGCACTCACCGCGCTTCGTCGTCCTGGACGAGCCCACCATCGGGCTCGACGTCCTGAGCAAGGAGCGGCTGCGGGTGTTCCTGCGCGAGGAGCGCGCGGCGCACGGCACGACGCTGCTGCTCACGACGCACGACATGGGCGACATCGCCCGGCTGTGCGACCGGGTGCTGGTCGTCGACCACGGCGCCCTGGTGTTCGACGGGACGCTACCGGGTCTGGTGTCGCGGGTCGGCGGCGAGCGGGTGCTGGTCGTCGACCTGACCGAGCCGGTCGCCCCGCTGACCGACGTGCCGGGCACCCGGCTGGTCGGTGTCGAGGGCGGCGGCCTGCGGCAGCGGCTGTCGTTCTCGCCCGAGTCCACCACCGCCCCCGCGGTGCTGGCCGAGGTCAGCCGGCGCGCCGACGTCCGCGACCTGGCGATCGAGGAGCCGGACGTCGAGGAGGTCGTCCGCCGGCTCTACGCCGCCGGTCCGCGGTGAGCGACCCCGCCGGCTCAGCCGGCCCACTCGTGCAGCTGGCTGCGCACGAGGTCGGCGTCCTCGGGGTCGGCGACGTCCGCGAGTGCGGCCCTGGTCCGCGCTGCGAAGTCCTGCGCCGCGTCGGTGTCACCCGCGACGTGGTGCGCCCCGCCGACGGCCTGCGGGGCCGAGGCGAGGTCCCAGTCCGCGAACCCCGGGTCGCCCTGCTCGACCAGCTGCAGGGCGCGCTCGGCGTGGTGGATCGCGGGCTCGGCCCGGCCGAGCACGCTGTAGACGTGGGCGCACAGCCACTCGCCGCGCGCGGCTTCGACGACGGTGCCCACGCGGCTCCAGTGCCAGCACGACGCGTGCACGCCGTGCACCAGCTCGTCGTCCTGCTCGGGGGTCCTGGCGTCGCGCCCCAGCAGCTCCCAGGTGGTGTTGAACAGGGCCACGGCGAGTCCGCGGTGGTCCGGGGCCGGCGGCCGGCCGGTGGGTTCGCTCATCCGCCCAGTGTGCCGCGCCACCGCAGGGTCACAGCCGACGCAGCATCCGGGTGTTGCCCAGGGTGTTCGGCTTGACCCGGTCCAGGCCGAGGAACTCCGCCACGCCCTCGTCGTAGGAGCGCAGCAGCTCGGCGTAGACCGCGGGCTCGACCGGCGTCCCGTCGATCACCTCGAACCCGTGCCGGGCGAAGAAGTCGACCTCGAACGTCAGGCAGAACACCCGGTGCGCGCCCAGGTCGCGCGCGTCGTCCAGCAGCCGCTCGAGCAGGAGTCCCCCGACGCCGCGGCCCGCGCGTTCCGGGGACACCGCCAGGGTGCGCACCTCGGCCAGGTCGTCCCACAGCACGTGCAGGGCGCCGCACCCGACGACCTCGCCCTGCCGCTCCTGCGCCACCACGAACTGCTGCAGCCCCTCGTAGTAGGCGACGGCGTCCTTGCTGACCAGCACCCGGCGCGCGGCCAGCGGCTCGACCAGGGCCCGGATCGCCGGGACGTCGCTGGTGCGGGCGCGGCGGACGTCGTACGGCCCGGCGTCGGTGGATCTCACGACGGCATCATCGCCCGTCCGCGACCTGCGCCGCCCAGTGCAGGTCGATCCACTCCACTGGGCCGTCGCCGCGGGGGCACCCCACTCCACTCCCATTGGAGAGGGGTGCCCCCGCGACCGAAGGAGGCGGAGGGCGGAGAGCGGAGGGGGGGTCAGGCCGGACGCAGGCGTGGCCGGCACCCCGTCGCAGGGATGCCGGCCACGCGTGGTCGAGCGGTGGTGGGTGGGACTGGTGCTGCTACTCGGTGCCGGCCACCTCGACGGGCGGGGCGTCGGGCAGCGCGGTCTTCGGCGTACCGCTGAAGACGAACTCGCGCTCCTTGCCCTCACCGGTGGCGTCAACCAGCACGATCGAGCCGGCCTTGAGGTCGCCGTACAGGATCTTCTCGGACAGCACGTCCTCGATGTCGCGCTGGATCGTGCGACGCAGCGGACGCGCGCCCAGCACCGGGTCGTAGCCCTTCTCGGCCAGGTAGATCTTGGCCGCGGGCGTCAGCTCGATGCCCATGTCCTTGTCCTTGAGCCGGTTGTCGAGCTTGGCCAGCATGAGGTCGACGATCTGGATGATCTCGGGCTGGGTCAGCTGCGGGAAGACGATGGTGTCGTCCACGCGGTTCAGGAACTCGGGACGGAAGTGCTGCTTGAGCTCGTCCTGGACCTTGGACTTCATCCGCTCGTAGCCCGTGGCGGTGTCGCTGCTGGAGCTGAAGCCCAGTCCCTGGCCCTTGGAGATGTCCCGGGTGCCGAGGTTGGTCGTCATGATGATCACGGTGTTCTTGAAGTCGACCATCCGGCCCTGGGAGTCGGTCAGGCGACCGTCCTCGAGGATCTGCAGCAGCGAGTTGAAGATGTCCGGGTGGGCCTTCTCGACCTCGTCGAACAGCACGACCGAGAACGGCTTGCGGCGCACCTTCTCGGTGAGCTGGCCGCCCTCCTCGTACCCGACGTAGCCGGGAGGCGAGCCGAACAGCCGCGAGACCGTGTGCTTCTCGCTGAACTCGCTCATGTCGAGCTGGATCAGCGAGTCCTCGTCGCCGAACAGGAACTCGGCGAGCGTCTTGGCCAGCTCGGTCTTCCCGACGCCGGTGGGGCCGGCGAAGATGAACGAGCCGCCCGGACGGCGCGGGTCCTTCAGCCCGGCGCGGGTGCGCCGGATCGCCTGGGACAGCGCCTTGATGGCGTCGTCCATGCCGACGATGCGCTGGTGCAGCTCGGCCTCCATGTTGAGCAGCCGCGAGGACTCCTCCTCGGTGAGGCGGAACACGGGGATGCCGGTGGCCGTGGCGAGCACCTCGGCGATCAGCTCCTCGTCGACCTCGGCGACGACGTCCATGTCTCCGGCCTTCCACTGCTTCTCGCGGTCGGCCTTCTCGCCGAGCAGACGCTTCTCGGTGTCGCGCAGGGCCGCGGCCTTCTCGAAGTCCTGCGCGTCGATCGCGGACTCCTTCTCGCGCCGGGTCGAGGCGATCCGCTCGTCGAACTCGCGCAGGTCCGGCGGGGCGGTCATCCGCCGGATCCGCAGCCGGGCGCCCGCCTCGTCGATCAGGTCGATCGCCTTGTCGGGCAGGAAGCGGTCGTTGATGTACCGGTCGGCCATCGTCGCCGCGGCGACCAGCGCGGCGTCGGTGATCGAGACCCGGTGGTGGGCCTCGTAGCGGTCGCGCAGGCCCTTGAGGATCTCGATGGTGTGGGCCAGGTTCGGCTCGGCCACCTGGATCGGCTGGAAGCGCCGCTCGAGCGCGGCGTCCTTCTCGATGTACTTGCGGAACTCGTCCAAGGTGGTGGCGCCGACGGTCTGCAGCTCACCGCGGGCCAGCATGGGCTTGAGGATCGAGGCGGCGTCGATCGCGCCCTCGGCCGCACCGGCGCCGACGAGGGTGTGGATCTCGTCGATGAACAGGATGATGTCGCCGCGGGTGCGGATCTCCTTGAGCACCTTCTTCAGGCGCTCCTCGAAGTCACCGCGGTAGCGGCTGCCGGCCACCAGCGCGCCGAGGTCGAGGGTGTAGATCTGCTTGTCCTTGAGCGTCTCGGGCACCTCGCCGCGGATGATCCCCTGCGCCAGGCCCTCGACGACGGCGGTCTTGCCGACGCCGGGCTCGCCGATCAGGATCGGGTTGTTCTTGGTGCGCCGCGACAGCACCTGCATGACCCGCTCGATCTCCTTCTCACGCCCGATCACCGGGTCGAGCTTGCCCTCGCGGGCCGCCTGGGTCAGGTTGCGGCCGAACTGGTCGAGCACCAGCGAGCCGGACGGGGTGCCCTCGGCCGGGCCGGCCGCGGCCGGCTCCTTGCCCTGGTAGCCCGACAGCAGCTGGATGACCTGCTGGCGCACCCGGTTGAGGTCGGCGCCGAGCTTGACCAGC
>JBBQGB010000022.1:0-48510 GCA_038322575.1 Actinomycetales bacterium
CCGCCGAGCTGGAACTCGTCACATCCGCCGCGGTTGAAGCAGTACTCCTGACGCACCACCCATTCTACGGCTCGCCCGATCCTGATGCAGAGCCACCGAGGTGCTGCTGCCTGGCCGGGGGTGAAGCAAGCCTTCGCCATCGTTCTCTCCTCTCGTCGTCTCGAGGTGATGCCGAGCGCTTGGTCACCGTGGTCGCCCCGACCGGACGGCTAGGCCCCCCTGAAGATGAGGTCCTCGGGCGGGGTGGTGAGGCGCACGCGCTGGCCGTGAAGAAGATCGGGTTGGTCAACCGGCATTGGCCACAACCTCTCCTAGTGGCCAAGCGCCGGGCGCTCGGCCATCCATGTGCTTGCCCCGTTTCGGATGTTCCTCCCCGGCACCCAAGGACGTCAATGGGGCGAGGGCGCGCACTTCCAGCTCACCGCGCACCGGCGTTTGGTCAACTGCGCACGGCATTCCGCACCTGCTGACCGAATGTCATTCTTCCTCAGCCCAAGCCGACGGGACGCTCCATCCAGCTCTGACGTTCCCGGACACGAGGAGCGTTGAGCGAACGTGGATTTCGTAGTCGCAGTTGTTCGGCAGAAGGGTCCCGGCCCTTGACGTCGCGGAGGGGGCGTGGCCAGCCCTTACCGTGCCGGCTATGGCGGGAAGCATGCCTGCCCTGCCGATGAGAACGCATCTCCCGACCTTGCCCGGTGCCCGTTCCGGAGGTCGGACGACGGGCATAGCCTGTCGAGCATGACGACCCGGATGGCTCCCCAGGCACCGTCGTCCACCTCACCGGGCAGCGGACCCTCGTTGGCATGATCGGCCAAGTGACGTGATCTCGCCGGAACAGCGGCGGGCGATGGTGTCCGACGCCCGGTGTCAGACCCGCAACCAGCTCGGAACGGCCTTGGACGCAAAGGCATCCGATCACTTCACCCTCAGCGTCCTGCGTACCAGGCAGACGCGTGGTGGCCGAGGAGCAGCGCTGCTGGACCAGGTCCTGATGTGGGAGACAGGCGTGGCCACAACGGCCAGCCTCGTCGAACTTGCGCATGACAACGGGACGGCCCGGGCGGTCAAGGACCAGCTCGACCGTGGGGTGGGGAACGCCCCCTCCAGCCAGTTCTGCTGGCTCACGCGCAGCCTTCGGACCCGGGTGCCAACGAGGAGGATCGCAGAGGTCGCGAGCGACCCGGACGTCGTCGGTGTCGGCGTCCCGCATCGGATCCGACCCGCTGGTGCGTCATCGCAGGACGACGTCGGTGGCGCCAGGGACCTCAGTGGGTGGCATCGCGGTCACGAGCTCTGGCTACACGACACACCGGTCAGCACGGTGGGTCGCGGTCCGATCGTCGCGGTCATCGACTCCGAGGTGGCGGCCGGCCATCCTGCGCTGGCGGGTCGCGTCGTGCCGCGCCACAACTACACGACCGAGCCATGGGGCGAGGCGCACAAGCACGGGACCGCTCTGGCGGGAATCATCGCGTCGGACGACGCGGCACATCCCGGCGTCGTCCCGGACGCGATCGTCTACGGCTACAAGGTCATCGCCCGTGATCGGCGCCGCGATGCCGACGACTTCGACGCCGCCCTGGCGCTGCAGCGCGCCCTCGAGGACGGCGCCACCGTTGCCATGTGCGCGTGGGGCGCGGGGCCTGTCGGAGCCGAGGTCAGCCTGTCGGCTCGTGCCGTCGACCGGGCCTGGGCACTGGGCATGGTGGTGGTCACCAGTGCCGGCAACCGTGGCCCGCGGCTCGCCACCATGTCCTCGCCGGCCGACGCCAGCGGAGTGATCGTCGTCGGGGCGACGAACCTGGCTGGGACGCAGGTCCAGCCGTACAGCAGCCGCGGACCCGCCGGACGACGCGTCGGTCCCGACTGCGTCGCCCCTGGCGGCGCGTGGACGACCGACGCGAGCGACCGACCGACCCTTGCTCTCGTGACGGGCGGCTTCGGACACCTCGACGTCGGCACGAGCTATGCCGCGGCGCTCGTCGCAGGCGCCGCCGGGCTGCTCCTCCGCGAGGACCCGCGTCTGGGTCCGAGTGAGGTCAGGCAGCGGCTGGTGAGCGCCGCCGTACCGCTGGCCGACGGCTCGGGCCCAGAAGCCCAGGGCGCCGGGTTCGTGCCGTTCCGGCCCTGAACGGACTCCTAGAGCCGGGTCGCCAGCTCGACCGACCGCACCCTCGCGTGCCTGGCGAGCTCCCGGACGCTGGAGGCCGGGACCGAGACCTTCAGCGTCGCGTTGATCCAGGCACGCTCGAGGACCTCTCCGCCCATCCCGCGGACGTACGACGCCACCGGGGCCGACCACTCGTCGAACCGCTCGCGCCGCACGACGAGACCTCGGCGGTCGGAGGGCAGCACCGGGCCCGAGTCGTCCTCGTGGAGCGAGACGACGAGCTCGACCTGGCCCGGCGGCGACCCGGCCAGCAGCTCGGCAACACCGACGCTGATGCGTGCCGCCGGACCGGCCAAGCTCTCAGGGCGCCAGGACGACGAGGTCGTGGACCTCGTGCACGAGCGAGGCGGCCGCTTGCAGCGTCGTCGTCGCCGCGTCCAGGACGCCTGTGACGCTGTCGAGCACGTCGCCGACGAAGTCACTGACAGCGCTCGCGATGTCTTCGAAGATGTTCTCCGGTCCCGTCGCCGAGGGCCGCGGGGCGAAGTGGATCCTCGTCGTGATCAGCTCATACATCCTGGGCTGCGGACCCGTGTCAGGGCCAGGGAGATCGGGGAGCTTCAGAGCTCCCGAGCTGTCGAACCACTGGCTCAGGACCCCGGCCTGGTCCTTGGTGAGGTATCCGATGGTCAGCAAGAACGAGAGCTGCAGGGTGAACTCGAACTGGGTCGGTGGCACACCCTTCTGCTTCCCTCCCCTGCTGACGGTGCTGGCCGCCCCGGCCATGTCCAGCAGGCCGGTGGTGCTTCCACCCCCGGCGGGCGCGTCGTTGGTCGTCATGTGCGTCATCCCCTTTCGCATCTGCGTCGGACTCCGGTCCGAACGACGACTCGTCCGGGGGTCGTCACAAGCGTGCGGGCGCTTGACGACCATGGCAGGACCCGGAGGTCGTCGTCAACGGCCGGCTCCTTCAACTCGCGCGCCCTCATCAGGCGAAGACCACCGAGATGCCGAGCGCCGACTCGACGTTCTGGATCTCGCACATCACACCGATGCGGTCAGGAGCCACCAGGCCCGCCCGTTGCTTGCCCCACAGCAGGCCGACCGCCGTCGACGAGTCCTCCTCGAGGACCAGTGATCCCGAGTCGCCATCGGTGACGAACGGTCCGTCACCCAGGATCTCGGTCTGCTCCATCAGCCACGCGTTCGGACCACCCGGCGACCACGGGAGGGTGAAGTAGCGCGCCAGGGCCAGTCCATGGGTGACCCCCGTGACGAACCCGCGCTTGCGCAGCCGGGTCACGCCCGGGGTGACGACCGACCTCCCGGTCACGGCGGTCACCAGCGGTGGCTGACCCGGACCCTGGTCGGCGATGGCTCGGGAGAGGGTGCGCGGCGGTGCCGACGCCGGACCGGTCGCCGCGCCGAGTGAGACGACGGCGGCGTCGACCATGCCGACCAGGATCGGGGAGAACGGCAAGGGCGGCGTGTGGGGAGCGTCGGAGCGGACGACCTCGCCGATGCGGTCCGCCTCGGAGATCGGTGGGAGCATCGGCGGCTCGGTCGGCTGGTAGACGAAGTCCTGGCCCGGGTCGCCGACGACGTGCTGGCAGCTCAGCCCCAGCGTCTCCCCCGTGGTCACGTCCTCGACGAGTGCACCGAGCGTGCCGGCGCCGCGCAGTGGTTGCGCGATCCGGACGCCGCCCATCAGGTCGTCGTAGCGGGACTGGTCCGGGAAGCCGCACGGGTCGAACTGTCGCTCGATGATGCAGACCCCGACGCCGGCGATCTCCTCCGGGAGGCCCTCCGGCAGGTTCGCGGCGTCCTCGACGTAGATCCGCACGGCGAGCTCGTCGAAGAACTCCCCGTCGACCTCGAGCATCCCGAGGCTGATGCCGGCGAACCCCGGTAGGCCGAGCAGCCCCAGCTCGACGACTCGCTTGGCCTCGATGAGCTCGTCAGGAATGTCCATGCCAGCACCTCCAGCGCGTGTGCCCTCAGGACACGGACCGGATCTGTCACCACCAGGTCTGGTCTCCTCCGATGCTGGGACCTCCGAGCCTCCTACGCAATGCCCACAGGGGGCCATTGCGCGACCGAGGGCGCCGTTGGAATGCTGAACTGCAGTGGCTGGCGGCAGACGGTGTCGACTACAACCCCGCCCCGCTTCGCGACCTGGCCGACTCGAGCATCGTCGTTCGCGCCACGCCCCACGTGTTGACCATGCCCGTCGAGCACGAGGGTCGGGTGCGAAGGGAGCTGACTCGGACGGTCGACCTAACCCGTGACCCGTTACGGGTGTGTGCGCGGCTGCTGAACTGGTCCCGGCCACTGCGGGCATGCGTCCAAGACCTGCCTCACAGCGGGCGCGGGCGTGAGCCAACCCGTCAACGGGTGCCCATAGACAACCGATGTCCGGCTCCGGTATCCAAGTCGCAGGGCTGGACCGGACCGGAATCGGTGGGGTGGGCCCGCTGGTGGAGGGAGCGTCGTGGGCGCCGACCCGGGGGACGTACTGCTGGACGTGCTCCGCCGCGCGCTGGTCGACGCCCTCCACGACGCCGTGTCCGAGGTGCTGGGCGACCTCACCGCCCTCGCGCCCGACCCCTCGTTCTCGGCCACGGCCTTCGACGGGCTCGTGCTCGAGCCCGCGTCGACGGCGCACCCCGTGCTCGACGTGCTCCGCCGCTTCACCGGTGGTCCGCCACCCCACGACGTCAGCCTGCGCGGCTGGCGAACGACGAACGGCGCGGATGCCGCGTTCGGCCTGGCGATGGTGGCCCGGTCGGAGGCGGCCGTCGTGGCCCTGACCATGGTCCCGGCCGAGGGTCCCCGGCTCGTCCTGCGCGCGGCGGGTCTGGCGGGCACCACCGTCGAGGTGCCTGCCGACACGTTCCGGCTCGCCATCACGGGCACCACGCCGGACGAGGTGGAGGTCGTCTTCACCACGGACGCGTCGCCCGACCCCCGCAAGCTCCTCGCCGGGAGTGAGCTCTCCCTGAGCCTGCAACGCCCGCACACCGACCGCCTGGGTGACGGCCCCTCGGTCGACTTCGGCACCGTCGACGTCGGCGCCCGGCTCTGGAGCGACGCCGACGGAACCCTGCACCGCAGTGCCCGCCTCGGTATCGCCCGCGGACAGGTGGCCCTCGTGCCGGGCTTACTCACCGGGGTGCTGCCGGTCCAGCTCACCTTCCCCCTCGACCTCGACCTGTCCTTCGTCGACGGCGCCGGTGTCGTGCTCGCCGGCAGCCCATCGCTGACGGCCCGGCTCTCCGGCACCGAGCAGCACTGGCTGGACCTCGTCATCGGCGCCGTCGGTGGCGACGCCCCCGCGCTGAGCATCGGCTTCAGCACGACCCTGAGCGCCTCCCTTCCCGGCGTGCCGATCACCGTCCAGCTCGACGGTCTCGGCTTCGCGTTCCCGCTCTCGCTGGACCTCGGCAGCCCCCTGCTGCCCGACCCCGCCGCCCTCGCACCGCACCTGCCCGACGGCGGCCAGGTCACCGTCGACCTGCCGGTGATCGCGGGCGAAGGTTTCCTCAGGCGGGTCGACCGCGACCTCGTCGGCGGGCTCTCGGTGCGGATCCCGCCGATGTCCGCGACCGCCTTCGGCGTGCTCGGCGAACCCCACGACGGCGTGCCCCTGTCCTTCTTGGTGATCCTGGGCGCGACCTTCCCGCCACCCGGGGTGCAGATCGGCTTCGGCTTCGCGATCACCGGGCTCGGCGGCCTCGTCGGGGTCAACCGCCGCATCGACCGCGAGGCGCTGATGCGCGCGGTGTCCGACGGCTCGGCGGCGGCACTGCTGTTCCCGACCGACCCGTCGGCGGCCGCCGACTCGGTCACCCGAGCGCTCCCGGCGGTGTTCCCCGCAGCACGCGGGTCGGTGGTGGCCGGCCCGATGTTCCAGATCGGCTGGGGAGGCCGGCTGGTCAGCCTGTCGGTCGCGGTGCTCGTGGAGTCCTCCCGCCAGGTGCGGCTCACCATCCTCGGCACGATCACCGTGGCCCTGCCCGATCCCGAGGTGCCGCTGGTCTTCCTGCGTGCCACCTTCGCCGGCCTCATCGACCCCGCCGAGCCGAGCGTGATGTTCGTGGCCAGCCTCAACGGCTCGCACATCGTCGGCATCGCCCTGACCGGCGACCTGCTGCTGCTGACCCGCGGCGGCAGCGACCCCGCGCTCGTCATCAGCGCCGGCGGCTTCCACCCCGCCTTCCCGGTCCCACGAGGCATCCCGGCACTCCAGCGGCTGGGCATGGACCTGTGCCCCGTGCCGTGGATGCAGATGCGCTGCGAGGCCTACTTCGCCCTCACCTCCAACACCCTGCAGATGGGCGCGCGCCTCGAGCTGGCCGCCGAGGTCGCCGGCTGCGGTCTGCGCGGCTACCTCCAGTTCGACGCCCTGGTGCAGTACTCGCCCTTCCACTTCGTGGCCGACGTCTCGGGCGGCATCGCCCTGCGCGCCTTCGGGCACAACCTGATGGGCGTTCACCTCGCGCTGCACCTGGAGGGGCCGGCCCCCTACCTCGCCCGCGGCACCGGGTCGATCGACCTCTGGCTGTTCGAGGTCAGCTTCGACTTCGAGCTCGGCTGGGGTTCTCCCGCTCCGGAGCTCATCGGCGTCGGGCCCGCGCTCGACCTGCACGCCGCCCTCGTGGCCCCGAGCGCGTGGCGTTCCAGCTCCACGACCGGGGTGCCAGGACTCGTGCTCACCGAGGCCGCCCGGGGCCACCTCGGCGAGGGCACGGTGCTCGACCCGTATGCGGTCATCTCGGTGCGCCAGGACGTCGTGCCCCTCGGCCTGGAGATCCACCGCTACCGCGGGGCGCCTGTCGCGACCCAGCGCTGGGACCTGGTCGACGGGTCCTTCGGACCGCAGGAACCAGCCGACCACATCCAGCAGGTGCAGGCCCAGTTCGCTCCCGGCCTGTACGTCGACACCGCCAACGACGACAAGCTGCTGGGATCCCAGGCCTTCCTGCCGCTGCGCGCCGGAATCGAGCTCCACCCACGGCCCGCCGACGGTGCCGAGGCCCGACCCGCAGACCTCACCTGGGAGGAGCGGCTGGTGGCGCGCGACATCCGGATGAGCGGCGACGGCGTGGCCGGCCCGTTCGCCGACCTCGTCGTCCTGGAGGCCCTGGCCACCCTGGTCGGGGTCGCCGACCCCGGATGGTGGCCGACGGCGGCCGAGGTCGTCACGGTCGACTCGGTTGCCCCGGCGCTCGCGGTCTCGACCTGGTCGATGGCTGACGGCGGCTTCGGTGCGGGGAGCGCCTTCGAGCTACAGCACGCCGTCGGTGCGATGGGGCCGGACCTGATGGTCGTCGAGGCGTGGGAGCTGTGAGATGGCGGACCTGAGCTTCAGCTCCTTCGCGCAGGGCCCGCTCGGCGAGGCCATCGAGGCGGTCGACGGTCCCGGAGCGCTGCCCCCGCCCGTGTTCCGACCGTCCGTCACGCTGCTCGGCCCGGGACCCGAGCAGAACCCGGTTCAGGGGCCCGGTCTGCGCCTGCTGGGGCCGGGGGACGTCGCGGGCCTCATCCCCGGCAGCGTGGTGCGCCGGGAGCCGGCACCTGGCGCCAGCGACGTCGAACCCAACTACCTGGCCTGCGCCGAGCTGACGCCGGCCGAGCTGCCGTGGATCCTCACCCCGGCCAGGTCGCAGGCGGGTCGACTTCGCCCCTGGGTGGTGCTTGTTGTCCTGGACGAGGACGGCTCCGAGCCGCACGACGGCTCACCACTTCCGTTCGTCGACGCCCGCATCGACCAGCTCCCGGACCTGGTCGACTCGTGGGCGTGGGCCCACGTGCAGAGCAGCGTCGGCGCCAGTGACCTGCCGGGTGGGGCTCGGGCCTCGGCCGCCCGGCTGGCCCGGCTGGTCTGCCCGCGGCGGCTGGACTCGGGGCTCACCTACCGCGCGGTGCTGGTCCCCGCGTTTGAGACCGCTCGCCGGGCCGGGCTCGGCGAGCCGGTCGCCCCCGACACCCCCCACGCGCCGGCGTGGGACGTGCGGGCCGCCGGCTCGGTGACGCTGCCGGTCTACGACAGCTGGACCTTCAGCACCGGGCCCAGCGGCGACTTCGAGGAGCTGGTCACCCGGCTCGCCCCCATGGACCGCGACGCGCTCGCGGTCTCCTCCGTGCGCCGGGTCGACGTGCGTGCACCGTGGCCCGGCGACACGGCCATCAGCCCCGACCCGCAGGTGATCGGCGTCCAGGGCGCCCTGTGCGCCTCGCCGCTGCCGCCGCCGGTGGACCCCCCGGCGAGCCCCCAGCCGATGGATGCCGTGGCCACCCGGCTGCGTGCCCACCTCGACGCGGCGGGGCGACGGATCGCCGGCGAGGACCTGCCGCCCGGCGCCCCGCACACGCTGGCGCCCCCGTCGTACGGCGCCCGTCACGTGCTGGTGGACACCCTGGAGTCCGGGCCGCCCTGGCTCGACCAGCTCAACTCCGACCCCCAGCGGCGGATCGCGGCCGGGCTCGGCGCCTCGTTCGTGCGGGCCAACCAGGAGGACCTGATGGCCAAGGCGTGGGAGCAGGTGGGCGCCATCCGCGAGGCCAACCGGCTCGGCAACCTCGTCGAGCTCACCACCGGAGTCGCCGAGCGGCTGCACGAGCGGCATGTGGCACCCCTGACCGCGGGCGAGACCGTCGCCTTCGCCGCACCCGCGGCGTCGCGGGCCACGATGACCGGCGGCACGACGCTCAACCTCGAGCTGATGATGAGCCGCCTGCCCGACGGCGCCGCCACCCCCGCCTTCTCCCGCCGGGTGCGCCCGGCAGGCAAACTCGCCCGCGCCACCGGCGTGAGCGGGTCGGCCGTGCTCGCGCGCGCCCTGGCCGGCGAGGTCGCCGTCCCCGCCCGGCAGAGCGTCGTGCCGCCCTCCCCGGTCGTCTCCGCGCAGGCCGACCCGGCGCTGGCGTCCACGGCGCTGGCCCGCCAGCTGATGGCGGTCTCCGCCCTGGCGCAGGTGGCGACGGTCAACGCCGCCGACGGTGGCATCGCTCTCAAGGAGCGGCTCGACACGCTCGGGGGCGGGGTTGCGGAGCTGGCGCTCGCCGGCCGCCCGCTCGAGATCCAGGAGGCGATCGCGCCACAGCTGACGACGGTGTCCGAGGTGATGACCACGTTGCTCGGCGACCTCGCGCGCGGCGACACGTTCGCGGGCCTGACTCGGGACGGCATCACCCTGCAGCCCGACGACCTGAGCCGCCGGGTCACCGAGCGCTTCCTGCCCGGCGAGAGCCACTGGCAGCGCCTCGCCTCGCAGACGCACGTGCCCGCGCACTTCACCCGCACCCCCAGCGGCCGGGTGATGCGGTGCCCCGACTTCCCGGTGCCGACCGCACTGGCCCTGCTCGACTCCGACCCCGAGTGGTTCCTGCCGGGTCTCGGCGCGCTGCCGAACAACACGGTGGTGCTGCTGTTCCAGAACTCGGCGTTCATCGAGTCCTACCTCGTCGGCATCAACCACGAGCTGATGCGTGAGCTGCTGTGGCGCGAGTACCCCACCGACATGCGGGGCACACCGTTCCTGCGCTTCTGGCCCCGCCCCGACGCGTCCCCCGACATCGCCCCCCTCCACACGTGGACCGACCAGGTGCCGCTCGGCGACCGCCTGCTCGGCGACGAGGCGCTGGCCATCCTGCTGGTGCGTGGTGACGTCGTCCGTCGCTACCCGACGATGCTCGTCACCGCGGTGCCGTCCGGCAAGCCCCAGGTCCAAGAGGGCCTCGGGGGCCAAGAGGGCCACCACCGCCCCGACCCGGCCGCCGCGGTGACCCAGCCGTTGTTCGTCATCACCATCGACGCCCAGACCAAGGCCTACGCCTTCCACATCGCCGACGAGGAGCTCCAGCGGCCGGCGACGGAGGAGCACCCCGGCTGGTTCTTCGTGCTGTCGGAGAACGGTTACCGCATCCGCTTCGGCTTCGACGAGGTGCACGGCGCGGTGCCCGACCTTGGCTCGTGGAACGACGCGGTGTGGCCGCTCCCGGGCGACGGCCCGGACGGTGGTGGCGCCGGCCCGCAGGTGCCGTTGCGCCGCGGGTTCGCCTTTGCCGGAACCGACTACGGCCCGCCGTCGCCCGGTGCACCCGGCCAGGCCGTGTGGAACCGGGATGCCGCCGACATCGCCCGCGTCACCCTCCAGAAGCCGTTCCGCGTGGCCATCCAAGCCGACGTGCTGCTCGACACCGGGGGTGCCCCGTGAGCGAGGGGGCGGCGGCCGCCCGGCTGGCCCTGGGCGCGGCCCGGGTCGAGCGCGAGCGGGCCCTGCGCGAGCTGCGCACGGCCGAGGCGCACGCCGACTTCTGGCGCGAGCCCGACGGAAGCCTGCCGGTCATCGACCCCGCCGTCCCTGGCAACCAGCAGGCCTTCGAGGAGGTCTCCGGCCTGCAGCCCGCCCTCGACGCCGCGACCACCCACGTCGAGTCGGCCGAGGCCGCGCACACCGCAGCCGCGCAGGCCTACACGACGCTCGCGGCGCAGGAGCCGCTGTTCCCCGAGGCCAACCAGGCCCCCATCCTCCTGCTGCCGGTGCGGCTCGAGGCGGTGTACGGCACCTCCGCGGACGGCGACCCGGAGCTGCGGGTACGAGTGTTCCCCGACGACGTCCACGTCGACTCCCACGAACGCGGGCTCACCGAGGGCGAGCAGCGCGCCGGCCGCGCGCACTGGGAGGCCGTGCACGCCGCCACCACCGACCAGGAGCGGGCCGCCGCCTGGGACACCCTGGTCTCCCGGGCCGCCCGACGGGCCACCTGGGTGCGCGAGGCTCTCACGCCCACCAACCAGCCTCCCGCGGCACCCACGTTCCCCGAGGTCGACACCGTCGACGAGGCCTGGACGCGCGCCGCCCACACCCGGCTGCTGCCCCACCACTTCGAGTTCTCGGCCTACCGCGACGGCGTGCTGCAGTGGCGCACGGCCGGCGCCGCCATCCCCGACACCCTGCCGCTCGGCGTCGCCCCCACCTCGGCGGGTGACGGTGCCGACGACGACGAGATCCCGCTCGACCCGGACAGCCGCTGGCTGGCCGACTTCATGAAGGCCCGGGCGGTGGGCATGGCGCTGGCGGTGCCGATCGGCTCGCCCGACGACCGCTTCGACCTCCTCACCGCGGTCGGCATCGGCAGCCAGGATGCCGCCACGGGCGGCACCCGGCTCCAGGAGCAGCTCGTCGCGCACAGCCACACGGGCGGCCTCAGCGTCGTGCCGCCGCGGACGCCGACCAACAACACCGCCGGGTCGCGCAGCGCGTGGCGCTCCCGGCAGGCTCCGCTGTCGCCGTCCGAGCGCGACGCACGGCTGGCCGGCTTCGACCAGACCTCGGAGCAGGAGGCGGCCCGGCTCGGCCGGGCGCTCGGCATCGACGGCGCGCGGACGCTGGCTCCCGCCACCGACCCGGCCGACGAGCACGCCGAGCTGGCGGCCGCCCTGCACCGGCTTCGCGCCCGCAGCCTGATGTGGTCGCGCGCGCTCGGTCCCGTCGACAAGGCGATGCTCGACGAGACCCCGGTCGACGAGCCGTGGCTGCACGCGGCCGCCGACCACTTCGCGGCATACGTGCGCGGCCGTGGTCCGCATCCCCTCTTGCGAATCGGGCGCCAACCGTACGGCGTGCTCCCGGTCAGCTCGCTCGACGTCTGGATCGGCGCCGCGCCCGATGACCTCATGGCCCGCCACGTCGGCTCGTTCCAGGCGGCTTTCGCCGAGCACCACGATCGCGCCGCGCGCATCCTCGAGGGTCCTGACCAGGATGCCGTGCTGATCGACCTGCTCAGCTTCCAGGCCACGCCACGACGTCTGGCGAAGTGGTTCCACCAGGTCTCCGGCACCGAGGGCCGGCCACCGCCCTCCACGGCCGGGGCAATCCCTGCCTCGATGGCCCTGGCCTGGCAGACCTTCGACGTCCGCCGCACCGACGAGGGGCAGCCGATCGAGCCCGACTGGTTCGAGCCCCTGCCCGACCCGCTGCCCGACGAGCTGCGTGCCTTCCTCCAGCGCCGCCCGCTGGCCCAGCTGCTGGTGCTCTTCGACGAGACGATCGCCACGATGCGGCAGACCCACCTTGCCCCGGTCGAGGCCGACTTCAACGCCGTCTACGTGCCGTTGGCCACGGTGCTCGAGCAGCTGTGCTCCGCCCCGACACGCAGCTTCTTCTACTCCCAGGCCAGCTGGTCCTCCAACGCCATGTCCAACGTGCTGCGCGGCGGCCCGGCACTGCCCGGGGAGGTCGACCGGGCGGTGCAGCAGGCGCTGCGCTACCGCAAGCACTTCGCGCCCTTCGTCGACCTGGAGGACGAGGCCGTCCAGGACCTCGCGACCGTCGAGGCCCTCTACCGCGAGACCACCGACCCGGTCTCCCAGCGGGTCGACGCGTGGGTCACCTCGCTGGCGACCAGGCGCTTGCACGAGCTGCGCGAGAGCGGCGCTGACGGCATCCGCACGGGTGGGTACGGCTGGCTCACCGAGGTCGAGCCGACGACGCCGGTGCCCTCTCGAGAAGGCTTCCTGCAGACACCGTCCCTGCACCACGCCGCCACCGCGGCGGTGCTGCGCTCCGGCTGGCAGGCGCACCAGGACCGCGGCGCCTTCGCCGTCGACATCCAGTCGGCCCGGGCACGCCGCGCGCAGGCCGTCATCGAGGGCGTGCGCGCCGGGCAGGAGCTCACCGCGCTGCTGGGCTACCAGTTCGAGCGCGCGCTGCACGACGCCCACCTCGACCGGTTCGTGCGCGGCTTCCGGGCGGCGTACCCACACGCTCCCCTCGTCGAGCCGGATGCCGTCGACCAGACGGCGGCCCGGGTCGCCATCGGCGCCCGCAACGTCGTCGACGGGCAGGCCCTGCGCCGCGACCGGGCGACACTGGACGCTGACGGCGCCCTCCTCGCGGCGGCCGGCTCCGACCTGGGTGCGGACGCCCCCGCCCTGCGCCGGATGATCGCCGAGCTCGACGAGACCTTCGACGCCGTCGGCGACCTCGTGCTCGCCGAGAGCGTCCATCAGCTGGTCGGTGGCAGCCCGATGCGGGCCGGCATCGCCGCCGACGTCGCCGGTCGCGGGCAGGACCTGCCGACGGACTACGACGTGCTGCGCACCCCCCGCACGGGCATCCCGTTGACCCACCACGTCGCGATCGGGCTGACCGACGAGCCGACCCCCGGCTGGGCCGACAACCGTCCCCTGGCCCGGCTCGAGCCCCGGCTCGAGGGCTGGCTGCGCCGACGCCTCGGACCGGCTGATGCCTGGCCGGTCGGCACCGACCTCGGCGCCTCCTGGTGCGCGTTCGACGCACTCCTCGCCACGCCCACCTCCATCACGGCCGCGGTCGTCGCCGCCGGCGGCGTTCCTGACGACGCCGTGGTCGAGCGCCTCGCGGTGGTCAGCGAACGGCTGCGCGCCGTCCTCGCCGGGTGCACCCCGCTCACCGCTCGCCACCTCGACCCGGCGGCCGACCGGGTCGGCGGCTCGCTCGACCTCCACGACCTCGACGCGCGGCTTCGCCCCTGGTGGGCCAAGGTAGGCGAGAGCGCCACGAAGTACGCGGATGCCGCCGACGCCGCCGCCCGCGCCACGGTGCTGGCCGACCTCACCGGCCTGGGCGTCCTGCCACCGGCCGGCGCCGAGACCGGAGCCTTCCCCGCCCTGCAGGCCGCCACCGCCGAGCTGCCGCCCCTTCCGGCGGCCGACGCCGAGCCGGGCGCCGCCGACGCGTGGCTGGAGCGCCTGCTGCGCACCGTCGACCGGCTGCTGCACCCCGCGGTGCGGGTCACGGCGGCGCTCACGAGCACGCCGCCGACGGCGCCGGCTCCCGATCCCACCCAGGACGAGGTGACCGACTGGCTGCGCGACCAGGTGCTGGTGCGGCCGCAGGTCGAGACCCTCGACGTCGCGCTCGTCGCGAGCGAGGTGCTCGGCGGTGCCGCCCCGGCGCGGCTGCGCGTGCACCAGCAGGTCCTCGACGCAGCGGCGGCCGCCCCGTGGTCGGCCACCGGGGCGCCGGTGGAGTCGACCGCCTCCCAGGGATCGGTCGTCCTCGTCACCGACGGCGATGCCGCCGTCCGCGCGGGGCTGGTCGTCGACGGGTGGTCCGAGACCGTGCCGCACGCTGCGGACAGCCCCGACGAGGTCACCGGCATCGCCTTCGACTTCGACCGCCCGGGCGCGCGTCCGCCGCAGGCGATGCTCGTCGCCGTCCCCCCCGACCTCGCCCGCGGCTGGTGCCTCGAGGACGTCCACGGCTGCGTCGAGGAGACCCTGGCCCTGAGCAAGGTGCGCATGCTCGACCTTGCTGACCTGCCCGAGCTCGCGGCCCTACCGCTCGTGGACGAGGTGGGCTGATGCACCGCTACGAGACCTCACCCCGCGGCGCCGGCATCGACGAGGGCCTGGCGATGTGGCTACATGACCCGCTGTGGCTCATCGGGCGGCAGTGGCAGTTCGGCGAGTTCACCCACGAGAACGTCGCGTCGCCGGCCTGGGTCGAGGTCGACCTCGAGGTACACCCGGTCGACCAGTGGCGACCGGCGGATGCCGAGCAGTGGACCGGCTACAACGTGCGGGCCACCCCGCTCGAACGCCTCGTCGAGGAGCACGAGGGCGGCCCCAGCCCGCGCCTCGCCCTTGAGGGTGGCCTCCGGCTCCGCCGCGCCCTCACCGCGGCCGGGCACGGCGACGACCTCGCGGCGTTCGCGGCGCGCTGCCCGTTCCCCGACACCGACCTCGCCGACCCGCTCGACGCGCGGGTCCGGGCCGGTCTCCCAGACGGCCGGGCCCTCGTCAGCTGCCTGACCGCCCTCGCGACTGCGGCCGACCGGGCCGACGAGGTCGCCGCGCTCAAGGCGGCTGGCACCGTCACGTCGACCTCCGCCCAGCTCGGCGCGCTCGCGAAGGACTGGCTGGAGTGGTGGGCCCCGCGGGCGCCGGCGCTCATCCCACCCGAGCAGGACTCGTGGGACGAGACCCGCTTCGAGCACCGCTTCGCGCTGCGGTCGCAGGCCCTGGAGGGCCTCGAGCTGCACGCCACGGAGTACGCCGGCGGCCGGCTCGACTGGTCGGCCGTCGACGCTGTCGGCCGGGCCGACCCGGTCGCCGATGCCGTGCTGCACCACCGCGTCGCCATCCCCGCCCCAGCGCGTTTCGGCGGGATGCCGGCGCCGCGCCTGTGGGAGATGGAGGACGCCCGCTTCGACCCGGGCTCGATCGACGCCGCCCCGATCGACCTCGGCCGGTTGATGCTGGTCTCGTTCGCCACCGTCTACGGCAACGACTGGTTCGTGCTCCCCGTGCGGCTGCCGGTGGCCTCGCTGAGCCGCGTCGTGCGGTTCACGGTCCACACCACCTTCGGCGAGCCGGTCGAGCTGACCCAGCTGGGGCGCGACCAGGACGGCTGGAACCTGTTCGCGCTCACCGATGCCGACCAGGTGCTCGAGCCCGACCAGGAGCGCCCCACCAGCTCGTGGTTCTTCATGCCGCCGTCGCTCCCGGCCTCGCTCGAGAGTGCGCCGGTCGACGTCGTGAGCCTGATGCGCGACGAGATGGCCAACGTCGCGTGGGCGGTGGAGTCGCTGGTCCGCGACGACGCCGGCCGGCGGCTGGACCGGTTCTCGCGCTGGGCGGCCCGGCGCGCCGATGCCCTGGAGTCCGCGGAGGCGGCGGCCGGCGGCGAGGCCGACGCGCCGGCCGACCCCCTCTATCGCGTGACCACCGAGGTGCCCGACCACTGGTTCCCGCTGCTCCCCGAGCAGCTCGACGACCTCGAGTCGGTGCGGCTTCGCCTGGTGCCCTTCACCCGGCTCGTCGACGGCATCCCGCGGGACGACCGGCCGGTCGGCACCCTCCTGCCGCCCGTCGGGTCGGTCGTACACGAAGAGGAGGTGCCGCGGTCGGGCACCCGGGTGGTGCGCACCTGGCAGCACACCCGCTGGTACGACGGCACTCGCCACCTCTGGGCCGCCCGACGGCGCCTCACCGGCGCCGGCGAGGGCGACAGCGGTTTGCGCTTCGACCAGCTCGAGAGCGACCAGTAGGAGGAGGGCCGATGGACACCCAGGACGGCTGGCGCCGGTGCAACACGTGCGAGGGGATCTTCTCCAGCGACTCCCCGGGCCAGAACTGCGTCGGGGGGTCGATGCACCTGTGGCTGACGAGCGCCGAGTACAAGGCGCCCTGGGGCGACGTCGAGGCCGACTGCCAGGCCGGCTGGGGCCGCTGCAACAAGTGCGGCGGGCTGTGCTTCACGGGCAACCCGGGGGTCTGCTTCGACCAGGCCCCCCACACCTACGACGAGTTCGACGCCTCCTACAACGTGCCCTTCGGTGGCCAGCCGGAGTGCGAGACCGGATGGCGCTGGTGCAGCAAGTGCCAGCGGCTCTGGCACCTCGACCACCCAGGCGGGGCCTGCTTCGCCGGTGGTGAGCACGACCCCACGGCCAGCTTCGAGTACGTGCTGCCCCGGGCCGACCTCGCCCTCCAGAAGGACTGGCAGTGGTGCTCGGTGTGCCAGGGGCTGATCCGCTTCGGCCCCTTCGAGGGTGCCGGGTGCGTGGGCGGCGCCGACCACAGCCCCAGCAGCAGCTACCGGGTGGCGTACGGAGGACGGCGGACGCACGACCAGCAGGGATGGTGCTTCTGCCGGAAGTGCCACCGGCTCGCCTTCGCCGCCCCGGAGGGGGTGTGCGCGCTCGGCGGAGCCCACGACTTCACCGACACCCTGCCGTACACGCTGCCCATCGACGACGACGCTCCGGACGCCCAGCCGGGATGGCGCTCGTGCCCGAAGTGCCAAACGCTCAGCTACACCGGCTTCGGCACCGGCTCTTGCCCGGCGGGCGACGTGCACGACCACGCGTCCAGCTCGGGCTACAGCGTGTGGCCCGCCGCACTCGACCACGGCCAGCCGGGCTGGCGCCGGTGCGTGCGCTGCCGCTCGCTGGTGCTGTCGGCGGTCACCGACGGCCCCTGCCGCGACGGCGCCCCGCACGACGTCACGGGCAGCCCGGCGTACGAGGCCTCCGAGGGCGGGGTCGACTTCGGCCAAGAGGGCAGCTTCGCGTGGTGCCACCGTTGCCAGGTGCTCGTGCACGGCGGGCCGAGCTTCACCGGCGTCTGTTTCGACGGAGCTCCTCACGACATCACCGAGAGCTGGGTCTACGGCGTCCCTCGGGACGACCCGCCCGAGGGAGCCGAGCCGGGGTGGCAGCTGTGTGCCCGCTGCGCCCAGCTCTTCTCACCCGACGCGGATGTCGGCCCCGGACTGTGCAGCGACGCCGCCGGCCACGACGTGACGGGCAGCCCGGCGCTGTTCGTCGCAGTCCTCCCCCCTCCGCCTCCGGTGGTGGGGCTGCCGACGCTGGCCCTCACCGAGTCCGACGCCGCCGTCGTCGTCGACGGGAGGGGCTTCCCGGCATCCACGACGGTCGAGGTGTCCTTCATCGTGGGCGGTGCCACGACGGTGGCACCCGTCGAGTCGGATGCCGCCGGTGCCTTCCACCTCGAACGCGCCCCCGCCGTCCCCGCCCCGCCGGGAGGCGGGCTGGTGCTCGCCAAGGCTGAGCCCGACACCGTCGCGTCGGGACGCCTCAAGAGCTTCGTGCCGGCACCGGCCGGCCCACCCGGAGGAGGGCCCTGACCGGCGCACCGCGTGGGCAGCACCCGCGACGACATCCGCACCGACCAGGACACGCGACCACGACCACGACCAAGGAGCACGCCATGCCCGCACTCATCGACCTCGACACCCAGGTCACCTTCGTCACCGACCCCGTGAACCCCTGTGCCGGAGACGACTTCACCGTCTCGTGGCAGGAGGTCAACCTCGGCGACGAGGCGTCCGAGGACTACCAGGACATTTTCGACATGAACGACGCAGGCACCGGTGACAGCCAGACCCTCGACTGCGGCGGGCTGCAGCCGGGCGAGTCCGTGTCCCGCACGCTCACCTTCAACCTCCCGGCCGGCGACTACGACATGAACGTGGTGGTGAACGCCCGCGGACCACTCTTCCTGGGCAACGTCATCATCGAAGACTGCGAATGACATCGACGTTCCCGACGAGCAGCTGGCCGCCAAGGACGCCCTGGCGGCAGCGCTGTGCGGGCAGACGTCGGCAGGGGCGGGTCGTCCCGACGTCAACCGCTCCATACCGAAGGGCTCCCCGGCTCCCCGGCTCCCTAGGTCCCCCAGCTCTGCTCGCCTCGCGGCCGGGATCCGCCCTCTCGACCCACCGACCCTGCCGGTGACACAATTGCAGTGAGTCCGCAGCCTCCGCGGGACGGCGGCTGCGTCTTCGGCCGGGGCGGTCCCGGCCTGGAAGGAGGAACCATGTTCGACGGCCGGTGCGAAATCAGGCGCGCGGGCATCACCGCGGACGGCCGAGCGCAGCTGGACCTCAAGGACAGGGGCGGGTCGTTCGACTGGGGCTGGTACTACAGCACGCCGGATGCTGGCCGGGCCGTGCTCGCGGTGGCGCTCGCCGCCATAACCTCGAAGCTCGACGTGTACTGCACGATCAGCGACCCGGTCGCGCCGGGCGCCGTCGTCGCCAACTTCGGGCTCCTGGCGTGACCCGGCGGACGTGAACCGTCTCGAAGCGGGCGACCAGCTCGGCGTCGGCGACCGGCTGATCTCGGCGAACGGCTTCGCCACCCTGGAGCTGTTCCCGTTCGGCGACTTGCAGCTCTACCGAACGCACTTCGAGCGCGTCCTGTGGTCCTCGAACACCCCCGGTCGGCCGGTCGACCGGGTCGTCATGCAGGCCGACGGCAACCTGGTCGCGTACCAGCCGGACGGCACCGCGCCGTGGGCGACCGGGACCGACGGTCATCCGGGCGCGTCGGCCACGCTGCGCGACGACGGCGATCTCGTGGTCAGCGTCGGACCCACCGTGCTGTGGCACTCGGGCAGCGGGCAGGACGTGGCCACGCCCACGTTCGCGTCCAGCGACGGCCGCTACAGCTACGTCGAGGTCGCCGAATGGCTGCAGGACGTCGCCAGCAACCTGCCGTGCAGCCTGGCCATGCAGTGGCCGGGCTACGCCACCGAGATCATCGAGGACCGGATCGACGGACAGGACGTGGTCATCCAGCTCTGGAAGGGCTGGTGCCCGACGTTCCTGAACTTCATGCCAGGCGGGATGGGCGCCGAGGTGGGCGTCTACCGGCGCATCCCCGGACGGCCCCGGCCGACCGAGGCCTCGGTCGGGGACTGGCTGGCGAACGCGTCCCAATCCGTGCTCAGCGCCATCTTCGGCGCCGCCAACCTTGCCGCCCCCACGGTCAACACCATCCTGAGCCGGTTCCAGGTCCCGGCGCTGAAGAACCTCAGCGACGACGACCTGTGGTGGCCCGCACCGGGGCTCAACGCCCGCCTGGAGATGACGGTCAGCAACTCGCGGACCGGCCAGCCGATCTTCACCGGCGGACCGCTGACCGGGTACTGGCTGCCCAAGTGGATGATCAACGACAGCTACGCCCAGTACCGCCGGGACCAACCGGCCGGTGCGACCGTCGAGATCCTGGACACTCCCGAGTACTGGGTCGACTTCCGGATCAACGGCCGCAGCTACCCGTCCTGGCCGTTGCACCCCGACCCCGTCTATCCCGGGTCACCTTCAGCTGCTTATCCCTTCCTGGACCTGCTCCTGGGCGACGGGCCCAGCCCGCCGCACCTCGCGAGCCCCGCCCCCGCCGCTGTGCCCTTCGTCGACCTGCTCCTCGGCGATGACCCGAGTCCGCGGCCCGCCGGACCGGCCACCGCCGGATCGCCCGCGCTGCCGTTCCTCGACCTGCTGCTCGGCCCCTGATCCGCCGGCGCCGCAGTCACGACCTGGCCGGAGGATCCGTCGTCAGCCTTGACACCCACTCTGCGGGCGCGGGACCATTTTCGGGCGGCATTGGCCCTTGGCCAGGGATCGCAGCCTGGACGAGGGGGTGAGAACCCGTGGCGCTTCCACTGCTGCTCGCCGGACCGATCATTCGGCGCGTCGATGCGCGGGGCGCCACCTTCTGGCTCGCGTTCAGCCAGCCCGCGACGGTGACCGCGACCGTTTGGGCGGGCGACCAGGTGAGCTCTGGACCGGCCACGGTGCAGTCGGGCCTGCCGGCGGTCGCGGCCAGCGACGCCACGGCAGCCGCGAGGTTCGCCGAGCACCTGTACCTCGTCACGGTGACGACCAAGGCGATCGGTGGAGGGGCGCTGCAGCCCAGCGCCCTGCACTCCTACGACATCACCGTCGAGGGCGTCGGCGGGCTGAAGGCGATGGGCCTGCTCACCTCCTCCTCCGGTGCGGTCGACAACATCGACGCAGTGGCGCCCCCGCGGCTGCCGCTGGGCTACCTGACCGACCACCTGCCGACCTTCGTCGGGCCAGCCGCGACGATCACCGACCTGCGGTTCGCGCACACGTCGTGCCGCAAGCCCCACGGCTCCGGTCCGGACGCGCTGGCCTGGCTGGACGACGAGATCTCCGATGCGCGCGTGCAGCCGCTGAACCGTCCGCAGCTGCTGTTCCTGACCGGGGACCAGATCTACGCCGACGACGTCGCCGCATGTCTGCTGCCGATGGTGACGACCATCGGAGCCGAGCTGCTGGGCTTCGACGAGACCATCCCGATCCGCAGCTCGCAGCAGGAGGCGCCGGTCCAGGAGCGCGCTGCCGTCAAGGACCTGCCCCCGATGCGCCGGGCGCGGACCGTCATCGAGTCGGCCAAGCTCAGCACCACCGACGGGTCCAGCCACCTGCTCGGCTTCGGCGAGTTCGCCGCGATGTACCTGGCAGCGTGGAGTCCGCGCGTCTGGCGCCGCCTGGCCACCCACGACGACCTGTTCCAGACAGCGTCCGACTCCGCGCGCGAGAACCTCGTGCTGACCGATCACGAGGCCTACTGGCGGGAGCACGGTCCCGCAGCGGACGACACGGCTGCCGTGCAGAACTGGTCGGAGCACGACCTGGCTGCCTTCACGAAGCTCAAGGGCGGGACCGACGGCGACCGGCAGGCCGTCCTCGAGTTCGCCGCCGCCGTGCCCCGGGTCG
Source organism: Actinomycetales bacterium (assembly GCA_038322575.1). GTDB lineage: Bacteria > Actinomycetota > Actinomycetes > Actinomycetales > Angustibacteraceae > JACMOY01. The sequence goes on from JBBQGB010000022.1 coordinate 21,157, forward strand.
CCCGGCTGCTGGCCAACGTGCCGACGATGATGATCTTCGACGACCACGAGGTCACCGACGACTGGTACCTGTCGGCGCCGTGGCGCACCCGGGTCCTGGTCACGCCCATGGGGCGCACGATCATCCGCAACGGCCTGATGGCCGCCACGCTGTTCCAGGCGATCGGCAACGACCCCCAACAATGGCACGAGCCCAGCATCGCGCCGGCGGACTGGAACGCCGGGACCGCCTACCACCTGGGTGATCTCGTGCACCACGGAGGCGAGAGCTACTTCGCTCCGACAGACATCGCCGCGGGCGGCACGGCCCCGGGTGAGGCCGGCTCGCACTGGCGCCTGATCGGCGGGCCTTCGCTGCTGTCCGCCATCCAGACGCTGCTCGGTGACGGCGCGTCTCCCACCACACCGCACCTCGACGCGCTGGACCAGCTGCTGGGCCTGACCAGCCCGACCGCTACGCCGAAGGTCGCGTTCCACTACAGCCTCGACGGACCCCGACACCGATTCGTCGTGCTGGACACCCGCACGCACCGCACCTACGGCTCGCAGACCCGCAACGCGCCGCCGAAGCTGCTCGGCTCGGACATGCTGGAGATGTTGCCCAAGGGGCCGCTCACCGACGGCCGCGAGCTGCTGGTGCTGATCTCGCCGGCGCCGCTGATGATCCCGCGGCTGTTCGACACCCTGGCTCAGCCGTTGATGGCGTCGGTCTTCGACATCAAGGCGCACATCAGCGGGACCGAGCGCTACGACCCGGGTGACCCGGAGCCGCCGACCCTGCTGGGCAGCGAGGACGCCGACCTCGAGGGCTGGGGCGCGAACCAGCCCGCGTTCATCGAGTTCGTCCGCCATCTGGGGAGCTACACCCGCGTGATCGCCTTGGGCGGCGACGTCCATTTCGCGTCCAGCATGGCGGTGGACGTGTGGACGAACGCGGGTGGGGGCACCGCGGCGAGCCGGATCCTGCAGTGCACGTCAAGCGCCGCCAAGAACCAGTGGATGGCCAAGGTGCGCGCGATCATCCGGGCGCAGCGCAGCGCCCAGCGGATCCTCAAGGGCGAGGTGCACGACGAGCTCGGCTGGGACGGCGACCACGGGGTACAGATGCCCTCGGGCACCCACATCGCGCCGGGCCGGCGCGCCCGGCTGCTGACCAAGCCGACGTTCGTCAACGCGAAGGGCTGGCCGGCGGGCACGACGTTGAACAGCGCGAAGCCGCCGGACGCGCGACTGCGCATCCAGGTGCTGCGCGACGGGCGAGCAAACCTCGGCGTGGGTGCCCCGGTCGTGCCGGTCCTGTCGACGTGGAACGCCGCGAACCACGACGCTGTGATCGCCAGCTACGCCGCCGTGGCGCAGGCGCACCAGGGCCTGCTGTCCCAGCTCTCCGAGCCGATCCGCACGCTGGTGTACGGCAACAACGTTGGCGTGCTGTCCTTCACCGAGCCGACGCCCGGCGAGTACTCGGCCACGCACGCCATCCTCTCGGCGTCCGGCGACGGCACGACCGGCTCGGACTTCACCCACCACGTCCTGGACCTGACCCGAGCCTCGGCAGGTCCGGCCCCGACCCTCGTCGCGGGAGGGTGACGCATGGCCGACGCCAAGGACAAGCCGAAGCCGAACCTGCTGCAGAAGTTCGCGAAGTGGATCGAGGACGTGGTCGAGTGGGTCGAGGAGACGTTCGGCGACCCGCAGATGTCGACGCTGATCCGCGCCGACCTGGGATTCGACACGGCGCATCCGATCCCCGATGTGGCGGTCTCCGACGCGACCAAGAACACGATCGCGGAGTTCATCGGCAAGTCCAGCAAGGACGTCGACACCGCGGCGTTCCTGGCCACGGCCCAGGAGGTCGCGACCCTGGTCCAGACCGGGATGACGTTCGCGGACGCGGTCAAGACCCAGGGCGTGGGCGCCCAGGACATCATCTGGCTGCTGTTCAAGCTGTGGGTCAACGACTTCCTGCGATCGCGCAACCCGGCGGCGTACGGCCTGATGACGCTGGCCGGTCTGCTCGTCGAGGACGACGAGACCCTGGGCCAGCTCGACCTGCAGCCGCTGGTCGGGTGGGTCACGGGGGACTGGGACCCGGACGCGTTCGTCGAGCGGCTCAGCTTCGTGCTGGGCACGGCCGTGGTCGTCCTCGAGGTGCTGGTCAAAGCGCTGGACGGCGCGATCGACGCCCTCTACGGCTGGGATCCGGCGCCGGGTGACTCGCCGGATGCCGCTGCGGTCGCGGGGCGGATGCTCAGCGTGCTGTTCCACATCCCGGTCACCGACACGGTCAGCGCCGACCCGATGCTGACGCTGGTCATGGTGCCGACAACACACGGCGGGCCGGGCATCGTCCTGTCGGTCGGCGGCCGGCTCGACCTCACCACCACGATCGGCACCCGCTCCCTGGAGTTGATCCTCGGCGCCAACGGTGCCTTCACCGCGTACCTGGGCAAGGGCGATCCGGTCGCCGTCGGCGGGTTCGCGCCGTCGCTGGCGCTGCGTCTGGAGCCGGGGCCGGCATCGGGAGCGGGAGCCGGGGGAGGCGGCGGAGCCGGGGGGAGCTCGGGCGTCGCCGGGCCGAGCCCGTCGGCCGCGCTGGTCGCGGGATTCGCCGACGCGTGCTTCATCGAGATCGGCGGCTTCGCGTTCGGGATCGAGGTCGGCGCCGACCATGCGGGCGCGCGGATCACGGCCCGGCGGGGCCGGGTGGTGGTCAACCTCGGACAGGGCGACGGCTTCCTGTCGAAGCTGCCCGCAGTCGGCATCGAGGTCCCGTTCGACCTGGGGATGCTGGCCGACACGAAGGAGGGCATCCGCTTCGACGGAGGCACCGGGCTGAAGGTCAACCTGCCCGTGGCGGCCTCGATCGGCGGAGTCCTGACGATCCAGTACCTGCAGCTCGAGCTGACCATCGGCCAGGTGATGATGCTCGAGGCCCGGGGCGGGTTCTCGATCAAGCTGGGGCCGTTCTCCGCATCGGTGGACCAGATCGGCGTCGGCACCGACCTGACCCAGCTGGCGGCCGGCAAGGGCGCCGAGGCGGTCCGCTTCCTGCCGCCGCGCGGCGTCGGCCTGCGGATCGACGCCGGCGTGGTCAAGGGTGGCGGCTACCTGTTCATCGACCCCGACCACGGCGAGTACGCGGGCGCTCTGGAGCTCACGATCGCCGGCACGATCAGCATCAAGGCGATCGCGCTGATCACGACGAAGCGGCCCGACGGCTCCGACGGCTGGTCGTTCCTGCTGATGATCTTCGGCCAGTTCTCCGTGCACATCGCTTACGGGATCTTCCTGACCGGCGTCGGCGGCATGATCGGCCTGCACCACCGCGTCGACACCGACGCGCTGATCGCCGGGATGAAGACCGGGGCACTGGACGACGTGCTCTTCCCCGACAACCCGGTCGCCGACGCGCCGCGCATCATCCAGCGCTACAAGCAGCTGTTCCCCATCGAGGAGAACTCGCTGATCCTCGGGCCGATGCTCGAGCTGGCCTACAGCAAGCCGCCGATCATCTACATCCGCCTCGGCCTGGTGTTCGAGATCGCCAACGCGTTGGGCGGGAACAAGCCGCTGGCTCTGACCAAGGTGGTCCTCATCGGTCAGCTGCGGGCCCAGCTCCCGCCCAAGGTGACCGGTGCGCCGGCGATCGTGAAGATCATCGTCGACATCGTCGGGTTCTACGACGCGCAGGAGCAGTTCCTGATGATCCGCGCGCGCCTGCGGGACTCGTTCATCGGCATCGAGGGGTTCGCAACGCTGAACATCTCCGGCGAGCTCATGGTCGCGATGCGGTTCGGCGCCGACCCGACGTTCGTGCTGTCGGCGGGTGGCTACCACCCCGCCTTCAAGGACGTGCCCAAGGGCATCCCGGCGACCCTCGACCGGCTGGCCGTGGCCTTTGCGATCGGACCCATCTCGATCCGCGCCGAGGTGTACTTCGCGGTGACCTCCAACTCCCTGCAGGCAGGGCTGAAGATCACGCTGACCGCGAAGCTCGGCCCAGCGAGCATCCAGGGCCTGCTCGCGTTCGACGCGCTGATGTACGTCAGCCCGCACCTGCACTTCATCATCGAGCTGACCTTCTCGGTATCGGTCAAGGCGTTCGACCACACGCTGTGCTCGGTCAACGTCCACATGTCGCTGGAGGGTCCGGGTGCCTGGCACGCGGTCGGCAGCTTCTCGTTCTCGATCCTCTTCTGGGACGTCGAGCTCGGCTTCGACGAGAGCTGGGGCGACGCGCCGGAGGTCACGAGCCAGCAGACCAGCGCCATCGAGGCGGTGAAGCAGGAGATCAAGGACCCTGCGCACCTGCTGCCGGGGCCTCCCGTCGGTGGCGACGCGCTGGTCACGATCGCCGAGGTGACCGGCAGCACGCTGCCGATCGCCCATCCGCTGTCGGTCCTGTCGGTCCAGCAGAAGGCCGTGCCGTTCGGCGTGCGGATCGACCGGATCGGGACGGCGACGCTGACCGAAGGGGCCGCACAGTTCGCGATCGGTTCGGTCAAGATCGGCACCCAGCCGACGACGGCAGTGGCGCCCGTCCTCGACAGCTTCGCCCGGGGCCACTACATGGAGCTGTCCGAGGCCGACAAGCTCGGTGGCAAGTCCTTCGACCGGTTCGCGTGCGGGATCACCGTCGGCACGGACGCCTACCTCGTCAGCCAGTCGCGGGAAGTGGCCGCGACCTACGAGGAGAAGGTCCTCGAGCCGGAGCCCCACATCGCCCGGTTCCCGTGGGCGCTGCGCACGCTGACCGCCCGCACGCTGCCGGACGCCTTGGTCGACCTGCACGTCTCGATGGGGGCGGCCGCCCGCTCGGCTCGAGCGGCCAAGGACTCCCTGCTCTCCGGCGGTCCCGGGGCTGCGGTTGTCAGCCATGATCCCCCGCGCGAGGTGGTCGACTCCGGGACACTGACCGCGACCGTGAGCCTCATCGGTGACTCCCGGGACTCGCTGGCCGTCGCCGAGCAGGCGGCCGCGGGGACCGGCGCCATCGTCGTGGAGTCCTTCGAGCTGGCGGTCCGCTGATGGCCACCACCTACCGCTTTCTGCCCTGGGCCCGCCGCGGACTGGCCGCCGCCCTGCCGGCTCCGGCGACCGCGCCCCCGGGCACCCTGCCGCCCCTGACCGCCCGGCCGAGCATCGACCTCACGGTCTCGATCACCGGCGGTGTGGGTGACGTCAAGACGTCGACGCTGCTGCATGGTCCGGGCGACGTCGTGGGCATCGACCCCCGCCAGGTGATCCGGTGCACGCCGCTGCCGGGCACGACCAGCGCCGAGCCCAACTACCTGGTCGCGGTCGACTTCGACGCCCCCGAGCTGCCGTGGCTGTTCACGCCGATCGGCGCACCCACCGACCAGCACCTTCCGCCGTGGATCGTGCTGATCGTCGTGGAGGCGCGCGAGGGTGTGACGCTGGCTCCGGCGGCACCGCTGCCCCGGTTGACCATCTCGTCGGGGGCGGCCGCAGAGCTGCCCGACCTGAACGACTCCTGGGCGTGGGCACACGTCCAGCTGCTGCACAGCGATGCGCTCGCCGGCGACCCGGCGACCATCGCGGCGGGCCTCGCCGCCGCCCCGAACCGCAACGTGTCGCGGCTGGTCAGCCCCCGTCGCCTGGCGGCGAACCGGCAGTGGATCGCCGCGCTCGTGCCGGCGTTCGACGTCGGGGTCCAGCGCGGCCTCGGGGCGGAGCCGAAGCCCGACGATCCGGCAGCCCACGCGTGGAGGAGCCCCGACTCGATCATCCTGCCGGTCTACCACCACTGGGAGTTCGCGACCGGCCCCGAGGGGGACTTCGAGTCGCTGGCGCGCCGGATCAAGCCGTATCAGGCGTCACTGCGTGTCGGTCTGGTCCCGATGTTCGTCGGCGACGGTGCGCCTCCGCTGCGCGTACCAGCCCAGGACCCCCAGGTGCTCGACATGGACGGCGGGCTGCGCGCGCCGGCGGGCGCGGACGGCCGGCTCGACGACGTGCCCGACGCGCTCGCGCACGGGTTGCAGGAAGTCACCCGCACCCTCGCCGACGCGGCCGACGGGGTGATCGACGGGCAGATCCTGGAGGTTGCCGACCGCCAGCCGGTCGGGCCGCCAGTGCTCGCCTCGGCGCACGTGCGGCGCTGGCAGGTCAAGGACGGCGACGCGGAGTGGTTCCGCGAGGTCAACCTCGATCCCCGGCCGCGGGTCTCGGCGGGCCTGGGTGCCGAGGTGGTCCGGGAGAACCAGGAGGACATCGTCAACGCCGCATGGCGGCAGGTCGGCGACGTCCTGGCCGCCGAGGCGGCGCTGCAGCGGGCCGCGCTCTCGACGTGGGCGGCGACCTCGTTTCACAGCAGGCACATCGCGCCGATGGCGGACGATCGGCTCCTCGAGCTGACCGCGCCAATGGCCGCCCGCGTCCCGCTGGCGGGGATGTCCATGACGACGGCGGTACAGCGCTCCTCCTTGCCGGACGCGATCCTCGATGCGGGGCTGCGCCGGGCGCTGGCACCTGCCGGGCGTGCGGTGGCCCGCGCCGCGCATCGGGTCGGCGTCTCCTCCGGACAGGTCCGGCCCGGCATGGTCGCGCGGCTGGCCAAGGGCATCCTCGATGTCGACCCCACGCGCTTCGAGCGCCCCGCGGTGACCGGACTGTCGAACGAGGCCCTGAACGCTCCGGGGGCCACCGTGGTCTCGGCGCTCGGGCTCACTGTCGCGCTTGCGGACAACATGATCGCTGATCTGACCGCCACCGCGAAGGCGCTCTCGGGGCAAGCTGCACCCGCGGTGGGCGAGCGGATCGTCCTGCGGTCCGACCTGGATCGCACCGGCATGCTCGGTCAGGCGCACGTCGACGCCGCCCGGCAGCTGTCCGCCGGTGTCGCCGGCGTGGTGGCGCCCGCGGTCCACGGTGGGGCGGCGATCGACACGAGCACCGTCCTGGCCGGCAGCGCGGCGTCGATCCTCGACGACGTCCTCGTCGCCGCGCCGGCCGCGGCAGGAACGGCTGGTGTCGGTCTGCTGGTCGGCGCACCAGCGGTGGACGCGGCCACGGGTGCTCTGACACGGGCCGGCGAGGTGACGGTCGACACGCTCGACGTGGATCGGGGCGGGCAGCTGGTCGTGCGCACCGGGTCCGGTCAGGCGAACATTCTGGTCGCCACGGTGCACTCCGATCTTGGTGGCACCGATCTCGTCGCCGCCCTGACCCGGTTGCCTGCGGGGACGCTGACCCGACCCGAGGCGGGCGCCGGTGCCGCGCTTCCGGTGGTCGCCCTCGGAGGTGCCGGTGCCCGGGACGCCGGCCGGGCGGGTGGCACGGTCGCCGGAGTGGTTCGGCCAGCCCCCGGTGCCGGCGTCGCGCTCGGGGCCGGCGGGGTTCACACCCCCGTCGGCGTCGGTGGCGCCGTCCGGGCACCCGGTGGGGCAGTGGCTGGCATCGGGCGGATCGTCGGTCCCGTGGCGGAGGTGACCCCCGTCGTGGTCGCAACCCCCGTGGTGACGCTTCCGCACGGCGGCGCGGTGGGCGGCGCAGCAGGCGGGGCCGGACCGGTCAAGACCACGCCGACGACTGTCGTGATGCCGCCACTGATCGTGGATCCCGGCACGCTTGGCCGGCTCGCGGCGGCGGTCAACCTGCAGGCCACCTCCACGGTCCTCACGGTGGCCCCACCGGTGGCGACGTTCGTGGCGTTCGACGTCGGCTCGGCCATGACGACCGTCCGTGTCCACGCGGAGCCGAAGCGCGCCCAAGCGCTTCGCCGCGACGCGCTCATCGCGCTGGCTGACCGGCCGGTCGGCTCGCTGGTCGGCGCCCCGGCGGGCGTTGACGGCTGGTGGGCCACCCATGAGATCGACCGGATCATGGCCTATCCGACCTTCCCGGTACCCGCGTACGAGCTGCTGGCGCGTTACGACCGCACCCGGTTCTGCCCGGGCGTGGACGAGATCCCGCCGGAGTCGGTGACGCTGTTGGAGACCAACCCACGGTTCATCGCCTCGTTCATGGTGGGGCTCAACCACGAGACGAACCGCGAGCTGCTGTGGCGCGGCTACCCCACGGACAGCCGTGGGACGCCGTTCCGGCACTTCTGGGCGCGCCTGGACAGCCATGCCGACATCGACCCGATCCACGGTTGGCGGACCGGCTCGCTGGCCGAGCAGACCACCGACCCCAAGGGCAACCTGGTCCTGCTCCTTCGCGGCAACCTGCTGCGCCGCTATCCGAACACGACCGTCGTCGCGATGCCGGCGACGAGCCCCTCGGAGCCCGACCGCGACCCGGCGAAGCTCGTCCACCCGATCTTCGCGGGGCGCCTCGACCCGGACGTGAGCTTCTTCGGCTTCCCCCTGCAGGACACCGACCTGGCCCAAGGTCAGGGCTACTTCTTCGCCCTGATGGAGCCGCTCACGGAACCCCGGTTCGGGCTCGACGAGACACAGGGACCCAGCGCCCCAGCTCCCTCCGACTGGTCGGGCGTCGGCTGGGGCGACACCGGGGTCGTGCCCGGTGCCCACCTGAGCCCCCCCGACCTCGCGGCGCTGCACGTCTCGCCGATGCCGAACGCCGCCGACGGCATCGCCCAAGCCCTGTTCCAACACCCGTTCGCGCTGTACGTCCACGCGCGTCACCTCGTCACGCCGCTCCCGGCGCAGAAGTAGCCGGAGGACCCCGATGGCCGACCTCGACCTGACGCAGATCGCCACCACTCGCGCGTCCCTCGCCAACGCCCTCACCGACGAGCGCGTGGCGCTGGCCGCGCAAGAGGAGGCGCTGCGCGAGCGCGCCGTCGCCTTGGCCCGCGGGGACGCCGCCGGAGCCAAGAAGGCGCAGGCCCGGGCGGACGCCGCCGCGAAGGGGCGGGCGTCGGCGATCCGCGAGGCCAGCGATGCACGGTCCCGGATCGGCGCGCTCTCCGACGGGATCCTCGCCGCGCGCACTCCGGAGGACGCGGTGGCCACGCTGACCGGCGACGTGCCCGTCCTGCTGCTGCCCGCACGACTGGAGACGCGTTTCGCCGAAAGCGCCCAGCGGTTGGACGTGCGGATCTTCCCCGATCAGATCCACGTGACCGCCCATGACCCGGCCGTCACCTCCGACGAGCTCGGGGGCCTGACCTGGTACTGGCAGCACCGCTGGCCGGCGCGGGACGACACGACCCTCGCGGACGAGGCGTGGACCGGGCTGACCAGCCGCTTCCGCCCGGGTCGGGCGGCGTTCCTCGTGCGGGCGTACCCGCCCACCAACCTGGCCGCCGGCGGTGCGCAGCCGCAGTTCCCTTCCATCCCGCAGCGGGCCAGCCAGCAAGCGGCGCCGCCCCGGGCCGCGCTGCTGCCCGACCGGTGGTGCGTCCTCGGGTATCAGCTGGACGTCAACGGCGAGCCGGTGGAGGCCTTCAGGGTGTGGGGATCGACCGTGCCGGACACCCTCGTGGCAGGCCCCGGATCGACTCCCAGTGCTCCGACCACCCCGGGTGGGATGCCGGAGGATCCGGGTCTGGCGTGGCTGTCCAGCCCCAAGGCGGCCGCCGAAGTCGGGATGCTCGTCACCGTCCGGCAGTCGGACTGCCAACCGGGACACCTGCTCGCCAACGGCGTCGACCGGCTGCTCGCGCTTGGCGTGGACTGGACGCTCAGCCCGCAGCAGGCCGCCGATGCGGTGGCCGCGCACCTGCAGTCGCACGCCGACGAGGGCCGCCTCGCGTTCGTCCCCCAGGGCTCGCCCACGAACTCGACTGGCGAGCAGCGCAGCGCCTTCTCCACCGATCCGGCGGTAGCGCGCACGCAGGTCGCGCCGCACCGCGTCGTGACCCTGGCGCCGGGCGCGGCCGCGACCCTGACCGGCACCGGCCTCGGCCTGCCGTCCGGCCTGCTCGACCACCTCCCCGGCGCCGACCTGCGCGAGGGTGCCTGGCAACAGGCCCTGCTGACCTCGCTGTGGTCGGCCACCGGCGGCTACTTCCTCACCGAGATGATGGATCCGGAGCTGGCGGACCCGGTCATCGAGGCGGCCGTGCGGCGCCACGCCGCCGCGCATCTGCGCCCGGCCGGCCCCCTGCCGATCCTGCGAGTGGGCTCGCAGCCGTACGGCGTGCTCCCCGTGGTGCACCGGACCCGCTACCAGCCTTCGGTCCGGACCAGGGCAGAGGCCGACGTCCACCGGGTCGCCGAGACCCTCCGCACGATGGTGACGCCGTGGGTGCGCAGCGTGCCGCGCCTGGCGAGCGTCCGCGCGCGCGAGGACGTCGACGACGTCATGCTGGCCCTGCTCACGCGCACGCCGGTGCCCTGGTCGCTGACGTTCCGGCAAGTACTCGGGCCCGTGCAGCGCGCCGCGATCGGCGTCTACTGGGCGAAGCAGTCGGCCTACCAGCGGTCGATCACGGCGATCCTGATGGCGCAGCTCGGCGTGACCACGCTGCCCCTGCTCAGCGAGCTCACCCAGGACGGGGCGGACCATCCCCTCGACATGCCGCTCGTCCTGCGCGTCGAGGGATCCGGCACAGGCACGGGCTATCTGGGCGAGATCGTGGAGCTGCTCGGGCGCAAGGACGGGCGCACGATCCTGGACGGCTGGCAGTCGGCGACTGCGCTGCTGGAGGCGATGCTGACGTGCTCGGCGGTCCGCGAGATCGACCGAGCTGCCAAGCGGACCGCGAAGGACGCCGCGCCCGGGTTGGCGCTGTCCACGGAGTTCGTCGCGCGGCTGAGCGTCGCAGCGGACCGGCTGCCGTACAGCCTGCGGATCGAGCGCACGGCGGCTGCTCCTGCCAGTCCCGGTGGCACCACGCCCGTTCCGCGAACGCCCACTGAGCTGTCGCGCTTGGTCATCCCGGCGCTGACCGGCAGCCTGACCCTCTCCGAGCTGGTGGCCCAGCGCTTCGCCGTGACTGACCGGTTCCGTGTGGCCGACCTCCCCGACGACCCATTGGCCAACCTCGCGGCGATGAGCCTCGCGCTGGAGACGCTGGGTCAGGCGCCGCCCGACCAGCTCGAATGGGCCTTCCGGGCGACGCTGGACCTGTTCGCCACCCGGCTCGACGCGTGGATCACCTCGCTGGCCACGGCCCGGCTGCAGGCCCATCGCTCGGATGGGGTCGCGGGTGTGCATGTGGGCGGTTGGGCGGCGGTGGAGGACCTGCACCCGGATGTCGGGCCGGCCGCCGAGTCGCTCGGCTACGTCCACGCCCCGTCGCTCGGGCAAGCCGCGAGCCTCGCGGTGCTGCGCAGCGCACGGCTGAGCCACGTCGACGAGGAGGGGCGGATCTTCGACCTCGACCTGTCCTCGCAGCGAGTCCGCCACGCTCTGCGGATCCTCGAGGGCGTCGCATCCGGGCAGCGCCTGGCCGCACTGCTGGGCTACCGCTTCGAGCGGATGCTCCAGGACCGCGACCTCACCCTGGCTGGGTGGATCCTGCCGCTGCGCCTCCAGTGCCCCCTGCGCAGCGACCGGCCCGACGACCCCGACGGCATCCCTGAGACGCAGCCGTGGAGCGGCGGGGGGCAGACCGAGCCGGTGGAGTCCGTCGCCGCGCGGGAGGTCGTCGATGGCGTCGCGCTGTTGGCCCGTTGGGCGACCGAGGGTGTCGGACTGCTCACGGCCGCCGGCGTGACGGCCGGGGCGCAGACGGCGGTCGGGGCGGTCCTGGACGACCTCGCTGGACTGGCCGACTCCGTGAGCGACGTGCTGGTGAGCGAGGCCGTCCATCAGGCCACGACCGGCAACCTCGTGCGGGCGGGCGCCGCGCTCGCCGCGCACGACCGGCAGGGTCCAGCGCCCGAGGCCCAGTTCGTGCGCACGCCGCGGGCCGGGCACACGGTGGCCCACCGGGTCGGCGTGTGGCTGGACGCCGACGCCACGGAGCCGGCGACGGGCTGGACCGCCGATATCCGCAGCGCCGCCGAGCCGCGGCTCGACCGCTGGATCGGTGCCGTCCTGGGCGATCCCGCCGACTGGAAGGTGGGCGGCCGGATCGTCCACACCGATCCCGGCGATCCTGCGGCGCTCCCGCCCGTGGCGGCGTCGACGAACGTTGTCGCGACACCGGACCCCGTCGGCGTCGACGACCTGGGGTTGTCCGCGCTGAGCGTCGTGGTGGCTGCCGGGCGCCCGGGGGCGGGTCAGCGCAGCGAGCTCGAGGCCCTGCTGGCCGAGGCGCTGGCCGCCCCGGTGCGGGCCCAGGGCGCCCTGACCGCGAACGACCGGATCGAGCTGGACGAGGACCTGACCGAACTGCTCGACCGGGCGCGCTGGGCCGCAGATCTGTTGGCCGCCAGATCCATGGGTCCGGCGGACCTGGCCGACGCGACCGACCTGTCCGGCACACCGACCCGTGCGGCGGCAACCGACGCCACCGAGGCGATCAAGCGGGCGGAGGCCGTCACGGACGCGCTCACCCGGCTGCTGAAGGCGCTCGACACCCAGTGGGTCGCCCTGGCGGCCGAGCCTGGCGATCCCCGGCAGATCGAGAGGCTCGCCTCGGCCATGCGCGACCTGGCGACCGCCGCCGGGGCTGACGCCATCCCGGCGCCCGACCGGTCGGGGATCGCCGATCAGGCCAAGCGCCTATCCACGCTGGTGTCGGCACGGCTGTCGGCGATCGCCGCCCTACCGCCGGCCGCAGCGCCGTCAGGCACGTCTGCGCTGGAGACGCCAGTCGAGGACCCGGGCGTCAGCCGCGCCCGGACCGCGGTGCGCGCGGCCTTGGGGGAGGCGCAGCCGTTCCTGCCCGTCCTCACCCCCACAGATCCGCCCGCCCTCTCCACGACACTGACAGCCCGCAGCGAGCTGCTCGGCAAGGACGAGACCGCGCTGGTCACCTGGCTGCACAGCAGCGCCCTGGTCCGCCCGGCGCTCGACTCGCTGGCCTGCCTCCTGCTCGGCGCTGAGGTGTCCGGCGCGGCTGTCCCCGACGACCTGCGTCTTCTCCAACTGCCACATCAAGTCGGCCGTGCGTGGCTGGCCGCGCCCTTCGCGATCGACCCGCAGACACAGGAGCCGCTCGTTCCGCTGCCCGGCACCGTCGGGATCGTGCTGCACGCACCCGACGGCCTCGACCCCTCGCGCGGGGGATCAGGAGTGCTCGTGGACGCCTGGAACGAGACGATCCCGCTGGCCCAGGAGACCACCGCGGTCGCGTTCCAGTACGACGCCCCGGGCGCCCGCGCTCCGCAGACGATGCTCCTAGCGGTGCACCCCGACCCGGACCCGAAGCGCTGGGACATGGACGCCCTGGTCGGATCCGTTCACGAGGCCCTCGACCTGGCCCGACTGCGCACCCTCGGGCCGAAGGAGCTCGCACCGCTCGCCACGTTCCTGCCGGCGCTGTTCCTGCCCGACGGGACATCGCATGACACCCCGGGGATCCACCTGGTCGAGACGTTGAAGAACGTGGCCGCGTCCGGCCGGGTCGGCCTCATCGCCGACCACGTCCGGGGCAAGGGGGCTTCCGATGCCTGAGTGGCTCCAGATCAACGCGGTCGCGACGGAGAACATCCTCAAGTGGCAGGTGCTGCCCGCATTGCCCACCTGGTCGCGGCTGGAGCCGATGTCGCTGACCAGCGGCGATCTCACCCCGGGTGCGCAGGCCCTGGTTGCCGACCCTCTCTGGATGTTGGGCCGGCAGTGGCAGTTCGACGAGCTGCGCGGCGAGGACGGTGGGTCGCCGGTCCGGGCCACTGTGGTCGGCGAGACCGCGCCGCTGAGTCGGTTCCACGCCACCGGCTCCCCGAACAGCCGCACCGACAGTGCCTCCGCGGACGACGCCACCGAGCTCGACCCGCCCGACGCGCTCGGTGCGCTGCCGCTGGAGGCCCGGGTGGAGGCGCAGATCCCAGCGGTGCTGCCCCTTCGCCTGCGTGCCCAGGCCGGGCAGCAGCTCGTCCGGCGGCTGCGGGCGGCTGGGCTGAACGCCATCGCCGACGCGGTGATCGCTGCGTTCTCGTTCCCGCCGCCTGACGATCCGACCGACCTGGCCGCGGCTCGTTGGCGTCTGGTGAACGGGCGGATCCCCGACGGCTCCCCGATCGCCGCCGCCTGCGCGCCGCTCCGCACAGCCGACGGGACGCTCAGCGACGTACCGGCCGCGGTGCAGGGGGTCGCCGGGGCCGGGGATCCCAAGGCTCGTTCAGTGTTCGGCGACTGGCTGACCTGGACCGAGAACCAGATCGCGGCGCCCACCGGACGCAGCTGGGATTCAGCGCGGCTCGAGCACTCCTTCCAGGCCCAGGCCGACCTCGACGACGGCCCGGTGGTTCTCTCCGTGGCCGAGTACGCCGGCGGGACGCTCGACTGGTTCCACGCCGACCTCGCCGAGCACCCCCGGCTGGGGTCCGCCGCGCCCGTGGCCGGCGCGGTCCCGGTGCGCGACACCTCGTTGCCCAGCCCGGTCCGGTTCGCGGGCATGCCGAGCGAGCGGCTCTTCGAGTTCGAGGACGCGGCGGTCTACATCGGCGGCCTGGACGCAGGGCGCACCGATCTCGCCCGACTCGCGGTCGCAGAGTTCGCACTGGCGTACAGCGTCGACTGGTTCCAGGTGGCGCTCGTGCTTCCCTACGGCTCGGTGACCCGCCTGGACCACGTCGAGGTCGTGGACACCTTCGGCATCAGCATCCAGGTGCAGCCGTCGAAGGAGAGTGGATCGCCGGGCTGGACCGCGTTCCAGTCGACGCCGCTGACCGACGCCGGGCGGCTGTCGCGCGTCTTCCTCCTGGCGCCCACCGTCAGCACCGTGCAGGAGAGCCTGCCGCTGGAGGAGGTTGCGCTCCTGCGCGACGAGATGGCCAACCTGGTGTGGGGCGTGGAGAAGGTCGTGCCGGACCGCAGCACCGGCGAGCCGATCGAGTGGGGCCGCAAGGCGGCCCGAGTCTCGCTCGTGCAGGCGGCGCCGGATCCCGAGCTCGCCGGCGACTCCCAACTGGTCTACCGCCTGATGACTCCGGTGCCCGAGAACTGGATCCCGTTCGTGGCGTTCCGCGAGGACCCCCACGCGGTGCACGCCCATCACGTGCTGGAGCGCCGGCCGATGCTGCGCTTCCCCGAGAACGGGCCGACCGAGTTGGTCAACCCCCGCGGGACGATCCTGTTGACCTCCGACGACGTTGATCCGGCTATCGATCGCCTGCGGCTGGCCGAGGAGGAGGTGCCTCGGGACGGCGTCATCGTGACCCGAACGATCCAGTCGGCCCGCACCGTCGGCGGAGGCACGGCGATGTGGATCGGGCGCCGGGTGCGGACCGGGCAGGGGGAGGGCTCCAGCGGCCTGCGCTTCGACACGGCGCTCCCGCCCGGCGCGGTCTGACGGAGCGTGATGCGACCGGGATGAAAGTGAGTCTCTTCACCGCTTCCGACGCGGCGACGTCGTCGAGTCGGTGCGCTGATGCACCTGCACGCGGGCCGTAGCCCCACCTCGGCGCAGCCATGTCACGGGGTGGCTGGCGCTCCGCTTCGCATCGATCACGCGCCTTCGCCGGCGCCGGCGGCAGTGACCGTGCCGCCCGGGGCTCCGTTCGACCGCTCCGAAGCGGGCTGGGCGAACGGTGTGGCGGCGGAGGGTTGCGCCGCGGCCGCCTCGCGGGCGAGGAACGCACCGAGCTCGGCGATGGTGGTCATCAGCGGAGCAGGGAAGACCACCGTGGTGTTCTTGTCGACGCCGATCTCGACCAGGCTCTGGAGGTTGCGCAGCTGCAGGGCCAGTGGGTGGGCCATCATCGTGTCGGAGGCCTCACCTAGCGCGGCCGCGGCCAGCGACTCGCCCTCGGCGTTGATGATCTTGGCTCGCTTCTCCCGCTCGGCCTCGGCCTGGCGGGCCATCGCCCGCTTCATGCTGTCAGGCAGCTGGATGTCCTTCAATTCCACCAGCGTCACCTCGACACCCCACTCGACTGTCGTCACGTCGAGGATCTCGCGGATGTCCAGGTTGATCCGGTCGGTTTCGGACAGGGTCTCGTCCAAGGTGTGCTGCCCGACCACCTTGCGCAGCGTGGTCTGGGCGATCTGGTCGATGGCGGCGCGGACGTTCTCGATCGCCACCACCGACTTCACCGCGTCGACGACCCGGTAGTACGCCACTGCCGAGACGTCCACGCTGACGTTGTCGCGGGTGATGATCCCCTGCGACTGGATCGGCATGGTGACGATCCTCTTCGAGACCCGGTGCATCACATCGACCAACGGAACGATGAGCTGCAAACCCGGGTCCCGCGGTCCCTGAACCCTCCCGAGCCGGAAGACGACGCCGATCTCGTACTGCTTGACGATCTTGACCGCCAGGACGAGCACCACCACGATCACGAGGACGAGCACGCTCGCGACCAGACCAAGGTCTTTCATCAGAATGCTCCTGCCGGGAATCTACGGACCTCCACGAGATCACGAGGACTCATCGTGCTGGCAGTGCCAGAGGTCCCTCTCCGACAGGCCCAGCGTCACCGGTGGGCCCGCAGACCGGCAGGTTGGACCCGCCGAGCACCGCCACGATCGCGCCGGTGACCACCGCGGTGATCAAGCCCCGCTCGAGCTCCGTCTCGGCAGCAGCGGCCCGATCCGGGCCCAGATCGTCCCGGTCAGGCCCTCGGGTGGACCCGCGACCACGCTGGGTGCCTCACTCGGCCCCGGCCTCGGCGTGCAGCTGGTCCAGCAGCAGCCCCTGGTTGTCGACGATGACGGCGGTGAGGATGCGGCGGGCGGCGCGCATCAGATCGGCGACGTCCGACGTGCTCAGGGTGTAGACGACGGTGGACCCCTCGCGCACCGAGGCAACCAGACCCGCCCGGCGCAGCACCGCCAGCTGCTGGGACAGGTTGGACGGTTCGACCGCGATCTGCGCCAGCAGCTCTCGGACCGGCAGCGGGCCCTCCTGAAGGAGCTCGAGCACGCGGATGCGAACCGGGTGTGCCATCGAGCGGAACAACTCAGCCTTCGCCTGATACACCGGGGTGAGCACGTCAGCGCCTCCTGAGACCGTCCACGCCCTTGGGGTCCGCCGGCGCTGGTCAGCATATGTCAACTTGATAAACTCTGCAATTAGTGCTCTCATCAGGTGAGGGGTCCGACAGCCACCTGCCGCAGCAGCCGCCCCGTGAGCGGAGGACGTCCCGATGAGGACACGCACGAGGAGGCTCGGCAAGCGCATCTACGCCGCCCTGTTCAAGGTGTACGGGCAAGCCCAGATCAGCGCCGTCGACGCACCCACCAGCGCCTACCCGGACATCGTCCAGGGCAGGATCGACGACTGGGAGGTCCGTCACGCGCTTGATGGATCGACCTACCTCGTGCCTCGAGACAACCCCGACGACGACGGGCCACACCACGAGCGATAAGCGGGAGGATGTCGCCTGCGCACGCTTCGTCGCGCGCTCCACTCCCCGGCTCCACCTCTTTGCGCCGTCAGCCGACCCCCACGTCACAGCCACGGGACCCGTGGCGTCGACATGCTGATCGGCAACTCCCGCTGAGTCACTGTGCGAGGGATCTCGGCCGGCCGCCCACGGCGCCGGTACGTTCGCCTCTTCTATGGTTCGTCTCTCTCGCGCGACGGTGGTCGCATGAGGGCCTCACGCGCACGAGCGTCCAAGCGTACTTTCGCGGCCGGCACGAAAGCCTTCATCAACCCGGTGCTGATCGCTGTGCTCAACAGCGCAGCGGGCCGGCTGCTGGGGCAACGGTTGGCGGTTGTCGAGTACCGAGGCCGCACCACCGGGCAACGGCACCGACTCGTGGCGGCGTACGTCGCCGACGGGCACGGCGTCCGCTTCACCGTCGGCATCGCCGAGCACAAGACGTGGTGGCGAAACTTCCAGACCCCCCACCCCCTTCGGCTACGGCTGGCCGGGATCAGCTACGACGCGATCGGCCACGTGGTGCTGGCCGGCCCTCGGGTCGATGTCCTGGCTGAGTTGATGGTCTCCGCGGCCGCGCACGATGCGGCCTCGATCGACAAGACGATCCATTCATGACCACCGCGATCCGCTGGGTGGTCGTCACCGTGCTCGGCGGGCACGGGCTCATCCACCTCCTCGGGGCCGCCAAGGGCGCCCACGTGGTGGTGGGCGCTGGCACTGGGCGCGGCGAGCGTCTCTCAGGTGGCGATCGCCACCTCCTGGGACGACGCCAAGGCGCGCCACGGGTCCGAGATCCTGACCGGCGTTCGCAGCTTGTGAGTGACAGTGCCGCGGGCCGAACTCAGCGGCCAGGGCTTCGTCGGAGCGAATGTCACCTGCTCAAACGGTCGATCTCGCGCGACAGCGAGGTGTGAGGAGCACGTCACCGCCTCCCTCGAGCTGCGACCCGTGTCCGACCCTCCCCGTGGGGGGCGCCGATGGTCACAGCCACTCGCCGCGTGGCCAGATGGGCGTTGCGTTCATCGAATGATGGGCAGGTCGGTGACGGTCAGCGTGCGAAGGCGGGTCGCGCTGGCACCGTCGGGGTTCGTCACGGTGAGGTCACGGACGCCGAGGGCGGTGGTGGTGCGGACCTGCACGGTGCAGATCAGTCGGGTGCTGCTCTGCACGGTCACGCCCGTGACCGCCAGTGTCGGGGCGGTCACGACGACCGATGCGCCCGGCGTGAATCCGGTCCCGGTGACGGTGAGCCGGGTGTCACCGAGCTGACGGTTCACGTCGGCGGGTTCGGCGCCAGTGATGGTCAGGAGGTCAGCCGCCGCGCACCCGTCAAGGTCGGGATGGGCTTGCCAACGGTGCTGCGGCAGCTGTTGGTTGGCGTAGGTCCGGGCTTGTGCCGAGGTCATGCCGGCGGGGGGCTGGCCCGGGTCGTGGTCGGGGGGCGCCTGCCCGGCCAGCTCGCACCAGGTCCGGTAGAACGTCTCGAACTTGGTCGGGTCGGAGCCTGGTGGCGGCAGGGCCGGCTGGCCGGTCGCCGGGGGTTCGGGGATCTTCTGGATGGTCCGAACGGCGTGCACCTCGTTGTGACCTTGGTGGCCGGCGTCGTAGGCCCATCGGCCGCGCACCAGCACCAGGTCACCCACGTGGAGCTCGCCGTTGCCCTCCATGGCGTCGTGATAGTTCCCGTCGCGCGCCTTGGCCCAGGCCTCGGCGACGAACCCCAGAGTCATCGGCAGGGTGAGCAGCCGGGCCAGGAAGCACAGGACGCTGGTGTACCAGTGCTTCTTGCAGCCCGCACCGCCCCCGGGCAACTGGTCGACGACGTTGAAGACGTCGTTGATCCGGGATCCTTCGCACTCGCAGTGCAGCACTGGGACGGTGTACTCACCGGGCTGGGTCAAGGGGTAGGTCTGCAGGCTGCCGTCTCGATACCAGACGAACCGCTTGTCGAGCAGCGGCACCGGCGCGGCGGTGCCGCTGGCACCTCGGACGGGGTCGAAGAACATGCTGCTCGTGTACGGCTGGTACCGGACGCCGCCACTGGCCTCACGTGGTTCGGGCATGCCTGGCTGCTCGGTGACCAGCTCACCCTGGTAGCCCTGACGGACCCGTCTGATCCGTTGGTCCTCGGGGATGCCCTGCCAGGCGACGTCGCTGTACGGGTCGTCGGAGAGCACGGGTGCGTCGTCGTCCGGGCGCAGCAGGATGTTGAAGCTGAAGTCGTTGTCGATGCTGTCGGGGAACGACTTGATGGACGGCGGCTCGAAGCTGATCACCCGCCCGATCGCGCAGATGTCACCGGCGTCGGGTGAGGCCAGCAACCGGTGCTGGGCGCCGGACGGGTCGGGGTGCGCGGATCCCAGGCACACCAGCTTGCGGTGCAGCATGTAGTCGGTGGCTTCCCACAGGTTCAGCCACAGCGCGATCACCGCGTCGGACGACGTCGCGACGTAGTCCGCCGGCTTGACGCACGAGCTGTACTGGGGTCCGGTCACGGCGCGACGCTCCTTCGGTCGGCTGCGCTGGCGCGGCTCATCGGTCGCTCACATAGAGGGTCACGCCGCCGAGGAGTCGGCCGAGCTCGTCGTGGGCGTGCAGGTTGAAAGGCTGCTGGCCGACGAAACCCTCCGGGGCGAGCACCGTGACGGTGACGGCCCCTTCCTCCAACGGTTCCAGGGTCAGGAAGGCCGGTTCGGTCTGGACCGTCCAGCCGTCGGGCACCGGGAACCGGTCCACCGAGTGGCGCGCACGGGCGGCGGCGGCGGCGCGCGTGTCGGCTCGCGCTGCGTCGTGTTCGTCGCAGGAGGGCAGCGACGGGATCTGGTAGGCGTCGATGCTCAGCTGGATGCGCCTGGCCGAGTGCAGGTCGTCGTTGCGGACCGGGACGGCGAACGTCGCTGGTGAGTGCAGCACCTGCACGTCGGTGTTGAGCTGGCCCAGGTTGTTGCCGGGGTTGGCGTCCTCGGCCGCGGGCCACATGAGCTCGACCTGCAGGCAGTAGTGCCCCGGGTCCGGGGGTGTCGTCCACTGGGCGACCGCGCGGGCAGGGGCACCAGGGGCGCCCTTGACGGGCAGGTCCACCACGTCCGCGGCGAAGTCGTTGCGGCCGCCGCCGATACCGAACCGCAGGTAGGAGAACCGGACCGGTAGGTGCGGCGCTGCCGCGGACTCCGAGACGTTCCAGACTCTCGCGATGACGTCGTACGTCGTGGCCGGCTCCAAGGCATGGGGCGAGACCGTCGTGCCCGGTGGCCGCTCCAGATGGATGTCGGGGTTGTCCCAGGTGACTGCCAGGCCCTGGGCCATCAGGAAGTACTGGTCGTAGATCATCGGGTCGGGCTTGCGGTAGGTGGTCGCCGGAATCGTCTGCGGGTCACCGGTCGCAGGTCGGTCGCGTCCCTCCCAAGGAGTTCCGCCCTCGCCGCCCGGTTGCCCTCCCGGGGCAGGGCCACCCCCCGTGGCGCCGGGCTGCTTGTCGCGCCCCCAGCAGGTCCGGCAGTTGGCGACCGCCCCGATCAGCACGAGGAGCAGTCCGCCGAGCAGCCAACGGTGCCGGCGGGGCGGCCCGCAGCAACACGCCGTCTGATGGTGCTGCGATCCGCAGTCACACCGGTTCATGGCGTGGCGTGCAGGGTCCGTAGTCGGCGACCGGCGTCCAGTCCGCTGAGCGCGGCAAGGCTCAGGAAGACCACCACCACAGCCCACTCCAGGAGTCCGCTGCCGGCGTCAGGATCGACTCCGGTGAGGACCTCGATCCACCGGGGCACCGCAACCGTCAGGAGCGCCAGGAGGCCTAGGCACGCGGACGACAGCACCTCGACTCGGAGCTTGGTCATGCCAACCACCCGCCTCTTGGAAACCATCGACCTGGCCAACCCCCGAAGTCAAGGGGTCCGACCGCCGGAACCACTCACCGACGTCCCACCCATCAAGCAGTCCGCACGATGAACGTCAGCGGAGCGGCCGGCGTCCTCTGCCTCAGTGCCGCGGGTGGTCGCGGTAGTAGTCGCGCCAGACCAGCCGGTGCACGGGGATCCAGCGCGGGATCGAGCGGACGCCGGGGATGAACGGCACCATCACCAGCGCCAGCGAGAGCACCATCATCAGGCCCCACACCAGGGCGTCGGCGTTGTCCGAGGTGGAGAACGGCTTGATCTGGTACCAGAACGTATAGAGCCACATCCACGGCTGGCCGGGGTAGTTGCCGGTCTCGTTCATCATCCCCCACTGGTCGCCGCCGAGGTTGCGGGCGCGGGCCTGGTCCTCGAGGTACGCGCCGTCCGACAGCAGCAGCAGCGTCCGGGTCTGGTCGCCGCCGTAGAACGTTCCGGCCGACGTCAGCGCCCCTTCCAGCCCGCCGCTGCTGGCGAGGGTGCGGAACGCCTCGGTCATCACGGGCACCGGGCCGTAGTCACCGGCCGCAGCCTTGGCCGGGTCGCCGTCCGGCGCCGCGGCCAGGGCGTCGACGTAGCTGCTCGCCCAGGTCGTGCGCTGCTGCTCGTCGGCGGCCTTCCAGGTGCCCAGCGCCGCAGTGAGCTTGGCGTCGTTGGTGACCCCGGACAGCGGTGTGACGACCAGGTCGTTGGTCGAATCGACCGGCAACCGCACGCCGCCCCACTTCTGCAGCGTCAGCGGCCCGAGCTTCTGGCCGACCGCCGCGGAGTTGTACGGCGCGCCGTAGCCCGCGCTGGCCGACGTACCGGCCAGCTCGGCTGCCGCCGTCGCGACGACGTCGGACGGCGCGGCCGCGGCCCAGTCGCGCAGGGTGATGGCCTTCTCGTCCGGTGAGGAGAACGCGGCGGCCAGGCCCGCGGTGAGTGCGACCACCACCACCAGCGCGATGACGAACTCCTTGACCAGGTCGTACTCGCGGGTGGCGAACCCGTGCGAGTCGGGGGTCGTCGGGTAGCCGCTGTGACTGCGCTGCCGCGGGGGGCTCGTCGTCGCCACGTCACTCACCACCTTCGGCGTCGATGGGGGGTACGACGCCGTGACGTCGAACCAGGACGACGTGCGCCACCACGATGATCCCGAGCACCAGCGGCAGCAGCACCACGTGCCAGAGCAGCATCTGGCCGGGGTTCAGGACGTTGAAGAACGCGCCGATCCCGACCGCGTCCAGGCCGTCCTTGGCCTCCGCGCTGATCCACTGCGCGTCGAAGTTGGACTGTGACAGGTAGCCGGTGAAAGCCGTCCCGATCGAGCCGAGGAACGCCACGGCTCCGGTCACCCAGGTCAGGGCCCGACGTCCGCGCCAGGCCGCCATCCAGAACTGCCCCCACAGGTGGATCACCATGAACGCGAAGAACAGCTCGACGCTCCACAGGTGGGTCGAGTTGACGAACAGACCCAGGCTCGAGGTGTGCCACCAGGCCACACCGCCGACGGCGAGCAGGGCGCCCGAGAGCAGCACGACCGCCAGCGCGGCCAGCGTGAGGACGCCGAACACGTACACCCAGGACGAGACGTACGCCGGCTGACGCTCGGGCAGCGCCTCGCCGGCCGGGACCAGGCCGGTCAGCCGGTCGCGCAGCCGCCCCGTCCAGCTGGGGCTGCCGGTCCGCGGCGGGGCCGACCCGACGGTGGTCATGGCTCGCGCCGGGACGCACGGTGCGAGCGGCCACCCGGGAAGGGCAGCAGCAGCGCCAGCACGAACAGCAGGACCATCAACCCGATCACGGCCAGGTTCGTGACCGAGATCAGGATCACCCCCCAGTGCACGTACCTGCCGGCGGGGTCTGCCAGCACCAGCGCTGATCTCATCGCGGTCACCCTCTCGCGCGACGGGTTCGGGCCGGGACGGCGTCGTCGCGATTCCCACGATCGCCGGACGTCACAGGCCCCGGCCAGGGTCGAAGGTCCCGAGCGTGGCCGTACCATGCCGTGGCATGACGATGGGGCAGGACAGTCCGGTCAGCCGGTTCGGGACCGTGGATCTCGAGGACCTGCCCGACGACCTGCAGGCCCGGTTGCGGCCGGTGGTCGAGCGCTCGGGTTTCCTGCCGAACATCTTCCGCGCGCTGGGACGTCGACCGGCCGAGCTGCGTGCCTTCCTGGACTACCACGATGCGCTGATGACCTCGGACGACGGCCTGTCCAAGGCCGAGCGCGAGCTCGTGGTCGTGGCGACGTCCGGCGTGAACGACTGTCCCTACTGCGTCGTCGCGCACGGCGCGATCCTGCGGATCCGTTCCAGGGAGCCGCATCTGGCCGACCTGGTCGCGACCAACCCCCGAGGCTGCGACCTCGCTCCGCGGCAGCGTGCCATCGTCGACCTGGCGCTGACCCTCGCCGCCGATCCCGCGTCGTTCGGCGAGGCTGACCTGCTGGCAGCCCGCGACGCCGGGCTCACCGACGACGAGATCTGGGACGTCGGATCGATCACGGCGCTGTTCGCCGCCTCCAACCGACTGGCGCACCTGTTCGCGCTGCGGCCGAACGCCGAGTTCTACGCGATGGGCCGCTGACACGTGAAGCGCGACTCTCACAGCGGGTCGGTGCCGGACGGTGCCTGGGCCGCCGACACCGTCGCACGGGCGCGCGGGCGGGTCGCGGTCTTCCACACCGCGTCGACGGGCTCGATGGCGGCTGCACCATGGACGAGAGCATCTGGGAGCTGATGTGCACGCACATCCTCGCCACGATCGACGAGCTGGCTCACGCCGACGGGACCGTGGCCCTCAGGGCCGTGGTCGACCCGGCGCAAGAGCGGTACGCGACGCACGAGCTGTTCCCCAAGGGGCGGGTTCGCAACCACTGCACCTTCAGGCCCGAGCAGGGCGCCCTAGTCTGGCGTCGTGCGCGCCGTGCCGGACTTCATCGCCGCGGTGGTCGCCGCACGCGACCTCGTCCTCACCAGCGTCCAGGAGCACGACTGGCGGATCGAGCCGCGCGAGTCGGCCCTGGCGTGGCACTGCGACCTGTTCGACGGCACCCCGACCGGCGAGAACGACCCCGCGAGCCACATCAGGTGGGTGGCGCCCTCGTTGCGGCTGGTGCGGTCGGGCCGCGACCACCCGGTCTCCCCGCTGGACGTGCGCCTGAGCGGCCCCCAGAACGACCTCGGCCGGCTGGTGGCTGGGTTGGGCCGCCTCCTGCGTGGCGGGCGTGAGCCGGCGCCTGCCGACTCGTACGTCTACACCGACCCGCTGGGTGTCATCGACGCCCCGCTGCGCGAGCGCATCCAGCACGGCCCGCCGGCGATGTCCAGCGACGCCGTCGTGAGGCCGGCGAACCTGACGGCGATCCGCGTCACCTACGAGGGTCTGACCGTGTCGTCGGCCGGCTGGTGGGACAGCGCAGCGGCCCTGGACCACCACCTCGCCGTGGCCATCGACGTCGCCGCCCGACTGGCGGCGCGCCAGGCGACCTGACTGGCTGCTGGGCAGTGCGTCGGTGAACACGGCCAGGGTTGCGGTGACCTGGTCGAACCAGCGGCGCATCAGTGTCCGATCCGCCCAGTTCGACTGTCGCAGAACACCAGACGGGTGAATCGATTGCGCGTCCGGCGCCCTACCCAAGCGCGCGGTACTTCCCTAGCATCACGACGTCGGTTGGAGGAGGAGACGATGCTCTGGGGCGTAGCTACTGCTGGTCACCAGGTTGAGGGTGGCCTCACCGATGACTGGTCGATCTTCGAGGGCGACCCGGCCATCCAGGAGAAGGTGCGGATCAACGCGGCCAGCGGGCACGCGCGGATGGACCCTGGGCCGCCCGGGCCAGCACTTCGCCACCGCGACCTCGACGAGCTGACGCGTGACCTCGACCGCGCAGCCGCCATGGGTTGTCGCGCCTACCGGTTCTCGGTCGAGTGGAGCCGCGTCGAGCCGACGCCCGGTGGGTTCTCGACTGCACTGCAGGACTACTACGTCCCCGCGGTGCGTCTGATGCTCGAGCGAGGCCTCGAGCCGTTCGTGACCCTGAGTCACCTGGCGCTACCGCAGTGGGTGCTCACGCCGTCTCGCACGACCCGAAGGTTCGACATCCTGGGAGCCGTCTTCGTCGAGACCTACGACACCGATCCAGGATTCCAGGCGTCGATGCGAGGGTGGGAGAACCCCAACACCGTCGCTGCCTTCGCCGCGTACGTGGACCGAGTGGTGGCGGCCTTGTCGGCGGTGGGTGTGCGGTACTGGTTCACCCTCAACGAGCCGGTGGGATCCGTCGTCGGAGCGGGGTACTTCGCCAGCGTCTGGTCCCCTGGGTTCCTGGGGGACTTCGACCGGGGCAAGACGGTGTACTTCAACCTCTTGCGAGCTCATCTGGCTGCCTTCCGGGCGATCAAGAGCCGGGACCCGGCCGCTCAGGTCGGGTTCGCCCACAACATGATCTCGGTGGTTCCGCTGGGTGGCGACGCCGACCCAGCACGCAGGTTCAGGTACTTCTACAACGACCACTTCCTCAACTCGCTGGCCACCGGCGACGTGGACGTCGAGATCAACGCCGACCCGCCGCGCCGCGTCATGCAACCGCCCGGCCAGTTCTTCGGCCCCTCTGCGCCTTCCCCGTGGGTGGTTCCGTACGACTTCGTCGGAGTCAACTACTACTACAAGGCGCGGGTCTTCTGGGACATCAAGATCGGCTTCAAGAACGGTTTCTACACCGGCGGCAAGGCGGATATCGACCAGTCGGCTGACGGGATAGCCCATGAGTCCACCGGTCTGCTGACGGGGCTCGGCTGGGAGATGCACCCAGACGGCCTGCGCGCTCTGCTCGCGGAGGTCGGTGCTCGGTTGGCGGTGCCGCTGGTGGTGTCCGAGTTCGGGATGTCGGAACCCACCGAGTCGCTGCGAGCGCCCCACCTGCTCGCGCACGCGGCCGCCATCGAAGCCGCCCAGGTGTCCGGTGTGGAGGTTCTGGCAGCGTTCTACTGGACGTTGAGCGACAACTTCGAGTGGACCAATGGTTACGATCCGCGCGCCCGGTTCGGTCTCTTCGACGTGGACCGGGCGCCTGACACCACGGGCCGTCTTCTGTTGAGCCGCACCATGAGGGATGGGGCCTTGGCGTTCCGGTCACTGGCGAGCGGCGGTGCCGCTGCCGCGGTCGCGACCCGCTTCGGTCAGGTGACCGCAGACGGTGCAAGCGTCGGCGCCCCGACGGCGAGCCCGTCAGCGACGTACGACCTTCGAGTGGGTGGCGTGCGGTATCTGCTCATGCTGAGCCGACCTGGTCGCCCGACGCGCGACATGGACGCCATGGCGTACTCCTTCCTCAGCGGGACGTGGGTCGCCGCCGTCGTCCGCAGATGGGTTCCGCAGACCCGTGAGCTCACCGTCGAGCTGACCTTCCCCGGCACGAACCTGATCACCTGGAAGGCCACGTTCGCCGCCGACCTGCAGACGGCGTCCGGAGGAGTGGTCGGCGGCCCGCAGATCGCCGGAGAACGGGTCTGGTGGGACGGCACGTTCGCCGGCGGGAGCTGGCTGGTGCGGGTGGCCCTGGTGCCGGTCGAGCAGCCGTTGGCCGACCCACGCATCGAGTTGCGGCTGCGGCCAACGGGTCGACCGGGCTGGATGACGGCGTCGGCCTCGATGCCCGCGCCTGGGCAGTTGGAAGGGAGGCTGGGCGTCGTGCCCTTCCAGCTGGCCCTCACTGCGACGGCGACCGTGGGCGAGCCGCGGTCCGAGGTCACGGTGACGCGAGTGTCCCCCCCTCGCACCCGTGGTCGGTCAGGAACCGCCGCGCTGCTCGCGTCGATCCCACGGTGCTCGCGGCTTCCCGATCACGTCATGGACTGCCCACCGATAGATGCGGTCACCGTCCCCCCCGGTGCTCCCGTGGACGTCACCGCCACCGCGGGGACTGCGGTCACCGCGGTGGCAGACCCGGACGGCTGGATCCAGGTGTCCGGCCCGGACCTCACGTGGAGGCCACTGCTGAGCGGCCGGACGGCGCCGGGCGGGTGGGTGAGTGCGGCCAGCCGGCATCAGGGTCAGCTGGACTACGTCACGGTCGGTACCGATGGGCGGCCCTACACCGCGGCGCGGGACGAGAACGGCGCCTGGGGTGGGTGGTGGCCGTTGCCGGCG
>JBBQGB010000023.1:0-47354 GCA_038322575.1 Actinomycetales bacterium
CCGCTGGTGACCTCGGACCACTGCACCAGCCGGCCGGCGTCGTCGGCGAACCAGTCGTGCCGCTCGCCCACCGACCAGACGCCGGTCGCGTTGATCCAGCCCCCGAGGTTGGTCGACGAGGCGACGTCGGGGCTCAGCGTCACGACCCGGTCGGCGACGTCGGGGGCAGCGCGGCGCAGGTCGAGCAGGAACCGGCCGAACGCGGCCTGGGTCGAGCCGTGGCCGGTGTGCGACCGGCCGAGGGTCGCCGGCGGCGCCGCGACCTCGCGCGGCACGACCGGCGGACGGCGCAGCTGGGCTCCCCGCCGCTCGCACAGGTCGCTGGCCGCCCCGGCGGGCAGCGGTCGCCACGGGTCGGCGGCGTCGGCGCCCAGCCGCGTCGCCAGGTCGCCCATCTGGGCGGGGGTCAGCAGCGCGGAGTGGTTGGCCGGGTGGCCCTCGGTGGGCAGTCCCCAGCCCTTGATCGTGTAGGCGAACACCACGGTCGGCCGGGTCGGGTCGACGTCCGCCCAGGTGTCGCGCAGCAGCCCCTGGTCGTGGCCGCCCAGGTCGCGCACGGCGCCGGCCAGGTCGGCCGGGGCCAGGCCGTCGAGCAGCCCGCGCAGGCCGGGCGCGCGCGACTCGCCGGCGATCCGCTGCGCCAGCGACTCGCTGGGGCTGCGCAGCAGGCGCTGGTACTCCTCGTTCGGCATGTCCTCGAGCCGGCGCTGCAGGGCCTCGCCGCCGGGCTGCCCGAAGAGCGCGGTGATCCGCCGTCCCCACTTGCAGGTCAGCACCTGCCACCCCGCGGCGCCGAACATCCCCTGCAGCCGCTGGATCGCGATGTCGGGGACCACCCGGTCGAGGGACTGGCGGTTGAGGTCGACCACCCACAGCAGCTCGCCGACCTGGCTGACCATCGGGTCGGCCACGGCCTCCCAGATCGCGCCCTCGTCCAGCTCGGCGTCGCCGAGCAGGGCGATCCAGCGACCCGCGGCGGGGGTGTCGGCGTACCTCGACCGCAGGTAGCGGTGGGCCAGCGCCGCCCAGACCGTCGCGGTGGCCCCGATCCCCACGCTGCCGGTCGAGAAGTCGACGGGGTCGGGGTCCTTGGTGCGGCTGGGGTAGCTCTGCAGGCCACCGCGCCGGCGCAGCGTCGGAAGGTGCGCGGCGTCCAGGTCGCCGAGCAGGTGGTTCACCGCGTGCAGCACCGGGGAGGCGTGCGGTTTGACCGAGACCCGGTCGGCCGCGGTGAGCTCGTCGAACCACAGCGAGGTCATGATCGAGACCAGGCTGGCGCTGCTGGCCTGGTGGCCGCCCACCTTCAGCCCGGACGGGTCGTGCCGGCCGTTGTTGGCCGCGTCGACGATGCTCGACGCCAGCCACAGCACCCGTCGGCTGATCTCGTCCAGGACGGCGTCCTGCGCGCCCGGGTCGGTCCGCGGCGCTGCGGTGTGGGTCATCACGGTCCTTCGAGGATCGGGGAGTGCCCGACGATACGGGCGCGTTGTCGCCTGCGACCACGCCGGGCCACGATGGGGGGCGTGACCCGCCCACCGCCGTCCACCGTCGTCTTCGACCTCGGCGGCGTCCTGCTGCGCTGGGACCCGCACCGCGCCTTCCACGACGTGCTCGAGCCGGGCGAGGTGCAGCCGTTCCTCGACGAGGTGGACTTCGACGCCTGGAACCACCTGCACGACGCCGGCGGCCGGTTCGTCGACGGGGTCGCCGCGCTGACCGAGCGGTTCCCGCACCGCGCGGCGGCGATCGCGGCGTACCCGCGCAACCAGCACCTGACGGTCACCGGGCAGATGGACGAGACGGTCGAGGTCGTCGACGCGCTCGCCAGCTCGGGCGTGCGCCTGCTGGCCCTGACCAACTGGTCGGCCGAGACCTTCCCCTGGGCGCGCGCCACCTTCCCTGTGCTGCAACGGTTCGAGGGCATCGTCGTGTCCGGCGAGGAGGGCGTCGCCAAGCCCGACCCCCGGCTGTACGGCGTGCTGATCGAGCGGTACGGGCTCTCGCCCGCCGACACGGTCTTCGTCGACGACCGTCAGGTCAACGTGGACGCCGCCCGCCGCGTCGGGTTGACGGGTCTGCTGTTCGTCGACG
Source organism: Actinomycetales bacterium (assembly GCA_038322575.1). Taxonomy (GTDB): domain Bacteria; phylum Actinomycetota; class Actinomycetes; order Actinomycetales; family Angustibacteraceae; genus JACMOY01. The sequence continues at coordinate 2,092 of JBBQGB010000023.1, forward strand.
CGGCGACCCTGCGCGCCGACCTCCGGCGTCTCGGGCTGCTCGTGGTCGGCGACTAGACTCGTTGACCGACCCCGAGCGCCAGAAGGAGAGCCGTGCCCATCAAGGACATCCGCCTGTTCGGCGACCCGGTGCTGCGCACTCCGGCCGACGAGGTGACGGTGTTCGACAAGGAGCTGCGGCAGCTGGTCACCGACCTGCAGGAGACCATGCTCGAGGCGCCCGGCGCCGGGCTGGCCGCCCCGCAGATCGGCGTGGGGCTTCGGGTATTCACCTACTGGGTCGACGACGTCCTCGGCCACCTGGTCAACCCGCGCCTCGACCTGTCGGACGAGGTGCAGGACGGCGAGGAGGGGTGCCTGTCGTTCCCCGGCGTGTACTACGACACCCCGCGGGCGCTGCGGGTCGTGGCCAGGGGCCAGGACCAGTACGGCGAGCCGCTCACCCTCTCGGGCAGCGACCTGCTGGCCCGCTGCATCCAGCACGAGACCGACCACCTGGACGGGATCCTGTTCATCGACCGCATGGACCGTGACCAGCGCAAGCTGGCGATGAAGGCGATCCGCGAGGCGGAGTGGACCGGCGCCGTGCCGCAGGTCAAGGTCAGCCCGCACGCGACCTTCGGCAAGGCGCTGTAGGGCGTGCGGCTGGTCTTCGCCGGCACCCCCGCCGTGGCGCTGCCGGCGCTCGAGGCGGTGCTCGCGTCCCGCCACGAGGTCGTGGCCGTGCTCACCCGTCCCGACGCCCCCGCCGGCCGGGGGCGCCGCACCGCGGCGTCACCGGTGGCCGAGCGGGCCATCGCGGCCGGTGTCGAGGTGCTGACGCCCGACCGCCCCGGTGACCGGGGCTTCGTGCAGCGACTGACCGAGCTGGCCCCGGACTGCTGCCCGGTCGTCGCGTACGGCGCGCTGGTGCCCCAGCGGGTGCTCGACGTCCCGGTGCACGGCTGGGTCAACCTGCACTTCTCCCTGCTGCCCGCGTGGCGGGGTGCCGCACCCGTGCAGCACGCGGTGATGGCCGGGGACGAGGTGACCGGTGCCACGACGTTCCGGCTCGAGGCGGGCCTGGACACCGGGCCCGTGTACGGGCTGCTGACCGAGACCGTGCGTCCCGCCGACACCAGCGGCGAGCTGCTCACGCGACTGGCGGACGCCGGCGCCCAGCTGCTCGTGGCCACGCTCGACGCGATCGCGGATGGGTCGGTCACCCCCAGGCCCCAGTCGGCAGAGGGGGTCTCGCTCGCGCCCAAGGTCGACGTCGCCGACGGGCGGATCGACTGGCACGCCCCGGCGCAGCGCGTCGACCGGCTGGTGCGCGGCTGCACGCCGGCCCCGGGGGCGTGGACGACCTGGCGCGGTGAGCGGCTCAAGCTGGGCCCGGTGCGCCCCGCGGTCGACGCCGACCCGCTGGCACCCGGGCACCTGCGCGCCGGACGGCGTGCGGTCGAGGTCGGCACCGCTACCGTGCCGGTCGTGCTGACCACCGTCCAACCGCAGGGCAGGCGGCCCATGCCGGCCGCCGACTGGGCCCGCGGCTCGCGCCTGCTCCCCGACGAGCGGCTGGGCGAGGACGCGTCCGACGCCGGCCGGGCCTCGTGACCGGCGACCGACGGCCCGGTCAGCCGGCCAGGGCCGGTGAGAAGCGGTCGGCGCAGAAGCCCTCGCAGCGCTCGCGCCGGGCCGACCCCTCACGTCAGGCGGCGTACGAGACGCTGCGCGCGGTGGCGGTCAAGGACGCCTACGCCAACCTCGTGCTGCCGGGCCTGCTGCGCGAGCGGGGGGTCACCGGCCGCGACGCGGCGTTCGCCACCGAGCTGACCTACGGCGCGCTGCGGCTGCAGGGCCTGTACGACGCGGTGCTGGCGCGGTGCGTCGACCGGCCGCTGGCCGACCTGGACGACGGGGTGCTGGACGCCCTTCGCCTCGGTGCCCACCAGCTGCTGGGCATGCGGGTGCCGCCGCACGCCGCCGTCGGCGAGACCGTCGCACTGGTGCGGGCCAACCTCGGTGGCGGGCCCGGCGGCCTCACCAACGCGGTGCTGCGCAAGGTGGGCGAGCGCGACCTCGACGCGTGGGTGCACGAGCTCACCGCCGGCCTCGCGCCCGTCGAGGCGCTGGCCACCGAGCACAGCCACCCGCTGTGGATCGCCCGGGCGCTGCGCGAGGCCCTGGCCGGTCGCGGGGTCCCGGCTGACCGCCTGGACGCCGAGCTGGGGCGGCTGCTGGCGGCCGACAACAGCGCGGCCCGGGTCACCCTCGTGGCGCGCCCGGGCCTCGCCGACCGCGACGAGCTGGTGCTCGCCGGCGGCGAGCCCAGCCCGCGCTCGCCGTACGCCGTGATCTGGCCGGGCGGCGACCCCGGCCAGCTGGTCGCCGTCCGCGAGGGTCGCGCCGGGGTGCAGGACGAGGGCAGCCAGCTGATGGCGATCGCGCTTGCCGACGTCGCCGTCGAGGGGCGCGACGAGCAGTGGCTCGACCTGTGCGCCGGCCCCGGGGGCAAGGCCGCCCTGCTCGGTGCGCTGGCCGCCCCGCGCGGCGCCCACCTGACGGCGGTCGAGCAGGCACCGCACCGGGCTGCGCTGGTGCGCTCGGCCGTCGCCGCCCTGGGCGACGTGGTCGAGGTGCGACGCACCGACGGTCGCGAGGTCGGCGCCGACCAGCCGGGGGAGTACGACCGCGTCCTCGTCGACGCGCCGTGCACCGGGCTGGGGGCGCTGCGCCGACGCCCCGAGGCCCGGTGGCGGCGGCAGCCCGCGGACGTCGCCGGGCTCGCCCCGCTGCAGCGCGCCCTGCTCGACTCGGCGCTGCAGGCCGTGCGCCCCGGCGGCGTCGTGGCCTACGTCGTGTGCTCGCCGCACGTGGCCGAGACGCGCCTGGTCGTGGACGACGTCACGCGCCGCCGTGGGGACGTCGACCTGGTGGACGCCCGCCCGCTGCTGCCCGGCCTGGGCGACCTCGGTGAGGGACCCACGGTGCAGCTGTGGCCGCACCGGCACGGCACCGACGCGATGTTCCTGGCGCTGCTGCGCCGCCGGTAGGGGTGGCTAGGCTCGCGCCCGTGACCCCGCTGATCTCGCCGAGCATCCTGTCGGCCGACTTTGCCAACCTGCAGGCCGAGCTCGCCCGGATCGCCACGGCCGACTGGGCGCACGTCGACGTGATGGACAACCATTTCGTGCCCAACCTCACGCTCGGGCTGCCCGTGGTCGAGGCGCTGGCGAAGGTCAGCCCGGTGCCCGTCGACACCCACCTGATGATCGCCGACCCCGACCGCTGGGCCCCGGCGTACGCCGAGGCCGGGGCCGGCAGCGTCACCTTCCACGCCGAGGCGGCGGCGGCGCCGGTGCGCCTGGCGCGCGAGCTGCGTCGGCTCGGGGCCCGCGCCGGGCTGGCCCTGAAGCCGGCGACGCCGATCGAGCCGTTCGTCGACCTGCTGCCCGAGGTCGACATGGTGCTGGTGATGACGGTCGAGCCCGGCTTCGGCGGTCAGGGGTTCCTGGACGCCTGCCTGCCCAAGATCCGCCGGGCCCGAGCCGCCATCGCCGCGAGCGGCCTGGACGTGTGGCTGCAGGTGGACGGCGGGGTCAACCTCGAGACCATCGAGCGCGCCGCGGACGCCGGCGCCGACGTGTTCGTGGCCGGGTCGGCGGTGTACGGCGCCGACGACGCCGCGGGAGCCATCGGCGAGCTGCGGGCCGCCGCCGCCCGCCACGCGCACCCCTGAATCCGGGGAATCAGCGAGGGGCCCGCGTCGCTACACTCGCCGTAGCACGTGTGCTCCGGGGTCGGTGAAAGTCCGAGCCGGCGGTGACAGTCCGCGACCCGACCGCAGCCAGCGGCCGGTTGACCTGGTGGAACTCCAGGACCGACGGTGAGAGTCCGGATGGGAGGAGACACACGACGGCGTCGGCGCACCACGCCGTGCCGTCGGCGACCGCTGGGCGCGGCCATCGGCCACGTCCCGCGTCGTCGCACGACCCCGGAGCCCGCCCGACGGCGAGGTGAGAGGGGTCCGAGGTGAGCAGAACCGTTGTCGCGCAGGCGATGCGGCGTGCCCTCGACCTCGCGCGCCACGGCCCGGTGGGCCCGAACCCGCGGGTGGGAGCCGTCGTCCTGGACGCCGACGACGTGGTCGTCGGCGAGGGCTGGCACGAGGGTGCCGGCACCGCGCACGCCGAGGTCGTCGCCCTGGCCCAGGCGGGCCATCGGGCTCGTGGCGGCACGGCCGTCGTCACCCTCGAGCCGTGCGCCCACACCGGCCGCACCGGCCCGTGCTCCACGGCGCTGCTGGACGCCGGGGTGGCCCGCGTCGTGCACGCCCGCCCCGACCGCACGCCGGCCGCCGGCGGCGCCGCGGTGCTGGCCCGCGCCGGTGTGCAGGTGGACGTCGCCACCGACGTCCGCGCCGAGGCCGACGCCCTGGTCGAGCTGTGGCAGCTCGCGGTCGACCTGGGCCGGCCGGCCGTCACCTGGAAGCTCGCGACGACCCTCGACGGCCGCAGCGCCGCCGCTGACGGCACCAGCGCCTGGATCACCGGCCCGGCGGCGCGGGCCGACGTCCACAAGCTGCGCGCCGAGGCCGACGTCGTCCTGGTCGGCACCGGCACCGTCCTGGCCGACGACCCCCGGCTCACCGTGCGGGGCGCGGACGGCGAGCCGCTGCCGCGCCAGCCGCAGCGCGCCGTGATGGGCCGAAGACCCCTGCCACCCGGCGTCCGCGTCGACGACGGTGGGCCCGCCGTCCGCCTCACCACCCACGACCCCCGGGCGGCCCTCGACACGCTGTGGCGGCTGGACCGCCGTCACGTCTGGCTCGAGGGCGGCCCGCGGCTGGCCGCCGCGTTCTGGGGCGCCGGCCTGGTCGACCGCGTGGTCGCGTACGTCGCCCCCGCCCTGCTCGGCGCCGGTGCGAACGCGGTGGGCGACCTCGGCATCACCACGATCGCGGACTGCGCCCGGCTGCACCTGGACGACGTCACGCGGGTGGGCGACGACGTCCGGCTGCTGCTGCGCCCGGCCACCACCGAACGGCCCACCCACCAGGAGGCTCGCTGATGTTCACCGGGATCGTCGAGGAGCTCGGCCACGTGGTCGAGATCGAGCACGGCGCCGACTCGGCGCGGCTGACCGTGCACGGCCCGCTCGTGACGTCGGACGCCGCGCACGGCGCCTCGATCGCCGTGAACGGCGTCTGCCTGACCGTGGTCGACCACGGGCAGGGGCGGTTCGTCGTGGACGTCATGGCCGAGACGCTGCGCCGCAGCTCGCTGGCCGAAGCCACGCCGGGCGCGCCGGTCAACCTCGAGCGCGCGATGCCGGCCGACGGCCGCTTCGGCGGCCACGTCGTCCAGGGTCACGTCGACGGCACGGCCGAGGTCGTGTCGCGCGAACCCGGCGACCGGTGGGAGGTCGTCACCTTCACCCTGCCGCCGGCCCTGTCGGCGTACGTCGTCGAGAAGGGCTCGATCACCGTCGATGGCGTCTCGCTCACCGTCAGCGCCCTGGACGACGAGGCCGGCACGTTCTCGGTGTCGCTGATCCCGACCACCCTCGACCTGACCACGCTCGGCGCCCGCGGGCCGGGTGACGTCGTCAACCTCGAGGTCGACGTCCTCGCCAAGTACGTGCAGCGGCTGCTGGCCGCAGCCCCCACGAAGGAGCTCCGATGAGTGCGCTGCGCTGGCTGTTCGAGGCACAGGTGGTGGTCGGTGGTCACCCGATCCTGTGGCGTGAGGTGATCGGCAACGTCTTCGGCCTCGTCTCGGCGGTCGGCGGGATGCGCCGTCGCGTGTGGGCCTGGCCGGTCGGCATCGCGGGCAACGTGCTGCTGTTCACGGTGTTCCTCGGCGCGGTGTTCGACAACCCCGAGCACGCGACGCTGCTCGGCCAGGCAGGGCGCCAGGTCATGTTCGTGCTGGTCTCGGTCTACGGCTGGGTGCGCTGGAACCAGGCTCGCGCGACCGGCGGCGGCCCGGCCGTGCAGCCCCGGTGGGCCACCGGCCGTGAGCGCGCGGCGCTCGTCGGCGCCGGCGTGCTCGCGGTGGCCGTGCTGACCCCCGCGTTCCGCGCGCTGGGGTCCTACGACCCGGTGTGGGCGGACGCCTGGATCTTCGTCGGGTCGGTGATGGCGACGTACGCGATGGCCCGCGGCTGGGTCGAGTTCTGGCTGTGCTGGATCGCCGTCGACGTGGTGGGCGTGCCGCTGCTGCTGCGGGCGCAGTTCTACCCCTCGGCCGCGCTGTACGCCGTGTACGGGGCGTTCGTCGTGTGGGGTTTCGTCGTGTGGCTGAGGGTCGCGCGGACGACGACCCTGACCGAGCCGGCGATGGAGACGGTGGCATGAGCGCCCTGGCGACGATCGAGCAGGCCCTGGCAGAGCTGCGGCTCGGACGGCCGGTGCTCGTCGTCGACGACGAGCACCGCGAGAACGAGGGTGACGTCGTCCTGTCGGCCGAGCTGGCGACGTCCGAGTGGGTCGCCTGGACGGTGCGGCACAGCTCGGGCCTGCTGTGCGCCCCGATGCCGGACGCCGTCGCCGACCGGCTCGAGCTGCCGCTGATGGTGCGCGACAACGAGGACCCCCGAGGCACCGCCTACACGGTGTCGGTGGACGCCCGCGACGGCGTCACGACCGGCATCAGCGCGGCCGACCGGGCACGCACCGTCCGGCTGCTCGCCGACCCGGCTCTGGCGCCGGGCGACCTGGTGCGGCCGGGCCACGTGCTGCCCCTGCGCGCCCGCGGCGGCGGTGTGCTCGAGCGGGCCGGTCACACCGAGGCCGCCGTCGACCTGTGCCGGCTGGCGGGCCTGTCGCCGGTCGGGGTGATCGCCGAGCTGGTGCAGGACGACGGGACCATGATGCGGCTGCCGCAGGTGCTCGACCTCGGCGCGCGCGAGGGGCTGACCACCGTCAGCATCGCCGACCTGGCCCTGTGGCGGCTGGTGAACGACGCCAGCCCCGTCGAGGGCGGGGCGCCGGCCGACACGCCCGGCCAGGCCCGGGTGCACCGCGTCGCCACGACCACCCTGCCGACCGTGCACGGCACGTTCACCGCCCACGGCTACCGCGACCTGCGCACCGGCGCCGAGCACCTGGCCCTGGTCAGCGGCGACCCGACCGGCCCGAGCGCCGTCGTGCGGCTGCACTCCGAGTGCCTCACCGGCGACGCGCTCGGGTCGCTGCGCTGCGACTGCGGCACCCAGCTGCAGTCCGCGCTGGCGATGGTGGCCGCCCGAGGAGGGGCGGTGCTGTACCTGCGCGGCCACGAGGGCCGCGGCGTCGGCCTGCTGTCCAAGCTCGAGGCCTACGCCCTGCAGGACCGCGGCCGCGACACCGTCGACGCCAACCTCGAGCTGGGCCTGCCCGCGGACGCCCGCGAGTACGGCGCCGCCGCCGCGATGCTCGACGACCTGGGCGTCCCCCGGGTGCGACTGCTCACCAACAACCCGGCCAAGGTCGAGGGACTGGCCGCGCACGGCGTCGACGTCGTGGACCGGCTGCCGCTGGTGTCGGCGGCCACGGTGCACAACGAGGCCTACCTCGAGACCAAGCGCGAGCGGATGGGTCACGACCTGCCCGCGCCGGTCCACCCGCGGCGCGGCGAGCGGCGTCCGGCATGAGCGGCTCGGGGGCACCGGCGCTGACCGCGGACGGACGCGGGCTGCGGGTCGCGGTCGTCGCGGCGTCCTGGCACGACGCGGTGATGCAGGGGCTGCTGAACGGCGCCCGCCGCGGGCTGGCGGACGCCGGGGTCACCGACGTGCTGGTGGTGCGGGTGCCGGGAGCGTTCGAGCTGCCGGTCGCCGCGGCCCGGCTCGCCCCCGGTGTCGACGCCGTCGTGGCGCTCGGCGTCGTGATCCGCGGTGGCACACCGCACTTCGAGTACGTGTGCGCCGGTGCGACCAACGGGCTGACCGACGTCAGCGTCCGCACGGGCGTCCCCGTCGGCTTCGGTCTGCTCACCTGCGACGACGAGGCGCAGGCGCTGGACCGGGCCGGGTTGCCCGGCTCGCACGAGGACAAGGGGCACGAGGCGGCGACCGCGGCCGTGGCGACGGCCGCCACGCTGGCGGCGCTCGGCGGGGCATAGGCTCGCGCGGTGCCTGAGAACCTCTCGCTCGGCCCGGCGGTAACCGCCCCGACGACCTCGCAGCTGCGCCGCGCGGTGGCGCGCGCGCGAGACGGGAAGGCGCTGGACGCCGGCGAGGCGCAGGTGCTGCTGCACGCGCGCGGCGCCGACCTGGCCGCCCTGTGCGAGGCGGCCACCGCGGTGCGCGACGCCGCCATGCTCGCCGCCGGCCGTCCAGGCGTGGTCACGTACTCGCGCAAGGTGTTCATCCCGCTGACCCGACTGTGCCGCGACCGGTGCCACTACTGCACCTTCGCGACCGTCCCGGGCCGGCTGCCCGCGCCGTACCTGAGCCCCGACGAGGTGCTCGACATCGCGCGAGCCGGCGCCGAGCAGGGCTGCAAGGAGGCGCTGTTCACCCTCGGCGACCGCCCCGAGGACCGCTGGCCCGCCGCGCGCCAGTGGCTGGACGCCCACGGGTACGACGACACGCTGTCGTACGTGCGGGCGATGGCCGTGCGGGTGCTGGAGGAGACCGGGCTGCTGCCGCACCTGAACCCCGGCGTCATGAGCTGGTCGGACCTGCAGCGGCTCAAGCCGGTGGCCCCGTCGATGGGGATGATGCTCGAGACCACGGCCACCCGGCTGTTCACCGACCCCGGCGGACCGCACTACGGCTCACCGGACAAGGACCCCGCCGTCCGCCTGCGGGTGCTCGAGGACGCCGGTCGGGTCGGCGTCCCCTTCACCACCGGCATCCTGGTCGGCATCGGCGAGACCCCGGCCGAGCGGGTCGACGCGCTGCTCGCGATCCGGCGGGTCGCGCGCGAGTACGGGTCGGTGCAGGAGGTCATCGTCCAGAACTTCCGGGCCAAGGACGACACCGCGATGCGCTCGGTGCCCGACCTGCCCGGCGACGAGCTGCTCGCCACGGTCGCGGTGGCCCGGCTGCTGCTGGGGCCCTCGGTCAGCCTGCAGGTGCCGCCCAACCTCTCGGACGCCGCTGAGATCGGCGCGCTGCTGCGCGCCGGCGTCGACGACTGGGGCGGGGTGTCGCCGGTGACCCCCGACCACGTCAACCCCGAGCGCCCCTGGCCGCACGTCGGCGACCTGGCCCGGTGGACCGCCGAGCACGGGCTCGAGCTGCGTGAGCGGCTGACCGCGCACCCCCGGTTCGTGACCGGTGCGCTGGCGCGGGACGAGGCGTGGATCGACCCGAGGCTGCACCCGCACGTGCTCGCGTTGGCCGATACTGACACCGGGCTGGCCCGTGAAGGCATTGTGCCGCAGGGGATCGCGTGGCAGGAGCCGGACGGGGGAGGGCTCGACAGCTCGGGTCGCACCGAGCTGCACCGCGAGGTCGACGGCGTCGGGCGCACCAGCGACCGGCGCAGCGACTTCGACGAGGTGTACGGCGACTGGCAGCAGGTCGCGCTGCGCGTGGACGGCGGCGCACCGGCCCGCCTCGGGTCCGACGTGGCGGCCGCGCTGCGGCAGGCTATAGACGACCCCGCCGGGCTCGGCGACGACGCCTACCTGGCTCTCATCACGGCCGATGGCGCCGACCTGGACGCGGTCACGTCGCTCGCAGACGACCTGCGCCGCGACGTGGTCGGCGACGAGGTCACGTACGTGGTGAACCGCAACATCAACTTCACCAACGTCTGCTACGTCGGCTGCCGGTTCTGCGCGTTCGCCCAGCGCAAGACCGACACCGACGCGTACACCCTCTCGCTCGCCCAGGTCGGCGAACGCGCCGCCGAGGCCCAGGCGCTGGGCGCCACCGAGGTCTGCCTGCAGGGCGGCATCTCACCCGACCTCGGCCCCGACGCCTACCCCGACATCGTCCGCGCGGTGAAGGCCGCGGCGCCGGGCATCCACGTGCACGCGTTCTCGCCGATGGAGATCGCGACCGCGGCCGCCAAGGCCGGTGTGCCCGTACGCGCCTGGCTCGAGCGGCTCAAGGACGCCGGGCTCGACACCATCCCGGGGACGGCCGCCGAGATCCTCGACGACGACGTCCGGTGGGTGCTCACCAAGGGCAAGCTGCCGGCGTCCGCGTGGGTCGAGGTCGTCACGACGGCGCACGAGCTCGGCATCCGCAGCAGCTCGACGATGATGTACGGCCACGTCGACCACCCGCGGCACTGGGTGGCCCACCTGCGGACGCTGATCGGCGTGCAGGACCGCACGGGCGGGTTCACCGAGTTCGTGCCACTGCCGTTCATCCACACCAACGCCCCGGTCTACCTGGCCGGTCTGGCCCGCCCCGGCCCGACCCTGCGCGACAACCGGGCGGTGCACGCCGTGGCCAGGATCATGCTGCACGGCCGGATCGACCACGTGCAGACGTCCTGGGTCAAGCTCGGCACCGCCGGCACGCGGGCGATGCTCACCGGTGGGGCCGACGACCTCGGCGGCACCCTGATGGAGGAGACGATCAGCCGGATGGCCGGTTCGCAGCACGGCTCGGCCAAGACCGTGGCCGAGCTCACCGAGATCGCGGCGGGCATCGGGCGCCCGGTCCGCGAGCGCAGCACGACGTACGACCCGCTGCCCGTGGCCGCGGAGGTCCTCGCGTGAACCCGGTCGTCGGGTGAACCCGGTCGTGGTGGTCGGTGCCGGGATCGCCGGCGTCGCCTGCGCCCGCGAGCTGGCGACGGCGGGGCTGCCGGTGCGGGTGCTCGACCGCGGCCGCCGGGCCGGTGGCCGGATGGCCGTGCGCACGGTCGACGGGCACGCCGTCGACACCGGCGCGTCGTACTTCACGGTCAGCGAGCCGGCCTTCGCGGCGGTCGTCGAGGACTGGCGCGAGCGCGGACTGGCCCGGGAGTGGACCGACACGTTCCACCTGGCCGGGCCGGACGGGCTCGAGGACACCAAGGCCGGGCCGGTGCGCTGGGCTGCGACGGCGGGCCTGCGCTCGCTGGTGGTCGACCTCGCGCGCGGGCTGGACGTCGTCAGCGACCACGTCGTCGAACGGGTCGGCCCCGGCTGGGTCGACGGCGAACCGGCGTCGGCGGTCGTGCTGGCCATGCCCGACCCGCAGGCGGCCCGGCTCTTCGACGTCGGCGTCGACCGCACCGACTACACGCCGGCCCTGGTGCTGGGCGCCGGGTTCGACCGGCGCGGCTGGCCGGCGCTGGACGCCGTCTTCGTGCACGACGACCCGGCGATCACCTTCGTCGCGGACGACGGTGCCCGGCGCGGCGACGACGCGGCCGTCCTGGTCGCGCACTCGACGGCCGACCTGGCCCGGGAGCACCTGGCCGAGCCCGCGGGCGCCACGGCGACGATGCTCGCCGCCCTCGCCCGGGTCACCGGCGTCGCGGACCTGGCCGACCGCGCCACCTGGACGTTCGTGCACCGCTGGACCTACGCCCAGCCCGCCTCGACGCGCGAGCGGTCGTTCCACCTGGGGGACGACCTGGTGGGCCGCTGCGGTGACAGCTGGTCGACCCGGCCGCGGGTCGAGGCCGCGTTCGAGAGCGGCCGGCTGCTCGGCGTCGAGCTGGCGGCGCGGCTGGGTGCTGCCGCGCACGGGTAGCCTGGGTGCCCGTGAAGACCTTCGACGCGCTGTTCGCCGAGCTCAGCGAGAAGGCGACGTCCCGCCCGGCCGGGTCGGGCACGGTCGCCGAGCTCGACGCCGGGGTGCACGCCATCGGCAAGAAGGTCGTCGAGGAGGCCGCCGAGGTCTGGATGGCCGCCGAGCACGAGGGGGCCGAGCGCACCGCCGAGGAGATCAGCCAGCTGCTCTACCACCTGCAGGTGCTGATGATCGCCCGCGGCCTGACCCTGCCGGACGTGTACGCGCATCTGTGAGCGGCCACCCCGCCGTCCAGCTGCCGTCCCCCCCACCCCAGGAGCCCGCCGTGCTGCGTGTCGCCGTCCCCAACAAGGGCTCGCTCGCCGAGTCCGCCTCCGAGATGCTGCGCGAGAGCGGGTACCGCCAGCGCAGCGACAGCCGTGAGCTCGTCCTGCAGGACCCCGAGAACGATGCGGAGTTCTTCTTCCTGCGCCCGCGCGACATCGCCGTGTACGTCGGCGCGGGCACCCTGGACGTCGGGGTCACCGGCCGCGACCTGCTGCTGGACTCCGGCGCCGACGCCACCGAGATCATGAGCCTGGGCTTCGGCCGCTCGACGTTCCGGTTCGCGGCCCGCCCGGGCACGGCCACGTCGGCCGCCGACTTGGACGGCCAGCGGATCGCGACGTCGTACGAGGGGTTGGTGCGCCGCTACCTGGGTGACCGCGGGGTCACCGCCGCGGCCGTGGTGCGGCTGGACGGTGCGGTCGAGACGTCGGTCAGCCTCGGGGTCGCTGACGTGATCGCCGACGTCGTCGAGACCGGCACCACGCTGCGCGGGGCCGGCCTGGAGGTGTTCGGCGAGCCGATCCTGGAGTCCGAGGCGGTCCTGATCACCCGCGCGGGCGCCCCCGAGAGCGCCGCCGTCACGGTGCTGTCTCGCCGGCTGCAGGGCGTCCTGGTGGCCCGGCGCTACGTCCTGATGGACTACGACGTCCGGGTCGAGCTGGTGGCCAAGGCCTGCGAGCTCACTCCCGGGCTCGAGTCGCCGACCGTGAGCCCCCTGCACGACAAGGGCTGGGTGGCGGTGCGGGCGATGGTGCCGCGCAAGACCACGAACCAGGTGATGGACGAGCTCTACGACCTGGGGGCGCGGGCGATTTTGGTCACCGACATCCACGCGTGCCGGCTGTGAGCGACCCCTACGCCCCCTTCGTCCCCCACCGGGGACGCACGGTCGCGCTCGGGTTCGGGGTCGTCTCGGTGCTGGTCTTCGCCGTGCTCGCCCTCGTCGTCCCGTCCACCGGTCTACGCGGGTGGAGCACGCTGGACTCGTTGCTGCTGCTGGGTTTCGGGCTGCTGATCGGCGCCGTGATGTGGCGGTTCGCGGCGCTGCGGGCGGTGCCCTCGCCGACCGGGCTGGTGGTGCGCAACGTGCTGCTGACCCGCACCGTCACCTGGGACCAGGTGACGAGGGTGCGGTTCGCCGGCGGCGACCCCTGGGTGGTGCTCGACCTCGCGGACGGCGAGCAGCTGGCCGTCATGGCGGTGCAGAAGTCCGACGGGCCGCTGGCCCGCAGCGAGGGCAGCCGGCTCGCCGCCCTCGTGCAGGCCGGCCGGACGCACGGCCGCTGACGTGGTCGGCGCGGCCCCGCGGGTCGACCTGAACAGCGACCTCGGTGAGGGGTTCGGGCACTGGCGGCTCGGCGACGACGACGGGCTGCTGGACGTCGTCACCAGCGCCAACGTGGCCTGCGGGTTCCACGCCGGCGACCCGAGCATCATGCGGCGGGTCTGCGAGGGGGCGGCCCTGCGCGGCGTCGCGGTCGGCGCCCAGGTGGGCTACCGCGACCTGGTCGGCTTCGGTCGGCGCTACGTCGACGTCGATCCGGACGAGCTGACGCAGGACGTCGTCTACCAGGTGGGTGCGCTGCAGGCGCTGGCCCACGCGGCCGGCACCCGGGTGACCTACGTCAAGCCGCACGGAGCGCTGTACAACGCCATCGCGCGCGACCAGGGCCAGGCCGCCGCGGTGGTGCGCGCCGTGGTCGAGGTCGACGCCTCGCTCGTCGTCCTCGGCTCGGCCGGGTCGGCGTGGCTGCGCCTCGCGGCCGCCGCCGGGCTCACCGTCGTGCACGAGGCGTTCGCCGACCGGGCCTACACCGCGGACGGTGAGCTGGTGCCCCGTTCGCTGCCTGGCGCGGTGCTCAGCGACGTCGACGAGGTCGTCCGCCGCTGCCTGGCGATGGCCCGCGGCGAGGCGGTGCCGGACGTCGACGGGGCGCCGATCTTCGTTGCCGCGCAGTCGCTCTGCGTGCACGGTGACACCCCGGGCGCGGTCGAGGTCGCCCGAGCCGTCCGGGCTGCCCTGACCACCGCCGGGGTCGACGTACGGGCCTTCGCGCCGTGACCGCGGTCAGGTGGACGCGACGCTGATCAGGACGGCCGCGGCGTCGTCACGGCCGCGGACGCGTCCCACCAGCTGGATCGCACGGGCCAGCAGCCCGTACTTGGTGCGCACCAGCTGCTGGACGCGCACGGCGGTCGGCCCGGTCTCGACCACGGCGACGGCCGCCAGGTCCGCACCGCGGCGGTTGCCGCGCTGGTCGCAGGGCGCGAGCAGCACGCGCGGGGTGTGCGCCAGTCGCTTGCACTTGCCGGTGCCGATCGTGGTGATGACGGCGAGGTGGTGGCCGTCGGTGAACGGGACGACCCAGACCGGCGTCGGGACCGCCGCGCCGGTGCGTCGGAACGTCGTGAGCAGCACGTACTTCTGCTCGCCGAGCGCGGCGAGGTCCGCGGCGGTGGCGGTGTCCGTCATGCCGCGACGCTACCCCCGCGCCTAGGGTTGCGGCATGGTGCACGTCAGCGGACTGGTGCTGGCCGCCGGCGCCGGTCGCCGGTTCGGTGGCCCGAAGGCGCTGGCCCGTCTGGACGGCGTGCGCCTGGTCGACCGTGCGGTGGCGACGCTGACCCGCGGCGGCTGCCCCGAGGTGCTGGTCGTCGCCGGCGCCGCGCCGCTCGTCGTGCCCGGTGCCGGCGTGGTCGACAACCCGTCCTGGGAGTCCGGGATGGGCTCGTCGCTAGCGGCCGGGCTGGCGCACCTGGCGGCCGGGCCGGCGTCCGCGGTGGTGGTGCTGCTCGTCGACACGCCGTGGGTGGGCGACCAGGCCGTCACCCGGTTGATCGCTGCCCACGCGCTCGGAGCCGTCGCGGCACAGGCGACCTACGGCGGTACCCCAGGCCACCCGGTGCTGCTGGGTCGTGCGTTGTGGGACGACGTCGCCGGCCTCGCCGTCGGCGACCAGGGCGCCCGCGGGTGGCTGCGCACCCACCGCGACCTGGTCACCGCCGTCGCGTGCGACGGGACGGGCGAGGACCGGGACGTCGACCGACCGGGCGACCTGCTCAGCCCCCGGTGACGGACGGCGTCAGCGCGCCGAGCGGATCATCACCGGGCCGGCGCCCACCTTCAGCCGCATGGTGCGGGCCGAGTACGACCGCGTCGTGCCGTCGAGCAGCTGGTGCGACGTCGCACCGTTCACCGCGACGGTGACCGCGCGGCTGGGGTTCCAGAACACGCGCCGGACGCCGCCGCTGTAGGTGATCGTGCAGGTCCAGGTGCCCACCTTGTTGCGGGTGCAGCTGCGCATCTGCGCGTTGACCATCCAGGCCCGGGTGATGGAGTACGCCTTGCCGGCCGCGCTGAGCGTGACCTCGTTGGCCGTGGTCGTCCGGGTGTTGGCGATGGTGGTGTTGCCCCACCGGTACCAGTAGACCCGCTTGACGCCGTTCGCTGCGTTCAGCAGGTAGGTGCGCGAGATGCTCGCCGCCTGCAGCGCGCTCGACAGCGGTGCGACGTTGCGCGGGCCGTTCAGCCCGTAGTTGACCTCGGTGTTCCAGATCGGCTTGTTCACCCGGTACTTGGCCAGGATCTTCTTGTCCTGCGCCAGGATCGTCATCGAGTCCTCGGGCTTGCCCGTGGGCAGCGGGTACAGCTGCAGCGACACGGCGTTCACGTAGTCGGCGACCGGACGCCCGCTCACCTTCTGGGCGTAGAACTTGTCAGCCCAGGTGCGCTGGAAGGACGCCCGGGTGACCAGGGCCGGCGCGACGAGGAACTTCGAGCTCCTGGTCGTCGCGAGGGCGTCGCGGGTCGCCTTGGTGAGCAGGGCCATCTGGGCCTGATTGCCGCTCCAGAACTCGACCACGTTCGCCTCGTTCCACACCTGGAACTGCACGTACTTGTTGCCCTTGACGCCGGGCCGGCTGGCCACCGCCTGCACGTAGCGCTTCCAGGCGTTCAGGTTGTTCGGCATCGACGCGGCGCCGGGCCCGTTGACGTCGGTGCGCTGCACCTTCGAGGCGTAGAACCGCGGGGTCTGGCCCAGGACGATCAGCGTCTCGGCGCGCTTGGCGTTGGCCTGGCGGACGATCGCGTCCAGCCGGGTGAAGTCGTAGCGGCCCTTGGTCTTCTCGATGTCGCGCCAGGTCACCCCGTCGTCCCACAGCCGGATCGTGCCGACGCCGGCCAGCGGCCACCCGTTGGGACCGGTGGACGTGGCGTCGTGGACGCCGAAGAAGTTGGGGGGCACCCGCGACCCGGTCGGGAAGCCGGACGCCGAGCTGCTGACCAGCGGCAGGACGCCGTCGGTGCCCACCCCGGTGCCGGCAGCGGTGGCGCCGACGGTCGGGGCGACCGTCGGGGTCGCCACCGGTGCTGCGGAGGAGGGCGACGCGCCGGGCGTCGCAGCCGGTGACGACGACGGCGCCGAGGACGAGGATGACGAAGCGGCGTCGGACGAGCCGCCGGCCCCGCACGAGGCGAGCAGCGTGGCAGCCGTCGCGGCGGCGACAAGGACGGTGGTCTTGAGCACGGGTCCCCCAGGGACGGGTCTGATCGAGCGCCGTGCCCACCCTGCGCGGTCACCGGTCGCCTACTGAGCGTAAGGCATGTGACGCGTGGGACTCGGTGAATCAGGCGTCTTCGCCATGAACCGGCGGCAAACGCCGGTCGTCCGTGGTCGGTGTGACGAGGCGCTCCGCCTCGGGGACGTCGACCCCGCACAGCTGCAGCAGGTCGACCACGAGCGACCGGGTCTGGGCGAGGACGACGTCCGCGGACAGCGACCCGCCGGTGGCCACGCGGCTGGAGTCGGTGGCGGCCGCGCGCAGCGCCACGACGGCGCGGCGGGGGTCGCGCTGCTCGTCCAGCTCGCGCGCGATGGTGGTGGTCGCCCCGGCCAGCGCGTCGAGCAGCGCCAGCGTGGCGTCCGGCAGCGTCTCGGCGCGGCGCGTCACGACGACGGTGCGGCGCAGCAGCACCCGGGCGTTGCGGACGGCACGGTCCAGGGGGACGGCGAGGTCGGCCACCGCCAGGATGTCGCCGCGGTGGCGCCGTCGCCAGGGTGAGGACCGAGCGACGTCCAGCCCCTCGCGGGTGGCCTGGCGCAGGTCGTCCAGCGCCGACTCGCTGCGCCGGGCCCGCTCCAGGGTGCGGTAGGCGAGGTCGACGTCGCCGGTGCGGGCAGCGGCCGCCGCGTCGTGGAGCCAGGTCGACAGCTCGTGCACGATGCCGGCCGCGGCCCGTCGGGGACGGCGCAGGGGTGAACCCGGGACCACGGCGGCCGCGAGCAGGGCGACCAGGCCCCCGCAGACGGCGTCCAGCCAGCGGCCCAGCCCGGCACCGGGCGAGGGCGCCAGGGTCGTCACGATGGCCGACTGCACCCCGGCCTGGGTGATCAGCAGCGGGCTGGCGTCCAGGGCGATCGCCAGGACCATCGCCACCACGACCGCCAGCAGCACCTGCCAGGCGCCGGTGCCGAAGACGTTCGCGAACACGTCGCCGATGAGCACCCCGAGCGCGATGCCGACGGTGACCTCGGCGACCCGGCGCAGCCGCTTGCCGTACGACAGGCCCAGGCTGACGATCGCGGCCACCGGCGCGAAGAACGGCTGCGGGTGCCCGAGCAGCTGGCGGGCGAGCAGGTACGCCACCGCGGCAGCGACCGCGCACTGGGCGAGGTGCCAGCCGTACCGCCGTAGCCGCTCGACCCGGCGCTCGAGCACCTGCCGGACCCCGACCCGCAGGTCAGGAGCGGTCGGTCGAGACGACCACGTCCGCTCGCTCACGCGTACCCTCCCGCCCGAAGTGGGCCCGCTCGGCCGCGGACCACCGCCGCCAGTGTGGTCGATACGCCACCCCGTCGCGGGCCATCGCCTGGGCGTAGCGCACCGGCTCGGGGGCCTCGACCCACACCAGCAGGTCCAGGTACGGCGCGCAGGCCCGTGCCCCCGCCCCGACGCCCTCGACGACCACGGTGCTCACCGCGGCGAGCTGGTGCCACTCGGCGTACCGGGCAGCGCTCCAGTCGTACCGGCGCCACCGCGCTCGCCGTCCCGCCGCCAGCGGGGCCAGCACCCAGCTCACCAGCCGGGGCCCGACCGCCTCCAGGCCGTCCCAGCCGGGGTACAGGTCGTCCAGGTGGACGACGCCGGCCCCGCCGAGGGTGCCGGCGAGCTGGTCGGCCAGCCGGGTCTTGCCCGCGCCGCTCGGCCCGTCGACGCCGATGACGTAGGGGCGGCTCGGCACGGTCGGCAGCGTAGGTGACGGGGCCGTGGTGCCGGCTTGGCACCGGCCTGGCGCCATCCCAGCCGTTTCGGCTGCAGATCCGCCCCGCAGGTGCCCATAATTCGGGCATGCCCCGAGTCGTGACCGCCGTCCTCGCTGCCCTGGTGGCGCTCGCCGTGGCCACGACGACAGCGGGCCCGGCGTCGGCGGCCGGATCCGGGTCGGGCTCGTCGACGTCGCCGACCCGCTACGCGCCCACCGGCGCGTCGTACTTCGGCGTGCACGACGGCGGGGTGACCCGTGGCCGCTGGCCGCAGGTGCCGGCGGGGACCGTCAGCTCGGTGCGCCTGTGGGACACCGGCACCACCTGGCGCGACGTCAACCCGGCGCCCGGCGTCTACCGCTGGGACGCCCTCGATGTCGCCGTCGACAACGCCGAGGCGCACGGCGCCGACGTCGACCTGGTGCTCGGTTCGACCCCGCAGTGGGCCGCCCGGTACCCGTGGTCGTGGGTCACCAGCGCCGGCAGCAGCAGCATGGACGGGTCGGCGTCGCCGCCGCTGTCGGAGGTCGACTGGGTCGTCTACGTGCAGGCCGTCGCCACGCGCTACCGCGGCCGGATCGCCGCCTACGAGGTGTGGAACGAGGCGAACCTCAGCCTCTTCTGGCAGGGCAGCACCGTCGAGATGGCACGGCTGAGCTCGTTGGCGTACCGCACCATCAAGCGGATCGACCGGCTGGCGGTGGTCGCGGCGCCGTCAGCGACGCTGCGGGGCAGCGGCGCCACGTGGTTGTCGCACTACGCGAACGTCGGCGGGTTCCGCTACGCCGATGCGATCAACGTGCACGCCTACCCGCGCCCAGAAGACGGCCCCGAGGGAGCCGCCGCGTTGATCCGCCGGACGCGCGAGGTGCTCGCCGCCAAGGGCATCCGACTCCCGGTCTGGAACACCGAGATCAACTACGGCCACGCGGTCGGCGGGGTCGGGGCGACCCACGAGCTGTCGGTCAGGGACCAGGCCGCGTTCGTCGCCCGCACCTACCTGCTCGGCCGCTCCGACCGGGTCGCGCGCACCTACTGGTACGACTGGTCGGCCCACCCGGCGCTCAGCGTGCGGATGACCAGACCCGGCAGCGACCAGAACGCACCGCCCGCGACGGCCTTCGTCGTCACCCGGTCCTGGCTGCGGGGCCGGATGTCACCGTGCACCGTGAACCGGGCCGGCACACGGACCTGCACGGTGATCTACGCCAAGGGCCGCGCCGTGGTGACCTGGAACCCGCACCGGGTGGTGACGGTCACCACCCGCGCGAACACCGTCTTCCAGCAGAACGTGTTCGGCCAGACCTGGCCCGTAAGCGCGGGGCGCCGGGTTCGCGTCGGATCCTCGCCGATGTTGTTCCGCACCTATCGCTGATCGTGTCTCAGTGCTGGTCAGGCGCGCGGAAGTTCGTCGTCTTGCCGGTCGCACCGTCGCTTGGAATTGGTGACGGTTCCGCTCCTCCTGCGTCGAGTGGTCTTGACGACGCAGGCGACTACACCAACGATCTTTGGCCGGCTTTGGCCCACGAGCCGATGCCAAGCACCAGGAGCAGCAGCCCGGCAGCAAGAGCGCTTCGGCTGGCTCCTGGCTGGAGCAGGAAGGTGAATGCGCCTCGGTCGGGGCTGTCGCGGAGCCCTTCGAACAGGTAGACGGCGGCGGCGTACCCCAGCGGGAGGACCCACGCCAGGCGTGGGCCGACCAGGACGGCTGCCATGAGGGCGAGTCCGAGTAGGCCGACTGTGTTGCGGAGCAGGGCCGCCTGTCCGTGCACGGCGACCGGCAGGACCGGCCAGGCGAGGGTCGTTCCGATCGTGGCCAGCGTCGTTGCGTGTGCGGCGCGCCAACGCTGCCACGGTCGGGGTGTGGTTCGTTCGATCTCGTCGGCGGGGCTGAACAGGGTGCCGGCCAGCACGACCGCGACCGCGACGGCGAGCGCGACCGTCACCGGCAACCTGGCGCTCGCGTCGTCCAGGGTCGGCCGGGCTGCGAGCCACTGCCCGGCGCCGGCTCCGGCGAGGCATAGCGCGGTCACGACCAGCGCGGCAGTCGGCGCACCACGGCTGCGTGCGTAGAGCAACAGCAGCCTCATGAGGCGTCCAGCAGGGCCCGGACGGCCTTGAGGTCGCAGCGGGCTGCCGCGGGGGCTACGGCCTTGATGAGAGTCAGGACCTCCTGCTCGCTCCGGCCCTCTAGGACACCGCTGTACGGGGGCTGCGGTCGGTCACGTACCCAGTTGGCCAGGTCGATGCTGGCGCTGAACTCAGCGTCATTGCGTGGGTCGACCGGGCCGTCACAGTGCGGCTGAACGGCGAGGTTCGCGGCGTCCTCTCTGACGACCTGCAGGTCGGCGTGGCCGTGTAGATCGGCGCCGAGGTAGAGCGTGTTCAAGGTCCCCTGCTCGCCCTCGTACTTTTCATCGACGCGTTGCTCGTTGATCGGGCCGGCGATGTCGAGCCCGGCAAGCACCTGCTGGACCGTGCCGGCGACCTCGGGCAGCTGACCGGCGTGGCGCTGGGTGAGGCAGACCCGCGGGGAGCCGTCGGCGCAGACCAGGGCTTCGGCGGCGGCGTCGACGCTGAAGGCGTCCTCGCCGGCCCGGATTACCGGTAGGGCAAGCAGCACCGTCAGAACGAGTGCGGCTGGGCTGAGCCAGCGGCTTCGCGGGCCTATTAGCAGCAGCGCGGTGGCTGCCATGGACACGAACACTGACGCGGTCGTCGGAGCCCACCACCCGGCGGGAGACTGGGAGAAGGACAGCTGCACCCCGGGTGAGAGGTAGGTGGCGGGCGCGTGGCCGTAGGCGGCAGCACCGAGCGCGACGTAGGTGGCGATGGCCAGCAGCGGCGCGGTGCCGCGCCAGGGCAGCAGACGTCCGGCGACGAAACCGAGGGCTGCGAACATCACCACGGCCGCCACCGCCGACAGGGCCAGCAGGACCGGTGGGCCTGCGTAGGTCGCGTGGGTCGCGGTCACCGCGCCCATCGCGGCTGCTACCACCATGAAAGCCAGAGAGCCCCATACCGCCGGTGAGGTGTAGGCGGCCAGGGAGCGCCGAAGCGGTGACAGGCTGGTGCTGTCCAGCAGCTCCACGAGCCCGCGGCGCCGTTCCCGACCGCCCTGCCAGGCCGCGACCGCGACGAGCAGCGGTCCGACGACGATAAGCATGATGCGCAGGTAGTAGCCCCAACCGAGCCAGTCGCCGGCCCAGGCGCGCGGGTGGGCCAGCGCGATCGCGGTCCCTGCCGCGATCAACGGCCCTGTCGCCCAGACGCCGACCCCACGTCGGAGCTCGATGCCCAGCGCACGGTTCACGCGCTGGCCCCCCGCAGCAGCGCCAGGTAGCCGCGTTCGCTCGGGGTGTCACCGACGCCATCGACACCTGCAGCGGCGAGCTCGTCAGCGGTTCCGGTCCACTTCACCTGACCGGCGTCCAGGAGCACCACCCCGGTACAGGCCGAGGCGACGTCCTCGACCAGGTGGGTGCTCACCACGACGGTCGACTCTCTACCGAGGGCGCGTAGCAGCGCCCGGAAGCCGACCCGCTGCTCGGGGTCCAGACCGGCCGTCGGCTCGTCGAGCAGCAGCAGGTCGGGGTTGTTCACGACGGCCTGCGCGATGCCGGCACGGCGCAGCATCCCGCCGGACAGCGTCCGCATCCTGCTGTTGGCGCGCGCGGTGAGGTCGACCCTTTCGAGGGCGTCGTCGACCGCAGCCGGCACGCGGGCCGCCGGAACCTCCTTGAGCCAGGCCATGTACTCGACGAACTCCCGCACGGTGAAGCCGGGGAAGTACCCCAGCTGCTGCGGCAGGTAGCCCAGCCGACGACGCAACTCGGTACGTTCACGGCGGTTCGTGACGTCGTTACCCAGCAGCCGCACCGTCCCCTCGTGCGGCGCCAGCACGGTGGCCAGGACCCGGACCAAGGTCGTCTTGCCCGCCCCGTTGGGCCCCAGCAGCCCGTGGACCCCGCCGTCCAGGCTGAGGTCGAGCTTGTCCAGCACTCGGGTCTTGCGGTACGCCAGGCTCAGCCCGTTGACCCGCACGCTCATCGTGCTGCCCCCATCGTGGTGTGCCACTGCTCGAGTCGGTCTCGCCGGAGCGCGAGAGCCACCAGGCAGACCGCCGTCAGGACGAACCAGCCAGCGGTCGCGCCAGCGCGAAGGCCAGGCGGGGACGGCACCGCCACCGCGGCCGGACCCAGCGTCACCGCCACCCACAGCGCTGCCGCCGCGCCGGTGGCCGTCTCGACCCTCAGGCGTGTGGCGAGGGCCAACGACAGGGCCACCAGCGCGGCCGACGGGGCGAGCCAGAGCGGCGAAGCAGTTCGCGTCACCAGCGACACCAGCAGAAGCGGCAGCACACTCACCACCAGCACAGCAGCGGCCCGCCACAGCAAGACCTGCAGCGCGGACACCGGTGTGCTGGCCATCAGCTCGGCGCCGTGATCGAGGGTCGTAGAGCAGCCGATCACGAGTCCCAGCAGCGGGAGCAGCGGCGCGACCAGCAGCATCAGCGGCACCGTGGTCGAGTCCAGCAGGTCCAGTGCCAGCACTCCGAGCACCACACCCGCCACCGCCGCCAGCCAGGCCCTGGTCAGCGTCGGCGTGACGGTCAGCCGGACGAACCCGCGTGCACGCGATCGCAGGCGCAGGTCGATGAGCTCTCGCAGCTGCGCCAGCGCGGCCGGATCCGCGGCCGAGGACACCACCCGGGCGCAGGCGCTGCACTGCTCGACGTGCGCCTCGAGAGACCAGGCGGCCGGGTCGTCGAGTCGGCCGTCGGCGTAGGCCTCGGCCGCCTGCGCGTCGATGTGCCAGGTGCTCATGCCAGCCCTGCTCTCAGCTCCGCGCGGGCCCGTGCCGCCCGCGTCTTGACCGTTCCCTGCGGGATGCCCAGGAGCACGGCGGCCTCGCGGGTGCTCAGCCCGTCGAGCACCGTGGCCTGCAGCACCTGTCGAAGCTCTGGCGACAGCTGCGACAGGGCCGTACCGAGATCGCCGTAAGTCAGGTCGGACAGCTCGTCGTGCGCACCCGGCACCACGGCGTCCAGCTGCTCGGTCCCTGTGCGTTGCGCCCGACCCTCGCGTCGAATGGCGTCGACCAGTCGCCGTGACGCCAGGGTCCACAGCCAGCCCCCCGCGGAGCCGGCGGTATAGGTGCCGGCGCTTCGCCACACCGACACGAAGGTGTCCTGCAGGACCTCCTCGGCCAGGCCCGGGTCGGCGCACCGTCGCTTCAGCCGGAGAAGGACCCAACCAGCATTCCGGTTGTAGAGCTCATGGAAGGCCGCTGTATCGGCGCGGGCGGTGCGAGCGAGCAGCTCGTCATCGCTCACGTCGTCCACACCAGCACTATCGCTGCAACCGGCGTCAGCGGTTCACTGAGCTCTGTGAAACTCGCGAAGTGATGCGGTCCGGGGGGGTCTCCGCAGGAGCGCGCCAGAGGATGACGCCCGGCAGAATCCGTTGAGACACGGTGTACCGGTCGGGGTCCCCTCAGCGGAACGACTGCAGGTCTCGCTGGTCGTCGGCTACTGGACGGTGGGCGAGTGCTGGGCGGTGAGGTGGCGCCGCTGCCGGGCGGCAGTTCCGAGGAGCAGCCCGGCTGCTGCGGCCGCCGCCGCGTTGCGAGCTGGTTCCTCGAGCGGACCGCCGACCGTCGTCAGCAGCGCCGTGCCTACGATTGTCCAGTACGCGCTCACCAGGGCGTAGAGCCGGCTGGCACCGTCGAACCGTAAGCACCGAGACCCGCCTGGTCGCGCTTGGCGTTTGCATCGCTGCAGTGCACGTTGGCGGACGTCGTCGCGACGCTCGGTTCCTCGGCAGCGGAGGGCTAGTCGTCCTCCGCTCCTCGGTGGTGCGGTGCTCAGGCAGCGTGTTTGAGCAGCACGGCCTCGAGCATCTGCTCGACCCAGGAGGACTCGATGCGGTCGAGACGGGGTCGGCCGCGGGGGAGGGGCCGCGGTGTCGGTGGGGCGGTGGAGTCGTACGTGGCGCCGGTGGGGGTTGTGAGCGTGACGGTGTGCGCCGGCCCCACGCCCGTACCCGTAGCAGTGACGGTGGCGGCCCAGCCGGGGGCTGTCTTGGCGTGGTTGCACGCCTCGCACAGCCCTTGGGCGTTATCTGCTGCCGTCGGGCCGCCGTCGGCGTGCGCTCGGACGTGGTCGATGTGGCGTACGGGTGCGTCGCACCAGGGGGTGCGGCAGGTGCGGTCACGCAGGCGGATGAACTCGGCCAGGGCGGGTGGGAAGCAGCGGGACCGGGAGTCCATTGCGACCAGCGCCCCGGTGGCCGGGGTCGCGTACAACCGGCGCAGCGCCACCTTCGCGTCCGGGGCGGCGCCGGCGAGCTGGCGGGCCAGGGCCGCGGGCACCACCCCGTACCCCTGCACCAGCGCCGTGTCGTCAGCGCCGCCCGTGCGCTTGCTGCCGTCGCCGAGCAGGGCCTCGTCGGAGACCACGACGTTCACCGTGACCGGGACCCGGGGTGCGGTGCCGTCGGGTTGGCCCAGCAGGCGGGTGGCCAGGGTGTCGGCCATCACCTGACCCCGACCCCGCCCGTCACCGGCGGCGCGGGCGGTGTCCGCTGCCCGGGTCAGCTCGGCGTACACCCCGACGCCGGTGACCACCGGCAGCAGGGCGGTCAGGTAGGTCATGCAGTCCGGGGCCGGGCGCAGCGACACCGACCGCTGAGACTCGGCCCGCCGACGGCGAGCCACCACCGAAGCCGGGTCAAGGCGGTACGCCATCCGGCGCAGCTCACCGACCAGCTCACGCTCACCCCACCGAGCCCACGTCTTGGGGTGGGAGCCGAGCTCCTGGTCGATCTCGGCGCGGTGCTCCAAGGACAGGCAGGCGGTCTCACGGGCCACCACGGTGGCCCGCCACTCACTGACCAACCCCGCCCGCAGAGCGGCGAGGGTGCAGGGCAGCTCCCGGGTCAGCACCCGGGCCAACCCCAGATGCCGCTCCCCCCGGTGATGGGACTCCCGCCGCGCCAACGCCACCTGCAACCCCACGCCCTGCCCCTGCCGCTCGACCGGGACGCCGGCCGCGGCCTGAGCCGCCCGCTGAGAAGAGTCCAACGCCGCCGCAGCCATCACCTGCGCCGCCTCGACCCGACACTTCAACGTCTCCAGCTCACCCAGCAACCCGACCAGATCGACGTCGGACTGGCCGCGCAGGTCCAGCCCGCTGAGCTTCTCACCGAGACGAGCCATCAGGCCGCGCACCGGTGAGGGCATCGTCGCGAGTGCAGATGAGTCGAACACGTGTTCTATTCTACTCGAGACCCCGGACGGGCGCAAGGCCTGCGCGAAGATCATGTCTCGGCTGCGGCTGTACACCCCTGCGACGGGCTGAACCCACCGGGACTCGCGAACGCCGGTGCCTGGTCCTGCGCCGAGAAAGCCGCGACAGCAGCCCGCGATCGCCCACCCTGCTGCTGGCTGCCGGTGCACACCGGATGAAGCCGTTGCTGGGGGCGCCAGGCATCAAAGGCCAGCGGCGCCAGCGGTCAGGTCGGTGTCCGACGCATCTCGCCACGCAGCACGACCCGGTGGATCTCGTCCACGAACAGCGGCCACAGCGCTGGGGGCAGGTCGTGGCCCATACCGGGCACGGTCACCAGGCGCGCCCCGGGCACCGCCGCCGCGACGGCTCGGCCACCGCTCACGGCGACCAGCGGGTCGGCGTCGCCGTGCAGCACCAACGTGGGCACGCGCACCCCGCCCAGGGCCGCCGTCCGGTCCGGGGCGCGCACGACCGCGAGCAGCTGGCGCAGGCTGCCGCGCGGGTGATGACCGCGGTCGTAGCAGCGTGCGCCGAGGTCGCGCAGCCGGTCGGGGTCGACCGGGTACGCCGGGCTGCCGATGGCCCTGACGACGCGCGCGAACACCTCACCGGCCTCGACCCGGTCGCGGGCTCGACGGCGCACCGGCAGCCGCAGCAGCAGGGACGCCCGTGGCCGACCCACCCGCCGCGACCCGGTGCTGCTCGCGATGCAGGTGAGCGACAGCACCCGCTGCGGCCAGGTGGTCGCGACGAGCTGGGCCACCATGGCTCCCATCGACGTGCCCACCAGGTGGGCGGCGCTGATGCCGAGGGCGTCGAGCAGGCCGACGGTGTCGCCGGCGAGGTCGTCCAAGGTGTAGGCCAGCAGCCGACGTCCGGGCAGGTGGGTCGACCCGCCGGTGTCACGGTTGTCGAACCGCACGACGTGCAGGCCGCGGGCCGCCAAAGCGGTGCAGACGTCGTCCGGCCAGGCCAGCATCTGGGTGCCCTGTCCCATGATCAGCAGCACGGTCGGGTGCTCACGGCGACCGAGCTCCTGGTAGGCCAGCCGCACCTCGCCGACCTGGGCCCACCGCACCGGTTGCACCCGGCCATGGTGACCCACCGGCGCCCGTAGGCTGGCGCGCATGAGCCTGGCCGTCCGCGTCATCCCGTGCCTGGACGTCGACGCCGGCCGGGTCGTCAAGGGCGTCAACTTCGTCGACCTGCGCGACGCGGGCGACCCCGTCGAGCTCGCCCGGCGCTACGACGAGCAGGGCGCCGACGAGCTGACCTTCCTCGACGTCACGGCCTCGAGCGACAGCCGGGCGACGACGTACGACGTGGTGGCGCGCACCGCCGAGCAGGTCTTCATCCCGCTCACGGTCGGTGGCGGGGTGCGCACCGTGCGGGACGTCGACCTCCTGCTGCGCGCGGGCGCCGACAAGGTCGGGGTCAACACCGCGGCCATCGCCCGCCCGCAGCTGGTCGCCGAGGTGGCCGACCGCTTCGGCTCGCAGGTGCTGGTGCTGAGCATCGACGCGCGCCGCTGCGGCGACCTCGCCCCCTCGGGGTTCGAGGTCACCACCCACGGGGGCCGACGCGGCACCGGCATCGACGCCGTGGCCTGGGCGCTCGAGGCGGCCCGGCTCGGCGCGGGCGAGATCCTGCTCAACGCGATGGACGCCGACGGCACCAAGACGGGGTTCGACCTCGAGCTGCTCGCAGCCGTGCGCGCGGTGGTCGACGTGCCCCTGATCGCCAGCGGCGGCGCAGGGGCGGTCGAGCACTTCGCCCCCGCCGTCGACGCCGGCGCCGACGCCGTGCTGGCCGCGAGCGTGTTCCACTTCGGCGAGCTGACGATCGGACAGGTCAAGGCGGCCCTGGCCGCCGCCGGCCACCCGGTGCGGTGACCCGGCGCCGCTACAGCGCCGAGGGCGTGGTCTGCAGCGACCGCACAGCGGCGTCCGTGCCGTCCAGGTGCACCTGCGCGACGGTCCGGCGTCCGAACGCGAACAGCAGCAGCTCACCGGGCGGGGCCTCGACGCGGACGACGGGGTCGCCCTTGCGCACCCTGGTGCGGCCGTAGCCCGGCGCGACGAGCTCGACCCCCACGGGCGCCTTGCGCAGCGCCAGCCGGCCGACGGCCGAGCAGGCGCGCCACAGGGCCCGCTGCTCGTCGTCCGGCAGCGGCCGGGCCGTCCACGACGGCTGGGCGCGCAGCACGTCCTCGTGGTGCACGAAGAACTCGGCGGTGTTGACCAGCTCGTCCACCGCCCCGATCCGGGTCGGGTGCCAGGACGGCGGCCCCGACCGCACCGCGTCGACCAGCTCGGCGAAGGGCCGGCTCGCCAGACCCCGCTGCAGGGAGCTCGCGTGCCCGCCGAACCGCGGCAGCACCTGGCCCAGCTGGGCGTCCGGGCGGCGCTCGCGGATCACCAGATGGGCGGCGAGGTCCTTCGTCAGCCACCCCTCGCACAGCGTCGGCGCGTCGGGGCCGAACCGCAGCAGGGTCGTGCACAGGTCGACGCGCTCGGTCCGGGCGTGGTTGGTCATGGCCCGATCCTCGCACCCGACGGGCGTGCCAAACTGGCGGCCCTGCCTGCCGAGAGCCTCGGGCCGCCACCCGACGAACCGAGAGCGAGCGAGTGACCGACCGCCCCTACACCCTGCGTCGCGGCGTCTACGTGCTCGGCCAGGGCATCCGCCGCGCGCCGCGCACGTTCGCCGTCGCCGTGGTCGGCAGCGCCCTCTACGGCGTCATGACGGCCGGCACCGCCTGGGCGCTCGGCCGGGTCACCGCGACCGTCATCACCCCCGCGTTCCGCGCCGGGCGGCTGGACGCCGGTCGGCTGGCCGGCGGCGCCGGGCTGATGACCGCCGTGGTCCTGCTGCTCGTGGCCGGGGTGATCCTGCGCCGGGTCGCCGCGGGCCGCACCGTCTACGACCTCGGCGCGATCTACCGCCGCCGGGTCACCGCCCAGTACCTGCGGCTGCCGCTGTCGTGGCACGGCAGGCACCCCGCCGGCCAGCTGCTCTCCAACGCCAACGCCGACGTCGAGGCGACCTGGCAGGTCTTCGCCCCCCTGCCGATGGCGATCGGCGTGGTCGTGATGCTCGTCGTGGCCGCGGTGTCGATGCTGCTGGCCGACCCCGTGCTGGCCCTGATCGGGCTGTGCGTGTTCCCCGTCGTCTTCGTGGTGAACGTGTTGTTCCAGCGCCGGATGTCGCCGCGCGTGACCCTCGCCCAGCAGCTGCGGGCCGACGTCTCGGACGTCGCGCACGAGAGCTTCGAGGGGGCGATGGTCATCAAGGCGATGGGCCGCGAGGCCGGTGAGACGGCCCGCTTCGCCGCCACCGCCCACCGCCTGCGCGCCGCCAACGTCGAAGTCGGGCGCACCCGGGGCGTGTTCGACCCGATCATGGAGGCGATCCCCAGCCTCGGCACCCTGGCCGTCCTCGCGGTCGGCGCATCGCGCGTCGCCTCCGGCGCGACGTCCGCGGCCGAGGTCGTCCAGGTCGCGTACCTGTTCGCGCTGCTGGCGTTCCCGGTGCGCGCCCTGGGCTGGGTGCTCGGCGAGCTGCCGCGCAGCGTGGTCGGCTGGGACCGCGTCGACGCCGTCCTGCGCGCCACCGGCGGGCTCGCGTACGGCGACGCGACCCTGGACGGCGAGGGCGCGGCGGCGGTCTCGCTGCAGCACGTGGACTTCGCGCACGTCGACGTCGAGGGGCGCTCGGTGCCGGCCCTGACCGACGTGACGTTCGACGTCGCCCCCGGCAGCACGACGGCCGTCGTGGGCGCGACCGGCTCGGGCAAGTCGACGATCACCGCGCTGCTCGTGCGCCTGGTCGACCCCGACCGGGGCGCCGTGCGCATCGACGGGGTCGACCTGCGCGAGGTCGTCGAGGGCGGTGTCGCCGGGGCCGCGTCGCTGGTGGCCCAGCAGACCTTCCTGTTCGACGACACGGTGCGCGGCAACATCACGCTCGGCGACCCCGCGCTGGACGACCCGGACGACCGGCGGGTCTGGGCCGCGCTGCGCCTGGCGCAGGCCGATGCGTTCGTCGCGGGCCTGGCGCACGGACTCGACACCCAGGTCGGTGAGCGGGGCACCACGCTCTCGGGCGGCCAGCGCCAGCGGATCGCGCTCGCCCGGGCCCTGGTGCGGCGGCCGCGACTTCTGGTGCTCGACGACGCCACCAGCGCCGTCGACCCGCACGTCGAGGCGGCCATCCTCGCCGGGCTGCGCGAGTCCGGGGACGGGACGACCGTGGTCGTCGTGGCGTACCGCAAGGCCACCATCGCGCTCGCCGACGACGTGGTGCTGATCGAGCACGGCCGGGTGATCGACCGCGGCAGCCACGCCGACCTCTCGCAGCGCAGCGCTCCCTACCGGCACCTGGTCGAGGCCTACGAGCGCGAGGCGCAGGCCCGCGCCGACGCCGAGGCCGGGGTGCCCGCGTGAGCGTGGCCGAGGAGCAGCAGCGGATCGGCAGCGCCGCCGTCCCGACGGTGGCCCAGACGCTGCGCCGCGGCGTCCAGCTGTCGCCCGAGCTGCGGACGGGCCTCGGGGTGACGCTGCTGCTCGCCGTCGGTGCCACCGGCGGCCGCGTGGTGGTGCCCTTCGCGGTCCAGCAGACGATCGACCGCGGCCTGATGGCCCCCACCGGTCCGGACGCCGGGGCGGTCACGGGCCTGCTCGCGGGCGCCGCCGGGCTGGTCGCGCTCACGGCGGTGTGCGCCTACTTCGTCAACCTGCGGCTGTTCCGCGCGACCGAGGGGGGCCTCGCGACCCTGCGGATCGGCGCCTTCCGGCACGTCCACGACCTGTCGGTGCTGACCCAGAACACCGAGCGGCGCGGGTCGCTGGTATCGCGGGTGACCAGCGACGTCGACACCATCTCGAACTTCGTGCAGTTCGGCGGGCTGCTGCTCATCCTCTCGGCGCTGCAGCTGACCGTCGCGACCGTCCTGATGCTCGTCTACTCGCCGCTGCTGACGGCCGTGGTGTGGGCCTGCTTCCTGCCGGTGTTCGCCCTGGCCCGGCCGATGCAGCGGGCGGTGTCGACGGCCTACGGGCGGGTGCGTGAGCGGGTGGGCGGCGTCCTGTCGGCGGTGTCCGAGTCCGTCGTCGGCGCCTCGACGATCCGCGCGTACGCGGTCGAGCGGCGCACCGGCGAGCGGGTCGACGCAGCGGTCGAGTCGCACCGCGTCGCGGCGGTGCAGGCCCAGACCCGGGTGGCGCTCACCTTCTCCAGCGGCGTCCTGGTCAGTGGTCTGGTCAGCGTCATGGTCGTCGTCGTCGGCACCTGGCGCGGCGTGGGTGGCCACCTCAGCCTCGGCGAGCTGCTGGCCTTCCTGTTCCTCGTCCAGCTGTTCACCGGGCCGGTCCAGATCGGCACCGAGGTGCTGAACGAGCTGCAGAACGCCGTCGCCGGCTGGCGCCGGGTGCTGGCCGTCGTCGACACCCCCGCCGACGTCGCCGACCCGGGCGACGCCGGCCAGGCGCTGCCCCGCGGCCCGATCACGGTGCGCTTCGACCACGTCTCGTACGCCTACCCGGGCGGACCGACGGTGCTGCACGACGTCGACCTGACCATCGCCCCCCGCAGCCGGGTCGCCATCGTCGGCGAGACCGGCTCGGGCAAGACGACCTTCGCCAAGCTGCTGACCCGCCTGATGGACCCCTCGACCGGCATGGTGCTCATCGACGAGGTCGACCTGCGCGACGTCCGGTTCTCGTCGCTGCGCGAGCGGGTCGTGCTGGTGCCCCAGGACGGGTTCCTCTTCGACGACACGCTGCTCGCCAACGTGCGGTTCGCCCGTCCCGATGCGTCGGCCGACGAGGTGCGCCTCGCCTTCACCGAGCTCGGCCTCGGCGACTGGCTCGAGGGGCTGCCGCGCGGCCTGGAGACGGCGGTCGGTCAGCGCGGCGAGTCGCTGTCGGCCGGTGAGCGCCAGCTGGTCGCCCTGGCCCGCGCCTACCTCGCCGACCCCGACCTGCTGGTGCTCGACGAGGCCACCTCGGCCGTCGACCCGGCCACCGAGGTGCGCATCCAGCGGGCGCTGGACGGCCTCAGCCGCGGGCGCACCGCGATCTCGATCGCGCACCGGCTCTCGACCGCCGAGGCCGCCGACGAGGTGCTGGTCGTCGACGCCGGGTGCGTCGTCGAGCGCGGCCCCGCCCGCGAGCTGGTCGGCCGCGGCGGCGCCTACGCCCGGCTGCACGAGAGCTGGGTCGCGCAGCGCTCGGTCTGAGCAGCGGCCGGTCCGAGTCCGGCGGGCCGACCCGGCAGAATGGACGGGTGCCCGACACCTCCGCCCGCTCGTCGCTGGACCCCGCCGTGGCCGCCCGGCTCAAGCGCGACGGCGACGGCCTGGTCTGCGCCGTCGTCCAGCAGCACGACAGCGGCGCGGTCCTGATGGTCGGCTGGATGGACGACGAGGCGCTGCACCGCACGCTGACCAGCGGCCGGGTCACCTTCTGGAGCCGCAGCCGCGGGGAGTACTGGCGCAAGGGCGACACCAGCGGGCACGTCCAGCACGTGCGGTCGCTCGCCCTGGACTGCGACGGCGACGCGCTGCTCGTGCGGGTCGACCAGGTCGGGGCGGCCTGCCACACCGGCACCACCACCTGCTTCGACGGGCGCGACCTCGCGGCCGTGGTCGGCCCGTGAGCCCGGTCGGGTACGGCGGCACCTGGCCGGACGCGCAGACGTTCCGCGAGCTCGCGGCCGGCCGGCGCGTGATCCCCGTGGTGCGCCGGCTGCTCGCCGACGCCGAGACCCCGCTGGGCGTCTACCGCAAGCTCGCGCAGGACCGACCGGGGACGTTCCTGCTCGAGTCCGCCGAGCACGGCGGCGTCTGGTCGCGGTACTCGATCGTGGGGGCGCGGTGCGCCGCGACGCTGACCGAGGTGGACGGCGAGGCGACGTGGCTCGGGACCCCGCCGGTCGGCGTCCCGACGTCCGGCGACCCCACCAGCGCGCTGCGCGACACCGTCGCGGCGCTGCGCACCGAGCCGCTGCCGGGCCTGCCGCCGCTGACCGGGGGCATGGTCGGCGCGGTCACCTACGACGCCGTCGGCCGGTGGGAGCACCTGCCCGACGGCACCGTCGACGACCTGCGGCTGCCCGAGCTGACGATGATGCTGGCCACCGACCTGGCGGTGCTCGACCACAGCGACGGGTCGCTGCTGCTGGTCGCCAACGCGATCAACTACGACGCGACCGACGATCGGGTCGACGAGGCCTGGGCCGACGCCGTGGCGCGCCTGGACCGGATGACCGCCGAGCTGTCGGCCGGCGCCGAGAGCACCGTGGCGGTGCTGCAGGGGCCGGAGCCGAGCGTCAGACCCCAGCTGCCGCAAGGGAAGTACGAGGCGATCGTCGAGCGGGCCAAGCAGGCGATCCGCGCCGGCGACGTCTTCCAGGTGGTCCCTTCGCAGCGGTACGAGATCGACTGCCCGGTCGACGCGCTCGACGTCTACCGGGTGCTGCGCGCCTCGAACCCCAGCCCGTACATGTACCTGCTGCGGCTGCCGCTGCCCGGCGGGGGCACCTACGACGTCGTCGGCTCCAGCCCCGAGGCGCTGGTCAAGGTCGACGGCGACCGCGTGATGACCCACCCGATCGCGGGCACCCGCCCGCGTGGCGCCACCCCCGAGCAGGACGCCGAGCACGCCCGCAGCCTGCTCGCCGACGACAAGGAGCGGGCCGAGCACCTGATGCTCGTCGACCTCGCGCGCAACGACCTCGGCCGGGTGTGCGAGGCCGGCAGCGTCGAGGTGCTCGACTTCATGTCGGTCGAGCGGTACAGCCACGTCATGCACATCGTGTCGACGGTGGTGGGCCGGCTGCGCCCCGACCGCACCGCGTATGACGCCCTGGTGGCGACCTTCCCCGCCGGCACCCTGTCGGGGGCCCCGAAGGTGCGCGCGATGGAGCTGATCGACGAGATGGAGGTCACCCGGCGCGGCCTGTACGGCGGCACCGTCGGCTACCTGGACTTCGGCGGCGACCTCGACATGGCGATCGCGATCCGCACCGCGGTGATCCGCGACGGCGTGGCCTACGTGCAGGCCGGCGGGGGAGTGGTGGCCGACTCCGACCCCGCGGCCGAGCACGCCGAGTCGGTGAGCAAGTCGATGGCGGTGCTGCGGGCGGTGGCCGGTGCCGCCACCCTGCGGCCCGCCACGTGAGCGTCCGGCGGCAGAAGGCCGTGTTCGCCGTGCTGGTGCTCGCGGGTGCGGCGCTGGGGTTCGTGTCGGCGTCCCGGCCGTGGGTGCGGGTCGTGGTCACCGACCTGGCGGCGTCCGGCACCCTGCGCGTCACGGGCCGCCAGGCGGCGGGCGTGGTGCCCGCGGTGGCCCTGGTCGCGTTGGCGGGCGCGGTCGCCGTCCTCACCACCCGGCGGGTGGGGCAGGTCGTCGCCGGGTTGCTGCTGGCGCTGGCCGGTGCGGCCGCCGCGACGGTGTCACTGGGCGTGCTGCGCTCACCGGCATCGGCGGTGACGACGGCCGTGACGGCAGCGACCGGGCGCACCGGGGCCCCGGCGACGGCGGTGGTCACCACCTGGCCGCTCGCCGGTGTCGTCGGCGGGGTGCTGGTCGCTCTCGCCGGCTGCCTCGCCGTGGTCCGGGCGAGGGCCTGGGGCGGGCTGCCCGCCCGCTACGACCCGGCCGTGGCCCCCGTC
Source organism: Actinomycetales bacterium (assembly GCA_038322575.1). GTDB lineage: Bacteria > Actinomycetota > Actinomycetes > Actinomycetales > Angustibacteraceae > JACMOY01. Next base: position 36,262 of record JBBQGB010000023.1, read on the forward strand.
GTCGCGGCACCGGGCGCAGCGGCGCCCGACGACGGCGACCTCGACCCGGGGCTGGTGTGGGACCGCCTCACCCGGGGCGAGGACCCCACCGACCGCGACGCCCTGCCAGACTGAGGCCCGCCCCCCCCAACCCAGCCGAAGGAGCCGACATGGCCGAGAACGCACCGAGCACCCACGGGGCGACCGCGGTGTCGTCGTCCGCCACGGACGAGAGCCAGGCGCACGCCCACCACGGCAAGACCCCCCACCACGGCAACACGGTGGCGGCGTGGACGACCGTGGGCGCGCTGATGGTCGCCTCGCTGATCATGTGCTTGGCCGTGGTCTTCGCGACGATCTGGCTGTTCGTCGTCGGTGTGGTCGTCGTCGTCATCGCCCTGGTGGCCGGCAAGCTGCTCGCGATGGCCGGGTACGGCATGCCGCGGCCTACCGACAACCGGGTCACCCGCGGCGTGCGCTGACCTGCCCACGTGCCGGTCGTCCGCGCGCCCGCCCGGGCGCCGCTGGCGGTGCTCGCCGCCACAGCCGCGGCACTGGCGTACGTCGGTGCCGTCGACCCGGAGCGGCCGGGGCACTACCCGGGCTGCCCCTTCCTGCTGGTGACCGGGTGGTACTGCCCGGGCTGCGGGACCCTGCGGGCGCTGCACGCCCTCGTCCACGGCGACCTGACCACGGCCCTCGCGCGCAACCCGCTCGCGGTCTGCGCGGCGGCGGTGCTGCCGTGGGTGTGGCTGCGGTGGTGGCAGCACCGTCGGTCGGGCCGACCGACCGTGACCGTGGTGCCGGGCCTCGCCTGGGGCGTGCTCACGGCGGTGTGCCTGTTCGGGGTGCTGCGCAACCTGCCGGCCCTGACGGTGCTGGCGCCCTGAGCCGCCCCGGGGTGGGTGGTGACGGGGTAGAGGCGGGCGGCACCTAGCATCGACGGAAGACGACCTAGGGGGCCCCATCGTGACCGTGCTCGACGACATCATCGTGGGCGTGCGCGAGGACCTCGCGGAGCGCCAGCGCACCACGTCCATCGACGCGCTGCGCGAACGGGCCGGCCGCACGCCCGCCGCCCACGACGCCCACCTCGCCCTGGCCGCCCCGGGTGGGGTCAAGGTCATCGCCGAGGTCAAGCGCTCGAGCCCCAGCAAGGGTGCGCTGGCCGAGATCGCCGACCCGGCCGGGCTGGCGGCCGACTACGCGGCGGGCGGCGCCTGCGTGATCAGCGTCCTCACCGAGCGACGGGCCTTCGGTGGCAGCCTGGACGACCTCGACGCGGTGCGCGCCAGGGTCGAGACCCCGTTGCTGCGCAAGGACTTCGTCGTGTCGAGCTACCAGCTGTGGGAGGCGCGCGCCCACGGGGCCGACGTCGTCCTGCTGATCGTGGCGGCCCTGGAGCAGCCGGCCCTGGTGTCGCTGCGCGAGCGGGCCGAGTCGCTGGGCATGACGGCGCTGGTCGAGGTGCACGACGAGGACGAGGTGGCCCGCGCGGTCGACGCGGGCGCGCGCGTCATCGGCGTGAACGCCCGCGACCTGCGCACCCTGCAGGTCGACCGCACGACGTTCGCCCGGCTGGCGCCGCGGATCCCCGACGACGTCGTCAAGGTCGCCGAGTCCGGCGTCCGCGGCCCGCACGACGTCATCGAGTACGCCCGCCACGGCGCCGACGCGGTGCTCGTCGGCGAGAGCCTGGTGATCGGCGGCGACCCGCGCGCCGCCGTCGCCGACCTGGTCGCCGCCGGTGCCCACCCGGCAACGCGCCCGGGACGCCGCTGACCTCGCCGGCCTGCGACGATGAGGTCATGCAGACCAGTGCTGACGCAGCCACCGCAACGGCGGGCCTGACCCGCGACGAGAGCATCGGCCGGTTCGGCCCCTACGGCGGCCGGTTCGTGCCCGAGGCGCTGGTCGCCGCGCTGGACGAGCTGGACGCCGCCTTCCGCACCGCGCAGGCCGACCCGGCGTTCCTCGACCAGCTCGCCTCGCTGCACCGCACCTACACCGGCCGGCCCAGCATCCTCACCGAGGTGCAGCGGTTCGCCGAGCACGCAGGTGGGGCGCGGGTCCTGCTCAAGCGCGAGGACCTCAACCACACGGGTTCGCACAAGATCAACAACGTCCTGGGCCAGGCCCTGCTGACCCAGCGCATGGGCAAGACCCGGGTGATCGCCGAGACCGGCGCCGGCCAGCACGGCGTCGCGACGGCCACCGCTGCAGCGCTCTTCGGCCTCGAGTGCGTGGTCTACATGGGCGAGGAGGACACCCGGCGCCAGGCGCTCAACGTCGCGCGGATGCGGCTGCTCGGCGCCGAGGTCGTGCCGGTGACCACCGGCTCGCGCACCCTCAAGGACGCCATCAACGAGGCGATGCGCGACTGGGTCACCAACGTCGACTCCACCCACTACCTGCTCGGCACGGTGGCCGGCCCCCACCCGTTCCCGGTGATGGTGCGCGACTTCCACCGGGTGATCGGCGTCGAGGCGCGCGCCCAGGTGCTCGACCTGGTCGGCCGGCTGCCCGACGTCGTCCTCGCCTGCGTCGGCGGCGGGTCCAACGCGATCGGCATCTTCCACCCGTTCCTCGACGACGCGGGCGTCCGCCTGGTCGGCCTCGAGGCGGCCGGTGACGGCGTCGCGACCGGTCGGCACGCGGCCACCATCACCGGCGGCTCGCCCGGTGTGCTGCACGGCGCGCGCTCGTACCTGCTGCAGGACGCCGACGGGCAGACGGTCGAGAGCCACTCGATCTCGGCCGGCCTGGACTACCCCGGCGTGGGTCCCGAGCACGCCTTCCTGCACGACATCGGGCGCGCCGAGTACCGCCCGGTCACCGACGTCGCCGCGATGGACGCCTTCAGGCTGATGTGCCGCACCGAGGGGATCATCCCCGCGATCGAGACCGCGCACGCCCTGGCCGGGGTGCTCGAGGTCGGTCGCGAGCTCGGCCCCGAGGCCGTGCTGCTGGTGAACTTCTCCGGACGCGGCGACAAGGACGTCGACACCGCCGCCCGGTGGTTCGGGCTCGTGTCCGGTGACGACCTCGTCGCCGCCGAGCAGGTCAAGGCGGCCGAGCCGGTCGCCGAGTCGGACGGCAGCGGCTGGTGACCGGCGTCGCGGCCACCCTGGCTGCCGCGAAGGCCGAGGGCCGGGCGGCGCTGGTCGCCTACCTGCCCGTCGGCTTCCCGGACGTCGAGACCTCGGTCGCCGCGATGGCGGCCGTCGTCGAGGCCGGGGTCGACGTGGTCGAGGTCGGTGTCCCGTACTCCGACCCGCTGATGGACGGCCCGGTGATCCAGGCCGCCGTCGACGCGGCGCTGCGCAGCGGGGCGCGCACCACGGACGCGATCGCCGCCGCGGGGGCGGTGGCCCGCAGCGGCGCGCCCGCCCTGGTGATGACCTACTGGAACATCGTCGAGCGGTACGGCGTCGAGGCGTTCGCGGCCGACCTGGCCGCAGCCGGTGGCGCCGGTCTGATCACCCCCGACCTGATCCCCGACGAGGCCGGTGAGTGGCTGGCGGCGTCGGACGCGCACGCGCTGGACCGCGTGTTCCTCGTCGCACCCAGCTCGACCGGGGCGCGGCTGCGGGCCACCGCGGCGGCCTGCCGCGGGTTCGTGTACGCCGCCAGCACCATGGGCGTCACGGGCGTGCGGGCCAGTGTGGGTGACGCGGCGGCGGTGCTGGTCGCGCGCACCCGCGAGGTCACCGACCTGCCCGTCTGCGTCGGACTCGGCGTCTCGAACGGCGCCCAGGCGGCCGAGGTCGCCCGGTACGCCGACGGCGTCATCGTCGGCTCGGCGCTGGTGCGGGCGCTGGCCGAGGCGGCGTCCCCGGCGCAGGGCGTCGCGGCGGTCGCCCGCCTGGCCGCCGAGCTCAGCGACGGCGTCCGGTCCGGTCGAAGGCAGACCGTGTGACCACCTCGATCCCCAGCCCCGCGCAGGGCGTCTGGCACCTCGGGCCCGTCCCCGTGCGCGCCTACGCGCTGTGCATCCTGGTCGGCATCGTCATCGCCGTGCTGATCGCCGAGCGCCGCTGGGTGCGCCGCGGCGGGCAGCCCGGGGGAGTCGCCGACCTGGCCGGCTGGGCGGTGCCGTTCGGCATCGTGGGCGCGAGGCTCTACCACGTCGTGAGCTCACCGCAGGCGTACTTCGGCTCCGGTGGGCACCCGCTGGACGCGCTGAAGATCTGGCAGGGCGGGCTCGGCATCTGGGGCGCGGTGGCCGGCGGGGCCCTCGGCGCGTGGATCGCCTGCCGCCGCCGCGGCTGGTCGTTCCTGATGTTCGCCGACAGCGCGGCGCCGGGGGTCGCGGTGGCGCAGGCCGTCGGGCGGCTGGGCAACTGGTTCAACCAGGAGCTGTTCGGCCGACCCACGACACTGCCGTGGGGGCTCGAGATCGACCCCGAGCACCGACCGGTCGGGTACGCGCAGTTCGCCACGTACCACCCGACGTTCCTGTACGAGGCGCTGTGGTGCCTGCTCGTCGCCGCGCTGGTCGTCGTGCTGGACCGCCGACTGACGCTCGACCACGGCCGCAGCCTCGCGCTGTACGTCGGCGCGTACACCGTTGGCCGGGCCTACTTCGAGTCGCTGCGGATCGATCCGGCCAACCGCCTGCTCGGTCTGCGGGTCAACGAGTGGACGTCGCTCGTGGTGGGTCTGGGGGCGCTGGCTGGATTCCTTCTCGCCAGCCGCGCCGCCCACCGGACGTCTCACCACGTGGACGCAGTGTCCACGGGCTAAGACCTGTTACCTGCTGGAAACGTCCGATACAGTGCCTCAACCGCAGGCCGATGCCGTCCGCGCGGGGCACTTCCCGAGTCCACTCGGGAAGCGGACCTGGTGAAGGACGGTGTGATGTGAGCATCTCCAGCTTCTCGGCCCGCCCGGCGGCGACCGGGCTGTACGACGGTCAGCATGAGCACGACGCGTGCGGGGTGGCCTTCGTCGCCACGCTGCGCGGCAGCGCCGGTCACGACATCGTCGAGCACGCCCTCACCGCCCTGCGCAACCTGGACCACCGCGGCGCCACCGGCGCCGACCCCCGCGTCGGGGACGGTGCGGGGATCCTCACCCAGGTGCCCGACGCGTTCCTGCGTGAGGTGGTCGGTGTCCCGCTGCCGCCCGCCGGGGCGTACGCCGTCGGGATCGCCTTCCTGCCCGCGGACCCCGCCGAGCGGGCCCACCTGGTCGCCTCCCTCGAGCGGATCGCGGGTGAGGAGCGCCTGCGGGTGCTGGCGTGGCGCGACGTCCCGATCAGCGCCGACCTGGTCGGCGAGGTCGCCCGCGCGTGCATGCCGCACTTCGCCCAGCTGTTCGTCGCCGCCGACCACCCGGCGTCCGGGCTCGAGCTCGAGCGGCTCGCGTTCTGCCTGCGCAAGCGCGCCGAGCGCGAGCTGGACGTGTACTTCCCGTCGCTGTCCTGCCGCACCCTGGTCTACAAGGGCATGCTGACGACCGGCCAGCTCGAGCCGTTCTTCCCCGACCTGTCCGACCGCCGCTACGCGAGCGAGCTGGCGCTGGTGCACTCGCGGTTCTCCACCAACACCTTCCCGAGCTGGCCGCTGGCCCACCCGTTCCGGCTGATCGCGCACAACGGCGAGATCAACACGGTCAAGGGCAACCGCAACTGGATGGCGGCGCGCGAGAGCCAGATCAGCAGCGACCTGATCCCCGGCGACCTCGCGCGGCTGACACCGATCTGCACCCCGGGGGCCAGCGACTCGGCGTCCTTCGACGAGGTGCTCGAGCTGCTGCACCTCGGCGGTCGCTCGCTGCCGCACTCGGTGCTGATGATGATCCCCGAGGCGTGGGAGAACCACACCGACATGGACCCCGCACGGCGGGCGTTCTACGAGTTCCACTCCACGTTCATGGAGCCGTGGGACGGGCCGGCCTGCGTGACGTTCACCGACGGCAACCAGATCGGGGCGGTGCTCGACCGCAACGGCCTGCGCCCCGGGCGGTTCTGGGTGACCGACGACGGGCTCGTGGTGCTGGCCAGCGAGGTCGGCGTCCTCGACCTCGACCCGGCCCGCGTCGTCCGCAAGGGCCGCCTGCAGCCGGGCAGGATGTTCCTGGTCGACACCGCTGAGCGCCGGATCGTCGAGGACGACGAGGTCAAGGCGACGCTCGCGGGCGAGCACCCGTACGACGACTGGCTGCACGCCGGGCTGATCGACCTGGCCGACCTGCCCGAGCGCGAGCACGTCGTGCACACGCCCGCCTCGGTCACCCGGCGCCAGCAGACCTTCGGCTACACCGAGGAGGAGCTGCGCGTCCTGCTCGCGCCGATGGCCCGAGGTGGTGCCGAGCCGATCGGGTCGATGGGCACCGACACCCCCATCGCGGTCCTGTCCACGCGACCGCGGCTGCTGTTCGACTACTTCACCCAGCTGTTCGCGCAGGTGACCAACCCACCGCTGGACGCGATCCGCGAGGAGCTGGTCACCTCGCTCGGCACCACCATCGGGCCCGAGCAGAACGCGCTGACGGCCACGGCGGCGCACTGCCGGCAGGTGGCGCTGCCGTTCCCCGTCATCGACAACGACGAGCTCGCCAAGATCGTGCACGTCAACGCCGACGGCGACCTGCCCGGCTACGCCACCGTCGTCGTCCGCGGCCTGTACGACGTCACCGGCGGGGGCGAGGCGCTGCGCGCGCGGCTGGGTGAGATCTTCGACGAGGTGTCGGCGGCGATCGCCACCGGCGCGCGCTTCGTCGTCCTGTCCGACCGCGACTCGGGCCGCGACCTCGCGCCGATCCCCTCGCTGCTGCTCACGTCCGCCGTCCACCACCACCTGATCCGTGCCAAGACGCGCACCCAGGTGGGCCTGCTCGTCGAGGCCGGCGACGTCCGCGAGGTGCACCACGTCGCGCTGCTCGTCGGGTACGGCGCCGCGGCGGTCAACCCCTACCTGGCCATGGAGTCGGTCGAGGTGCTCGCGCGTCAGGGCCGCCTCGGCGACACCACGCCCGAGGACGCCGTCGCGCACCTGATCAAGGCGCTGGGCAAGGGCGTGCTCAAGGTCATGAGCAAGATGGGCATCTCGACGGTCGCGTCCTACCGCGGCGCGCAGGTCTTCGAGGCCATCGGGCTCTCGCACGAGCTGGTCAGCGAGTTCTTCACCGGCACCACCAGCCAGCTCGGCGGCATCGGGCTGGACGTCGTCGCCGCCGAGACCGCCCAGCGGCACGACGCGGCGTACCCGCTGGACGGCGTCGGCACGGCCCACCGCCGGCTCGACGTCGGGGGCGAGTACCAGTGGCGGCGCGAGGGCGAGCACCACCTGTTCGACCCCGAGACCGTCTTCCGGCTGCAGCACGCCACGCGGGCGCGCCGGTACGACGTCTTCCAGCAGTACACCCGCCGGGTCGACGAGCAGTCCGAGCGGCTGATGACGCTGCGCGGGTTGTTCGGCTTCGACACCGCCTCGCGCCGGCCCGTCCCGCTGGACGAGGTCGAGCCCGTCAGCGAGATCGTCAAGCGGTTCTCCACCGGCGCGATGAGCTACGGATCGATCAGCCAGGAGGCCCACGAGGTGCTGGCCGTGGCCATGAACCGGCTCGGTGGCCGCTCCAACACCGGCGAGGGCGGCGAGGACGACGACCGGCTGCTCGACCCGGTGCGCCGCAGCGCGGTGAAGCAGGTCGCGTCCGGCCGGTTCGGCGTCACGAGCCTGTACCTCACCCACGCCGACGACCTGCAGATCAAGATGGCGCAGGGCGCCAAGCCCGGCGAGGGCGGCCAGCTGCCGGCGCACAAGGTCTACCCGTGGATCGCGCGCACCCGGCACTCCACCCCGGGGGTCGGCCTCATCTCGCCGCCGCCGCATCACGACATCTACTCCATCGAGGACCTCGCCCAGCTCATCCACGACCTGAAGAACGCGAACCCCGCCGCGCGCGTGCACGTCAAGCTCGTGTCCGAGGTCGGCGTCGGCACCGTCGCCGCCGGCGTCAGCAAGGCGCACGCCGACGTGGTGCTGATCTCGGGGCACGACGGCGGCACCGGCGCGTCCCCGCTGACCAGCCTCAAGCACGCCGGCGCGCCGTGGGAGCTGGGGCTGGCCGAGGCCCAGCAGACGTTGCTGCTCAACGGGTTGCGCGACCGCATCGTGGTCCAGGTCGACGGTCAGCTGAAGACCGGCCGCGACGTCGTGGTCGCCGCGCTGCTCGGCGGCGAGGAGTTCGGCTTCGCCACCGCACCGCTGGTCGTCAGCGGCTGCATCATGATGCGCGTCTGCCACCTCGACACCTGCCCGGTCGGCGTAGCGACGCAGAACCCCGAGCTGCGCAAGCGGTTCACCGGCAAGCCCGAGTTCGTCGAGACGTTCTTCGAGTACATCGCCGAGGAGGTGCGCGAGCACCTGGCGGCCCTGGGCCTGCGCAGCATCGACGAGGCGGTCGGCATGGTCGAGCTGCTCGACACCCGGCGCGCCGTCGAGCACTGGAAGGCGTCCGGTCTCGACCTGACGCCGGTGCTCGCCGTTCCGGACGTCGCGCCGGGCGCTGCTCGCCGTCAGGTCACCGGCCAGGACCACGGGTTGGAGAAGGCGCTCGACCACAGCCTGGTCGCGATGGCGTCCGACGCGCTCGAGCGGCGCGAGCCGGTGCGCATCACCCTGCCGGTGCGCAACGTCAACCGCACGGTCGGCACGATGCTGGGCCACGAGGTCACCAAGCGCTACCCGCAGGGGTTGGCCGACGACACCATCGACGTCACCCTCACCGGGTCGGCCGGGCAGTCGCTCGGCGCGTTCCTGCCGCGGGGGATCACCCTGCGGCTGCTGGGTGACGCCAACGACTACGTCGGCAAGGGCCTGTCGGGCGGACGGGTCGTCGTGCGCCCCGACCACGCGGCCACCTTCGTGGCCGAGGACCACGTCGTCGCCGGCAACGTCGTCGCGTACGGCGCCACCGCAGGTGAGATCTTCATCCGCGGTACGGCGGGCGAACGGTTCTGCGTCCGCAACTCCGGGGCCAGCGCGGTCGTCGAGGGCGTCGGTGACCACGCGCTCGAGTACATGACCGGGGGCACCGTCGTGGTGCTCGGCGCGACCGGGCGCAACGTCGCCGCCGGCATGTCGGGCGGCACGGCGTACGTGCTCGACCTGCGACGCGACCGGCTCAACCCGGCCGCGATGGCCAGCGGTGAGGTCGAGCTCTCGGCGGTCGAGGGCCCGGACGCCGACGAGCTGCGGGCGCTCGTGACCCGCCACCGCGACGAGACCGGGTCGGCCGTGGCCGAGCGGCTGCTGACCGACTGGCCCGGGGCGCTCGAGCGCTTCACCAAGATCCTGCCGCGCGACTACCGCATCGTGCTGGCGGTGCGCGACCAGGCGACCATCGAGGGTCTCGACCTGGACGGCGACGAGGTCTGGACCCGCATCACGGAGGCGTCACGTGGCTGATCCCAAGGGTTTTCTCACCGTCCGCGACCGCGAGCTGCCGGCGCGCCGCCCCGTGCCGATCCGGCTGCAGGACTGGCACGAGGTCTACGAGGACCAGGACCGCACCCAGCTGCGCCGCCAGGCGGGGCGCTGCATGGACTGCGGCATCCCGTTCTGCCACAGCGGTTGCCCGCTCGGCAACCTCATCCCCGAGTGGAACGACCTCACCTGGCGAGAGGACTGGGACGAGGCCATCGAGCGGCTGCACGCGACGAACAACTTCCCCGAGTTCACCGGCCGGCTGTGCCCGGCGCCGTGCGAGACGTCATGCGTCCTCGGGATCAACCAGCCACCGGTCACGATCAAGCAGATCGAGGTCTCGATCGTCGAGCGCGCCTTCGCCGAAGGCACGGTCCGGCCGCTGCCCCCCGAGCGGCTGACCGGCAAGACCGTCGCCGTGGTCGGCAGCGGCCCGGCCGGGCTCGCCGTCGCGCAGCAGCTGACCCGGGCCGGTCACACCGTCGCGGTGTACGAGCGTGCCGACAGGATCGGCGGCCTGCTGCGCTACGGCATCCCCGAGTTCAAGATGGAGAAGTCGGTGCTCGACCGCCGGCTGGCGCAGATGGAGGCCGAGGGCACCCGGTTCCGGCCCGGGGTCGCGATCGGCCAGGAGGTCACCGGCCAGCAGCTGCGCGGCCGGTACGACGCCGTCGTCCTGGCGGTCGGGTCGACGGTCGGACGCGAGCTCGACGTCCCCGGTCGCGGGCTCGGTGGTGTGCTGCAGGCGATGCAGTACCTGCCGCCGGCCAACCGCGCCGCCCTCCACGAGCCCGCCGACGGCCTGGTCAGCGCCGAGGGCAAGGACGTCATCATCATCGGCGGCGGCGACACGGGCGCGGACTGCCTGGGCACCGCGCTGCGGCAGAAGGCCCGGTCGGTCACCCAGCTCGAGATCCTGCCCCGACCGCCGGACGAGCGGCCCGACGCGCAGCCGTGGCCGACCTACCCGATGACCTACAAGGTGGCCAGCGCCCACGAAGAGGGGGGCGACCGCGTCTACGCCGTCGACACCCAGGAGCTGCTCGCCGACGAGCACGGCCAGGTGCGCGGCCTGCGCATCGCCCACGTCGAGCGCCAGGACGGGCGGTTCGTGCCGGTCGAGGGCAGCGAGCGCGACCTGCCCGCGCAGCTGGTGCTGCTGGCGATGGGGTTCACCGGGCCCGAGCCCGACTCGGTGCTCGCCCAGCTCGGCGTCGAGCTCGACGAGCGGGGCAACGTGGCGCGCGACAAGGACTTCACATCGTCGGTGCCGGGGGTCTTCGTCGCGGGCGACGCCGGGCGCGGGCAGTCCCTGATCGTCTGGGCGATCGCCGAGGGACGCTCGTGCGCCGCCTCGGTCGACCGGTTCCTCACCGGCAGCACCACGCTGCCCTCACCAGTGCGTCCCACCGACCGTCCGCTCACGGCCTGAGGAGTGGTGGCGCACTAGGCTGCCCTCATGCGTCGCGCCAAGATCGTCTGCACCCTCGGCCCCGCCACCTCCACCCCCGACGCGCTGCGCGACCTGGTGGCCGCGGGCATGGACGTCGCGCGGCTGAACCTCAGCCACGGCACCTACGCCGACCACGAGAAGGTGTACGCGGCGGTGCGTGCCGCGGGTGACGAGGCGGGTCGGTCGGTCGCCGTCCTGGTCGACCTGCAGGGGCCCAAGATCCGCCT
>JBBQGB010000024.1:0-45952 GCA_038322575.1 Actinomycetales bacterium
GGGGTGCTCGAACCGCACGCGCTGCACCAGGTCGTACAGCTCGATGTCGACGCCGAGGTCGTAGGAGTTCATCTTCAGCTCGTAGCCCGGCACCAGGCCCGCCGACTCGTCCACGGTCAACGTGGCGGTCGCGACCTGCCCCTCGACGTCCAGGCGCCAGTGCCGGTACCGCTCGGGCGAGGTGGCGAACGAGACGACCGGGGGGCCGGTCACCGCCGGGTCGTCGGTGTCACCCGTCGTGCTCGCGGCCTGCGTCGCTTCGACGGTCATGACACACCTCTCACCGGGGGAGCCCTGCAACGCTTCGTCGATACTCGACGTACAGGCTGCCCTACGTCAAGAGTTTGTAGCATGTGCTCGTCCCTGCCGGTTCTGGGAGAGTGGCGCTGTGTCTCAACCCGTCCGTGACCTGCGCGACCCCGGGTACCCGAGCGCCCGGTCGCTGCTGCTGACCGTCCTCGGCGAGTTCGTCCGCGCCCGCGGCGGTCGGGTCTGGACCGGCACGCTGGTCGACGCGCTGGGGGCGCTGGGGGTCGAGCCGAAGTCCGCGCGGCAGGCGCTGGCCCGGGCCGCGGCCGAGGGCCTGATGGCGTCGAGCCGGCACGGCCGGCGGGTGCGCTGGCAGCTGACCGACGAGGGCACCGCGCTGCTCGGTGAGGGCGCCGAGCGGATCTACGGGTTCCTGCGCAGCCCGCACCCGTGGGACGGGCGCTGGCTGGTGCTGACCGTCGCCGTGCCCGAGAGCCAGCGCCAGCTGCGCCACCGGCTGCGCACCCGCCTGACCTGGCTGGGTCTGGGTTCGCCGTCGCCGGGGCTGTGGGTGGTGCCGGACGTCACGAAGGCGGACGCCGTCGCCGCGGTGCTCGACGAGCTCGGGTTGCGCGAGCGGGCCTTCACCTGGGCCGGGCCGGCGGTGTCCGGCGGCGACCCGGGGAAGCTGATCGACGCGGCCTGGGACCTGGCCGACGTCGAGACGCGCTACCAGCGGTTCGTCGACCGGTTCGCGGCCACCGAGGTCACCTCGGCTCGCGAGGCGTTCGTCGCTCAGGTGCAGCTGGTGCAGGAGTGGCGCCGGTTCCCGTTCCTGGACCCCGACCTGCCGCGCGAGCTGCTCGACCACGACTGGCCCGGGGCCCGCGCGGCCGCGACGTTCCACGACCGGCACGACCGCTGGCACCGCCGGGCCCAGCAGGAGTGGGACCGGATGGACGACGAGGCCGGCCAGCGCAGCTGACCGGCCTCGTGCTGGTGGGCGATCAGGCCAGGGACTCGTCCGCCAGGTGGACGTAGTCGAACTCGACCGGCTGCTCGTTGATCCCGGCCTGCGGGGCCGCGATCCAGCCGGCGAACGCACCGGCCTCGTACTCGGGCACCATCAGCGAGGCGACCGCAGCGCGGTCGGCGTCGGTGGGCAGCCACTGGTCGACCTGCGCCGCCCAGGTCGCGTCGTCCAGGATCTCGCCCTGCGGGCTGAGGTGGTGGCCGCGGTAGGCGCCCACTGCCCGGTTGAACCCCTCGTGCGGCAGGAACAGCCGCTGCTCGAGCCCGGCGTCCTCGAGGGCCTGGTTCCACCGGCGCACGCCGTTCGCGCAGTCGGCGACGTACTCGTCGCGCAGGTCCAGGTTGAGGGCGCTGAGCATCGGCACGGTGCGCTGGACGATCCGGCCGTCCTCGACGGCGTTCATCGTGCGCTCGTCGCCGAGCAGCTCGTGGTCGTCCTTGCGGCGGGTCTCCATCCAACGGCCCTTCAGGCCCGAGGAGTAGTAGTTGCCCGCGTTGGTCGACTGCTCGGAGCCGAACAGGTCCATCGACACCGAGAACTGGAAGTTCAGGTACTTCTGGATCACGTCCAGGGGGATGCCCCCGTGCGGCAGGACGTCGGCGGTGCCGTGCTCGTTCATCAGCTCGGCGGTGCGCTCGACGACACGCTGCACGCCCGTCGTCCCCACGAACATGTGGTGCGCCTCCTCCTTGAGCATGAACTCGCAGGTGCGCGCCAGCGGGTCGAACGCCGACTCCTTGAGGGTGCCGAGCTGGTACTTGCCGTCGCGGTCGGTGAAGTACGTGAACATGAAGAACTGCAGCCAGTCCGTCGTCGCCTCGTTGAACGCGCCGAGGATGCGGGGGCTGTCGAGGTCACCGGAGTTGCGCTTGAGCAGCTGCTCGGCCTCGTCGCGGCCCTCGCGGCCGAAGTACGCGTGCAGCAGGTAGACCATCGCCCACAGGTGGCGGCCCTCCTCGACGTTGACCTGGAACAGGTTGCGCAGGTCGTACAGGCTCGGGGCGGTGGCGCCCAGGACGCGCTGCTGCTCGACCGAGGCCGGCTCGGTGTCGCCCTGGATGACGATCAGGCGCATCAGGTCGGCGCGGTGCTCACCCGGCACCTCCTGCCACACCGGCTCGCCGCGGTGCTTGCCGAAGCTGATCGTGCGGTCGGGGTTCTGCTCGGCCAGGAAGATGCCCCAGCGGTACTCGTCCATCGGCACGTGCTCGAAGTGCGCCCAGCCGTCGCGCCCGACCGAGACGGCGGTGCGCAGGTAGACGTCCTTGGTGGGCAGCGAGGGGCCGAGCTGCTTCCACCAGTCCAGGAACTTGGGCTGCCAGCCCTCGAGCGCCCGCTGCAGCCGCCGGTCGCCGGCGAGGTCGACGTTGTTCGGGATGCGCTCGCTGTAGTCGATGGTGCTGAGCGGGCCGGTCGGTCGCGGTGCGGGGCCGGTGCGCTCGGGGGTGTCGAGGGACATGGGGTCTCCTGGGGTCGGGTCACCGTTCCCTAGAAGTTCTACACGCGATCCGCGTCGATGCCAAGACTTTGTCGACTATCAGTGTCAGCCGAGCAGCTCGAGCAGCAGGCCGGGGGCGCTGCTGGCGCCGGCCAGGGCGGCGCACCGGGCGCCGCTGGCCAGGGCCAGCCGGTCGGCCTCGTCGTGGTCGTCCTGCGGCGCGAGGATCACCAGCTCGGGGATCGCGCGAGCCGCCGGGACGGCGTCGTCCTCGTCGGTGGCACGGCAGTCCGAGAGCAGGACGACGACCCGACGCGCCGCTCGCGCCCGGCCCAGCTGCTCGTGGGCGGCCCGCAGCGCGGCGCCGAGGCCGGTCATGCCGTGGCCCTTCAGCCGCAGCACCCGCTCGACGGTGACGGTCGGCGTCGCGTGGCTGGTCATCGACCGGATGACCTGGACGTCGCGGGCGAAGGCGAGCACCGCGTGCTCGGCCGGGGCGCGCTGCGCGCAGGCGGCGGCGGTGACCGCCGCAGCGGCCAGTCGGCTGCCGCTCATCGAGCCGGAGTGGTCGACGACGACGCACAGCGCGAGGTCGGGGCGGCCCCAGTCGCGGGCCACCAGCTCGTCCACCGACGGCGGCCGGCCCTGCGCGGCGGCCGCGGTGATCGCCTCGAGCGAGGCGTCGACGTCCAGGTCACCTCCGCTCTCGGCCGAGACCAGGCGGGGTCGGCCCGGCCCGCGCCGGGTCGAGCGCCCGACCCGCGAGCGGTCGAGCACCAGGCGTGCCGCGAGTGTCGCGGCCGCCGCCCGCAGCCGCTCGTCGGTGGCGCTGAGCAGCTCGGCGAGCAGCGCGAGGGCGGCGTCCGGGTCGGCGGCGAGCGCCTGCTCGAGGGCCTGCTCGTCCAGCACCCCGACCTCGGGCGAGATCTCGGCGAACTGCGGGTGCCGCGACAGGTCGGTGCGGCTGGTGGTGCGGCCGGGTGGGTTCGAGCTGCGCGGACGTCGGCGCGCGTCGTCCGGCTGTCCGGGCGCCTGACTGGGTGCTGGGCCCGCCGCGGGCGGGCTCAGGCTCCCCCCGGGTCACCACCGGACCCGTCGTCGGCCTCGCTCGGGGGTGGGCCGAACACCTGGGTGTAGAGCTCGCGGACGACGTCCTCGGGCGGGCGCAGGCAGGACTCCTGCAGCCTGATCCGGCCCGAGAGCGAGACCAGGGCCGCGTCCAGCCCCGCCTGCCAGTCGGTGGCGGGTCGGTCGCGCAGCCGAGCGAGCTCGGCACACAGGCCCACCAGGTCGATGGCGCCGCGCACGGACGAGCCGATCCGGACGTCGGGGTGGCTGCGGGTGGCGCGCACGAGCGCGACCGCCTTGGCGCGCCACTCGTCGTCGACCGGCGAGGTGGCCCGCAGGCGCACGATCGCGCGCTCGGCGTCCTCGCTCTGGTAGTCCATCGTGATCCGGCAGGTGCGGTCGTAGACGGCCGAGGAGATGCGTGCGGTGCCGACCGCGTCGTAGGGGTTCATGGCGGCGACGAGGCTGAACCCGTCCGCGGCCGCGACCCGGCCGAGGCGCGGGACGTTGAGCTCGCGCTCGCTCATCACGGTGAGCAGCACGTTCAGCGTCTCCTCCGGCACGCGGTTGAGCTCCTCGACGTACAGCAGCCCGCCGGTGCGCAGCGCCTCGATCAGGGGACCGTCGACGAAGACGTCGGGGCGGTAGCCGCTGGTGAGGACCAGGGCCGGGTCGAAGTGGCCGACCAGGCGGGCCGGCGTCAGCTCGGCGTTGCCCTCGACCAGGAAGAACGGGATCGACCGGCCCGATGCGACGTGCCGCAGCAGGGTGGACTTTCCGGTGCCGGGAGGTCCCTCGATGAGCACGTGGGCGCCGCTGGCCAGGGCCGCGGTGAGCAGCTCGACCTCGCGGTCGCGCCCGACCACGGCCGTGGGCACCCGGACGGGCGGGCCGGGCACCGAGGTGCCCGGCCCGCCCGCCGTCGGGACAGCAGGTGTCACGGGTGCTCGTGGATCACGACGCCGCGCACGTTCTTGCCCGCGAGCAGGTCGTCGTAGCCCTCCTGCACCTGGTCGAGGGTGTAGGTGCGCGTGATGATCTCGTCCAGCTTGAGGTCACCGCTCTGGTAGAGCCCCAGGATCTTCGGGATGTCGACCGTGGGGTTGCAGTCGCCGAACAGGCTGCCGACGATCTTCTTGCGGAACAGCGTGAGGATCGTGCCGGGCAGCTCGATGTTCTGCTCCATGAGCTTGTTCAGGCCGGTGAGGACGACGGTGCCGCCCTTGCCGACCGCGTTGAACCCGTCCGAGACGATCTGCGAGGTCATCAGGTCGGGGGTGAGGATCGCCGAGTCGGCGCCCTGCCCGCGGGTCATCTGGGTGATGGCCTCGTGCGCCTCGGCGGCGGTGGCGAAGGCGTGGGTGGCGCCGAGCTCCATCGCCTTCTCGCGCTTGTTCTCGAGCGGGTCGACGGCCACGACGTACTTGGCCCCGGCGTACCGCGCGCCCTGGACGGCGTTGATGCCGATGCCGCCGACGCCGAACACCGCGACGGTCTGGCCGGCCTTGACGTTGGCGGTGTTGACCGCCGAGCCCCAGCCGGTCGGGACGCCGCAGCCGACGAGCACCGCCTTGTCGAGCGGCAGGTCGTCGTCGACCTTGACCGCCGAGTTCTGGTGGATGACGCCGTACTGGCTGAACGTGCCCAGCATGCACATGGCGCCGTACTTGCCCCGCGGGCCGCTGATCGGGAACCGCTCGCCGGGCAGGTAGCCCTCGAGGATCGTGGCCCCCATGTCGCAGATGGACTGCTGGCCGGACGCGCAGTAGCGGCAGGTGCCGCAGTTGGGGATGAACGAGCAGACGACGTGGTCACCGACCTTGACGCGGGTGACGCCGGGGCCGACCTCCTCGATGATGCCCGCGCCCTCGTGGCCGAGGACCATGGGCAACCGCGCCTCGAGGTCGCCGTGCGCGACGTGGACGTCGGAGTGGCACAGACCTGCGTGGGTGTAGCGGATGAGGACCTCGCCATCGCGAGGACCGTCGAGGTCGAGCTCCTCGATCTCGATGGGCTTGCCGGCCTCGTAGACGACCGCTGCCTTCGTTTTCATGCCGACTCCTTCGTGGGCGTGGGTACAGCGAACTGTGTCACCGGTCGCGACCGGCAGGTGTTCAGAAACTGGACGTTCGCGCCGCGTCCGTCAAGACCGGTCGCCCAGGTAGGTGCGCAGGCCGGCCAGCGCCTCGTCGAGCAGGTCCGCCAGGGCGGCGTCCTCGTCGTCCAGCCACCGCTCGTACGCCGACAGCGCCAGCGCGAGTGCCACGTGCCCGACGACGCGGGGCAGCATGGCGTCGACGGGCAGCCCCAGCCGCGCGGCGGCGTACTCGGCGATGACCGCCCGCCACCCGGCGTAGCGCAGCGCCGAGTGCGCCTGCAGCGCCGGCGTCCGCAGGATGAGCGTCATGCGCACCCGGTGCTGGGCGACGGCGCCCGCGTCGATGCGGTTGAAGTCCAGGACCGCGCGGTGGACGGCCTCGTGCAGCGGCAGGCCCGGCGGGGTGGCCCGCAGGACGGCGGCCAGGTGGTCGAGGTTCTCGTCGAACCGGCCCCACGGGATGTCGTCCTTGGAGGGGAAGTACCGAAAGACGGTGCGTCGGCTGATGCCGCTGGCGTCCGCGATCGCCTGGGTCGTCGTGGCGTCGAAACCGTGGCGCCAGAACAGGTCCAGCGCCGCCGCCGCGACGGAGTCGTGGTCGGTCGCCGGACGTCGTCCGATCCGGACGGGCTCGTTCGCGGTCATCGGGCCCGGACACTACCCGGCGGTGCCACCCCTTCCCTTGTGGCGCTCGGTGCCATAAGTTGCGGTCAGCATCGCGTCACCGACGACGCGACCGATGAGTCGAGGTGCCCCAGATGGACCGTCCCGACACGATCGTCGCCGCCCCCGAGGTCGCTGACCCCGCCCCCGCCGTGGACGAGGCGGTGCTGGCGCAGACGCTGGTCGAAGAGGTCTCGATCGACGGCATGTGCGGCGTCTACTGACGTCGTGCTGGACGAGGCCTGGTCGCTCTCGTCGTCGGTCGCCCTGCGCCCCGAGCCGTTCGGGGCACTGGCCTACCACTTCGGCACGCGGCGCCTGACGTTCCTCAAGGCGCCCGGCCTGGTCGAGGTCGTGCGCGGGCTCGAGGCCGCCCCCGACGTCCGCGACGCGCTGACGACGGCGGGCATCGACACCGCCCAGTGGCCGGCGTACGTCGCGGCGCTGCGCCGCCTGGCCGACACGGACATGATCGCGCCGCGCTCATGACGGCCACCGCCCACCCCATCGCCACGTGCACCGGAGGACCCGCGTGACCGAGCTCGACGTCCGCCCGCCCGCGCCCGCCCGCCCGACGACCGGCTCGCTCGTCGAGCAGTTCGAGTACGGCCTGGACGCGCCGATCTGCTTGACCTGGGAGCTCACGTACGCGTGCAACCTCTCGTGCGTGCACTGCCTGTCCTCGTCCGGACGGCGCGACCCGCGCGAGCTGACCACTGTGCAGTGCGAGGCGGTGATCGACGAGCTGCAGCGGATGCAGGTGTTCTACGTCAACGTCGGTGGCGGTGAGCCCACCGTGCGCGAGGACTTCTGGCACCTGCTGGACTACGCGGTCGCCCACCAGGTGGGGGTGAAGTTCTCGACCAACGGCATCCGGCTGACCCCCGACCGGGCCGCGGTGCTCGCCCGCACCGACTACGTCGACGTGCAGGTCTCGCTCGACGGCGCGACCGCCGAGGTGAACGACCACGTGCGCGGTGCCGGGTCGTACGCCACGGCGATCCGCGCGCTCGACAACCTCGCCGAGGCGGGGTTCGCGGATGCCAAGGTCTCGGTCGTCGTGACCCGGCACAACGTCGGGCAGCTCGACGCGTTCAAGAAGATCGCCGACGACCACGGGGCGACGCTGCGGTTGACCCGGCTGCGCCCGTCCGGCCGCGGGGTCGACGTCTGGGACGAGCTGCATCCGACGGCCGCCCAGCAGCGCGAGCTGTACGACTGGCTGGTCGGCGCCGGCGAGAACGTCCTGACCGGCGACTCGTTCTTCCACCTGGCCGGGTACGGCGAGACCGCGATGCCCGGGCTGAACCTCTGCGGCGCCGGTCGGGTGGTCTGCCTGATCGACCCGATCGGTGACGTGTACGCGTGCCCGTTCGCGATCCACGACACGTTCCTGGCCGGAAACCTGTTGCGGGACGGCGGTTTTGGCCAGGTCTGGCGCACCTCCGAGCTGTTCGCCGACCTGCGCTCGCCGCAGACGTCAGGGGCGTGCACCCGCTGCCAGTTCTTCGACTCGTGCCGCGGCGGGTGCATGGCGGCCAAGTTCTTCACCGGCCTGCCGCTGGACGGCCCCGATCCCGAGTGCGTGCGCGGCTTCGGTGAGACCGCGCTGGCGGCGGACGACCGGGCCGCCACCATCGCGTCCCGCCGACCGACCGACGACCACTCGCACCGTACGACGCCGGCGGTCCGGCGTCCGGTGCCGGTGCAGATCGGCACCCGACCCGGCCCGAGCGCCCCGCCGGTGTCCGCCTGCTCCGAGAGCCCGCTCGCGGGCTTCACCTGCGACTGAGAGGCAGACCCGACGTGGGAGCGTGGTTCGAGACGGTCGCCGAGGCGCAGCGCCGGGCGAAGAAGCGGCTGCCGCCGTCGGTCTACAGCGCGCTGCTGGCCGGGTCAGAGCAGGGCCTGTCGTACGACGACAACCTGGCCGCCTTCGCGCTGCTGGGTTTCGCCCCGCACGTCGCCGGCAGCTCGGGCACGCGCGACCTGTCGACCACGGTGATGGGTCAGACCATCGACCTGCCGGTGCTCATCTCACCGACCGGCGTCCAGGCCGTGCACCCGGACGGCGAGGTCGCGGTGGCGCGCGCGGCCGCCGCCCGCGGCACGCTGATGGGCCTGTCGTCGTTCGCGAGCAAGCCGGTCGAGGAGGTCACGGCCGCCAACCCCCGCACGCTCTACCAGACCTACTGGATGGGCGACCGCGACGCGATGGTGCGCCGGCTCGACCGGGCCCGGGCCGCGGGCTGCGTCGGGGTGATCGCGACGCTGGACTGGTCGTTCTCCAACGGCCGCGACTGGGGCAGCCCGACGATCCCCGAGAAGCTCGACCTCAAGGCGATGCTGCGGTTTGCTCCCGAGGGGCTGCGCCGGCCGCGCTGGCTGGCCGACTTCGCCCGCAGTGGCAGGCTGCCCGACCTGACCGCACCCAACCTGGCCGCGCCCGGGGAGGCGGCGCCGACGTTCTTCGGTGCCTACTACGAGTGGATGCAGACGCCGCCGCCGAGCTGGGACGACGTCGCGTGGCTGCGCGAGCAGTGGGACGGGCCGTTCATGCTCAAGGGCGTCTCGCGGGTCGACGACGCCAAGCGCGCCGTCCAGGCCGGTGCCACCGCGATCTCGGTGTCGAACCACGGTGGCAACAACCTCGACGGCACGCCGGCGCCGATCCGCGCGCTGCCGGCGGTGGCCGACGCCGTCGGTCACGAGATCGAGGTGCTGCTGGACGGCGGGATCCGGCGCGGCTCGGACGTCGCCAAGGCGCTCGCGCTCGGCGCCCGCGCCGTGATGATCGGCCGCGCCTACCTGTGGGGCCTGGCCGCGAACGGGCAGGCAGGGGTCGAGAACGTGCTGGACGTGCTGCGCGGTGGGCTCGACTCGACCGTGCTCGGCCTCGGGCTGTCCGCCGCCCGCGACCTGCGTCCCGGCGACGTCCTGGTGCCGCCGGGGTTCACCCGGGCGCTGGGGGTCGACGCGACCTCATGACCTCGGTGCTGGGTGACGCGACCTGGCCCGACCTGCCGTCCCGCCCGCTCGTGCTCGTGCCGCTCGGGTCGACCGAGCAGCACGGACCCCACCTGCCGACGTCCACCGACACGCTCGTGGCCACGGCTGTCGCGCACGGGCTCGTCGGGGCCCTCGCAGGCGCTGCCGATCCCGTGCTCGTCGCGCCGCCGCTCGCCTACGGCTCCAGCGGAGAGCACCAGGGGTTCGCCGGCACCGTGTCGATCGGCGCGGACGCCCTGCACCTCGTGCTGGTCGAGATGGTGCGCTCGCTCGCGTCGTGGGCCGGCCCGGTCGTCTTCGTCAACGGGCACGGCGGCAACGTCGAGCCGCTGTCGCGCGCCGTCGCGCAGCTGCGGCGCGAGGCGCACGACGTGGCCTGGGTGCCGTGCGCGGCAGGCGGGGGTGACCTGCACGCGGGCTTCACCGAGACCTGCCTGGTCATGCACCTGGCCCCCCACCTGGTGCGCCCCGAGCGCACGGTCGTCGGCAACGTGGCGCCGCTCAACGAGCTGATGCCGGTGCTGACCACGGGCGGCGTGCGGGCGGTGTCGGCCTCCGGCGTGCTGGGCGACCCCACCGGTGCCACCGCCGCCGAGGGTGCGCGGCTGCTGCGCGCCATGGTCGGCGGCGCCGCGCGGCGACTGTCCGTCGGTGCACCGGACGACCTCGGCTGCCTCGTCGTACCGTCCGCGCGGGCGGCGTCGTGACCGACCGCCGGGTGGCGCTGGTCACCGGTGCCGCGCGGGGGATCGGCGCGGCGACCGTCGGGGCGCTCGTGGCCCAGGGGTACGCGGTCGTGGCCGTGGACTCGTGCGCGGGTGCGGGCCCGGGTCGGCCGGATGCCGTGACGTACCCGCTCGCGACGCGCGAGCAGCTCGAGGCGGTGGGTGCGGCCGGGGGCGACGCCGTGCTGACCCGGGTGGCCGACGTCCGCGACCGTGAGGCGATGCAGGCCGCAGCCCGGCTGGCGGTCCACGAGCTCGGCCGCCTGGACGCCGTCGTCGCGGCTGCCGCGGTGATGGCCGGCGGGGCCCCGCTGTGGCAGACCCCGGACGACGATCTGGACGCGCTCTGGCAGGTCGACGTCCGCGGGGTGTGGACGACGGCGGCCGTGACGGTGCCGCTGATGCTCGCCGGGCCGGCGCCGAGCGGCTGCCGCTTCGTCGCGCTCGCCTCCGCCGCGGGCGCGCACGGCCTGTTCCGGCTGGCCGCCTACTCGGCCGCCAAGCACGCCGTCGTCGGCCTGGTGAAGGGGCTGGCCGCCGACCTCGTCGGCACCGGCGTCACCGCGGTGGCGGTCTCGCCCGGCAGCACCCGCACCGACATGCTGACGGCCACCGCCGCCCTGTACGGCGAGAGTGACGTCGAGGGCTTCGCCGCCTCGACGCTGGTGCGCCGGCTGCTCGAGCCGGACGAGATCGCCGCGACCGTCGCGTTCTGCTGCTCGGTGGCCGGCGGCGTCCTGAACGGCTCGGTCGTCCAGGCGGACGGCGGGTTCACGCCGTGAGCGCGCCCGCGCTGCACACCGTCGACGTCGTGGTGGCGCTGAGCCGGCACACCCGGGTGCGCGACGGCGGCACCACCCTGGTCGGCGGGTCACCCACCCTGGTGCTGCACCTGACCGAGCCCGCCGCCCGGATGCTCGACGGCGGCACCCTGCGGGCGACGACGCCGGTCGCGCGTGCGCTGGCCCAGCGTTTGGTCGACACCGGTCTGGCCGACCCCGTCCTGGCCTCGCTGCCCGAGGTCGCGCCCGACGAGGTCACCGTCGTGGTGCCGGTGCGCGACCGACCGGCCCAGCTCGACCGGCTGCTCGCCGCGCTGGGCCGCACGCTGCGGGTCATCGTGGTCGACGACGCGTCGCACGACCCGGCCGCAGTGGCCGAGGTGGTCGCCGCGCACGGTGCGACGCTGCTGCCGCTGAGAGCGAACGTCGGCCCGGCGGCTGCCCGCAACGCCGGGCTGGCGCAGGTCGGCACGCCGTACGTCGCGTTCGTCGACTCCGACGTCGTCGCCACGGCCGAGGCGGTCACCGCGCTGCTGCGCCACTTCGCCGACCCGCGCGTCGCGCTGGTCGCACCCCGGGTGATGCCCCTGGCCGCGCCGCCGCGAAGCCCGGTGGCGGCGTACGAGGGGGCGAGGTCGTCCCTGGACCCCGGGCCCGACCCGGCCCTGGTGCGCCCGCGCTCGCGGGTGTCGTGGGTGGCCACGGCGTGCGTGGTCGCGCGGGTATCGGCGCTCGGCGGTGGTTTCAGTGACGAGCTGCGGGTGGCCGAGGACGTCGACCTGGTCTGGCGGCTGTGCGCCGACGGCTGGCGGGTGCGGTACGAGCCGGGCGTGCGCGTCGAGCACGAGCACCGCGCCGACCTCGCCTCCTGGATGGGCCGCAAGGCGTACTACGGCACCGGGGCCGCGCTGCTGGCCGACCGGCACGGCGCCCTGGTGGCACCCGCGGTGCTGTCGCCGTGGAGCGTGCTGGCCGTGGGCGCGGCGCTGTGCCAGCGCCGGTGGTCGGCTCCGGTGGTCGCCGCGACCTGCGCGGTCGTGACGGCGCGGATCGCCCGGCGGGTGCCGCGCAGCCGGCGTCCGGTGCGGTTGGCGGCGACGCTGACGCTGACCGGGCTGGGGGCGGCGTCCGGTCAGGCCAGTGCCCTGATGCTGCGGCACTGGTGGCCACTCACCCTCGTCGCGTGCCTGGTGTCGAGCCGCGCGCGGCGGGCCGTCGTCGTCGCGGGGCTGGTCGACGCGGCCGTCGAGCACCGCCGGACTGCGCCGCCGCTGGGCTTCGCGCCGTTCCTGGTCGTGCGCCGGCTGGACGACGTCGCCTACGGCGCCGGCGTCTGGAAGGGGGCCCTGCGGGCCCGCTCGGTGCGCGCCCTGCTCCCTGACCTGACCACCTCGAGACGGAGCCACCGTGAGCCTGCCCAGCCCTGAGCGGCCGACCGTCGACGTCCTCGGGCAGCGCGAGCCGATCGCCGCGTCGTGGCAGCGGGTGCGACTGGCCGGGCTGGCCGCCGACGCGACGCTCGGCCAGGCACCTACGACGGACGTCGACGCCACCAGCCCGCTGATGCTGGCCGCCGGGCCGGTGCTCGAGCAGCTCGAGCAGCGCCTGCAGGACACCAGGTACAGCCTGCTGCTGGCCGACCGCGACTGCCGGATCGTGCGCCGCTGGTGCGACGACCGGCACGCCGAGTCGCTGTTCGACGAGCTCGGGGCGCGTACGGGTGCCAGCTTTCGCGAGGAGGTCGTCGGCACCAACGCGCTGGGCACCGCCCACGAGCTGCGCGCCGGGGTGCGGGTGCACGCCGGCGAGCACTACGTGCACCAGCTGCAGCCGTTCAGCTGCTACGGCCACCCGATCTGGCACCCGGTCACCCGACGGCTCGAGGGAGTACTCGACATCACCGGCTCGGCGGCCGACGCGAACCCGCTGCTGGCGGCCCTGGTCACGCGCGCCGTCGAGGACATCGAGCAACGGCTGCTCGACGGCACCCGCACGTCCGAGCGCCGCCTGCTGGCGGCCTTCCAGTCGGCGTCCGGTCGCCGCCAGCGGGTGCTGGCGGCCATCGGTGAGAACGTCGTGCTCTCGAACCGCGCCGCGCTGGACCTGCTCGACCCGCGTGATTATGCGCACCTGAGGGCCCTGGGCGCCGCCGCCGGCCGCACGTCGCTGGCGCTGGCGAGCGGTGCGGTCGTCACCGTCTCGGTCACCCCGGTCGAGGGGGCCGGCGGGGGCGCGCTGTTCGCGATCGACGCCGTCGACACACGGCGTCCGCGTACTGCGGGCCCCCTGCGGCTGGTGACCGGGCTGCCCCTGCTCGTGAGCGGCCCGCCCGGCAGCGGGCGCACCTCGCGGGCCAGGGCTGCGGCGACCCGTGACCCGGTCGTGGTGCTGGACGGCGGCGCGGCCGCGCTGGACGGCGTCGCGGCCTGGGGCCGGCGCCTGCGCGACCTGCTGACCGGCGGCACCGGGACGGTCGTCGTCGACGGCATCGACACGCTGCCCGACCGGCTCGCCACCCAGGTGCTCGAGAGCCTCACCTCGACGACCCGGCCCGACCTGGTCCTGACCTCAGGGCCCCGCGAGGGCCTCAGCGGTGCTGCCTTGACCCTGGCCAGCGCCTGCGTGCAGCACGTCGAGCTGGCCCCCCTGGCGCAGCGCGGCAACGAGATGCGGGACCTCGCCGCTCACGCCGTCCGGCTCGCGAACCCCGCGGCGCGGCTGCGACTCACCCCGAGCGTCATCGAGGCCCTCGCCGCCCAGAGCTGGCCCGGCAACCTGCACGAGCTGCGGGCGGTGATGGCCGACGTCGTCGCGCACCGCTCGACCGGCGACGTGGTGCTGGGCGACCTGCCGGCGGCATACCGCATGGGGACCCGAGCCGGCCTGAGCGGACTGCAGCGCGCCGAGCGGGCCACGATCGTGCGGGCGCTCGGGGACTGCGACGGCAACAAGGCGCGCGCCGCGCGTGAGCTGGGCCTGAGCCGCACCACCCTGTACGCCCGGATGCGGGCGCTGCAGATCACCACCTTCTGACGGCGGGCCTGGCCGCTCAGGCCGGCGCCGGCTCCCAGTCGTAGAACCCGCGGCCGCTCTTGCGGCCCAGGTGACCCTGCTCGACCAGCCCCACCAGCAGGGCCGGCGGGGCGAACCGCGGCCCGAGCTCGCGCTCGAGGTAGCGCGCGATGCCCAGGCGCACGTCCAGGCCGACCAGGTCGGTGAGTCGCAGCGGGCCGGTGGGGTGGCCGTAGCCCAGGGTCATGGCGGCGTCGATGTCGGCGGCCGAGGCGACGTCCTCCTCGAGCATCCGGATCGCCTCCAGGCCGAGCGTCACCCCGAGCCGGCTGCTGGCGAACCCGGGGGAGTCGCGGACGACGACGGGCGTCTTGCCGAGCTGGTGCACCCAGGCGACGGCGTGCCCGCGCAGGTGCTCAGCGGTCGCCGAGGCGATGACGACCTCGACCAGCCGGCTGGCCGGCACGGGGTTGAAGAAGTGCAGGCCGAGCAGCCGCTCGGGGTGGGCCAGCGCGTGCGAGAGGGTGTCGAGGCTGATGCTGCTGGTGTTCGACGCGATCACGGTGGTGGCGGGCACGGCGTCCTCGACGCGGCGCAGGGTCGCCAGCTTGAGGTCGAGATCCTCCGGGACGGCCTCGACGACCAGCTCGGCGTCGGCGAGGTCGTCGCTGTGAGTGGTGCAGCGCAGCCGGGTCAGCACGTCGTCCGGGTCGGTGGCGACCCCCCGCTCGACGCTCGCCAGGACGGCCCTGGTGACCCGGGTGCGTGCGGCGTCGCCCGCCGCGTCGTCCCGCTCGAGGACGGTGACCTGGCAGCCCGCCAGCAGCAGGGCGTGCGCGATGCCGGCGCCCATCCGCCCGCCGCCGATCACCGCGCAACGGTCGGGCAGCCGGGGCGTCACGTCGTCGGCGTGGCTCATGTCGGTGCTCCCCCTCGTGCGCCGGGCTGCGCGGCGCTCACGATGCCACAGGCGGATCGGCCGCATCTTTTGCGCCAGTAGCAGCCATCGGCGACAGTTCAGCCACGCGGGAGCGCCCGCGGGTCGAGCGACGAGGAGCAGAACACCATGGCGGTGCGGTGCCACGTGATGCTGGTGCACGGGGCCTGGCACGGGGGGTGGGCGTGGGACCCTCTGCTGCCGCACCTGCTCGGGGCCGGGCTGGACGTCGAGGTCGTCGACCTGCCCAGCGCAGGCAGCGGGGGCGACCTTGATGCCGACGCCGCCGTCGTCCGCGACGCGCTGCGGGCCAACCGGTGGCCGACCGTCGTCGTCGGGCACTCCTACGGGGGGATCGTGGTCAGCGAGGCCGCCGCGGGCGAGCCGAACGTGATGAGCCTGGTCTACCTCGCGGCGTTCATGCTCGACACCGGCCAGTCGCTGCTCGGTGCGCTTGGGGGGCAGGCTCCGGGCTGGATCGAGGTGGACGCCGAGGCCGGGGTCAGCCGGGTGCCCGACCCGGTGCCGGTGTTCTACGCCGACCTGCCGGACCTCGTGTCGCAGGGCTACGCGAGCCGACTCAGTGACCAGTCGCTCGCGTCCTTCGCCGCCCCGCAGACCGCTGCCGCCTGGCAGGACGTGCCGTCGGTGTACGTCGCGTGCACCCAGGACCGGGCGATCCCCTACGCGGCGCAGCAGGCGATGTCGGCCCGGGCCCGGGCGGTCTACACGCTCGAGAGCTCGCACTCGCCCTTCGCGTCGCACCCTGCGGAGGTTGCGGGGATCATCGCCGCCGCAGCAGGCTGAGATCACCGTCGACGAGAGGACCACGATGATCTTCATCACCGCCAAGTTCCAGGTGCGCCACGAGGACGCCGAGCGCTGGCCGCAGATCAGCGCCGCGTTCACTGAGGCCACCCGCAGCGAGCCCGGGTGCCTGTGGTTCGAGTGGTCGCGCAGCCTGGACGACCCGGACGAGTACGTGCTGGTCGAGGCGTTCCGCGACGACGCCGCCGGCGCGGCGCACGTGAAGACCGACCACTTCGCCGCCGCCCAGCGTGAACTGCCGCCGCACCTGGCGTCGACGCCGCGCATCGTCAACGTCTCGGTGCCGGGCGAGGACTGGTCGCTGCTCGGCGAGCTGGCCGTCGAGGGCTGAGCGCAGGCATCGACCGCTGCGCCATCACTGGGCGTCCACGACGCGCTCAGAACGGCGGTGGGATCGACGACGGCGGGCTCAACAGCGGGGGTATCTGCTGGGGTAGCGGCGGGGGTAACGGCGTCGGTAGCGGCGGCTCGGGCAGCCGCTCGTACCGGTGCCCGGTGGGCGTCGTCCACACGAACCGGCCGCCGTCGGGGCAGTCGATCGACCACCCGGGCAGGCTCTTGGCCAGGTGGCCGGCGCGGCACTGCGACGCCAGGTTGACGTCGGACGTCGACCCGTCCGGATCGGGGTCCGGGCTCGGGCCCGCCGGGGAGTTCCTCAGGTGGTCGAGGTCGCAGTGCCACGCGCTGGTCCGGCAGAAGGGTTCGATGCACCGCCCGTCCCGGGTGCGGACGTAGTCCGCGAGCGCCTGGGGTGGCCGGTAGCGGGTCGTGCCGTAGTCGCGCACCAGCCCGCTCTCGGGGTCGGTCAGGATCCGCCGCCACTGCGCGTCGCCGGCCAGCCGATCGGCCAGTCCACCTGTCATCTCTCTCTGCACGTGGGCGCTGCGGCGGCCGTGGCCGGGGTTGCCCCTGCCGGTGTCGCCGATGGCCAGCTCGCGGGCGGTGTGGGCCGTAATCGGACCGAACCCGACGGCGACTCCCGGCCGCTCGTCGCCCCCGGCGAGCGTCGACGCGGCCACGACGACGTCGGTGCGCCAGACCTTGCCTGCGCTCTGCTGGACAGGTCGCCCGTCGATGTCGAGACGGTGCGCCCCAGCAGCAGGTCGACGAGCGTCGGCACGTCGGGCATCGACCCGCCGCGGGTCGTCCCGGGTGTCGGCGGCGTCGGCGAGCCCGCACAGGCGCTGCCAGATCGCGACCGAGTCACCGACCGGAAGGTGTGCTTCCCACGCGACCATGCCGTCGTCGACCTGTCGGCCGGGGCGAACGAAGCGCTCGCTGCGAGCCTTCAGCTCGCGCCGGCGGGCGAGGGCCGGGTCGGCGGCGATCACGAGGGCACGCAGCGCCGCGCGGGTCTGGGCGGCGGTCCGCAGGTGGGCGCGCGCCAGCACGGCGGCGGTGACCCGTCGGGCGTCGTCGGCGCAGAGCAAGACCGTCTCGTCGGCGATGCAACGGGCCTTGGCGGTCGAGATGGCGCCCGCGGTGAGGGCGTCCAGCGCTGCCGGCAGGCGGCGGGTGAGCGACACGGCGTCCAGCACGAGCCCACGCGCGGTGACGCGCGGCAGGTCGAGCGCGAGCGCCACCTCGGTGGACGCCTGTTCGAAGACGGTGCCCAACGGCTCGTCGGCGGCCGTCCCGCGCGCGCCCGGCTGCGGCTTGGCGTCGCGCGCCCACTTGCGGCGCGGGTCGGGGTGGCGCGCTGCGAGCTCGGCGACGGCGCGCAGCTTCATGGCGCTCGCGTACCGCTCGAGCTTCTCGTACCCCTTGATCGTCTCGACGACCGTCCACCCGTCGACGCCCGCCAGCGGCGGCAGGCTCGCGAGGTACGACGCGAGCGCCGTCCCTCCGAGCGCGCCGATGCTCTGCTCCACGGCATCGGTGGCCTCGGCCGGCTCGTCATAGCCGCGCTCACTCGCCCACAGCCACGCGAGGAACTCGGCGTCCTGCGTCGTCGTGGACGGCGCCTCCATCGGAACGCACGCGTCCATGCCGACCGGCGCCGCTGCCCGGGTGAGTGTTTCCTCGAACATGTGTTCTATTATTGCCCCGCCGCCCTGATCGGTCAAGGGTCTGAGAGGCCTGTGCATCAGCGGGCAGCAGCCACCCACGTTCGACCGTCACGAACACCAAGACGGTGATGGCGGCCACGTGGTTGTCCTCGGTGGGTGACGTCGTGCTCGCCGTCCGGCCGCGTGAGGGGGATACCCACCTTCTTCCAGGCGGTGTGCCCGAGGCTGCTGAGACGTTCGTCGAGGCTGTGGCCCGCGAGGTCCCTGAGGGGATCGTCGAGGTCGCGTGGTCGGGTCGCGAGCGTTGGCACGTCGCCGCCCCCGCCGTCCCCCTTCCGGTGGCGGGCGGGCGGGACTCGACCCAGCCTTCGGTGGAGCGCGGCGCCCCCGGCTAGCGTGTGCCGCACCGCCACGAAGGAGCCCGATGCCGACCCTGCTCGCCGCCGAGCCGCCGTACGACGGCGCGCGGCTGCTCGCGTTCCTGGGCGCGCACGCGGTGCCGGGCGTCGAGCACTGGGACGGCACGACGTTCAGCCGTTCGCTGCGGACGCCGGACGGCGCGGTGGTCGTCTCGATGACCGCGACGCCGGACGGCGTCCGCGTCGAGGGGACCAGCGAACCTGCTGTCCTGCAACGCCTTCAGCACCTGCTGGCCACCACGACCACGACAAGGGACGCCGAGCGGCACCTCGCCCACGATCCCGTGATCGGCGCGTCCGTGCGCGAGCGGCCCGGGCTGCACGCGGCCGGCAGCGCCGACCACGGTGAGACGCTGGTGCGCACGGTGGTCGGCCAGCAGGTGTCGCTGAAGGGCGCGCGTGCCGCGCTCGGCAAGATCAGCGCCGTCCTGGGTGAACCGTTGCGCAGACAGCGAGCCGGGGTCACGACGACGTTCCCGAGCATGGCGGCGCTGGCGGCGCACGACCCGCAGCTGCTGCCGATGCCCCGGGCGCGGGCCCGCACCGTCGTCGCCTGCGCCGCGGCGGTCGTGGACGACGTTGCTCTACCGCCCCGCGAGCGGTTGCTCGAGCTGCCGGGAATCGGCCCGTGGACCGCCGACTACGTCGACCTGCGGTGCCACCGCGACCCGGACGTCTTCCTCCCCACCGACCTGGCGGTGCGCCGGGTGCTCGAGCGCGCCGGCCACGACGGCGGCCCGCGCGCCGCTGCAGAGCGCGCGAGCGCGTGGGCACCTCACCGCAGCACCGCGCTGATGCACCTGTGGGCGATCTACCTCGAGCCGGAGGCCTCGGTGAGCGCCGCGATAGTCATCGGCCGACCCAGCAGGTAGCCCTGGGCCATGTCGCACTGCATGTCCCGCAACGCTTCCAGCTGCTCGGACGTCTCGATGCCCTCTGCCACGACCGTGAGGTCGTGCGCGTGCGCGAGGTCGATGACGGCGCGCACGACGGCCTTGGCCCGGCGGTCGGTGCAGACGTTGGTCACGAACGACCGGTCGATCTTCATGAAGTCCAGGTCGAACCGGCTGAGGTAACCCAGCGCGGAGTAGCCGGTGCCGAAGTCGTCCAGGCCGATCTGGGCGCCGAGGTCACGCAGGCCGCGCAGGTGCGACAGCAGCTGCGGGGTGGGCTCGGCGAGGCATCCCTCGGTGATCTCGACGCGCAGCGCCCGCCCGGTGAGCCCGGCGTCGTCCAGGACGGCGGCGACGCGGTCGACCAGGCCTGGAGTCTGCAGGCTGAGCGGGCTGAAGTTGGTGGCCAGTCCCAGGCCTGCGGTCGGACCGTGGCCGAGCACCTGGCGCACCGCCTTGGCGAACACCGCCAGGTCGAGGTCGACGATCAGACCGCTCTCTTCGGCCACCCCGACGAACTCCGAGGGCGGGATCATCGTGCCGTTCCCGTCCAGGCGCGCCAGGGCCTCGCAGGAGGTGATCCTGTCCTGCGAGGTGTGCGCCCCCAGGGTGATGACCGGTTGGTAGAGCGGGAAGACGCTGCCGGCGCCGAGGGCGGCGCGCAGGCGGCCCTCCATGTCGAGGCGGCTGAGCACCTGGGAGCGCAGCACCTCGTCGAAGTGCACGACCCGGCCGCCACCGCCGGCCTGACCGAACGCGACCGCGATCTCGGCCTGGCGGAACAGCTCGCTGGTCGAGTGGGCCATGCTGCGCACCGACAGGGCGCTGCCGACCGAGACGGTCACGTGCACGACCTCGTCCATGCCGGTGAGCTGGTAGGGGCGGCTGAGCTCGGCGAACGCCAGCTCGGCGAGCTCGGTGGCCTGGGTCGCGGTCGCCCGCTCGAGCACCAGGGCGAACTGGTCGGCGCCGAGCCGGCCGGACGTGCGGTGCGATCCGCCGAGCCGGGCCAACCGACGTCCGATCTCGATCAGCAGCAGGTCACCGGCCGAGGGGCCGAACCGGTCGTTGACGTGGCTGAACCGGTCGACGTCCAGCACCACGAGGCCGACCTCGAGCGGCTGGGGACACTCGACGAGCGAGGTGCCGATCCGCTCGAGCACCTGGGCGCGGTTGGCCAGCTCGGTCAGCGAGTCGGTCATGGCCAGCCGGCGGACGGCGGCCTCGGCCTCGCGCCGCTCGGTGACCTCCTGGGTGGTGCCCCACAGCTCGGTGACCTGACCGGCGGAGTCGACGACCGACTCGGCCCACAGGTGCCAGTGCCGCCAGCCGTCCTCCCAGCGGTAGCGCAGGTCGACCTCGCCGTGACGCAGGTCGCCGGTGAGAAGCGCCTGCAGCATCGCGTCGTGACCCTGGCGGTCGTCGGGGTGGATGCCGTCGAGGTAGTCACCCATCCCCTTGGACTCACCGCTGATGCCGATGCCTCGGCCGGCCCCGTCCAACCACTCGACCGCGCCGCTGCTGGTGTTCCAGCGCCACATCGACAGTCGCGCCATCCGCTGGGCGACGCTCAGCTGGTGGTCGCGGTCACGCAGGGCGGCGACGGTGCCGTCGTCCGCGGTCGGTCGGGTGATCACCACGACGATGCCGTCGACCAGGGCGGACCCGGGGTCGGCGGCGGCCGCCGACAGCCGGGTGCGCACGGGCGTCATCCGGACGTCGACCCAGACCGTGGCGGCACCGTCCTGGTGAACGCCGACCAGCTTGTGCATGATCGTGATGCCCTTGGCCAGGCACGCCCGCAGGGGGTTCTGCTCGGCGTCGAGCGGGCGCCCGTCCGAGCCGATGGTGGCGTCGAAGACGACGACCGCGTCACGTCCGAGCAGGTCGTCGGGGTGCGACTCGCCCAGCAGCATCGCGGCGACGGTGTTGGCCTGCACCACGTGACCGGTGGGGTCGAGCAGCAGCAGGCCCTCGGCGAGCGACTCGACGACCTCGTCCGGCATGGCCAGGGCGCGGTCGGTGCGGGCGCGGGCCCGGGCACGACGGACGGCTGATGCGGTCGCTGGACGATGCTGGATCGACGTCACGGGTCAGTATCGGCAGCCCCGGCCGACCCTGAAGGGGTGAACGGCGAGGTCAGGGTCGCAGGGCGGTGAGGAACCGCGCGGCCACCGGCCCGGCGACGGTGCCGCCGCTGCGGCCGGTGTCGACGAAGACGGTGAAGGCGACGTCGCCCTGCCAGCCGGTGATCCAGGCGTGCGTCGCCGGCGGCGAGGCGGTCCCGAACTCGGCGGTGCCCGTCTTGGCGCTGACCGGCGGCCCCGGCACCGCGGCCAGGGCCTCGCCCGTGCCGCCGGTCACGACCGCGCGCATCAGCGACCGCAGGGTGGCCGCTGCTGCCGGATCCAGCGGCACCGGTGCCGGTGCCGCCCCGGCGACGGGGTCGACGACGAGGGTCGGTGCGGCGTAGCTGCCCCTCGCGACGCTCGCCGTCGCTACGGTCATCGCCAGCGGCGAGACCAGGGTGCGGCCCTGGCCGAACGTCGCCGCGGCCTTGTCGACCGCCGAGGTGGTGCGCGGCACGCTGCCGGTGAACGCGGGCGTGCCCAGCGCCCACGTGGTGCCGATGCCGACGCTGGCTGCGGCGCCGGTCAGGTCGTCGTCACCCAGCCGGCTCGACAGGTCGACGAAGGCGGTGTTGCACGACTTCGCGAAGTCGGTGCTGAACGGCACCGGCCCCAGCTGCTCGCTCTCGTAGTTGCGAAAGGCCCGTCCCTCGACGGTCGCCGTCGGCGGGCACGCCACGGTGTCGGTCGGTGCCAACCCCTTCTGCAGCAGCGCGAGCGTGCTGACCACCTTGAACATCGACCCCGGCGGGTACTGCCCGAGCATCGCGCGGTTCAGCCCGGACGACGGCGAGCTGGCCACCGCGAGCACCGCGCCGGTGCGCACGTCGACCGCCGTCAACGCGGCCTCGACGGGTGAGCCGGCCAGTGCGGTGTCGGCCGCCCGCTGCACCTTCGGGTCGATCGTCAGCGTCAGTGGCTGCCCCTGGACGGCGTCGGTGCTGAACAGCGCAGCGGGGGCACCGGACTCGGGGACCTCGCTGACCGCAACGCCCGCGGTGCCGCCGAGCCGCTCGTCGTACTGGCGCTGCAGACCCGAGGTGCCGGCGACGTCGCCCGCGACGAAGCGGCCCTTGCCGGCGGTGACCTGCTCGGCGGTCACCGGGTCGACCGAGCCCAGCAGTGCGCGGGCGAAGTCGCGCGTCGGCGCCAACGACTGCGTGCGCTCGCGGAAGACGACACCGGGCAGCGGCTTCAGCTTGCTGCTCAGGGGGTCGTAGTCGCTGCGGCGCAACGTGATGACGTCCACGAACGAGTCCTTGCCCGCCGCGGTGATCCGTGTGGTCAACCGGGCGGCGTCGACGTCCAGCAGGCCCGCGAGCGTGCTGGCGAGCGCAGCCGCCGATCCCTTGAGCCGCGAGGGTTGCACCCCGACGTCGACAACCGGTCGCTCGCTGACCAGCGGCACCCCGCCGGCGGCCAGCACCTGTCCGCGCGCGGCCGGCACGCGCTGCAGCCGCAGGGTCGACGTCGCCGCGACCGGGGCGAAGAGGCTGCGGCCCGTCGCCGCCGTCGCCTGGACGGCCCACCGGTCACCGGAGCGCAGCACCCGCAGCGGCACGTCGTACGACCAGGTGGCCCCGCCCGGCAGGGCCCAGCGCACCCCGACCGACCCGGACGCGGCGGCCCCGTCGCGCGTGAGCCCGCGCACGATGACCGTGGGGCGGGCGCCCGCCAGCCCCCTGGTCAGCGCGGCGTACGACTGCTGGACGGCGTCCGGCGTACCGGACGCGTACGGCACCGAGCCCGGTGAGCCGATCTGCCACGCCGCGGCGAAGGCGGTGGCGGCCGCGCGGGCGTCGCGATCAGCCTGTGCCGCAGCGCGATCGCGTGACACCAGCACCGCAGCGACGGCAGCGGAGCCCAGGACGAGGATCGCCAGCACGGCGGCGACGACCCGTCCCGCACGGCGCGGTCGGGCGGGCGAGGACGACCGGGACATGTCGGTCACTCTGTCATGACGCCTCGCGGTGCACCCGCGCGTCGAGCCGGTGTGGGCAAACCCTCGTCAGCCACGACTCTGCATGGCAGAGTCACCCCATGCAGAGCACCATGCAGGACGTCCCCCTGCTCATCTCCCAGATCCTCGAGTACGGCACCACGGTGCACGCGGCCTCCGAGGTGGTGACCTGGACGGCCGACGGCGCCCGCCGCTCGACGTACGGCGAGATGGGGCGCGACTGCAAGCGGCTCGCGAACGCGCTGCGGTCGCTGGGCGTCGACGCCGACCAGCGGGTCGCGACGTTCATGTGGAACAACGAGGAGCACCTCGAGCTGTACCTCACCGTGCCCGCGATGGGCGCCGTGCTGCACGCGCTGAACATCCGGCTGTTCCCCGAGCAGCTGATCTACGTGGCCAACCACGCGCAGGACGAGGTCGTCGTCGTCGACAGCTCGCTGGCTGCGCCGTTCGCGAAGCTGCTGCCGCACCTGACGTCGGTGCGTCACGTCGTCGTGAGCGGTGCGGTGCCGGACGACGTCCGCACGGCCCTGGCCGCGGACGGTCGCGAGGTGCACGACTACCGCGCGCTGCTGGACGCGCAGTCCGACGAGTTCACCTGGCCCCAGCTGGACGAGACCATCGCGTCGTCCATGTGCTACACCAGCGGCACGACGGGCAACCCCAAGGGCGTCGTCTACAGCCACCGCTCGAACTACCTGCACGCGATGCAGCTGTGCATGCCCAGCGGCCTGGGGGTGCGCCAGGGCGACCGGCTCCTCGCGGTCGTCCCGATGTTCCACGCCAACGCCTGGGGCATGCCGTACGGCTCGCTGCTGGCCGGCGCGACCCTGGTGATGCCGGACCGGTTCCTGCAGGCAGAGCCGCTCGCGACGATGATCGAGGCCGAGCGCTGCACCGGCGGGGCTGCGGTGCCGACGATCTGGACCGACCTGCTGCGCCACCTGGACGAGCACCCCGAGGTCGACACCTCGAGCATGCGCGAGGTGATCGTGGGTGGTTCGGCGTGCCCGCCGTCGCTGATGCGCGCGTTCGAGGAGCGGCACGACATCCGGGTGCTGCACGCCTGGGGCATGACCGAGATGTCGCCGCTCGGCACGATCGCGGTGCCCCCGGCGGGACTCGACGCCGAGCAGTCGTGGTCCTACCGCGAGACCCAGGGCCGGCTCTCGGCGCTGGTGCAGGCCCGGCTGGTCGGGCCGGACGGCACCGTCATGGCGTGGGACGGCGAGTCCGTCGGCGAGCTCGAGGTGAAGGGCCCGTGGATCACCGGGTCGTACTACCTCGACGACGACCCCGAGAAGTTCGACTCCGGCTGGCTGCGCACCGGCGACGTCGGAACCCTGACGCCGGACGGGTTCCTGCGCCTGACCGACCGGGCCAAGGACGTCATCAAGTCCGGCGGTGAGTGGATCTCGTCGGTCGACCTCGAGAACGCGCTGATGGGCCACCCGAAGGTCAAGGAAGCCAGCGTCGTCGGCGTCCCGGACGAGCGCTGGGGCGAGCGACCGCTCGCGGCCATCGTCGTGCTGGAGGGTCAGGAGCTCACCGTCGACGAGCTGCGCACCTACCTCGCGGACCACGTCGCGAGGTGGCAGGTGCCCGAGCGGTGGGCCTTCGTCGACGAGGTGCCCAAGACCAGCGTCGGCAAGTTCGACAAGAAGGTGATCCGCCGCTCGTACGCCGAGGGCAAGCTCGAGGTCACCGCGCTGTAGGTCGTCAGCAGACCGCGGTCGCGTCCTGGGCCTGGGTGCTGTCGACGGCCGGCTTCTTCGCCGTGGCCGTCGCGGTCGGCTTGGGCTTGGGGGTCGTCGCGACGCGGGGCGCGATCGCCTTGGCCACGAGGGTGTGGATCTGGTTGAAGTCGGGGTTGACCGTGTCGATGACACCGCGCACCAGCGGCAGGCTGCGGATGCTGCCGCCCTGGACGCGCTGCACTAGCGTCACCCACGCGGCGAGGTCCTGCTGGCGGATGCCGGACTGGATGTTGTTCTTGGCGACCTTGGCCAGCTTGGGGTAGCGCGCGAGCAGCTGCACCGGGTTGGCCTGGTCGAGCAGCGCGGTGACCATGCAGCGCTGGCGGCCCATCCGGTCGTAGTCGGTCGAGCCCTCGCGCGAGCGGGCGAACCACAGCGCCTTGTAGCCGGTGAGGTGCTGGCGCCCCGGCTCGATGTAGCCGTAGATGGGCAGCGCGTTGCCCGTCGCCTGGTTGTGCCCCCCGCCGATCGGGATGCGGCGCGGGACGTTGACGTCCACCCCGCCCATCGCGTCGACCAGGGCCTGGAAACCCGACAGGTCGATGATCGTGTAGTTGTCGATCTTCAGGCCGAGCACCTCGCCGATGGCGTCGCGGGTGGCGGTCAGGCCGGGGTTCGGGTCGCCGGGGAACAGGTCGCGGTGGACGGTGGCCGCCTGCTCCCAGACGGCGTTCATCAGGCACGCGTCGCCGCAGTCGAACCCGTTGGGCCACACCGTGTGCAGCGGGTCGCTCGTCGGGAACGGAACGTTCTGCAGGCTGCGGGGCACCCCGAACAGCACCGTGTCACCGGTGTGGGTGTCGATGCTGGCCACGATCATCGAGTCGGTGCGCACCCCGGTGCGGTCGCGTCCGGCGTCCGAGCCGAGCAGCAGCATGTTGACCCGCGGCACGCCTGCCCACGGGTCGGCCTTGCCCTGCACGGGGACGGCGCCACCGGCCACGGCTGCGCTGCCGCCGGCGGTGCCGAACAGCGAGGTGACGACGTCGCGCTGGATCAGGGCGTAGCGCACCCCGACGCTGCTGGGGGCCACGATCGCCGTGCACAGCGCGGCGACCAGGGCCACGCCCAGCACCCGCTGGGCGATCGACGGCCGGGCCGGGCGCGAGGTCCAGGCGGTCGCGAGGACGGTGACGCACCACGCGGCGGCGACGACGGCGATCGCGACCGCAGCCACGAGCAGGGTGCGCGGCTGCACCGACGCGGTGAGCACCGAGGCGACCGCGTCGCCACGCAGCGCGAAGACCCCCGCGGCGGCGATCACCAGGACCGTGAGCCCGAGGAGCAGACCGCCGGCGACCCGCCGTCCGGCCGCGATCAGGCCGGCGCCGGGCACCAGCGAGAGCGCCGTGACCCCCACGAAGCGACCGAAGCCCTCGCCGCGCGCGCTCGCGTGCCTGGCTCGGGCGGTGGCGCCGACGGGGCCGCCGCGGTGTCGCGCGGGGCCGTCACCTCGGTGCATTCCGCGCTCCGTCCGGGTCGTGAGGGGTGCTGCCGCGGCGCGCAGTGCGCCACCCCCATTGGATCATCGCCGCCGGGGGCGCGCCGCCACGGCCTGTCAGGGACCGGGCAGGGCTCGGTGCAGATCCGGTGAAGACCGCCGTCCGGCAGCGGACTTGGGCGGTCCCGGCCGGGCCGGTAGGCTGCCCGGCGGAGGCGTCGCATAGTGGCCTAGTGCGCCCGCCTGCTAAGCGGGTTGAGGATAAAACCTCTCGCGGGTTCAAATCCCGCCGCCTCCGCCGCACCAGCACACCAGCAGGCCCCACCGTCCGCGGTGGGGCCTGCTGCGTCGTCCGGGCAGGTCAGGCGGCGAGCAGCATCGCCAGGACGGCGATGTCGGGGTCGTTGCGGGGGTCGACCCCGACCGCGCTGACCAGTCGGGTGACGGTGCCGTCGGCCTCGGCCTCGACCCAGGCGGCCCGGTGCTCCAGGCCCAGGTGCGGCAGTCCGGGCAGCAGCACGCAGCCGGACGCCGCGCCCGCCGCCTCGGGCGTCGAGGGGCTGGACTCGCCCGGCGGGTGCAGCAGCACCAGGGCGGACGGCGCGAGCCGGCTCAGCTCGCCCGGCTGCGGGGCGCCCTCGCCGAGCACCGGCCCGGCCAGGACGATCAGGCCCACCGTGCCGGGCCGGGGGTCCTGCGGTCGGTCGTCGGTGGCCCGGAACACCGTCGTCGTCGGCACCAGGCCGGGCACGGCAGCCAGCCGCACCGCCAGCGTGAGCAGCTGGGCCCACTCGCGGGTGCTCACCGGCCAGCGCCCCGAGACCACGAAACCGGACAGGGCCCGGCAGTCTCCACGGTGGAACGGCGAGAGCTCGACGGGCGTGTGGTCCACGGGGACTCCTCTGCAGGGAGAGTGCAGCCTGGGGTCATGATCGGCTGGCACACAAGCCCCCTTGAGTGCCAGCCGCTGTCCGCCGTGGGCGAACGAGTCTGGTGTTACTTGGTAATCATGTAATGATCGTTGCATGACAGAGAACATCGAGGCAGAGGTCCGCGGCTGGTTCACCGGCCGACTGCCACAGGAGTGGACCCAGACGCCGGCCGAGGTCAGCGTCGACAAGGACGAGGTCGTCGTCACCGTCACGATCCCCGAGCCGGCGGTGTCCGACGACGCCGGCGACGTCGAGCGGGCGGCCGCCCACGCCGGTCGGGTCAAGGCCTGGCGCGAGCAGACCCGTGCCGAGCGGATGCGGCTGGCCGACGAGGCCCAGCACCGGTTCGGCCGCAAGGTGGCCTGGGGGGTGCAGGCCGGCGAGCGCCGTGAGCTGTTCACCCACCTGGCCGTGCCGGTCATGACCCGGCTGCGCCAGCCCGAGCGCCAGGTGCTTGACACCCTGGTCGCGGCCGGGGTGGCGCGCTCGCGGGCCGACGCCCTCGCCTGGTGCGTGCGGCTGACCGGCACGCACACGGACGAGTGGCTGGGCCAGCTGCGCGAGGCCATGACCGCCGTCGAGCAGGTGCGGGCGCAGGGCCCCGACGCCACCGCCTGACCCCGCCCCCCGAAACCCGCACTTGCTGCACTGTCTGCCGGACGCCGCGCACGAGCGGCGTCACTTCGTGCAGCAAGTGCGGGTGGGGGCGGCGCCCGATTTGCCCCGCGGGGCGGGGTAGGTCACCGTCGGGGGATGCTGACACGCACGGGGATCGCGGCTGCCGCAGCCGGCGCGCTGCTGCTCGGTGCCTGCGGCGGTGGCGGCACGGCCGCCGACCAGAGCGCCGCGACGACGCCCGGCGTCACCCCACCGGCGCCGTCCGCGAGCGCCGGCCTGCCGGCCGACCCGTCCGCGAGCCCGTCGGCCAGCCCGTCGGCGACACCGACCGCGGTGCAGCTGCCGCGCGGCGGGCGCACGGTGTTCCCTCGGTACCGGCTGTTCGGGTACAGCGGGGCACCGGGGTCGGCGGCGTTCGGCCGGCTCGGCACCGGCGACCTCGACAAGCGGGCCCGCGAGATCGAGACCAAGGGCAAGGCGTACGCGGCGGGTCGTCAGGTCATGCCCGTGCTCGAGCTGATCACCGTGATCGTCGACAGCAAGCCGGGTGCGGACGGGGACTACAACCGCCAGGTCAGCGACGCGACGATCCGCACCTACCTGGCCGCCGCCCGCCGCCACCGGGCGCTGCTGCTGCTGGACGTCCAGCCGGGCCGGGACGACTTCATCACCCTGGCCCGCCAGCTCGAGCCGTGGCTGCGCCAGCCGGACGTCGGGCTCGCGCTCGACCCCGAGTGGGCCGTCGAGAAGGGCCAGGTGCCGGGCCAGACGTACGGCCGGACGACCGGCGCCGAGCTCGACGGTGTCGCCGCCTACCTCGACGGGCTGGTGCGCAAGGGCGGCCTGCCGCAGAAGGTGCTGGTGTTCCACCAGGTGGCCGCCAAGGTGGTGCAGCACCAGGAACGCATCCGCACCCGACCGGGGGTGGTCGTCATCAAGAGCGTCGACGGCATCGGCAACCGCAGCGAGAAGACGACCACCTGGACCAGACTGGTCAAGGGCCTGCCCACCTCGATCCACCCCGGCTTCAAGCTGTTCTACGACGAGGACACCCGGCGGGGGCCGCTGATGACCCCCCAGCAGGTGCTGGAGCTGCGGCCCACGCCCGAGTACGTCCTGATCGAATAGTCAGGCGAGCAGCGCCCGGGCGGCCTCGACGTACGCGACGGTCGCCCGGCGCTGCAGCACCAGGGCCACTGGCAGGCCGAGCGTGGGCAGCAGCCCGGCGGGCCGCCAGATCGCGCGCACCCGCAGCCGCACCCGGCCGTCGTCGCCGAGCCGGGCCACGAACGCCTCCTCACCCCGCTCGGGGTGGCCGGGCAGGGTGGCGTACGAGAAGCCCCGCAGGTCGGCGTGCTCGTGCACCGCCGTCACGACGCACGGCGCCGCGATGAGCGCCGGGCCCAGGCGCGCGACGCTGCTGCACCGGGCGCCGACGTCCGCGCGGGCCGCGCCGACGACGTCCAGGTCGGCCCCGCGGTGCACCTGCCACTGGCGCAGCAGCTCGCCGAGCCGGTCGAGGTCGGCGGCGCCGCGTCCCACGTCGCCGCGCTCGTCGGCCAACCGGTACCCCGGTGGCGCCGCGCCGTCGAAGGCCGGCGGCCCGTCGTACGTCGGCGCCGCGGTCGCCAGCAGCGCCAACCGGCGCTCGGCGTCCCCCCGCGAGGTGACGAACGGCGACGGGAGCACCCTCATGCGACGCCGAGCCGCGCCTTCAGCGCGTCCAGCTCGGTCCAGAGCATGGCCGGCAGCGTCTCGCCGAACTTCTCGAACCACTCCTGGATCTGCGGCAGCTCGGCCTTCCACTCGTCGGTGTCGACCCGCAGGCAGACCTCGAGGTCCGCGGCCGACAGGTCGAGCCCGTCGGTGTCGAGCCCGTCGACGGTCGGGAGGCGTCCGATGGGCGTCTCGACGGCGGCCGCCTGGCCCTCGAGCCGCTCGACGACCCACTTGAGGACCCGGCCGTTCTCGCCGAACCCCGGCCACACGAACCCGCCCTGGTCGTCGCGGCGGAACCAGTTGACGTAGAAGATCCTCGGCAGCTTGCTGACGTCGGCACCCTTACCGATGTCGATCCAGTGCTGGACGTAGTCGCCGGCGTCGTAGCCGATGAACGGCAGCATGGCCATCGGGTCGCGCCGCACGATGCCGACCTCGCCGGTGGCGGCGGCGGTGGTCTCGGACGAGAGCGTCGCGCCCATGAACACCCCGTGCACCCAGTCGCGCGACTCGGTGACCAGGGGGATGGTCGTCTTGCGGCGCCCGCCGAACAGGATCGCCGAGATCGGGACGCCGCGCGGGTCGTCGTACTCGGGGGCCAGGATCGGGCACTGGTTGATCGGCGTGCAGAACCGGCTGTTCGGGTGGCTGGACGGCTCGGCGGAGTCCGGCGTCCAGTCGCGGCCCTTCCAGTCGGTCAGGTGCGCCGGCGGCTGCTTGGTCATTCCCTCCCACCACACGTCGCCGTCGTCGGTGAGCGCGACGTTGGTGAAGACCGAGTTGCCCTTGTCGATGGTGCGCATCGCGTTGGGGTTGGTGTCCCAGCCGGTGCCGGGTGCGACGCCGAACAGGCCGAACTCGGGGTTGACCGCCCACAGGCGACCGTCCTCGCCGAACGTCATCCAGGCGATGTCGTCGCCCAGCGTCTCGACCTTCCAGCCGGGGAGGGTCGGCTCGAGCATCGCGAGGTTGGTCTTGCCGCAGGCGCTGGGGAACGCGGCGGCGACGTAGTGCACCTGCCCCTGTGGGTTGGTGAGCTTGAGGATCAGCATGTGCTCGGCGAGCCAGCCCTCGTCGCGCGCCATGACGCTGGCGATCCGCAGGCTGTAGCACTTCTTGCCCAGCAGGGCGTTGCCGCCGTAGCCCGAGCCGTAGCTCCAGATCGTCCGCTCCTCCGGGAACTGCACGATGTACTTGGTGTCGTTGCAGGGCCACGCGACGTCCGCCTCGCCGTCCGCGAGCGGAGCGCCGAGGGAGTGCAAGGCGGGGATGAAGGCGGCGTCGACCTCCTCCATCCGGCGCAGCACCGGCGTGCCCACCCGAGCCATCACGCGCATCGAGGCGACGACGTACGCCGAGTCGGTGATCTCGACGCCGAACATCGGCGTCGGCGCGTCCAGGTGCCCCATGACGAAGGGGATGACGTACATCGTCCGGCCGCGCATCGACCCGCGGTACAGGTCGGTCATCAGCGCCTTCATCTGCGCCGGCGCCATCCAGTTGTTCGTGGGGCCGGCGTCCTTCTCGTCCCGGCTGCAGATGTAGGTGCGGTCCTCGACCCGCGCGACGTCGCTCGGGTCCGAGGCGCAGTGGAAGGAGTTGAGCTTCTTGGCCTGGTCCAGGCGGGTGAAGGTCCCCACGGCGACGAGCGCGTCGGTCAGGGTCACCCACTCGGCGTCCTCACCGGTGACCCAGTGGACGGCGTCCGGCGTGGTGAGCGCGGCGACCTCGTCGACCCAGGCGGCCAGCCGGGCATGGGAGGTGACGGGCGCGCGGCTGACCTCGGGGTCGGGGGTACGGGTCTGGGTCGTCATGGATGGCATCCCTCTCACGCGGTCAGCACTGACCTGGTCACTGCGTCGCCGGTCGCTCCGACGACCACCTCGCCAACGAGTGCGGTGGGCCGAACCCGTTCAGCGGCAAGGGGTGCGGCCGACCGTATCGGTGGGTGGACAAGCCCACCACGGGAGAAAGTCCTCCGCGTGGGTGAAATCCCTCACACCTTTGTCGGCTGGTGTCGGGTGCTTGCAGGGGCCTGACCGGTCCTTGCAGAGGTGTGCCTCAGCGCTGACCCACCGGGCGTCCGGCGCCGATTTCAGCCCCGCAGGCGGGCTCCGCTACTATCGACGTGGCCGCCGAGGGGTACGTCGGTGGGCCCGCGCCCGTAGCTCAACGGATAGAGCATCTGACTACGGATCAGAAGGTTAGGGGTTCGAATCCCTTCGGGCGCACGCAGTTGAGACAGCACGAAGGGCCCCTGATCTGCGGATGCGCGGATCGGGGGCCTTGTGCACCGGCTGCGGCACACGGTGTCGCCGCCGTCCTCGTCGGCCAGGGCGACATCCTGCAGGCCCAGTCCGCCTCGGGCATCGTGACGCCTCGACCACCTGCGGATCCACGGCCCCGCCCTCCCGCTCACCGACTCCGACGCCTCATCAAGCCTCGACCGCCTCTACCGGGCGCTCTGACCCATGTGTGGAACGCGGAGCAGTAGCCGCATGGAAAGAACATTGAAAGCTGTGGGAAAAATGTATCGTTCGGTGCGTGGATGGCGCAGGGTACCGACCGAGGCTCGCTGACGACCGACTGTCCGTGCTCATGGCCGCGGCCCCGAGCGTCATGGTCACGGGCCCACGGGCGGCCGGGAAGACGACGACGGCCCGTCGGTTGGCCGCCAGCGTCCTTCGGCTGGACGACGCGGCGACGGCGACCGTGGTGGCCGCAGACCCGGACGCGGCCCTGCGCCGTTCGATCGAGCCGGTCCTCATTGACGAGTGGCAGCAGGTCCCGCAGGTCCTCGGCGCCGTCAAGCGTGCCGTGGACGACGAACCGAGGCCCGGCCGGTTCCTGCTCACGGGGAGTGTCGAGGCGGACCTGACCTCCGCGACCTGGCCGGGAACGGGGCGGGTGATCCGCGTCGTCCTACACGGCCTCACCCGCCGTGAGATCGACGGCCGGACCGATGGGCCGGGGCTGCTGGAGGCCGTGATGTCCGGGGACCTGTCCGCTGTCCGGGTGCCGACGCCAGCGCCGGATCTCGACGGCTACGTCAGGCTGGCGGCCGCCTCCGGTTTCCCCGAACCGGCGTTGCGTCTGCCCGGCGACGTCCGGGAGCTCTGGCTGGACTCGTACGTCGAGCACGTCGTGACCCGCGACGTGGCGGCCGCCGGTCAGACCCGGGACCCGGTCCGGCTGCGCCGCTACCTCGAGACCCTCGCCCTGTCCACAGCCGGCCTGCCGACGGACACGAAGCTCTCCGAGACGGCCGGGATCGACAAGCGAACAGCCGACGCCTACGACCGGTTGCTGTCATCGCTGTACCTGCTCGACCTGGTCCCGGCGTGGGCGTCCAACCGGCTTTCTCGACTCGCCAAGCGCCCCAAGCGGTACCTCACCGACCCGGCGCTGGCGATGGCCGCTGCCCGAATCAACGAGACCGCGGTGCTATCCGACCCGGATCTCCTGGGACGCGTGCTCGACACCTTCGTCGCCGCGCAGCTGCG
This sequence comes from Actinomycetales bacterium, assembly GCA_038322575.1. GTDB lineage: Bacteria > Actinomycetota > Actinomycetes > Actinomycetales > Angustibacteraceae > JACMOY01. The sequence goes on from JBBQGB010000024.1 coordinate 33,223, forward strand.
CCCGGAGGTCGAGCTGCTCAGGCCGCGGGGGCGCCTGCACCACCTGCGCACCGAGGGGGGCCGGCAGGAGGTCGACCTCGTGCTCGACCTGGGCGCCGGCCGCCTCGTCGCCGTCGAGGTCAAGGCCGGAACCGTGCCCACGCGTAAGGATGCCAAGCATCTGCTCTGGCTGCGTGACGAGCTGGGCGCCGGCTTCGTCCGTGGCGTCGTCTTCCACACCGGGCCGCAGCCGTTCGAGCTCGACGAACGCATCTGGGCGGTCCCGATCGCTGCGCTCTGGTCCTGAGCCCGAGGTAGTCAAACCCGGGTGCAGGGTGCGACGCGGTGGAGGGGGTGTAGGCGTCCTCGCCTCGTGGGCGGCGTCGACCGCAGCAGCCCCCGCGGCCGCCGCGCGGGCGACCACGAGGGAGGCGGTGGTCTCGAGCTCGGTGGGGAACCGGGGCGTGGGGACGGGGCCGACGGTGAGCCTGCGGGTCTCGGCGGCGGCGTGGAGGGCGGCGGCGAGTCCTTCGTCGCCGAGCACGGCGGGGAAGAGTCCGTGGGACAGGGTGCGCAGGTCGTCGATCGCCTGCTCGACCTTGTGCATGGGGTGACGCAGATCAGCCCGCCGCGTCGCGGGCCGCACGGGCCGGCTCGAAGTCCAGACCCGTCGCGGCCCTGACCCGGTCCATGACCTCCATGGTCCGCACCGTGTCGGCCCACGGCCGCAGCGGTGACCCGGTCTCGCCCGCTGCCACCCGGCGAGCGACCTCGGCGGCCTCGAAGTGCAGGGCGTCGTGCTCGACCATCGGCTCGGCCCACGACAGCGTCGGCCCGCGACGCTGGTGCAGCGTCATCGGCCCCGGCAGGTAGAACCGCGTCCCCAGGTCGATCCGCCCTTCGGTGCCGACGACGCTGGCGCGCGTCGCGGTGTCGGCGAGGATCGTGGTGTGCAGGGACGCCGTCGCACCGGACGGGGTGCTCAGCGCGATGGCCAGCTGGCCGTTGATGCCGTTGGGCGCGGGTGTGGCGACTGCGGTCACCGTGTCCGCAGCGCCCAGGGTCCACGTCGCGAAGGTGACGGCGTACGTGCCGAGGTCCAGGAGCGGTCCGCCTGCGAGGTCCGGGCGCAGGATGCGGTGCGGTTCGTCGAACCGCTCACCCATGTCGGCGTGCGCCGCGACGACGCGGCCGAGAACCCCCTCATCGAGCACCTGGCGCGCGACGTCGAACTTGGGCAGGAACAGCGTCCACATGGCCTCCATGCAGAACACGCCGGCGCGGGCGGCCGCGGCTGCGATGCCGCGGGCCTCGTCCGCGTCCAGTCCCACCGGCTTCTCGACCAGCACGTGCTTGCCGGCCTCGATCGCGAGCAGGGCGTGCGGGAAGTGGTAGTTGTGCGGCGTGGCCACGTAGACGACGTCGACGCCCGGGTCGGCCACCAGCGCCGCGTAGCTGCCGTGCGCCACGGGCGCCTGCCAGGCCGTGGCCGCCCGCTGCGCAGACCCCATGGTGCGTGACCCCACGGCGTGCACGACCTGACGGGTGTGCCGTCGCAGCGACCCGACGAAGGCGTCGGCGATCCAGCCGGTGCCGAGGATCCCCCAGCGCAGCGGCGGGGCACCCACCGAGTCCTCGGTGCGGGGGGTGGGCAGCGACGTGAGGGGCACGGGCGAACCGCTCAGGTTCCGGCAGCCGGCACGGGGGTGCCGATCGCGCGGGCCGGTCTCGGTGGCGCCGTCGTCCGTCGGGCGACCAGTGCGGGTGCGAGCCGCGTGGTCGGTCGCCCTTGGGGTTCACCGTCGAGCTGTCCGCACAGGAGCGCCGCCGCCCTGGTCCCCAGCTCGAGCAGGGGCTGGCCCACCGTGGTCAGCGCCAGGGGCCGGATGCCGGCCAGCCGGGTGCCGTCGTAGCCGACCACCGACACGTCGTCGGGCACCGTCAGGCCACGGTCGGCGACGGCGGCCATGGCACCCATCGCCGCGAGGTCGTTGACGACGAACAGGGCGCTGGGTGGGTTCTCGGCGTCCAGGGCCTGGCAGGCACCCCGGTAGCCGCCGTCGTCGGTGAACGACCCCTTGAGCACGGCGAGGTGGTCGCCCAGCCCGTGTCGCCGCATCGCGGCGCGGTACCCGCGACGTCGGTCGCGGGCGACCGAGCTCGGGCCGCCGTCCACGTGGGCGATCCGCTCGTGCCCCAGCCCGACGAGGTGGTCGACGGCGAGACCGGCACCGAGGACGTCGTCGTTGAGGATCGAGGCCAGGTGGGGGATGCCCTGCTGCTCGCTGCCGATGATCACCGCGGGGCAGCTGCCCGTGATCGCCCGCGACGCCCCGTCGGGCAGCCGGTGACCCATCGCGATGATGCCCTCGACCCGGAACTCCAGCAGCTTCTCGAGCTCGACCCGCTCGGCACCATCGTCCTCGCCCCCGACGACGACGATGGTGCGGTAGTCCCGCCGCCGCGCCTCGGCCTGCACCGCGTCGAGCAGGTCGGCGCTGACGGGGTTGTGCAGGTCGAGGACGAAGATCCCGATGGTTCGCGTGCGGTGCGCCCCCAGGGCGCGGGCTGCGGCGTTGCGGCGGTACCCGAGCTCCTCGGCTGCCGCCAGGATCGCGTCCCGCGTGGATGGCGCGACCCGGGGGGCGTTCTGGAGCGCGAGGGACACCAGCGACTTGGAGACCCCGGCTCTGGCTGCGACGTCGCGGATCGTCGGGTGCGCCACCGGCCCCGTCCGCGGGGTTGGTGCCGTCCCGTCAGGGGCCGACGTCACACGCCGCGCCGCTGGGATGCCGCCCCCGTCTCGTTGGCGGTCCGGGCCGCGGTCACGGTGTCGAGCGCGCTGACCTCGGGCACGCCGACCTCCCAGAACAGGCCGCTGTCGGTCCAGTCGGCCTCGCGGACGTCGACGACCACGACGCTCGTCCGGTCGTGGCTGCGGGCCTGCTCGAGGGCGGCCTCGAGCTCGGCGATGGACGACGCCCGCGTCGCGCGGGCGCCCAGCGACCTCGCGTGCGCGACGAAGTCGACCCGCACGTCGCTGTTCGGTCCGCGTGAGTCGCGCAGCATGTTGTTGTAGGACGCGCCGCCCTGGTTCTTCTGCAGCCGTTCGATGACGGCGAAGCCCGCGTTGTCGCACACCACGAGGATGAACTTCCTCCCCGACAGGACCGAGGAGTAGATCTCGCTGTTGAGCATGAGGTAAGAACCGTCCCCGACCAGGCACAGCACCTCACCCTCGGTGCGCGCGAAGGCGGCTCCCCAGGCACCGGCCGTCTCGTAGCCCATGCACGAGAAGCCGTACTCGCAGTCGAAGCTCGCGACGGACTTGCTCAGCCAGCTGACGTTCAGCTCGCCCGGCAGCCCACCGGCCGCCGTCATCACGTAGTCCTCGTCGGTCGCGGTGCGGTGCAGCGCACCGACGACCTGCGCGTAGCTCAGCGGCAGCGTCCCGTCGTCGGCGACGCGACCGGCGATGAAGTCGCCCAGCTCACGACGCAGCTCGGTGCCCCGAGTGGTCCACTCCTGCGGCGCCGACCAGTCGCCGAGCAGCGCTGAGAGCTCGACGAGGCTCTCTCGGGCATCGCCGACGACCGGGGTCGCGAGGTGCTTCGTCGCGTCGAACCTCGCGGTGTTCAGGGCGACGACGGGGGCCTCGTCGTCGAACAGGGTCCACGACCCCGTGACGAAGTCGTTGAGCCGGGTGCCGACCGCGAGCACCACGTCGGCCGACCGACACGCCTCGTTGGGCTGCGGCGCACCGGTGACCCCCACCGGCCCGGCGTACCGCGGATGGTCAGCAACGAGACACGACTTGCCCGCCACGGTCTCCACGACCGGGATGCCGTGCCGCTGCGCGAACTCGGCGAGCTCGACCTCGGCGAGGGAGTAGTGGACCCCGCCGCCCGCGACGAGGACCGGGCGCCGGGCGCCGCGCAGCACGGCGGCGGCCCGCTCGAGCTCGGCGCGGTCCGCCCGTGGTCGCGGCACGCTGTGCACGGTGGGCTCGAAGAACCGGGCCGGGTAGTCGTACGCGGTCGCCGCGACGTCCTGGGGCAGCCCGAGGAAGACCGGACCGCAGTCGGCCGGGTCGAGCAGCGTGCGGGTCACCTGAGGGAGCGTGGCGAGCAGCTGGGCGGGGTGGGTGATGCGGTCCCAGTAGCGCACCACGGGCCGGAAGCTGTCGTTGACGGTGGTCGTCGGGTCGCCGAAGTGCTCGACCTGCTGCAGCACGGGGTCGGGCAGCCGCGACGCGAACGCGTCGCCGGCGATGAACAGCACGGGGATGCGGTTGGACATGGCGACCCCGGCTGCCGTGACCATGTTCGTCGCGCCGGGCCCGATCGAGCTGGTGGCGACCATGACCTGACGGCGGCGGGTGGCCTTGCCGAACGCGACCGCCGCCAGGCCCATGCCCTGCTCGCTCTGCCCGCGCCAGACCGGGATCTCGTCGCGGTGCTGCTCGAGCGAGTGGCCCAGGCTCGTGACGTTGCCGTGCCCGAAGATCGCGAAGACACCCGGGTAGAGCGGGACGTCGCGGCCGTCGACGAGGGTGCGCTGGGCGACGAGGTAGCGCACCAGCGCCTCGGCGGTGGTGATGCGGACGGTGGTCATCGCGTCGTCTCCTTGAGGTCCTTGACGTTCTGCCAGCCGCGCGAGGTCCACGAGTCGATCAGGGCCTGCTGCACGCTGACGACGTCGACGGCCTCGGCGAACCCGGGGGTGAACCGCTCCCCGGTGCACAGCGACTCGAGGAAGTTGTAGTCCTGGATGGTGATCAGGTCCTCGAAGCCGATGCTGTTGGCCTGCCCCGGGACGAAGGCCCCGTGGAAGGGGAAGCGCTCGCCACCGAAGATCGTCGTCCAGCCGGAGTTGGGCGAGTCGGTGACCGCGTAGTGCTGCAGCTCGTTGATCCGCTCGTGGTTCCAGCTGAGCGACCCCTTGGTGCCGTACACCTCGAAGGCGTTCTGGCTCTCGGGGCCGACGACCGTGCGGCTGGCCTCGAAGGTGCCGGTGGCGCCGGCCTCGAAGCGGCACAGCATCGAGGCGAAGTCCTCGTTCTCGACCTCGCCCGTCGGGTCGCCGGGGGCGCCCCGTCCGTAGTGGCCGGCGGTGCCCGTCGGCAGGGGCCGTCGGGTGATCGTGGTGTTGGCCATGCCGACGACCTCGGTGATCGGGCCAACGAGGAACTGGGCCATGGCGACCGAGTGGCTGAGGATGTCGCTCGTCACGCCGTACCCGGCCTGGTCGAGGAAGAACCGCCAGGTCAGCAGGCCGAGCGGGTCGCTGCCGTACATCGACAGGAACCGCCCGCGGTAGTGGGTGATCTCGCCGAGCGCGCCGCTGGCGATGAGGTTGCGGGCGTGCAGGACCAGCGGCGACCACAGGTAGCAGTAGCCGACCCCCGTGGCGACGTCGGCCGCCCTGGCGTGGGCCAGGGCCGCGACGGCCTGCTCGGGCTTGCCGCCGATCGGCTTCTCGCTGAACACGGCCTTGCCCGCGGCGGTCGCGGCCTCGATCATCGGCAGGTGCAGCATGTTGGGCGCGGTGACCCACACCGCGTCCACGCCCGGCGCGGTGACGGCCTCGTGCCAGTCCGCGGTCGCCCGCTCGAAACCGAAGTCGTCGACGGCCTGGGCGCGACGTTCGGCGAGCGGGTCGGCGCACACGACGAGGTGCGGGTCGAACGAGCGCTGCGCGAAGTGGCCCGGGATGCGCCGCGCCGAGCGCGAGTGGGCCTGGCCCATCCAGCCGAGCCCCAGCACGGCGATGCCGATGCGCTGCCTCACCGGGACACCCGTCCCGCGGCCGAGGTCATCGGCAGCCGGGGGTCCTGCCCCTGGTCGGCCCAGGCCTCGCGGATCCAGTGGTGGTCGGGGTCGTCGCAGAAGGCCATGGTGCGCTCGGCGCCCGGGCCGGCCAGGACGTTGAGGAAGTACATGGGGTACTCCGGCTGGGCGGTCGAGGGGCCGTGGAACCCGGCCGGGACGAGGTGGACGTCGCCGTCCAGCACCGTGACCGTCTCGTCCGACGACCCGTCGACCGTGTAGACCCGGAACAGGCCCTGCCCGTGAGGGTGACCGTGCGGCCCGTCGAGGCGCCCCATCCGGAAGTAGTAGATCTCCTCGTTCGTGGCCTCGCAGTCCCCGATGCCGTCGTGCCGGTGCGGCGGCCACGACGACACGTTGCCGCCCGGGGTGAGCACCTCGCAGACGTTGATCCGGTCGGCGCCGTCGAAGGAGTCCGGCGTGGCGATGTTGGTGACCTGGCGCGAGGCCCGCCCGCCGCCGCGGACCTCCACCGGGACGTCCTCGGCCCTGGTCAGGCGAACCGGGAACCGCTCGGTCGCCCTTGCCGTGCACAGGGCCACCTCGCCGTCCACGCCCGTGACCTCCAGCGTGGAGCCGAGCGGCACGTACATCCAGTCCGTGACGGCAGCGAAGACGCCCGCGCGACCGCGCAGGGTGTGGTCGACCCCGTCGACCGTGACCCGCAGGTCGCGCGCCGACAGCGGCACCAGGACTCCCTCGACGCCGTCGAGCACGCGGGCCGCCGGGCCCGCACCGAGGTCGAAGACCTCCAGCCCGCTGTAGGTCCAGCCCGCGCGTTCGGGGGTCACCGTCACCAGGCTGTCGGAGGTGGCCAGGGTTGCTGCGCGGTGGTGGTGGGTCATGGACGGTTCTCCTGGGGGAGCGGGGTCGCGGTCGGGTGGACGAGGGCGGCGGCGCGGGCGACCGCGTCGCCGACGCTGAGCAGCTCGGGGTAGAGCAGGGCCCGGCCGGGGACCAGGCCGCGGATGCTCGGGACCCGCAGTGCGCGCTCCCACCCCTGGAAGACCTTCTCGTGGTCGGGTCCGGCGTCACCGCCCAGCAGCAGCACGGGGCAGCTGCTCGCGGCAGCCACCCGCCCGGGGTCGGCCGTGGCGGGCAGCTTGAGCCAGGTGTGCGACGACGACGACCCGAGCCCGCTCGCGATGGCCACCATGCGGATCAGGGCGTCCTCGCTGGGGTCGAGCTCGACACCGCCGTCGGGACGCTTTCGGTAGGGCAGGGGTTCGACCAGGGCCATGGTCGAGGCGTCCGCCAGAGCCGTGGTGAGCCGGGCGACGGTCTCGAGGGTGCGCGGCACCCCGGGGTCGGTGGGCTCGATGCGCAGCAGCATCTTGCCGCCGTCCAGCCCCATCGACACGACGTGCTCGGCGTCGTACGCGGTCAGCCGGTCGTCGAGCTCCCAGTGCGCTCCGGCGATGCCGCCGCGGTTCATGGTGCCGACGGCGAGGCGGCCGTCGAGCGCCCCGAGCAGGGCGAGCTCCTCCAGGACGTCGGCGCTGCCCAGCACGCCGTCGACCCGCGGATCGGCCAGGCCCGTCAGGATCCGGTCCAGGAGCGAGCGGCGGTCGGCGGCGGCCAGGGGGTCCGACCCGACCGACAGCTTGCCCCGCGACGTGTGGTCGGCCGCGAGCAGCAGCATGCGACCGTCCGCGCCGACCAGCGGTCTGCGTCGTCGTCGGGCGAGCGCCGTGCGAAGGCTGTGCGGCTCACGGACCCGGGCCTCGGTGATGGCGTGGAAGTCCCTGTCGCTCAACGTCTCTCGGTACTCAGGCACGACGGGGCACCTCCTGCGTGGGCGCACCCTGGCTCGCGATGAAGGCCTCGAGCTCGGGCAGGGTCGGCATCGCGTCGGCGCAGGTGAGCCGCGAGGTCACCAGCGCGCCGGCGGCGTTGGCGACCCGTCCGATCCTCGAGAGCGTCCACCCTCGCACCAGGCCCAGAGCGAGTGCGCCACCGAACGCGTCGCCGGCACCGGAGCCACACCGCACCGTGACGGGGATCGGCTCGATGACGACGCGCTCGTCGGCGGAGGCGAGGAGCACACCGTCCGCGCCGAGCTTCACGATCGCCGTCGACACCCCATGTGCCAGAAGCGCATCGGCCGCATCGTGAGGGTCCGAGCACCCGAGCGCCATCGCGCACTCGGCGCGGTTGCCGACGACGACGGTCGACAGCCCGATGGCGCGCACGGCAGCAGCAGCCGCCTCGGACGGGTCGGACCACAGGCTCGGACGCAGGTCGAGGTCGAGGACGGTGTGCGAACGACGGGCGCGCTGCTCGAGCCACCGCATCGCGGTGCGAGCCGTCGAGCCGGCCGCCAGGGTGGCGCCGCTGGTCCACAGCACCCGGGCCGCGGCCACCGTCTCGGCGTCCACGGCATCCGGCTCGATCGTGGTGTCGGGGGCGTCGCGGTCGCGCAGGAACGTGATCGCCGGCTCGGCCGGGTCGTCCAGCGCGACCAGCACGACCGGGGTGCGTCCGTCGGCCCGGACACCGACGTACCGCGTCCGGACGCCGAGCGCCCCGAGCTTGGCGAGCGCGTACTCGCCCAGGGGATCGGCACCCACGGCCGTGACGACAGCCGACCTCAAGCCCAGGCGAGCCGCGGCGACGGCGACGTTGCTGGGGCTGCCGCCGATGGACTTCACGAAGGTCTGCGGCTCCAGGAAGGACGCGCCCGGCTCCTGGGCGTACAGGTCGACGCTGATCCGCCCGAGCGCGAGCAGGTCGAGCGGCTGGTCGTCAGGCATCCTGCTCCAGCAGGGGCACGACGACGTCCCGCAGGTAGCGCATGGAGTCGCGGACCCGGGCGACCGGCCCGTCGCCCTCTGCGGGTAGTGCCCCGGTGATGGCCGTGTCCTGCTCGATGACGTACCAGCCCTGGTAACCCGACCGCTCGAGGGTGCGGACGACGTCGGCCAGCGCCAGGTCGCCCTGCCCGAGCGGGGGGAACAGTCCCGCCTGCACGCCCGCCATGATCGAGGTCGAGCGGTCGAGCACGGCCGGGACGAGGTCCATCCGGACGTCCTTGAGGTGGACGTGCCCGACCCGCTCGGCCGCGTAGCGCGCGAAGTCGACGGGGTCCGTGCCGCCGATGGCCAGGTGGCCGGTGTCCAGGCACCAGGCGACGTCGCAGTCCTGCAGGACCCGATCGACGTCGTCCGAGGTCTCGACCACGGTCTGGACGTGCGGGTGCAGAACCTGGCGCAGTCCGGCGTCCGCGCAGATCATGTCCACCTCGCCGAGCATCCGGACCAGGTGGGCGTGCTCGTCCCGGCTCAGCGGGCGGGGGACCGACCAGTCGTCGTCCATGACGGGGCAGGAGACGAACGTCGTGGCGCCGGCGCTGCTGAACAGGTCGGCGACCGCCCGGGTGCGAGCCAGCGCCTCGTCGCGACGGGCCGGGTCGTGCAGCACCAGCGGGGTGAAACCCCCGAGCAGCGACATCTGGTGGCCGTCCAGCACCGTGCGGATGCCGTCGGGGTCGGTGGGCAGGAACCCCGGCGCCCCGTACTCCGTGGCGGACAGCCCCAGCTCGCTCATCTCCGACAGCACGCGGTCGGTGGGCAGCATCTGCCCCCAGCCGGGCACCTCGCAGATGCCCCAGGAGATGGGAGCGGACGCGACGCGGTCGAGGAAGGTCACGGCTCACTCCGATGTGTGCTGGAACAGTCCAGCAAGACTGGCACACCGTCGTCATCCCGCACAAGGGACGTCGGTCGACGTGTCAGCCGGTCAGCTCACGGGGGCGTGCTCTGTCGGCCGGTGGCGCAGTCGGCGAGGATGCGCGCCAGCTCGCCTGGTCTGGAGAACATCGGCCAGTGGCCGGAGTCGATGTCGACGTAGTCGAGGCGGGTGGCCTTCGCGAGCTCGGGCACCTCGCCGGTCTCGATCCACTCCCTGGCCTGGGCCGGGGTGAACTCCGGGCAGACCAGCGTCACGGGTACGTCGTGGCGCCGCTCGTCGGTGAGGCGGACGATGCCCTGGGTGATGGCCGCCGGCACCGCGATGGCGCCGGCGGCCACGCTGGCCTTGAGGTCGTCGGACAGGTCGTCGGAGTCCGGCCCGGCGAACGGCTCCCAGCCCGGGAAGGGCACGACCCCGTCGACCGGCTCGAAGAACCCGAAGTACTTCTCCCCGTCGGCGTTCGGCATCCCGCCGATCAGCACGATCCCCGCGACCTTCTGCGGTCGCGCGTCGGCCGCGACCCAGGCCAGCGTGCAGGCCGCGGAGTGGCCCACCACCAGCGCCGCGCCGTCCGCCGCGTCGACCGCGGCCAGGACGGCAGCGACCTGGTCGTCGTAGGTTGCCTGTGTGCTGCCGTCGCCCTGCCCGGGCAGCGTCAGCGCAACCGGGTGGTGACCGAGCCGCTCGATCTCGGGCGCCACGTCCTTCCAGGCCGATCCGTCGAGCCACATGCCGGCGATGAGCACGATGTCCACGTCAGCTCTCCTTCGTTGGTGTGAGGGCATCCAGGGCTTGTTCGGCGCACATCAGGTGGTGCCACTCCTCGTCGACGACGCGGAGCCCGGGTCAGTCCGCGAGCTGTGGCCGGTGGCCCGTCTGGGCCTCGACGGAGTCGTTGATGTCGGCACCGCCCTGCTGCTCGACGAGCTCGGAGAACAGCCGGCCCCTGACGATGAGCCCGTCCCGCACCGTGAACTGGGTGATCGCGCGCAGGTCGAACGGCAGACCCTGCTCGGTCGTGCCCCACCAGTGCCACTCGCTCCACACGACGTCCGCGTCCTGCACCGACGCCGGGACCTCGGCGTGCAGGTCGGGGACGCCGGCGAGGATGGCGCCCCAGTTCGCTCTCATCTGCGCGCGTCCGCCGAAGCCGCGGGCCGGGTGGAAGGGCTGCTCGCTCTGGTAGTCCTCGTGCATCAGGGCCGCCATGCCCTCGAGGTCGTGGGCGTTGGTTCGCTCGACCATCTGCCGGATGACGTCGAGACCGCTTGTTTGCACGTCGCGCTCCTGTCTGCCTCGCCCCGCTGACCAGCGTGCCACGCGAGCAGGACGGTGCCCAGTACTCCGCAGATGCGACCCGTGGGCCCGGCACGGGGCTGTCACTGGCCGTAGGCGGAGGTCCGTCCGCCCGAGCTGCGACTGCGTCGGGCTAGCCTCGGTGGATGGATGCGCCTGAGCCCGGCACAGATGGTTCGTCGTTGGTCGACTCCTTCTGGGAAGTGGCCAGGATGCGAGCGAGGCTCAACCCGACCGGGTACTACACAGGAGAGCCCTGTGCGTCAGGCTGATGTGAGACACCTCGGGTAGTTCCGTTCCCTCCCGCACAGGGCGAGACAGGCTTGATCACGTTGACGCTTACCTCTGCAGACCTGCCCAGCGCGGCGGCTGAGAATGGGGCGATGAGCCCTCGTTCGGACCGACCTCGGCGCCGGTCGTTCACCGCCGATTACAAGAGCAAGATCCTGGCCGAGTACGACGCTGCCGACGCGGCGGCCCGAGGGGCGCTGTTGCGCCGCGAGGGCCTGTACTCCTCGCACCTGTCGGAGTGGCGTAAAGCCCGCGACGTGGGGGTGTCGGCCGGCCTGTCGCCGGCGGCCAGGCCGACCAAGACCTCGGCCGAGCAGCGGGAACTCGCCAAGGCGGTAGCCAGGGCGGAGCGGGCCGAACGGGAGCTGGCCAAGACCCGGGCGGCCTTGGAGATCGTGGGAAAAGCACACGCGCTCTTGGAAATGCTCTCCGAGAGCGCGGACACCCAGACGCGGTCGAAGCCGTGATCACCCCCGCGGTGCTGCTGCTCGCCGAGCTGACCTCGACCGCGAAGGCCTGCTCGCTACTAGGTAAGCCGCGGGCCAGTCACTACCGCGACCGTCAGCCGGTGCCGGTCGTGCCGGCGCCACGCACCCCGCGGGCCTGCCCGTCGAACGCGCTCAGCGCCGCAGAGCAGGACCGGATCATCGCGGTGCTGACCAGCCCGCGCTTCTGCGACAAGTCCGTCGCCCAGACCTGGGCGACGCTGCTCGACGAAGGCGTCTACCTGGCCTCGATGAGCACAATGCACCGGCTTCTGCGCCTGATCGGCCAGGCCGGAGACCGGCGTGACCAGGCCACCCACCCGACCCGCGCCCGCCCGGAACTGATGGCCACCCAGCCTGGTGAGGTATGGAGTTGGGACATCACCAAGCTGCGCGGACCCGACCGGGGCGTCTACTACGAGCTTTACGTCATCCTCGACATCTATAGCCGTTACGTCGTGGGGTGGACCGTCGCGGCCCGTGAAGACAGCGACATCGCCAAGGAACTCATCGAGCGGGCCGCGCAGGTCCACGGCGCACCAGGCAGCCTGCACGCCGACCGCGGGACCTCAATGACCTCTAAACCCGTCGCGCAGCTCCTGGTCGACCTCGGTGTCGCCCGCAGCCACAGCCGACCGCACGTCAGCAACGACAACCCATTCAGCGAAGCGCAGTTCAAGACGCTGAAGTACTGCCCGGCGTTCCCCGGACGCTTCGGGTCGCTGGCCGACGCCCGGGCGTTCTGCGAGAGCTTCTTCGCCTACTACAACCACGAACACCGCCACAGCGGCATCGGCCTGCACACCCCCGCCTCAGTCCACTACGGCACCGCAGCCCAAGTCCGACAGCAACGCCAGGCGACCCTGCACGCCGCCTACAACGCGAACCCCAGCCGATTTCGGCACCGCCGACCTGAACCGCCCCAGATGCCGGCCGCCGCCTGGATCAACCAGCCCAGCAGAGAAGCGCTCATACAGAGCAACTAAACACCGACTGTCTCAAGCCGCTTGACACGTTCCGCGGTGCGGACGTGGCTTTTCAGCTCGCACACGCAGATCCGAACGCCAAGATCCGGGACTGGGCGGCCACCCTTGGTCGTTCCAGACCCGGGGCGCCGGGGCTGAAGGTAGACGCGTCCCACCGTGATCGGGACCGGTCCCA
>JBBQGB010000025.1:0-45875 GCA_038322575.1 Actinomycetales bacterium
GGGCTGCAAGATCTTCGCCGTCGACGACAACGCCGCCTGGTAGGCCGCCTGCTGCATGCTGTTCTCCATGATCGTCTTGGGCAGGTCGATGTCCTCGACACCCGACAGGACCGATCGCAGCGACAGTACCGCGTCGTCGGCCGACTGCCGCACGGACTCGGCGCGGCCGTAGCGAGCGCCGACGTCGCTGGCTGAGAGCTTGACCTTGGCGAACGCGGCGTCGATCGCGGCCAGGTCGCTGCCGACGGCTCCCGGGTCGTTCGTCAGGTGGTCGCGCACCTGGTCGATGACCGCGAACAGCGAGCTGGTTCCGGTGCCGAAGGTGTCGGTCCCGGAGACGTCGACACGCAGCGTCGAGGACTGGCCGACCCGGCGGGTCACCGACCCGGTGTCGCCCACGTAGCCCACCGCGCCGGTGACCGGGTCCTTGGCGAACGCGGCGCTGCCGCTCGTGGTGCCGCCGAAGATCGGACGGCCCAGATAGGTGGTGTTGGACTGCCCGACCAGCGTGTCCCGCAGTCCCGCCAGCTCGGTGGCGATCGCCGCCCGTCCGCTGGCGTCCAGGCTGCCGGTCGAGGCGCCCTGCACGGTCAGGACGCGCACCCGCTGCACGATGCTGGTGACGTCCGCGAGGGCGGAGTCGGCCCTGCCGAGCCACGACAGGCCGTCGTCGGCGTTGGCGGAGTACTGCTCCGTCGTGCGGATCTCGCCTCGCAGCTGCAGGGCCGCGATGGCGCCGGTGGGGTTGTCGGAGGGCCGGCTGACGACCTTGCCGCTGGTCAGCTGCTCCTGCAGCCTGGTCAGGCGGCCATACTGCCCCTGCAGGTTCGCGAGCGCGGACGCCGTCGCGGACGTGGCCGTGATGCGGGTGCTCACTCCGTCACCGCCCGACCAGGCCGGTGCGGTTGATCAGGGTGTCGAGCATCTGGTCGACGGTGGTGAGCACTCGGGCCGCCCCCTCGTAGCCTCGCTGGAAGGTGAGCATGTTGGTCATCTCCTCGTCGACACTGACCCCGGACGTCGAGTCGCGAGCCGCGTCGGCCTGGCGGCTGACCACGTCCTGGATGTCGCTGCGTCGCTGGGCGGTCTGGGTCTGCACGCCGAGCTGGGCGATGGTGGAGCGCCAGGCGGCGTCCGGCCCGGTGGTGGAGGACCGCAGCTGGGCGATGGCGTCGGCCACCGAGTTGTCCAGCGCCGTCGTCGCCCCTGCCGCGACCTTGCGGAAGCCGCTCGTGGTCTGCAGGGCCGGCGCGAGCCCGATGGTGCGGGCGTCGGTGCCGGTGAAGAACGCACCGGCGGGGGCGCCGTCCAGGTCGGTGCCGGTCTGGTGCAGCGCGTTGACGCTCTGGGCCAGGGAGGCGGCGACCGCGTCGTACCCGGCCGCCGCGTTCGGGTAGGTGGTGCGCAGGGCCCCGATCAGGCCGGCCGTGCGTCCGGACATGATCGGCGCCAAGGTGCCGTCGGCCCAGGTCAGGCGCGGGGGGTCGGTGCCGACGGTGTCGACACCGAAACCACCGGTGACCCCCAGCGACTCGGCCTTGTCGCCGTGCACCAGTGCGCGGCCCCCGACGACCACGTCGAGGGTCCCGTCGTCGTGGGACGCGGTGGTGGCTCCGGTCAGCTCCGAGAGCTGCAGCACCAGCTGGTCGCGCTGGTCCGAGAGCTCGTTGACCTGCTGCCCCGTGGCCGTGCCGACCCGGATCTGCTGGTTGAGGGTGGCGACCGAGGCGGCCACGGCGTTGACCTGGGTGGTCAGCGCGCCCAGCTGGGCGCGCGAGCTGCTGAACTGCGCGTCGAGGGACGTCCGGCCGGTGCGCAGGGTGTCGGTCAGCGTGCCGGCCTGGCTGATCAGGGCACTGCGGGCGCCCTCGTCGTCAGGGTGGTTGCCGACGACGTCCCACGCGTTCCAGAACTGGGAGAGCTGCTTGGCCAGCCCCGTGTCGCTGGGTTCGTTCGCCAGACGCTCGACGCCGGTCAGCGCGGCGAGCTGCTCGGTCGCCGTACCTGCGCCGGCGTGTGCGTCGCGCTGCCGGCTGTCGACGAAGCCGTCGACGATGCGGGTCACCGAGGTGACCTGCGACCCCCACCCGGGGGCCTCGATCCGCGAGTACAGCGCCGCCCCGCCGGCGCCGGTGACGGCGCTCAGCTCGGCGCGCTGACGGGAGTACCCCGGCGTCGCCTGGTTGGCGATGTTCTGGCCGGTGACGTCGAGCGCCCGCCGCTGCGACATCAGGGCGTTGAGCGCGGTGGTGATGCCGGTGAAGGTGCTGCTCATGACCGGCTCACAGCGCCCGGTCGACGACGCGGGCGCGCGCTGGTTCGCTGCGGGCGTCGCCGTGGGAGGAGTACGTCGTGGTGCCGGCGACGTCGTCCAGGGCCAGCATCGCCTCGCGCTGCGCCCGCTGCGCGGTGCCCAGCAGCTCGCGGTTGGCCCGGCTGAGCGCGGCGATCTCGTCGGTGAGCAGCAGGAAGGCGTCCCGGTGGGCCATCAGCAGCTCGCTGTGCGGCGGGGGCACCAGACGGGCCAGCGCGGCCAGGCTCGGCGCGGGCGGCAGGCCGAGCTCGTGGGCCAGCTCGTCGACGGCCACGGCGCGGGACAGCTCGGCAGCGCGGATCTGGTCGACGACCATGTCGACCTCGCGGGCGCTGTGGCTGAGCCAGCGCGCCCTTCCGCTGGCGAGCACGAGCTGCTGCTCCTCGAGCTTGAACAGCAGCAGCTCGAGCAGCTCGCGCTCGCTCCACAGCACGGTGGAGACGGTGGCCACGCTCATGGGGCTCCTTGGTCGTCGGGGGTGCAGTGTGCCTATCGGCAGCGAATGGCGGTTGCTGAGGATCGCGGGTGCGATCGCCACTTCAGTCGACCACCGGGTCAGCCGACCGTCAGAGCATGCCGCCCGCTGCTGTCCTCACCACCACCACCGCCCGCCCGCCGGCCCGCCCCGCGGCGGCGCCGTTGGACGAGCAGCAGCGGGCGCTCGTGCGCGAGCACCTGCCGGTCGTCGGGTACCTGGTGTCGGAGGTCATGAGCCGGATGCCGGCCCACGTGCACCGTGACGACCTGGTGTCTGCGGGCCAGCTGGCGCTGGTGCTGGCGGCCCGCGGCTTCGACCCCACCCTCGGCGTCCCCTTCGGCCACTACGCGCGGCAACGCATCCGGGGCGCGCTGCTGGACGAGCTGCGCTCGGCCGACTGGGCCAGCCGCGGCGCGCGCACGCGGGCCAAGCGTCTGGCCCAGGCCGAGGAGGCCCTGGCCGCCACGCTCGGCCGGTGGCCGAGCGACGTCGAGCTGGCCGCCGAGCTCACGGCGGACGTCCGCGAGCTGGCCCAGACCCGGGACGCCGCGCAGCGCAGCGTCGTCCTGAGCCTGCAGGGCCTGACCGACGCCGGCGCCGCCCCCGAGGCGATGATGCCGGCCGAGTCGCACCTGCCCGACCCCGAGCAGGCCGTCGTCGCGGGGGAGCGCCGCCGCTACCTGGTCGCAGCCGTGGGCTCGCTGCCCGACCGGTTGCGGCACGTCGTGGAGCAGTACTTCCTGGGCGACCGGCCGATGGCGGAGATCGCGGCGCACCTGGGTGTCACGGAGTCACGGGTGTCGCAGCTGCGGGCCGAGGCGCTCGAGCTGCTGCGGGACGGCATGAACACCCACCTCGAGCCGCAGCGGGTGCGTGAACCGGAGCGCCCGGACGGGGTCGTCGCCCGGCGTCGCAGCGCCTACTACGCGCAGGTGGCCGCCATGGCGAGCGCGGGCGGCGTCGCCACTCTCCCCCAGCCGTCGGCGCGCACCACCCGGACGGCGTAACCGAAAACCCTCAGGCCCGGCCCGGGCCTGCCGAACAATCAGGTGTCACCCACGGATGGATGACATCGGACCCCTCACGGAGGAGCACATCATGGGTCTTCGCATCAACCAGAACATCGCCGCCATGAACGCGTACCGGAACCTGTCGGTCACGGACGGCCAGATGAGCAAGTCGCTCGAGAAGCTGTCCAGCGGCTTCCGCATCAACCGCGCGGCGGACGACGCTGCGGGCCTGTCGATCTCCGAGGGTCTGCGCGCCCAGGTCGGCGGCCTCAAGGTCGGCGCCCGCAACGCCCAGGACGGCGTCAGCGTCGTGCAGACCGCAGAAGGTGCCCTGACCGAGGTGCACTCGATGCTGCAGCGCATGAACGACCTCGCGGTGCAGCACAACAACGGCACGAACAACACCGACTCCAAGGCTGCCCTGAGCTCGGAGTTCGACGCGCTCAAGACCGAGATCGACCGCATCCAGACCAACGCCAAGTTCAACGGCGTCGACCTGCTGGGCGCGACGGCCGCCGCCGTCACCTTCCAGGTGGGCTACGCCTCGACCGACGCCATCTCGTTCACCCTCGGCGCGGTCAGCCTGGGCACGCTCACGATCACCGACGGTGGCACGAGCGTCCAGGGCGCGATCACCAAGGTCTCGGCCAAGCGTGCCGACCTCGGTGCCCTGCAGAACCGGTTCGAGCACTCGATCAACAGCATCAACGTGGCCGTCGAGAACCTGTCGGCGTCCGAGAGCCGGATCCGCGACACGGACATGGCCCAGGAGATGGTCGGCTTCACCCGCAGCCAGATCCTGAGCCAGGCCGGCACCGCGATGCTCGCCCAGGCCAACCAGGGCTCGCAGGGCGTCCTGAGCCTGCTGCGCTGACCGTCCTGACCAGCAGCACCCAGCACGACGACTGACCTCGGGGCGGGCCATCGGCCCGCCCCGAGGTGGTCTGCCCCGACGAGCCGGACGAGGAGCTGAGCCCGATGGCCACACTGGGCGTCGACGGTCTGATCAGTGGGCTGGACACCACCTCGCTGATCAACAACCTCATGCAGGCCGAGGCGGTCCCGCAGACCCGGCTCAAGACCACCCTCTCGACCACTCAGCGGTCGGTCACCGGGCTCCAGTCGGTCAACACCAAGATGGCTGCCCTCGCCACCGCGGCGGCCAAGCTGGCCCGACCAGAGACCTGGACCGCGTCGGTGGCGACGTCGAGCGCCGACGCCGTCGGTGTGACCGCGTCATCCAGCGCGCTACCAGGGTCCGTGACGTTCGACGTCAAGCGCCTGGCGAGCGCGCGCTCGGTGGTCAGCTCGGACACCTTCGCGCTGAACGACCAGAAGATGTCCGGATACCCGATCGAGGTGCGTGACGCCACCGGCAACGTCCTGGCCAGCGTCACCCCGGTCGACGGCTCGCTGTCGGCCGTCGTGTCCGCCATCAACGGCGCCGCCAACAGCGGGGTGCGGGCCGCCGCGGTGCAGGTCTCGCCGGGCGTCTACCGGCTGCAGGTCACCGCGACCGCGACCGGGCTCAGCGGTGACTTCAGCATCACGGGCCTGACCGGGGCCGGCACCCTCGACACGCTGTCCCAGCCGCAGGACGCACTGCTGCACGTCGGGCCCGCGACCGGTGGGTACGACGTCACCTCGCCCACGAACACGGTGCGCGACCTGCTGCCCGGGCTGACGATGCGGCTGGCGAAGACCGGCGACGGGGTCACCGTCGACCTGCGCAGCGACCCGGCATCGACCGCCGACGCCATCACCGCCATGGTGGACGCCGCCAACGCCGTTCTCGCCGAGATCGCGACCCAGTCCTCGACCGGCGTGACGAACGCCGACGGCAAGCGGACCGGAGCCGGCCCGCTCGCCGGAGACTCACTGCTGCGACGGCTCGCCGGCCAGGTCGTCGACGCGGTGGCCACCGGCATCGGTGGCGCCAGCCCGGCCTTGCTGGGGCTGACGACCACCCGCGGCGGCAGGCTGACCCTGGACCGCGCGGTCCTGCTGGACCGGCTCGCCTCCGCCCCTGATGACGTCCGCTCGCTGCTGTCACCGACCGCGCTCGGCACCGACGCCGTGGGCACCCGTTTCACGACGCTGGCCAAGAACGCCACGGACGTCGTATCGGGTTCGCTCACCACGGCGATCGGCGCGAGGACCAGCACCATCAGCGACCTCAACGACCGGATCGGCACGTGGGACGTGCGGCTCTCGACCCGCCGCGCCACCCTGCAGAAGACCTACAGCGCGCTCGAGGTCTCGCTGTCCGGCCTGAAGAACCAGTCCAGCTGGCTGGCCGGCCAGATCGCCGGACTGCGCTGACCCGCTCGACTCCCAGGACAAGGACCCTCATGCTTCCTCGCACCGCCGTCCCGGCCCAGGCCGCAGGTCGGTACACCGGCGACTCGGTCGCCACCGCAAGCCCGGCCCGGCTGCTCGTCATGCTCTACCAGCGGCTGGTGCTCGACCTCGCTCGGGCCGAGCAGGGTCTGCGCGAGGGTCGGTTGGACACGTCGACCGCGGCGATCGCCCATGCCCAGGACATCGTCGCCGAGCTGCTGTCCAGCCTGGACCAGGACGCCTGGGACGGCGGCCCCGCCCTCGCGGCGGTCTACACCTTCGTGCTCACCGAGCTGGCCACCGCTGTGGTGCGCCGCGACGCCGACCAGGTGCGCTCCTGCCGTGAGCTGATCGAGCCGCTGCGCGACGCCTGGATCGAAGCAGCCGTGACCGTCGCCGCCGTCCCGGTCCTCAGCGGCGCACGGGGATGAACGTCCTAGCGCCGGCACCCAGCTGGACGGCCGAGTGGGGGCAGGCCCTGCACGACCTCGAGCTGGACGTCGAACGGGCCGAGGCGCTGCTGCGCGCTCTGCACAGCGGGGCCGACCCGGCCGACCCGCCGCCGCCGTGGTCCCCGCCGTCGAACCTCGGCCCGCTGCCGGAGTCGCTGCGCGAACGTGCCCAGCTGGTGCTCGCGCGCCAGCTCGACCTCACGGCCCAGGTCGCCGCGGCTGCCGTGCGCTCCCGGCGCGACCTGGTCCTCGCCCGTCGCATCGAGGGCACGCCCGCGCCCAGCCGGCCGATGTACGTCGACGCAGCGTTCTGAAGGAACATCGCCTCATCGGCTCAAGTGCGGCGCCAGGGGGACGAAAGACTGCAAGAGCACGGACTGCTCACCCCCGGCCACGGATCGGCCACCTCGAAACATCTGCACCCGGGTGGCTGAACCATGTTCGACGACGTCGCGAGCGTCTCCATGCGCAGTGCGCTGGACTCGCTCTCGTTGCGGCAGCGCACCATCGCCGACAACATCGCCAACGTCCAGACGCCGGGCTTTCGCGCCGGCCGCGTGTCCTTCGAGGACTCGCTGCGTCAGGCCACCGAGGGCGGTGACCCCGGGAGCGCGCAGGCCACGGTCGGCCGCTCGCTCGAGCCGACCCGGTTGGACGGCAACAACGTCAACCTCGACACCGAGACGCTCAACAGCGTCGACACCAACCTGCGCTACCAGCTGATGCTCAAGGCGGTCGACCACGACTTCAGCGTGCTCCGCTCCTCGATGCGGAGCAGCGGCTGATGACCGTGTTCCAGGCCATCGGCACCGCCGGCTCCGGCGTCACCGTCTACCGCAAGTGGCTCGACGCGGTCAGCGACAACATCGCCAACCTGAATACGGTGCGTGCCACCAGCCAGTCCGCGTACCAGGCCGAGCAGGTCATCGCGACGCCGATGGCGGACGGCACCGGCGTCCAGGTGGGCGGCACCCGGCTGGGCAGCGCGGTGGGACGGCTGGTCTACGAACCGGGCCACGCTCTGGCCGACGCTCGGGGCTACGTGCGCTACCCCGAGATCGACCTCGGTGAGCAGATGGGGGAGCTGATCATGGCCCAGCGTGGCTACCAGGCCAACCTCAGCGTCGTCGACCGCGCCCGTGAGGCCTACCAGTCGGCCCTGCAGCTGGGTCGTGGGGCGTGAGCGCCGTCGCGGCCCTCGGCGCCGTCAGCGGCGTCATCGCGCCGAGCCCGGTCAGCACCGCGCTCAGCCCGGGGGTCAGCGCCTCCGGCGGCGCCGACTTCGCGAACGTGCTGGGTCAGGGCCTGGCGAACCTGCAGGACACCCAGACCCACGCCGACCAGCTGGGGGTCCAGGCGGCGACCGGTGACCTCACCGACGTCCACGACTTCATGATCGCGAGCACCCAGGCGCAGCTGGCCACCGACCTGACCGTGACGTTGCGCAACAAGGCACTCGAGTCGTTCAACGAGATCATGAGGATGCAAGCCTGATGCCCCGACAGATGGATCTGCTCAGCCGTCGTCTCACCTCCGCGTGGGGGGCGTTCACACCGGCGCAGCGCATCGTCGGGGCCGTCCTGCTCGTGGGCGTCCTGATGGGCGGTTTCGTCTTCGTCAAGTGGGCCACCGCTGCGACGTACGCGCCGCTGTTCAGCGGACTGTCCGGCGCCGACGCGAGTGCCGTCGTCGACAAGCTCGCGGCGGACGGCGTCCCGTACCAGCTCGCGGACAACGGCCAGAGCGTGCTCGTGCCGAAGGACGTGGTGTACGCCGAGCGGGTCAAGCTGTCCGGCGCCGGGCTGCCTGCCGCCAAGGACAGCGGCGGCTACTCGCTGATGGACCAGCAGGGGGTGACGTCGTCGCAGTTCCAGCAGCAGGTCACCTACCAGCGGGCGATGGAGGGTGAGCTCGCCAAGACCATCATGGCCATCGACGGTGTACGCACCAGCGTGGTGCACCTGGCCATCCCGCAGCGCGACGTCTTCCTCGACCAGGCGCAGAAGCCGTCCGCGTCGGTGCTCGTCGACCTCTTGCCCGGCCAGCAGCTGAACCGCGACCAGGTGCAGAGCATCATCCACCTCGTCGCATCCAGCATCCAGGGGATGACACCGGAGCAGGTGACCCTCGCGGACTCGACCGGACAGCTGCTGTCATCGGCGGACGGCACCACCTCGGCCGGCGGCGACGGCCGCGACCAGCAGACCAGCGACTACGAGAAGCGCCAGGCGGCGGCGCTGCAGTCGGTGCTCGACAAGGTCGTCGGCCCGGGGCACGCCGTCGCCAGGGTCACCGCGTCCTTGAACTTCGACGCCATCGACACCACCACCGAGCGGCTGTTCACCGACCCCAAGGTGCTGCCGAACGCCGTCACGACCACCACCGAGAAGTACCGCGGCACGGGTAGCGGCACCGCGGGCGGCGTGCTCGGCCCCGACAACATCGCGGTCCCGAACGGCGCGACCGGCGGTGCGGCGGGCGCCAACACCTACGACAAGGTGTCGACCACGACGAACAACACGGTCTCGAAGGTGACGGAGAAGAAGGTCGCGGCGCCCGGCGCCCTGGTCAAGCAGTCGGTGGCCGTCGTCGTGGACGCCTCCGTCAAGAACGTGCAGCTGGCCCAGCTGCAGCAGATGGTCACGACCGCGGCGGGCATCGACGCCAAGCGCGGCGACACCCTGTCGGTCACGAGCATGAGCTTCGACACCACCGCGGCGGCCGCGGCCACCAAGGAGCTCGCTGCCGCCGCCGCCGAGGCGAAGCGGAACGCGATGTTCGGCTACATCAAGCAGGGGGCCATCGGCCTGGTGCTGCTGGTCGTCTTCCTGCTCACCTGGGTCCTGCGGCGCAAGAAGAGCAAGGCCGGCTCGGCGCAGCCGCTGCTCGAGCTCGACCTGGTCGAGGCGAAGTCACAGGCCCTGGCGGCACTGCCCGAACAGCGCCGCGAGGCGCTCGGCACCGCGGGCGGCCGACCGGCATTGACGGGTGGAACCGCCGGCAAGCCGGTCGAGAGCCCTGGCCGCCGACGTGAGGACATCGCCCAGCTCGTCGAGCGCCAGCCGGACGAGGTGGCCGAGCTGTTGCGCGGCTGGCTCGCGGATCGGCGGTCCTGATGACGGTGTCGACGACCGAGGTCGAGCGCCGCGGTGAGACCGAGGGGCAGCTCAGCGGTCCGCAGAAGGTCGCGGTGCTGATCATCGCACTGGGCCGTGAACGCTCGGCACCGATCCTGTCTCGCTTGCGCGAGAACGAGATCGACGAGGTCGCCAACGAGATCGTGCGGATGCGGACCGTCGCGCCCGAGTCAGTGGCCGAGGTCCTCGACGAGTTCGAGCAGACCCTGGCGACCGGTCAGGGCGGGTCCGGCGGGGGTATCGACGTGGCTCACAACCTGCTCGTCGGGTCCCTCGGCGCGGCCCGCGCCGACGCGGTTCTCGACCGGCTCGCCGAGGCGCAGGCCAAGAACACCCAGCCCTTCGCGTTCCTCATCGAGGCCCAGCCGAGGGCACTGGTCACGTTCCTCGCCGAGGAGCACCCGCAGACGATCGCGCTGGTCCTGGCGCACCTGCCGATGGCCAACGCCTCGCTGGTGCTCGGCGGGCTGCCGCCCCAGGTGCAGTCCGACGTGGCCCACCGCATCGGCGTCATGGAGAGCTCGACACCCGAGATGGTGCGCATCGTCGCAGAGACCCTGCAGCGCAAGACGTCGTCGGTGCTCCAGCCCGGTGCGACGTCGGCCACGGTCGGCGGCCTACAGCCGCTGGTCGACATCATCAACCGCGCAGACCCGGCCACTGAGAAGCTCATCCTCGAGAGCCTGCAGGCGCGTGACCCCGAGCTGGCCGAGGCCGTGCGCAGCAAGCTCTTCGTCTTCAGCGACATCACCACGCTGGAGGACAGAGGGGTGCAGCTGGTCCTGCGCCAGGTGGAGTCCGCGGACCTCGCCGTGGCCCTCAAGGGGGTCAGCGAGCCCGTCCGCGACAAGGTGCTGTCCAACGTGTCCGACCGGGCCCGCGAGAACCTGCTCGAGGAGATCGAGCTGCTGGGGCCGACCCGCGTGTCCGCCGTCGAGGAGGCGCGAGCCAAGGTCGTCCAGGTCATCCGCTCGCTCGAGGAGACCGGCCAGATCGTCCTGCGCCGAGGGGGGACCGACGATGAGTTCGTCGACTGAGACCCGGCGCTTCAGCCCGTTCGTGGCGCGCTCGGGCGTCCCCGCCGTCGACCACCGCGAGGCGGCGCGCGCGGCCGGGTACGCCGAGGGCTGGGCCACCGGGCGCCGCGACGCCCAGCTCGGTGCCGAGCGGGGCGCGCACGCCGCGGCGCAGGCGGCGGCCCAGCTCGAGCGGGTCCGTGCCGAGCAGGTCGACCGCGCGCTGCTCGCCCTGCAGCGGGCCGCAGCCGACCTCCAGACCCGCCTGGTGCCGGCCGGTGACGACGTCGCAGACCTGGTCGTCGACGCCGCCCTCGCCCTGGCGCGCACGGTGCTGGACGCCGAGCTGGCGGTCGTCGACGGACGGGCCGAGGCTGCGCTGCGCCGCGCGATGACGGCCCTGCCGCCCGGTGCGCCGGTCGCCGTCCGCATGCACCCCGCCGACGTGGCCGTCCTCGCATCGGTCGTGGGCTCGGGACGGTTCGGCGAGCACCGCGTCGACCTGGTCGCCGACGACGGGCTGGCCCCCGGTGACGCGGTCGCCGAGCAGGGCGCCGCGCACGTCGACGCCCGCGTCGCGGCGGGGTTGCGGCGCGCTGCCGCTGCGATGGCCCAGGGGCTGGACCGGTGACCGCCGTGCTGCTGCAGGACCGGCTGGCCCTCGGCCGCCGCGCCGCTCGCCCCCGCCTCACCGGTCGCATCGCGTCGGTCACCGGTCTGGTCGTCGACGTCGAAGGCCTTGACGCCGCGGTGGGCGAGCTGGTGCTGCTGGCCAGCACGAGCGGCCTGGACGGCGTACCGGCCGAGGTCGTCGGTATCGACCGCGGACGAGCGCGGTGCATGCCGCTCGGTCCGGTGACCGGCCTGCGCGCCGGTGACCCGGTCGTCGGGTCGGGCGGGGGCCTGACCCTGCGGGTCGGCGCCGAGCTGCTCGGACGGGTGCTGGACGGCCTGGGCGCCCCCCTGGACGCCGGGCCCGACCTGACCGGAACCGTGGTGGACGTCGATGCCACACCGCCGCCGGCCCTGCTGCGCCAACGGGTCTGCGAGCCGCTGAGCTTCGGCGTCCGCGCCCTGGACACGCTCGTCACCGCCGGCCGCGGCCAGCGGCTGGGCATCTTCGCCGGATCCGGTGTCGGCAAGTCGACCTTGCTGTCGATGATCGTGCGCGGCACCACCGCCACCGTCAGCGTGCTCGCCCTCGTGGGTGAGCGCGGCCGCGAGGTGCGGGAGTTCATCGAGGGCGACCTCGGTGAGGTCGGCCTCGCCCGATCGGTCGTCGTGGTCGCCACCTCGGACGCCCCTCCGGTGGTTCGCCTGCGCGCCGCGTTCGTCGCCACCCGGGTCGCAGAGTGGTTCCGCGACCAGGGTCACGACGTGCTGCTGATGATGGACTCGCTGACCCGCGTCGCCATGGCCCAGCGCGAGATCGGGCTGTCGTGCGGCGAGCCGCCCGCGACCCGCGGGTACCCGCCGTCGACCTTCGCGCTGCTGCCCCGGCTGCTCGAGCGGGCCGGCCCCGCCCAGATCGGCACGATCACCGGCGTGTACACCGTCCTGGTCGAGGGCGACGACCACAACGAGCCGGTCGCCGACGCGGCCCGGTCGATCCTGGACGGGCACGTGACCCTCGACCGCCGGCTCGCGACCTCCGGGCACTTCCCGGCGATCGACGTGCTCGGCTCGGTCTCGCGCGTGGTCGCTGCGGTCACCACCCCCGAGCAGCGCGCGCAGGCCACCACCCTGCGGCGCGCGCTCGCCGCCCACCGCGAGGCCCGCGACCTGATCGAGGTCGGTGCCTACGCCGCCGGCTCGAACCCCGACGTCGACGCCGCGGTGGCGCTGTGGCCCGCGATCACCGCGTTCTTGCGCCAGGACGCCCACGAGCTCGTCGCTGTCGACGCCGCGTGGGCGCACCTGCGGGCGCTGACCGACGCACTCGTGCAGGCGGGGGGGTCGCGATGACCGGGTTCCGGCTCGCCGGGCTGCTGCGGCTGCGCACCCTGCGCGAGGACCAGGCCAGGTCGGCCCTGGCCCAGACGCAGACCCGGGTGGCGACCGCGTCATACGAGGCGGGCCTGCGGGCCGGCGTCGTCGCCCGTGCCGCAGCACCGGACGGAGGGCGGGCACCGGTGTTCCTCGCCGCCGTGGCCGCGCGCTCGGCCGAGGTGTCCAGCCTGACGGCCGCACTGGCGGCCGAGCAGCTGGCCCGGGCCGACGTCGACGCCGCTCGCAGCAGCTGGGCGGCCGCGCGCAACCGCACGCGGGTCGTGCAGCGACTCGCCGAGCGGCACCACGAGCAGGTGCGCGCGGAGCAGGACCGGCTCGACCAGCACGAGTCCGACGACCGGTCCGGCACCGCGGTGGCACGCGGCCAGCGTCAGGAGGAGAACCCATGAGCCTGAGCGCGGTCGCGAGCCGCATCAGCGAGATCCAGAGCACGCTGTCGTCGCTGATCCCCACCCAACCCGCCGCGGTGCGAGCAGCCACGGCGCCCGCGGCACCCGTGCGGCTGGTCACGACCGCCGACACCTCGACCTCCGCGCAGGGGGGGTTCGCCGGGCAGCTCGCCGCCCTCACCGAGCCCGCGACCGCCGCCGGCCCGGCCGGTCCCTCGGGTGTCGCCGCTGCCGCCGGCCCCGGCGGGCCGACCGGCGCCGACGTCGTCGCCGACGCCCGCAGGTACCTGGGCATCGCCTACCGGTGGGGCGGCACCGACCCCGCCACCGGCCTGGACTGCTCGGGCCTGACCCAGCGGGTCTACGCCGACCTCGGGATCGCCCTGCCGCGCACCGTCTCCACGCAGAAGAGCGTGGGCCGTGAGGTGCCGACGATGGCGTCCGCCCAGCCCGGCGACCTGTTGGTGTTCGGTGACCACCACATCGGCATCTACGTCGGGGGCGGCCAGATGCTGCACGCACCCAAGACCGGCGACGTCGTCAAGATCGCCAAGGTCTACGACACCCCCACGACGATCCGGCGCATGGTCGCCGACCCGACCGCGGCCCCGGCGGTCGTCGCCGCGGCCGACAGCCTGCGGCCGGCTGCACTGCGGTCACCGACGGGCACGACCTTCGACGGCCTGTTCGACGGCGCCACGCAGCGGTACGGGCTGCCGGCGGGCCTGCTCAAGGCCGTCGCCCGCGCCGAGTCGGGCCTGGACCCCGCGGCCCGCAGCCACGCCGGGGCGATGGGCCTGATGCAGCTCATGCCCGGCACCGCCCGAGAGCTCGGTGTCGACCCGACGGTGCCCAGCCAGGCCGTCGACGGCGCCGCCCGGTTGCTGCGCTCGCACCTGGACAAGTTCGGGTCGGTGCCGTTGGCGCTGGCCGCCTACAACGCCGGACCGGGTGCGGTACGGCGCTACGCCGGCATCCCGCCGTACGGCGAGACGCAGGCCTACGTCCGTCGTGTCCAGTCGATGATGCCCGGAGCCGCCTCGTGATCACCGCCCCCGCCCCCGTCCGCACCCACCTCGACCCCGACCGCGGCGCCCGCGGTTCCGGGCGCGCTGACGTCGGGTCGGGCTTTCGGGACGCGCTCGCCACCGCGCGCCGCGCCGACACCGAGGCCGACGCGGCACGGGACGCGCCCCGCACCGACCCTGCCGCCGGTGTCGACGCGTCGCGGGACACGACCACCGAGGTGCCCGCGTCGGTCGCTGAGGGCCAGACCGCCGACACCCGGACGTCGGACGATGACCAGGCCCGGGCCGGTGCCGAGCAGGCCGCCGCCGGCTCGGCCGCCGCTGCCACCGTCGTCGTCACCACCGCCGTCGCCACCACCGCGCCCGTCAGCGTCGCGCCCCCCGCGACCATCACCGCTGCCCCGGTCGCCGCCGCACCCTTCCCCACCGCACCCGTCGCCGCGGCACCCCTCACCACTGCCCCGGTCACGACTGCACCCGTGACTGCCGCGCCTGGCACCGCCGCGCCTGGCACCGCCGCGCCTGGCACCGCCGCACCCGTGATCGCCGCGCCCGGTACCACCGGGACTGTCACCGAGCCGTCCACCCCGGACGGCGGGACCGCCCGACCGTCCGTCCCCAGCGACGCCGCAGCGATCACCGCGCCCGAGGCCGGCACGCCCGGCCCCGGATCCGGGCCCACCGCACCGGCCACCGCACCCGCCTCCGCACCCGGCTCCGGCCGCTCGGCGACAGCCGCGGCGCCCGTCGCGGACGACGCCGCCACCGTCGACCCGGCAGCGGCGGGCGAGCCGAGCTCGTCGACCGCCGCGCCGACGGCCACCCCCACCCAGGCCGCCGTGCCAGCGGCCACGCCGCCGGACGCCGGCCAGCACGACGTCCCCGCAGACGGCCGGCAGGCGCTCGACCCCGCACCCGCGGGGACACCTTCGCTGCCCGCCGCGGCGGGCACCGATGCCGCGGCCGCAGCGGCGGCCGTCGTCGCGGCCCCCGTCGCGGCCGCGCCCTCGTCCGCCGGCGTCATGGGGATCGCGGCGGCGGCCACCTCGTCCCCGCTGCTGCACCCGGGCCCGGTGCACGCCCAGGTCGCCCACCGGCTCAGCGCGCTCGTCGACTCCGCCGACGGGGTGCACCGGCTCTCGATCCAGCTGCACCCGCAGGACCTGGGCGCCATCCAGGTGGTCGCGGTCTTCGCCGACGGACGGGTGCACCTGCAGCTCACCGCGGGCAGCGACGCGGGGCGCGAGGCGCTGCGCAGCTCGCTCGCCGACCTGCGGCAGGACCTGTCGGTGGCGGGCCTGTCGGGCGACACCACGCTGGAGCTGAGCGACCAGGGGTTCGGCTCGGGCGCCTTCGGCGACCGGCCTGACGTGGTCCGCCCGGCCGCCGGACGAGGCGGTCGCGCCGACGCCGCCGCGACCTGGCCGTCCCCCCTCGCACCCACCCTGCTGCCCACCCACCCCAGCGCCCGTCACGGTCGCGCCCTCGACGTCCGCGTCTGACACCAGGAGCCCCCATGACCACCCCGATCACGTCAGCGTCGACGGCGCCCGTCACCAGCCCGCTCGCGGCGCTCGGCGCGGGCACCGCCAGCTCGACGGTCAGCGGCTCCCGCAGCTCGTCCCTGGACAAGGACGCCTTCCTCAAGCTGCTGGTCGCCCAGCTGAAGTACCAGGACCCCAGCGCGCCGGTCGACTCGAGCCAGTTCATGGCCCAGACCGCCCAGTTCACCCAGGTCGAGAAGCTCGACGAGATGGCGAAGAACTCGGCGACCTCGCTGGCGCTGCAGCAGGGACTGAGCGCCAGCAGCCTGGTCGGCCACTCGGTCACCTGGCTCGACACCGCGGGCGCGTCCCACGACGGGGTCGTCACCACCTCCTCGTTCGGCGGCGCCGCAGGCGCAGAACCCACGCTGACCGTCGGGGCCGACAGCGTTCCGCTGTCGCGCGTCACCTCCGTCCACCAAGCCGGCTGACCCAACCACCCTCAGACCCCACCCGCACCACCCCACCCAGGAGTAGAAACCATGCTGCGTTCCCTGTTCTCCGGCATCAGCGGCCTGCGGGCCAACCAGACCATGATGGACGTCACCGGCAACAACATCGCCAACGTCAACACGGTCGGCTACAAGGGCTCGAGCACCGTGTTCCAGGACACGCTGAGCCAGACCCTGCAGTCCGCCGGTGCCCCGTCGACCACCACCGGCGGCACCAACCCGGCCCAGGTCGGGCTCGGCGTCAAGGTCGCCGCGATCACGACCAACTTCGGTCAGGGCGCGGCCCAGAGCACCGGGCGCAGCACCGACCTGATGGTGCAGGGGGACGGGTTCTTCATCGAGAAGTCCGCCGGCCAGCAGATGTACACCCGCGGCGGGGCACTCAGCTTCGACGGCAGCGGTCGCCTGGTCAGCCCCGACGGCGGGGTCATGCAGGGCTGGGTCGCCGACGCTGCAGGGACCATCAACGCCAACGGCCCGGTCACCGACCTGGCGCTGCCGCTGGGCGCCACGCTGCCCGCCACGAGCAGCAAGAACGTGGTGCTCGGCGGCAACCTGCCCGCGGACGCCGCCCTGGGCGTGCCCCTGCAGACCTCGGTCGAGATCTACGACGCGCAGGGCAACGCGCGGTCCCTGTCGGTCAGCTTCACCCGCACCGACCCGACGACCTGGTCGGTCACGATGTCCGACGGCACCACCACGACCGGGCCGACGCCGCTGACCTTCAACGGCGCCGGCGGCCCGGGCACCGGCCCGCAGCCCGGGACCATGACGATCGGCGGGGTCAGCGTCGACCTCACCAAGGTCACCGGCTACACCGGCATCAGCTCGATGGGCGTGCAGTCGCAGGACGGTGGGCCCGCCGGGGCGCTCGAGGGCTTCTCGATCGGCCCCGACGGCACCTTGACCGGCGTGTTCACCGGTGGCCGCCGCCGCTCGCTCGGTCAGATCGCCCTCGCGACCTTCAACAACCCCACCGGTCTGATCAAGTCGGGGAACTCCGCGTACACGTCCTCGCCGAACAGCGGCATCGCGCAGGTCGGTACGGCCGGCAGCGGTTCGCGGGGCAAGCTCGCGGGCGGCGTCCTGGAGATGTCGAACGTCGACCTGGCCCAGGCGTTCACCAACCTCATCATCGCCCAGCGCGGGTTCCAGGCGAACTCGCGCGTCATCACCGCCTCGGACGAGATCCTGCAGGACCTGGTCAACATCAAGCGCTGACGACGGACGGCGGCGCCGGCTGAACGCTCAGTTCTGCGGCGCCGCCGCCGATCAAGACACCGAGCACGACGGCAAGGGACGACCCACGGACGGGTCGCCACGAATCCAGGGACGGACACCGTGATCCACCTCAACCGCATCAACGGGCAGGGCTTCGTCCTGAACCCCGACCTGATCCTGCGCGCGGAGTCGACGCCGGACACCGTCATCACCCTCGTCGACGGCACCAAGTACGTCGTCGAGGAGTCGGTGGACGTCCTGAGCGAGCGCGTACGCCGCTACCGGGCCGGCATCACCGCGCTGGCCCACGAGATGGTGCACGACCTGGCCCAGGCCAGCGAGGACGGCGACGTCGCCCCGTTGCGCCGCCCGAGGTCCTGATGGATCCGGCAACCATCGTCGGGATCGCCCTGGCCTTCGCCGCGGTCTTCGGCTCGATGATCATGGAGGGCGGCAACCCGGCCGCCATCTTCCTGCCCGCCCCGCTGATCCTGGTCTTCCTCGGCACGATCGGCGCCGGTGTCGCGGGCGGCCTGCTCAGCGACGCCAAGTCCGCGATCGCCGCGCTGGTGCGGGCCTTCACCGGCAAGGTGTCGTCGGCCGACGACGTCGTCGAGTCGATCGTCACGCTGGCCGACAAGGCCCGGCGCGAGGGCCTGCTCGCCCTCGAGTCGGCGGTGCGCGACGTCGAGAACCCCTTCCTGCGCGACGGGCTGCAGGGCGCGATCGACGGCACCGACCCCGAGGAGCTCGCCGACATCCTGCTCGGACGCATCGACACCAAGCGGGCCACCGACAAGCAGGCGGCCAAGCTGTTCGCCGACATGGGCGGCTACGCCCCCACCATCGGCATCATCGGCACCGTCATCGGGCTGGTGCACGTGCTGGAGAACCTCAGCCAACCCGACAAGCTCGGGCACCTGATCGCCGGCGCCTTCGTCGCCACGCTGTGGGGGGTGCTCACGGCGAACGTGCTGTGGCTGCCGATCAACAGCCGGCTCAAGCGGCTCTCCGAGGTCGAGTGCCACCAGATGGAGCTCGTCGTCGAGGGCATCATGGCGATCCAGTCCGGGACCAACCCCCGGGTCGTGGCGCAGAAGCTGCGCAGCATGCTGCCGCCCGAGGCGCAGAAGGAAGCAGCCTGATGTCGGCCCGGCGAGGTCGGGGGCGCCGGGGACGCGCGGCGCACGAGGAGGAGCACGTCAACCACGAGCGCTGGCTGGTCTCCTACGCCGACATGATGACCCTGCTGATGGTGCTGTTCATCGTGATGTTCGCGATCAGCGCCGTCGACCAGCACAAGTTCGCTGCCCTCAAGGACGGGCTCACGTCGGGGTTCGGCTCGACCTCCACCACCCTCGTGTCGGGCGGTCAGGGCCTGATCGACAACCAGGGGGTCGTGCCCGCACCGCTCGACCTCGCGGTCGGCATGGGGGCCAGCACCCGGTCACAGGGCGAGACCCCCGGCGAGGGCAAGACCCAGCAGCTCAGCGGCACCACGTCGGCGCTCACCATCAACCGGGACACGGCCCGGGCGGTGCGCGAGGTGCGCCGGCTCGCGGCGGCAGAGAAGGCGATCCGGGCCGCGCTCGCCAAGCACGGGCTGCAGAGCCAGGTGCGGTTCCGGCTCACCGACCGTGGCCTGGTCGTCGCCCTGATCTCGGACGACGTGTTCTTCGACAGCGCGAGCGCGACGATCCGCCCCCGCGGCCAGCAGGTGCTCGAGGCCGTCGGCCCGGTCCTGCGCACGATGCCCGAGTCCATCGCCGTCGAGGGCCACGCCAACCACCTGGCGATCAGCGGCGGCCCCTACCCCTCGAACTGGGAGCTGTCGGCGGTCCGCGCCGCGACCGTCGTCAGGTACCTGCAGGGCCCCGAGGGTCTGGCCGAACAGCGCCTGTCCGCCACCGGGTACGGGTCGTCGCGACCGCTGTTCCCCGAGTCCGACCTGCGTGCCATCCGGGTCAACCGGCGGGTCGACCTGGTGCTGGTGAGCAACCAGCCGGCGTCCGTGCGCAACCTGATGCCGCGCCTGGGCCGTTCCCTGACGGATCTGTGAGACACCCATGACCACCACCGCACGTGAGGAGCGCAGGATGGCCACGTCCGTCGCCGCAGCCCCCAAGGCCGGCACCGCCAAGGCAGTCCCCGCCGGGGGCGGCCCCGAGCAGCCTGCGAAGAAGAGCAGGAAGAAGCTGATCCTGATCGTGGTGCTCGCCGTCGCGATCGCCGGTGGGGCGGCCTGGTTCTTCCTGCTGCGCGGCGGCGGCTCCAGCGCTCCCAAGCCGCCCGAGCCCGGCGCGATCCTCAAGCTCGACTCCATCAGCGTCAACCTGGCCGAGGGGCACTTCCTCAAGGTGGGGATCGCCCTGCAGGCGACCAAGGCCGCCTCGGCGGAGCTGGACGGCAGCAAGGCGCTCGACATCTCGATCGCCGAGCTCAGCGGACGCCAGATGACCCAGCTGGCCACCCCGAAGGAGCGGGAGAAGGTCAAGCGCGAGCTGATCGCCAAGGTGGGCGAGGCGTACGACCACGAGATCATGGACGTCTACTTCACCGAGTTCGTCATGCAGTGACCGCCCGGCGGCAGCGCCGACTAACCCATTCGGAGTAAAGGCTGGGTCCGGGCTGCCGATAGAGGGCTGTGCCCACCACCTCCGCCTCCACGACCCCCGACGCCGGTGCGCGCCGTTCGGCTGAGCCCGTCGCCTACGACTTCCGTCGCCCGGCGCAGATGTCGCGCGAGACCACCCGGCTGCTCGACATGGTCTACGAGACCGTCGCGCGCCAGTGGTCGATCCTGCTCGGTTCGGCGCTGCGCACGACCTGCTCGG
This sequence comes from Actinomycetales bacterium, assembly GCA_038322575.1. GTDB lineage: Bacteria > Actinomycetota > Actinomycetes > Actinomycetales > Angustibacteraceae > JACMOY01. The sequence continues at coordinate 20,226 of JBBQGB010000025.1, forward strand.
TGCAGTTCGACCGGGTCGAGCAGCTGACCTACGACCACTACGTCAGCTCGATGCCGTCGCCGACCCTGCTCGCCGTGTTCGAGGCCGAACCGCACCCGGGCCCGGCCTTCCTCCAGCTGGCCCTCGAGACCGGCTTCGTCGCCGTCGACCGCATGCTCGGCGGCCCCGGCGGCCAGCAGCCCGCGCGCGCCGCGACCGAGATCGAGGTCGGGCTGCTCAGTCGGCTGATCGAGCGGCTGCTGGCCGAGCTGCGGTACAGCCTCACCGCGGTCAGCGACATCGACCCCGTGCTGCGCGTGCTGGAGTTCAACCCGCAGTTCGTCCAGATCGCCGCCCCGGCCGACATGTTCGCCGTGGCCCGCTTCGACGTCACCGTGGCCGGGACGACGACCGCCGCGACCGTCGCGTTCCCCATCGACGTCCTGACCCCGCGCGCCCTCGAACCGAGCACGGCCGAACGCGACCGCGAGCGCGCCACCACGCGCGAGCGCGCCCGGGCCCTGATGACCGACCTGGTCGTCGAGGTCGAGGTCGAGGTCAGCGCGCGGTTCACGCCGCTGCCCGTTAGCTCCGGGCGCCTGCTCGAGCTCACGGTCGGCGACGTCCTCGCCCTCGGCCACCCCGTCGACCGTCCCCTGGACGTCGTCTCGTCCGGCGTGGTCTGCGCCCGCGGCGTCGCCGGGAACAGCGGTCCCCGCGCCGCCGTGCTGATCGTGTCCCCCGCTCCCCACCGAAAGGCCAGCAGATGAACCCCGCGACCGACACCGCGAACCTGGCGGCGAGCGCCGCCCGGTCGGCCGCCGAGCTCGTCCCCTCGAGCACCCCGCTCGTGCCCGGAGCACCGCAGGGCGCCGACCAGGCGCTCGGCGACCTGCCGGACGGCGCGGTGGGCGTCCGCGCCGGTGTGGTCGCCGCCCGCCGCGGCACGATCACGATCATTGCCGAGCCGGCGCTGGTCGAGGCGCTCGCGGCCTCGCCGATCGGCCCGCTGCCGCTGACCGAGGCGCTGCGACCGGCGCTGGAGGCCGCGGCGAGCGCCTTCGGTGCCGCGGCGCTGGCCGACGTCGAGGAGGTCGCCGCCGAGCTGGCGCTCAGCGAGGTCGCCACGACCGAGCACGCGGTCGTGCCGCTGCTGGCGGACGGCGTGCCCGCCGCCTGGATCGCGGTCACCGTCGCGGCGCTGCCGCGGCAGGCCCCCGGCGGCGGGGGACCGAGCGCGTCGATGGCGGGGATCGAGATGCTGCAGGACGTCGTCATGGAGCTCACGGCCGAGCTCGGCCGCACCAGGATGAGCGTACGCGACCTGCTGTCGCTGCAGCCGGGCGCCGTGGTCGAGCTCGACCGGCTGGCCGGCAGCCCCGCCGACCTGCTGGTCAACGGTCGACTCATCGCGCGCGGGGAGGTCGTGGTCGTCGACGAGGACTACGCCCTGCGGATCACCGAGCTCGTCGCTGCCGCGCACGGGGACGCCGGCTGATGCAGACAGCCGGTCTGGTGCTGCGGGTGCTCCTCTCGCTCGGCATCGTCCTCGCGGTGCTCTGGCTGGCCGCCCGTGGCCTGCGCTCGAGCCAGCGCCGCACCAGCAGTGGGGTCAGCGTCGACGTCCTCGCCCGCCAACCGCTGACGCAGAAGGCGTCGGTGGCCGTGGTGCGACTGGGGGAGCGGGCACTGGTGCTCGGGGTCACCGAGACCCGCGTCGACCTGCTCGGCGAGATGGACCTCGCCGACGTCCTCACGCCCGTCGCGCCGGCCGGTCCTGAGCTCGCCGGCGTCGTGGCCGTGCAGGACGCCCCGCCCCGCCGGCCGCTCAGCGGCTCGGCCCTGTCACCGCAGACCTGGTCGCGGGCGCTGGACGCGGTGCGGACGATGACGGTGCGCCGATGAGGGCGCGCCGGCGCGTCCTCGTCCGGCTCGGCGCCGTCGCGCTCGGGCTCCTGGTGGTGCTCGGCGGCGGCGGTCCGGCGCACGCCAGCGGCCCGACGTCCGCGGTGAGCGCGTCCGGGACGGCGACCCCCCGACCGGTGTCGGGCCCCACCGCGCCGGCCGCGCCACGGGTGCCCGGCAAGCCGGGCGGCACCAAGGTCACCGTGGACGTCACGTCGCCGGACGGCGTCAAGGGCAAGCCCAGCAGCTCGGTCACGATCATCCTGGCGGTCACCCTGCTGTCGGTGGCCCCCGCCCTGCTGCTGCTGACCACCAGCTTCACGAAGATCTTCGTGGTGCTGGGGCTGACCCGCAACGCGCTCGGCCTGCAGACGACGCCCCCGAACCAGGTGCTGGCCGGCCTGGCCCTGTTCCTCACCCTGTTCGTCATGGCGCCGGTGCTGACCAAGGTCAACACCGACGGGGTGCAGCCCTACCTCAAGGGCGACCTGACCCAGTCGCAGGCCTTCGCGGCGGGGGTGCGGCCACTGAAGACGTTCATGGTCAAGCACACGCGGACCGAGGAGCTGGCGCTGATCACCCAGGCTGCGGGGATGCCCAAGCCGAAGAACGCCGCGACCGTGCCGCTGACGACGCTGGTGCCCTCGTTCGTCCTGTCCGAGCTTCGGTCGGCCTTCGTGATCGGGTTCCTGGTGTTCGTGCCGTTCCTCGTGATCGACCTGGTGGTCTCGGCCGCGCTGATGTCCCTCGGCATGATGATGCTGCCTCCGGTCACGGTGTCGCTGCCGTTCAAGCTGCTGCTCTTCGTCCTCGTCGACGGCTGGGGCCTGATCGTCCAGGCCCTCGTCGCGAGCTACCGGTAGCGCGCCGTGCAGGACCAGACCGTCCTCGAGATCGCGCTTTCAGCGATCCTGCTCGCCACCAAGCTGTGTGCGCCGATCCTGATCACCTCGCTGGTGATCGGCTTCGCCATCTCGCTGTTCCAGTCCGTGACCCAGATCCAGGAGGTCACCCTCAGCTTCGTCCCCAAGGCGATCGGGGTCGCCGTGGCCCTCCTGCTGTGCGGCAACTGGATGCTGCACGAGCTGGTGACCTTCACCACCGACCTCTACCAGCGCATCCCCCAGCTGCTGCAGGGCGGTTGACCCGTGGCCCTCGAGCTGGCCGCCGACACGGTCGTGACCACGCTGCTGGCCAGCGTCCGGGCCGGCGCGTGGCTGGCCATCGCACCGCCCTTCTCCTCCAAGGCGATCCCCGCTCCGGTCAAGGGTCTGCTGTCGGTGGCGATCGCGCTGCCGGTGGTGGCCCGCTCGGGCCAGTCCGTGCCGTCGCTCGACGTCGCGCCGCTGGTGTCCGCGGTCGCGATGCAGGTCGTCGTCGGCGCGGGCCTGGGCTTCCTGTGCTACCTCGTGCTGGTCGCGGTGCAGACCGCGGGCGACCTGCTCGACGTGTTCGGCGGGTTCTCGCTGGCCTTCGCCTTCGACCCCCTGATGCAGACGGGGAACGCGGTGCTGGGCCGGTTCTACCAGATGACCGCGCTGGCGCTGCTGCTCGTCTCGGGCGGCTACCTGATCGTCCTGCAGGGGTTCTTGCGCAGCTACCGGGCCATCCCGCTCGACGGTGGCCTCGACCTCGCGACGCTGGCCGACGTCCTGCAGCACGGGGTGGGGCAGATGATGCTGGCGGCGCTGCAGATCGCCGCTCCGCTGCTCGCCGTGCTGTTCCTCGCCGACGTCGCCCTGGGGCTGCTCACCCGGGTGGCGCCGGCGCTGAACGCCTTCGCCCTCGGCTTCCCGTTCAAGATCCTGCTGACCCTGCTGCTGATCAGCGCGGGGCTGGTCGCGCTGCCGGGGGTGGTGGGTGAGCTGGCCCGCCAGGCCGGTGCGAGCGTCATGACGGTCGTGCAGCGATGAGCGGCTCATCGGACAAGACCGAGAAACCGACTGCCAAGAAGCTGGCCGACGCCCGCAAAGAGGGCCAGACCGCGCGCAGCCCGGACGTCGCAGCCTGGCTGATGCTGCTGGCGGCCACCGTGGTCGTGCCCATCACGGGCCGGCACGCCAGCCAGGCGCTGCAGAACCTGCTGATGCTGGCTGCCGCCGGGGTGCAGGACCCGACGACCGAGCGCGCGGTGTCGCTGCTGGGTCTGGGGTTGCGCGACGTGTTCGTCCTCAGCGCACCCATCGCGCTGACCACCGTCGCGGTCGCGCTGGCCGCGGGACTGGCGCAGGGCGGTCTGCACCCGGCGACCAAGCGACTCAAGCCCAAGGCCTCGCACCTGAACCCCTACAAGGGGATCAAGCGGTTGGTCGGGCCGATCACCCTGTGGGAGGCGGCGAAGGTGCTGCTCAAGACCGGCGCGCTCGGCCTGGTGCTCTGGTCGGTGGTGCGGCGGGTGGCCCCCGAGCTGGTGGCGCTGGGCAGTGCGCCCCTGGGCTCGACCCTGTCGACCACCGGGGGAGCGGTCCTGGCCCTGGTGCGGGCCAGCGTCGTCGCCGGCCTGGTGATGGCGATGGCCGACTACCTGGTGCAGCGCCGGCGCATCGACAAGCAGCTGCGGATGTCCAAGCACGACGTCAAGCAGGAGATGAAGCAGAGCGAGGGTGACGCGAACGTCAAGGGCGCGATCCGCTCGCGCCAGCTGGCGATGAGCCGCAACCGGATGATGAGCGACCTGGCCTCGGCCGACGTCGTGGTGGTCAACCCGACGCACGTGGCGGTGGCCCTGCGCTACGAGCCGGGCGCGGGCGCCCCCACGGTGGTGGCCAAGGGCAGGGGGGCCGTCGCCACCAAGATCCGCGAGCGCGCGACCGAGGCCAGGGTGCCGCTGGTGCAGAACGTGCCGTTGGCCCGCGCGCTGGACGCGTCGTGCGAGATCGGGCAGGAGATCCCCGCGTCGATGTACGCGGCGGTGGCGCGGGTGCTCGCCTTCGTCATGGCGCTGCGCGCCAAGGGGGCGGCAGCCGGCATCCACCGTCAACCGGGCGTCCCGCAGAAGGTGTGAGGCCAGGGGCTGAGCCGCTCAAGGTCGTGGCATCCGGTGTCGAGACCCACAGCGAGCCCGGTGACACCGGGTGGTTCACCCGCCAGGACGGCGACCCTCGGCCACGGATCGGCCAGCCCGGAAGCGAGCCCGAGTGAAGTCCCGTCGTCTCAGTCATCTCGCCCTGCCGGTCGGCGTCGTCGGCATCGTGCTGCTGCTCGTGGTGCCGCTGCCCGCGGCCCTGCTCGACGTGCTGATCGCGTTCAACATCACGGCGGCGATGGTGATCCTGCTGGTGGCGGTGTACGTGCGCCGCCCGCTGGAGTTCTCGGTGTTCCCCTCGCTCATCCTGGTCATGACCCTGCTGCGCCTCGGGCTGAACGTCTCGGCCACCCGGCTGGTGCTGCGCGACGGGTACGCGGGCAAGGTGATCGACTCGTTCGGCCACTTCGTGGTGGGCGGGTCGCTGGTGATCGGCATGGTGATCTTCCTGATCCTCGTCGTGATCCAGTTCGCCGTGATCACCAACGGTGCCGGGCGGGTCGCCGAGGTCGGTGCGCGGTTCACCCTGGACGCCATGCCCGGCAAGCAGATGGCCATCGACGCCGACCTGAACTCGGGCCTGATCGACGAGGACACCGCGCGTCAGCGGCGGGCCGACGTCGCCGCCGAGGCCGACTTCTACGGCGCCATGGACGGTGGCTCCAAGTTCGTCAAGGGTGACGCGGTCGCCGCGATCATCATCACGATCATCAACCTGCTCGGTGGCTTCGCCATCGGGATGCTGCAGCGGGGTCTGTCACCCGCAGAGTCGCTGCAGACCTACAGCCTGCTGACGATCGGGGACGGCCTGGTCTCGCAGATCCCCGCCCTGCTGCTGTCGGTCGCGACCGGCCTGATCGTGACCCGGTCGACCACGCAGGGCGACATGGGCACCGACACGATGAACCAGCTGTCCAACCAGCCGCGGGCCCTGATCATCGGCGGCTGCGCGGCGATCGGCCTCGGCCTGCTGCCCGGCATCCCCAAGCTGCCGTTCCTGTTCGTCGGCGGACTGGTGCTCTTCGCGGCCCAGCGGGTGCGCGCGACCGCGAAGCAGGTCGCCGACGCGTCCGTCGTCGCCGCGCCCGTCGAGGAACCCGACTCCGCGCAGGCGCTGCTCGGTGAGATGCGCATCGACCCGCTCGAGGTCGTGCTGGCCCCCGACCTGGTCGACCTGGTCGACACCGGCGTCGGTGGCGACCTGCTCGACCGCGTGCGGGCGCTGCGCCGCAAGCTGGCGCTGGAGCTCGGGCTGGTCATGCCCCCGGTCCGCACGCGCGACAGCCTGGACCTGCCGGCCTCGGGCTACTCGATCCGGATCAGCGGCGTCGAGGTGGCGCACGGCGACCTGCCCGCCGGGCACGTCCTCGCCATCGGCGACGACCTGGACGCCGTGCCCGGCCGGCCGACCACCGAGCCGGTCTTCGGCCTGGCCGGCAAGTGGGTCCCCGCCGAGCTGCGCCAGCAGGCCGAGCTGTACGGCGCCACCGTGGTGGACCGCGGGTCGGTGCTGATCACCCACCTGTCCGAGGTCGTGAGCCAGCACGCGGGCCGCCTGCTCGGCCGCGAGGACGTGCGGGCGCTGGTCGAGAGCGTGCGAGCGACCCACCCCGTGGTCGTCGAGGAGCTCACCCCCACCCTGCTCACCACCGGCGACGTGCAGCGGGTGCTGCAGGCGCTGCTGGCCGAGGGCGTCCCCATCCGGGACCTGGTCCGCATCTTCGAGGCGCTGTCGACCCGGGCCAAGGCGGGCACCGACCTGGACGGGCTCGTCGAGGCCGCACGTCTGGGCTTGGGGCCGGCCGTGTGCGGCACCTGGGCCCGCAGCAGCGTGCTGCAGGTCCTCACGCTCGAGCCCCGCCTGGAGCAGCAGCTGATCGAGGCGCTGCGGCCCGGTGAGCACGGCGGCGTGCTGGGTCTGGACGTCGGGCTGGTCGAGCGGCTGGTCGACAACGTCGTCTCGTCGCTGACGGCCGCCGAGCAGCTGGGTCAGGCTCCGGTGCTGGTGTGCGCCCCGTCGGTGCGCGCGCCGCTGCGCCGGCTGCTGCAGCCGCACGTTCCGCGGCTGGCGGTGCTGGGTTACCCCGAGATCGACACCGCGCTGCGGATCGAGACGACAGGAGTGGTGAGCAGTGGGCATGCGATTGCTGCTTGAGGGCCCTGACATCGACCAGCTGCTCGAGCGGGTCAAGGACGAGCACGGGCCCGACGCGCTCATCGTCCACGCCGAGCAGAAGCTCGTCGGCGGCCTCGGCGGCTTCTTCGCGCGCAGGCGGTTCGAGGTGACCGTCGAGCTCGCCGCGAACCCGACCGCGCCGGACGTGGCCGCCGTCCCGGACGACCCGACCGAGCCGGACGCGGCTGCCGTCCCGGACGACCCGATCGAGCGGCTCCTCGCGCGGGCGGACAGTCAGGACGGCGCAGGTCCCGCCGGGCCCGCCCGATCCCCGGCCGCCGCCCGCACCGCGCGCGAACCACAGCCGGCTCCCGCTCCGGCTGCCGACCCGGTCGCGGACGCGCACGGCTTCGCCGCGGTCCTGGCGGTGTCGAGTGCGCCGGTCGTGGCGCCCGCACCGGTCGTGGCGCCCGTGACCCCCGCGTCACCCGTCCGCACGCCGGCGCACCCGTCGCGGGCGGCCGAGGCGGCCCTGCGCGGGATCGGCGTGCCCGCGTCGCTCCTCATGCGGGCCCCGCTGCCGCCCGACCCGCGGTTGGCCCTGCTCGAGGTGCTCGAGCGTGAGGCTGCGCCCCTGCCGCTGCGCCTCGTCGGCGTCCTGGCGGTCGTGGGCCCAGCGCACGCCGCGGGCGCCGTCGCCGCAGCGGCGGTGCGCCGCCTCGGAGTGGACCCCGCGGCCCTGCTCGGGGCGGGCGAGGTGGCCGCAGCGACCGTGGCGTCCGCCGACCCGGTCCGGGCCCTGGACTCCCTGGTGCGCAGCCGGTTGCGGATCCACGGAGCTGTCGTCGTGGTGCTCGAGTCGGACGGGTCGCGGGCTGCGGCGCGGCAGGCGGCGAGCACCTGCGGCGCGATCGACGCGGGACGCACCCTGGCCGTCCTGGACGCCACCCGCAGCCTGCCGGTGCTGCGCCAGTGGGTGCAGGCGTTCGAGTCCGACGGCAGGCCGCTGGACGAGATCGCCGCGTACGACCTGGGCGAGAACCCCCAGCCGGCGGGGATGCTCGGCCTGCACCGGCCGGTCACCTGGCTCGACGCGGTGCCCGCCACGGTCGGCGCATGGGCCCGGCTGTGCCTGGACCGCATGCTCCCGGGCTGAGGTCCCGCTCCTCCCACCGCCCGCCCGTATGCTGGCCACGTGCTGGTGCTGACGCGACGAGTGGGCGAGAGCCTGGTGATCGGCGACGACGTGGTCGTGCGCGTGCTGGAGGTCAAGGGCGACCTGGTGCGCATCGGGGTCGACGCCCCCCGCGAGATCAAGGTGCACCGCGAGGAGGTCTACCAGGCTGTCGTCGCGGCCAACCGCGAGGCGGTCGGCGCCTCCAGCGAGGCCGTCGAGGCGCTGCGCGCCGCCGTCCTGCGCCCGCGGGGCTGAGGCCCGTGTCCGGTTCGCCCTGCGGCTCAAGGCCGATGGCGGACGGGTCGATGCAACGGCCGTGATGGCCACCCAGGAGCACACCGTCATCGAGCCCGTCCGCGGGGTCGGGCTGGCCCACCAGCGCATCGTCGACCGGGACGGGCGGCTGTGCGGCAACGAGCTGCTCTTCCGCGGCGGTAGCCACGTGCCCTTCGACGGCGAGCGGGCGACCGCCAGCGTCCTGGTCACCGCAGCCTGCGACATCGGCTGGGACCGGCTGGGCGGTGGCACCGACCTCTACATCAACGTCGACCACCTGAGCATGCTGGACCGGGTGCTGCAGGCCGCGCCGACCGAGCGGACCGTCATCGAGCTGGTCGAGAGCCTGGTGGTGGACGACGACCTGGTCGAGCGGGTCGAGCTGTTGCGTGCGGGCGGCCTGCGCATCGCGCTGGACGACTTCGTCCCCGGCTCGCCCGCGGAGCGGCTGCTGCCCCTGGTCGACGTGGTCAAGCTCGACGTGCTGCAGACGCCTCCCTCACCACAGCTCGGGGCGCTGATCGAGCGGCTGCACGCGATCGGCGTGGTCGTCCTGGCCGAGAAGGTGGAGGACGAGCAGGTGCACCTGGCCTGCCTCGAGCTGGGCTTCGACCTGTTCCAGGGCTACTGGTACGGCCGGCCGACGACCCGCCGCGACACCGCCCTGTCGCCGACCCGGATGCTGTGCCTGCGCCTGCTCGGCCTGCTGGCCGCCGAGTCGCCGGACCTGGACGAGATCGAGCGGATCATCGGCTCGGACCCGGTGCTGATCGTGCGCACGCTGCGGATGGCCAACAGCGCAGCGGTCGGCTCGGCGAACCGGATCAGCTCGGTGCGTCAGGCGGTCGTCCTGGTCGGCCCGCGCGTGCTCAGCGGGTGGACGGCGCTGATGCTGCTCGCCGAGGACCAGCACAACAGCGGCGACCTGGTCCAGATCCTGGTGCAGGCGCGCACCTGCGAGACCGTGGCCCGCCGCGACCACCGCGGACTGGCCGAAGAGGCCTTCCTCTGCGGTCTGGTCAGCGCCATGAGCCGCCGCATGGGTACCGACCCCGGGCTGCTGCTGCGCCAGATCGGCGCCACCGACCAGATGCAGGCGGCGCTGGGTCAGGGTGCGGGTCAGCTCGGCGAGATCGTCCGGGACGTCGAGTCCCACCTGCTGGGTGTCGACGCAGGGGTGCACGTCGAGCTGGCGCACCTGGCTGCGCTGGCGTGGACGAACGAGCTGACCCTGCTGGCCGCCGGCTGAGCGCCCGCGTGCGCGGTGCCCGGTGGGGTCAGGCCACGACGATCGACAGTCGTCCCGTGCCGTAGCCGCCGATGGTGACGGTGAGGTCGAGGCGGTTGACGTAGGCCGCACTGAGGCCGGCGACGTCGGCCGGCAGCTCCTCGCCCGGCGCGTGGAAGCCGTCCAACCGCACGTGCGGGTGACCGTCCAGGTTGAACAGCGCGGCCATGATGTTGACGATCTCGGCGACGTTCTCAGCCAGGTTTGGCGCGAGCTCGCCGTCCTCGATCGAGGCCTGCGCGCCGGCCTTGGGCACCAGGGCGATGCTGGCCCCCGCGAACGCGGCCAGCGCGAGGTCGGCCACGACGATCGCGCGCAGGCCGAGGCGCTCGTCGACGTACACGCCGACGGCTGACCTGACGACCCGCGAGGGGACCACCGGTGGGCCGACCTGCAGGTTGACGTCGCGCCCGAGCAGCTCTTCGAGCATGTCCCGCAACGCTTTGGCGTGCGGCAGCACCGTCTCGCTCATCACAGACCGCCCAGGACGGGGTCGAGCGCGTCGCGGAAGGTGTCCGCGGTGAACGGCTTGGCGATCAGGAACAGGGCGCCCGCCGACTCGGCGAGCTGGCGCATCTGCGGTGAGCCCTCGCTGGTCACGAAACCGAACGGCACGTTGTTGCCGTCGGTGCGCAACCGGTTCAGCAGGTCGATGCCGTTCATCTGCGGCATGTTCCAGTCCGAGAGCACAAGGTCGGGCTCCTGCTCGTTGACCAGGTCGAGGGCCTCGGCGCCGTCCGCGGCCTGGATGAGGTCGTGACCCTCGTACCCGGCTTGCCGGAGGGTGCGGGTGACGATCGAGCGCATGACACGGCTGTCGTCCGCGATGAGGATCTTCATCGGTGCTCCTTACAGGTGTGCCGACCGGGCGGGGAGCATGCCCAGCACCAGCAGCTTGTCGGTCAGTGCGTCGGGGGTGAAGGGCTTGAGCAGGTACTCGTGCGCACCGGCCGCCAGCGCGCGGACGACCTGCGAGTGCTCGCTCTCGGTGGTGACCATCATCGTCGTGACCGAGCGGCCCCCGGGCAGGGCGCGCAGGGCGACGATGAACTCCAGGCCGTTCATCACCGGCATGTTCCAGTCGACCAGGGCCAGGTCCGGCAGGCCGTCGAGGGCGATCGAGTCCAGGGCCGCCTGCCCGTCGCCGGCCTCGCGGATCTCGAAGCCGTGGGTCAGCAGGGTCCGGGCCAGGATGCGGCGCATCGTCCGCGAGTCGTCGATCACCAGTGCGTGCACAGGTCGTGTATCGGTCGCCGGACGTCGGTCTTGAGGGCGACCGATGGGGCGTCGGGCGCCGGCCGCGCCCCCGCTCAGACCGTGTAGGGGACGACCAGGACCGCCGCGGTCTCGTCGCTCACGAGGTCCTGCACCACGGTGGCCGCGACCAGGCCACTGAGCCCGTTCCACACCGACCCGGCAGCCGCGGTCGTCGGCGCCGCCCCGGCGCGCAGGGCCAGGACGAGGTGCAGCTGGGCCAGCGCCGACGTCCGCAGCCGCCCGGACAGGTCGAGGGCGAGGGTGACGTCGTGCATGGCCGTGGCCCAGCGCCCGGAGCGGGAGGTGCGGGTCGCGGCCTCGTCGACGCGGGCCAGCCCGGCGGCGTCCAGGCCGGCGACACCGTCGAGCAGCTCCGCGAGGTGGGTGGTGCTCGGCCCGAGGTCACCGAGCGGACGTCGTCCGGCGGGTCGCGGAGCCGACGTCGCCCAGGCCTGCTCGACGAGGGCGTGGACCGTGGCGGCGCGCGTCGTGGCGCGGTCGTCGCGGGTGGCCAGGTCGGGGACGTCGCTGGACGTCCAGCCGACGACGTCGCGCGAGACGAACCGGTGCAGGTCGGCGATCGTGCCGAGCGGCGCCACGGCCAGCCGCGGCGCGAGGTCCGGCGGCAGCAGGTGCCCGCCGCCCGCGGAGCCCACGGCGCCCAGCACCTCCCGCGCCGTCGCCCACCGTGGCGCCGGGACCTCGGGCTCGCCGGGGCGGGCGCTGGTCACGGGTCCGGTGAGCGGCCGCGCGGCCAACGCGTCGAGCAGGACGGCCGCCACGGCGGGGCCGCCGGGCAGGCGGACCAGGTCGAACCCCAGTGCCGAGGCGTTCACGAGGCTGTACACGGCGGCTCCCCCCCCACGGCCGCGGCCGGCCACCCGCTCAGCCTGCCACCCCGCGACAGCCGCGCGCGTGACCCGTCCGGGCGACGCTGGGGAGGTCGGCCGAGGCCGACTGGGGCAGCGACTGACCAGGGCGTGCCGAGCAGGGCGCGCCCGGCAGGATTCGAACCTGCGACCGGCGGATTAGAAGGCCGCTGCTCTATCCACTGAGCTACGGGCGCCCGGCGTCGATCGTATCGGCGGGGTCCGCGGACGCCGCCCTGAGTTGGCGAGGTGGCGGCAGACCGGCAATGCTGCCGGACGTGACACCACGGCTCGAGCTCGACGCGCTGCTCCCCGCGGTCGAGCAGCTGCGTCGCTCGGTGCAGGACGTCGCGCTGCCGCTCGAGCTGGACGACGCACCCGGCACCCGCCGTGACCAGGTCGCCCTGCTCGCCCAGCTGGACGACTACGTGCTGCCGCGGCTGCGGTCGCTGGACGCCCCGCTGCTGGCCGTCGTCGGCGGCTCGACGGGCGCGGGCAAGTCGACGCTGGTCAACTCGGTGCTGCGGGCCCGGGTCAGCCGCAGCGGGGCCCTGCGCCCGACCACCCGGGCTCCGGTGCTCGTGCACCACCCGGACGACCAGGCCTGGTTCGCGGGCGACCGCGTGCTCCCCGGCCTGGCCCGCGAGACCGGCGCCGAGCAGGAGCCGGACCGCCGGGACGTCGGGGCGATCACCTCGGTGCGGATGGCGTCGAGCACGACCCTGCCGCCCGGGCTGGCGCTGCTGGACGCCCCCGACATCGACTCGGTGGTCTCGGCCAACCGCGAGCTGGCCCAGCAGCTGCTGGCCGCGGCCGACCTGTGGGTGTTCGTCACCACCGCGGCCAGGTACGCCGACGCCGTGCCGTGGGACCTGCTGCGCGGCGCCGCCGACCGCGGGGCCGTCGTCGCCATCGTCCTGGACCGGGTGCCGCCCGGTGCCATGGCCGAGGTGCGCCCCCACCTGGCCCAGATGCTGCGCGAGCGCGGGCTCGCGGCGTCGCCGATGTTCTCGGTCCCCGAGAGCGAGGTCGACGGCGAGGGGCTGCTCGAGGCCGCCGTGGTCGAGCCCCTGCGGGCCTGGCTGGTGGCCCTGGCCCGTGACGCGGCCGCCCGGCAGACGGTCGTGCGGCGCACGCTCACCGGCGCCCTGGACGCGCTGCACCCCCGCGCCCTGGCCCTGGCCGACGCCGCCGCCACCCAGGACGCCGCGCTCGCGGGGCTGCGGCGCGAGGTTGACGCGGCGTACGGCGACGCCGTGGGGGCCATCGAGCGGGGGCTGTCCGACGGCACCCTGCTGCGCGGTGAGGTGCTCGCCCGGTGGCAGGAGTTCGCCGGAACGGGGGAGCTGCTGCGCAGCATCGAGACCCGGGTCAGCCGCTGGCGCGACCGGATCACCGCGGTCCTGGCCGGGCGCCCGGCACCGGCGGACGAGCTCGGTGAGGCGCTGCAGACCGGGGTCGAGGCCCTGGTCAGCGCCCAGGCCGAGGCGGCCGCCGCCGACGCGCTGCGTCGCTGGCGCTCGGTCGCGGGCGGCACGGCGCTGGCCGCCCGGCACGCCGACCTCGCCACGCCCGCACCGGGCCTGGCCGAGCGGGTGACCCGCACGGTCCGCGACTGGCAGGGGTACGTGCTGGGGCTGGTGCGCGACGAGGGCGGCGACCGCCGCTCGACCGCGCGGGTGCTCTCGTTCGGGGTCAACGGTCTGGGCGTGCTGCTGATGCTGGTCGTGTTCGGCCAGACCGCGGGGCTGACCGGCGCCGAGGTCGGGATCGCCGGGGGCACCGCCGTGCTCGCCCAGCGGCTGCTCGAGGCGGTGTTCGGTGACCAGGCGGTGCGCCTGCTGGCCGACCAGGCCAGGGACGAGCTGCTGCGCCGCTCGGTCGCCGTCCTCGCCGTCGACCGCGCCCGGCTCGACGCGGTGCTCGACGCGCTGCCGGTCTCGGGCGAGGGCGCCGCGGAGCTCGCCGTCGCGGTCGAGCGGGTCGAGGCGGTCCGGTGAAGCGCCGCGCCACGGTGGACGTCGCCGAGCGGGCCGACGCCCTGGCCCTGGCCCTGGACAGCGCCGGCCACCGGGTCGACCCCGACGTCGCCCGACGCTCGCGCGCCGTGCTGGCCAAGCTCGACGAGCGGCGGCGCCTGTCGGCCGAGCACACGGTCGTCGCGCTCGCCGGCGCCACCGGCAGCGGCAAGTCCAGCCTGTTCAACGCGCTGTCCGGGCTCGACCTCGCCCAGGTCGGGGCCCGGCGTCCGACCACCTCGACCGCGGCCGCCTGCGTGTGGGGGGCCGAGGGCGCCGACGGGCTGCTCGAGTGGCTGGGCGTCCCCACCCGCCACCGGGTCGACCACTCCAGCGCGCTGGACGACGGCCGCCGCGACCCCCTGCGCGGCCTGGTGCTGCTCGACCTGCCCGACCACGACTCGACCGAGCTGGCGCACCGGCTCGAGGTCGACCGGCTGATCGAGCTGGTCGACGTGTTCGTGTGGGTCACCGACCCGCAGAAGTACGCCGACGCCGCGCTGCACCGGCGCTACCTCGCGCGCCTGGCCGGGCACGACGCCGTCACGGTCGTGGTCCTGAACCAGGCCGACCGGTTGCCCTCGGCGGCCCTGGAGCAGTGCCGCCGCGACCTGCAGCGGCTGGTCGCGGCCGACGGGCTGCGCGACGTCGAGGTCCTGGCGACGTCGGCCACCGACGGCGGCGGGGTCGACCGGTTGCGCGAGGTGCTGGCTGCCGCCGTGGGCCGGCGCAGCGCCTGGAGCCAGCGGCTGTCGGCCGACCTGGACGCCGTCGTGGACGCCGTGTCGGCGGGCGTCGGCGCCGACGAGACCGATCCCGACGCGCTCGCCGACGGCACCGGGCTGGTCGACGCGCTCGGCGGCGCCGCCGGGGTGCCGGCCGTCGTGCAGGCGGTCGAGGCCGACTACCGCCGCGGCGCGACGGCCACCGCCGGCTGGCCCGTCACGCGCTGGGCCCGGCGCTTTCGGCCCGACCCGCTGCGCCGGCTGCGGCTGGACCCGGCGCGCAAGGGTGCCGTGCCCACGATGGCCCGCTCGTCGCTGCCGGTGGCGACCCCGACGGCGCGCGCCCGGGTCGAGCTCGCCACCCGCCGCGTCGCCGACCGGGCCTGCGAGGGGCTGCCGCAGCGCTGGCAGGACGCGGCGCGGGCGGCCGCCGTCCCCCCGGGCGAGGACCTCGCCGACGCCCTCGACCAGGCCGTCGTCGGCACCGACCTCGGGGTGCGGACCCCGCTGTGGTGGCGGGCCGTCGGCGCCCTGCAGGCCGTCCTGGTGGTCGCGGCCGCGATCGGCGTCGGTTGGCTGATCGCGCTCGGGGTGACCGGGTGGCTGCAGCTGCCCCAGCCGCGCACGCCGTACCTCGGGCCGCTGCCCCTGCCCACGCTGGGCGCCGTCGGCGGCCTGGCGCTCGGGGCGCTGACCGGCGTCCTCGTGCGGCTGCTCGCGGCCCGCGGCGCCCGACGTCGCGGCGCGCGCGCTCGCGCCCGGCTGCACGAGGCGATCGCCCAGGTGGCCCGGGCGCGGGTGCTCGGCCCGGTCGAGGACGTCCTGCGCGACCACCGCGAGACCCGCGGGCACCTCGCCGACGCGAGCACCCGCCGCTGACGGGGATCGTCAGCGGCGCGAGCTGGCCCCCACCTCGTGGGGGTACAGGCTGGCTCCGACCGCCGTGTCGTGGTCGACCTGGCCCGAGGACACCAGCGTCGTCAGCGACTGCTCCAGGGTCTGCATCCCCTCGCGGGACGCCGTGGCGAGCACGTTGCGCAGCTGGCGGGTCTTGCCCTCGCGGATCAGGTTGCGGACGGCAGGTGTCGCGAGCAGCACCTCGTACGCCGCCGACCGGCCGCCGTCGACGCGGGGCAGCAGCCGCTGGTAGACGATGCCGGTCAGCGCGTTGGCCAGCTGCACCCGGATCTGGGACTGCTGGTCGCCGGGGAACACGTCGACGATGCGGTCCAGCGCCTGCGGGCTGTCGTTGGTGTGCAGGGTCGCGAACACCAGGTGCCCGGTCTCGGCGATGGTCAGCGCCGTCTGGATCGTCTCCAGGTCGCGCATCTCACCAACCATCAGGACGTCGGGGTCCTCGCGCAGCGCGGCGCGCAGGGCGATCGCGAAGCTGGCGGTGTCGGTGCCGACCTCGCGCTGGTTCACCGCCGCGACCTGGTGCTGGTGGACGTACTCGATGGGGTCCTCGATGGTCAGGATGTGGCACGGCCGCGTCGCGTTGATCCGGTCGACGAGGGCGGCGAGCGTCGTCGACTTGCCCGAGCCGGTCGGGCCGGTGACCAGCACCAACCCCTGCGAGAGGGTCGTGAACGCCTGCACCACGGGCGGGACGCCGAGCTCGTCCAGCGACGGCACCTGGTAGGGGATCAGGCGCAGTGCGATGGCGACCGAGCCGCGCTGACGGAACCCGTTGGCCCGAAAGCGAGCCTGGTCGCGCCAGCTGAACGACCAGTCGACCTCGTTGCGGACGGCGAAGTCGGCCCGCTGGGTGGGGCTGAGCAGCGAGCCCAGGAACGCCTCGGTGTCTGCGGACGTCAGGGCGGGCCACTGCGGCAGCCGCTCGAGCGCGCCGTCGACGCGCAGCAGCGGCGACGCCCCCGGGGTCAGCAGCAGGTCCGAGCCGCGCCGCTGCCACAGCGTCTGGAGCAGCTGCTCCAACGTGTGCGCTGCGCCGTCCGCACCCGAGCCGCCGTCGAGAGCGTCCGTCGTCATGGTCGGGCAGTCTGACAGACCGACCCGCGCCACGTGGAGGTCAAGTCCGGACCACCACGCGCCGATGCACCCGTGGTCGGTCACTGACCCGATCGGGTGACCGCCACCCGGGTGTCGTGTCCAAGGAGGGTGTCATGGCAGCTCCTCTGGTCGTCCCGGCCGAGCCGGTGGCGGTTCCGGTCGACGGCCCGGGTCGCCGTCAGCTCGGTGAGATCCTCGTCGCTCGCTCGCTGCTCAGCCACGCCCAGCTCCAGGACGCGCTGCTCAAGCAGCGGGTCTCGGGCAAGCGGCTCGGCACCCTGCTGGTCGAGCTCGGCGCCCTGGACGAGCGTGACCTGGCCTCGACCGTCGGTGAGCACTTCGGCGTGGCCGTCGTCGACCTGCGGCTGCGGGCGCCGGAGCCGCAGGCCGTCGCGATGCTGGCCGAGGCCGTGGCCCGAAGCCTGGTCGTCGTGCCGCTCTCGCTCGTCGAGGGGATCCTGCAGGTCGCGGTGGCCGACCCGAGCGACGAGCTGTCCGACCGGCTCCGCGACGCCGTCGGCGCCGAGGTGGCGCTCGTCGTCGCGTCGGCGACCGACATCCGCCGTGCCACCGACCAGGCCTACCGGGCGCTGGCCGGGATCGACCGGCATGTCGACGCCTTCCAGGCCTCGGCCAGCAGCCGGCGCGAGGCGCCCGTCGCCGTCCGCTCGTCGGCCGTCGTCGACGAGAAGGCCCCCGTGGTCCAGGTGGTCACCATGATCCTGGCCCAGGCGCAGCGCGACCGGGCCTCCGACGTCCACATCGAGCCGATGGACGCCCTGGTGCGGGTCCGCTTTCGCATCGACGGCGTCCTGCACGACGTCGTGACGCTGCCGACGTCCATGGGCGGCGCCGTGACCAGCCGCCTCAAGGTGCTCGCCGGGATGAACATCGTCGAGCGGCGCCGGGCCCAGGACGGGCAGTTCACCGCGACCGTCGAGGGGCGCGACGTCGACGTCCGGGTCGCCAGCACCGGCACCGTCGCCGGCGAGAAGGTCGTGCTGCGCCTGCTGGACAAGGCGATCAGCACGTTCCGCCTGTCCGAGCTCGGCATGTCGGCGCAGACGTACGAGGTCTACTCGACGATGGTGCGCTCGCCGTTCGGCATGGTGATCTGCGCCGGCCCGACCGGCAGCGGCAAGACCACCAGCCTGTACGCGACGATGGCCGAGCTGAACGGCACCGAACGCAACATCATGACCATCGAGGACCCGGTCGAGTACGTCGTCCCCTCGATCAACCAGATCCAGATCAACGAGCAGGCCGGCATCGACTTCGCCGGGGGACTGCGCTCGATCCTGCGTCAGGACCCCGACATCATCCTGGTCGGTGAGATCCGCGACGCCGAGACGGCGCGGATCGCCGCGCAGGCCGCGCTCACCGGCCACTTCGTGCTGAGCTCGTTGCACGCCACCGACACCAGCGCGGCGCTGCTGCGGTTCCTCGACCTCGACATCGAGCCGTACGTCGTCGGGTCGGCGGTCGCGGGCATCTTGAGCCAGCGCCTGCTGCGCCGGATCTGCGGCCAGTGCCGTGCACCGCACCAGCCCACCGCCGAGGAGCTGGACTACTTCGGCGACGCCGGGGGCGTCGCGCCCAGGGGCGGCTTCTCCCGCGGGGCGGGCTGCACGTTCTGCGCCGGCTCGGGCTACCAGGACCGCGTCGGTGTCTACGAGCTGCTGCGGATGACCCCCGACATGCGGGCCCTGGTCGCTGCGGCACCGTCGTACGGCGCCATCCGCGACCTCGCCCAGTCCGAGGGCACGCGCAGCCTGCGCCGCGAGGGTGTCCAGCTCGTCGAGCAGGGCGTCACCACGATCGCGGAAGTCGTCCGCGGGATCTACGTCCTGTAGGTGATGAACCCATGGTGATGACCGAGGCCACCAGCCCACCGACCCGGCGCGGATCGCGCGAGATCATGCCGGCGCGGGTCAAGGGCACCGACCTGATGCACCTGAGCCGTCAGCTGGCGGCGTTCCTGCGCGCGGGCATCCCGATCCTGGACGGGCTCGACCTGCTCGCGCGTGAGGCCTCGAACGCGACGCTGCGCAGAGCGCTGGCCGACGTCGCCGAGGGTGTGCGTCAGGGCGAGCCGCTCGCCGAGGCGTTCGACCGGCACCCCAAGGTGTTCCCCGCCGCCTACCGCAGCATGATCCGCTCGGCCGAGCTCAGCGGCAGCCTCGACACCGTCCTGGACCGTCTGACGGTCTACGTCGAGCGCGAGGTGGCCGCCAGGAAGCAGATCCGCTCGGCGATGACCTACCCCCTGGTCATCGTGGTGCTTGCCGTCAGCGTCTCGACCCTGCTGGTCACGTTCGTGCTGCCCAAGTTCGAGGTGTTCTTCGCCTCGTTCCACAAGCAGCTGCCGCTGCCGACCCGGATGCTGCTCGGCTTCTCGGGTCTGGTGCAGCACTGGTGGTGGGCCGCGCTGATCCTCCTCGTCCTGGCCGGCGGGTCGTGCGTGGCGTTCCTGCGCACCGAGCGCGGCCTGCTGCTGCGCGACCGGACGCTGCTGCGCATCCCGGTGATCGGCGACGCGCTGCGGTACTCGGTGGTCGAGCGTTTCGCGCGGGTGATGGCCTCGATGCTGCAGGCCGGCGTGCCCCTCGGTGACGCGATGGACGTCGCCGGCGCCGCGACAGGCAACCGGCCCGCGGCGCTGAGCCTGGCCGTGGCCCGCGAGGCGATGCTGCGCGGGGACGGCATCGCCGGCCCGCTCGCCGACACCGGGATCTTCCCGCCCCCGGCCCGCCAGATGCTGCGCGTGGGTGAGGACACCGGGTCGCTCGACGACCAGCTCGAGACGATCGCCTCGTTCTACGAGAAGGAGCTGGACTACAAGGTCAAGCAGATCACCACCTTGATGGAGCCGGCGGTGCTGATCGTCATGGGCGCCATCGTGGGTTTCGTCGCGCTCGCTCTGGTCAGTGCCATGTACGGCATCTACGGCCAGTCCTCCGCGTGATGCGCGGCGCGGGGCGCGAGGCGGGGTTCACGCTCGTCGACACGATCGTGGGCGTCGCGATCCTCGGCATCGGCGTCTCCGTGGTGGTCGGGGGCATGGCCACCTCGGTCACGGTCTCGGACCGCGGTCGGGTCGCCGCCGAGGCGCAGATCGCGGTGCGGTCGTACGCCGAGCAGGTCGCCGCCGCGACGTACGTCGACTGCGCCACGTCCTACAGCACCTCGTTCACGGCGCCCGGCGGTTACACGGCCACCCAGTCAGTCGCCTACTGGGACAACGCAACCAGCACCTTCGGTGCCACCTGCGGCACGGACAGCGGCCTGCAGCGGATCACGCTCACGGTCGCGTCGAACGACGGTCGCGCGAGCGAGGTGCAGCCCGTTGCCAAGCGCCGACGTCCAGCGGGCGAGACGTGAGCCGGCCCGTCCGCGACAGCGGGTTCACCCTGGTCGAGCTGCTGGTCGTCGTGGCCATCATGGGCCTGGTCATGCCCGTGATCGCCATGGCGCTGTCACTGGGCTTCCGCACGACTGACACGACGATCGGTCGGCTGCAGGACACTCGTGACCGCCAGATCGCACCGGCCCTGTTCGTGGGCGACGTGCAGAGTGCGACGGTCGTCGACACGGCGAGCAGCGCGGGGTGCCCGCTGGGCGGCGGGACGCTGGTGCTGCGGCTGAGTCGGCGCGAGACCTCCGCGGCGGGGGTGGTGGTCAACCGCGTCATCGTCTGGGACACGATCGTCTCGGCGGGCAGCGCGCTGCTCGAGCGTCGGACGTGCGACGACACCGGCGGCAGCATGGAACTGGTCAGCGGCGTCACCACGACCCACGACGTCGTCGGCGCGCCGGCCGTCACGTGTGCGCTCGCGAGCGGCGCGGCGACGTCCTGCACCACCGCCTCGACGATCGCCGCGGTCGACCTCGCCATCACCGACCCCGGCGGCACGTTCACGGTCAGCGCACGCCGGCGGGCCGCAGCATGAGCTGCGTCCGGCGTCGGGTGCATGCGGGCGACGACGACGGCAGCGTGATGGTGCTGGCACTGGCGTTCATGCTCGCGTTCGGCCTGCTGATCGGCGTCGTGCTGCAGCTGGGTGCCACCGGTGCGCGCACCACCGTGATCGTGCGGGACGGCGGTGTCGACACCTACGCCGGTGGCGGCGCGCTGGACGGTGCGATCAACCTGGTGCGCTCCGATCCCACGATCGGACTGGCCCCGGCGGCGGCGAGCACCTGCTTCACCCTGCCGGCGGGCGGTCTGGGCAACACGTCTGCGGTCACGGTCAGCTGCCAGCCGCGCTCGACGTCGGGCGCGGCCCTCGGTGGAGCCGCCGCGGCCCAGCCGACCCATGCCGTCACGGCGCTGTCGGGCACCGCGACCGAGGGGGTCACGGTGTCGTCCGGGACGACGACGCTGCAGGGTGGGGCCGCGATCAACAAGGCGTTGGCGGTCGCTGCCGGCGCCACGCTGGACAGCACCGGCTACCCCGTCACGGCCGGCACCTGCCCCGCGGCCGGCACCGGGACGGTGAAGGACACCTGCGCGGTCGGGGGTGCGGTGGCCGACCCCGGCTACCCCGGGCCGAGCACCGCCCTCGCGGTGCAACGCACCACGTTGCCGGCCTGCGCGGCCACGGTGACCCTGCAGCCCGGCATCTACCGCTCGGCCGCCGCGCTGCAGGCCGTGCTGAGCTGCTCCGCGGCCACCATCGTCCTCGTCACCGGCACCTACTACTTAGACTTCCAGGACACGACGACGCACGAGCTGATGTACGCGGGGACCGGCCGGCTCATCGGCGGCGCCGTCCTGGGCACGTCGTGCAACCCGGCCTCGCCCGGCGTCGACCTGGCGTTCGGCGGCGACAGCCGCCTGCGGGTCACGTCGGGCAAGGTCGACCTGTGTGCCCTGGTCCCGCTGGGCGACACGACCCAGCAGCACATCGTCCTGCGCGGCCTGACCACGACGACGACGGTGCCGACGACGGCGTCGGTCGTGACAGCAGCCGGGACGTCGGTGGGCAGCACGGCGTGGGCCACGCCCGCGAACGGCGCCGTGGTGGACGGTGCGGCGACGACGTCCAGCCTGGCCGGCAACGGCAAGCCGGACGCGGTGCTCGACGTCAAGCTGCCCGCCGTCACCGTGCCGCCGGACGCGACGAACATCTCGGCGACGATCACGGTGCGCGAGAGCCTGGACACCGGCAGCACCAGCACCCTCGCGGCCACCAGTGCTGAGCTGCTCACGTCCGCCGGCGCGGTGGTGGCCTCGCGCCCACTCGCGAGCTGCATCGTGGCGGGGGAGTGCGTTTCAGCGGTCCGGGACGACACGACGACGACGATCACGGGCCTGACGCCGGCCCAGCTCAACGGGGCACCGGCGCCGGCCGCCATCCAGGTGCGACTCACCAAGCCGGGCAGCAGCAACGTGGCCGCCGCGATCGACGGTGTGACGCTCGACCTCAGCTACGACCTGCCGCTGCGCCCCGCGTGCACGGTGTCGGCCGGGTCGTGCGTCGCGGGATCGGTGCCGACCAGCCCGCTGCTCACTACCTCGGGGGCCTACGCCTCGTCGACGGTGGCGCTGCACGGCACGGTCTACGCCCCCACCTCGAGCATCGACCTGAGCCTCACGTCGGTGACGGCGACAGTCGTCGACCGAGGAGTCGTCGTCCGCCGCCTGGTCTCGTCCATGACGCCCGCGGGTGGGGCGCCGGCCATGATCTCGGTACCCGTTGTG
Source organism: Actinomycetales bacterium (assembly GCA_038322575.1). GTDB lineage: Bacteria > Actinomycetota > Actinomycetes > Actinomycetales > Angustibacteraceae > JACMOY01. The sequence goes on from JBBQGB010000025.1 coordinate 42,578, forward strand.
GGTCGCAGGCCGCGGACCATGATCCTGACGGCCACCGACGCCGCCGGCCGGGTGCTGGGGCGGGCAGACGTGACCTTCGCCGACGGTGCGGGAACCCGCAACGGCGACATCCCGAAGGTCGTCGACTGGTTCGTCAACTAGAGCGGTCGCCGACATCGGGCCGCTTGACCGCGAGACTGCACGACACGCCCACCAGATGGCGCCCGGTGGGCGTGTCGTGCGGTCTCGGCGAGCGGGCGTCCCTTACCTACGGGCCGGTACTCGGGGCTTCTCGCCGACTCCGGCCGGGTGTTGCGGCGCGGACGGGGTCGAACGCAGGACCCCTGCCCGGCGGCGCCTGGACGCGATGGTCGAGATCATGCGGCACCACCTGGACTGCCAGCAGACACCGGACGTCCGCCGTCCCGGCGCGCACCTGACCGTCGTCACCGGTGCTGGGACGTTGGCGGGAGAGCCGGGCGGGTCGTCCCTGGACTGGGGCGGCGTCATCAGGGGCGAGACCACCCGCAGATTGGCGTGCGACGCCACCATCACCCCGGTCACCGTCAGCCCCCAGGGCCAGGTGCTGGACGTCGGGCGACGCGCCCGCACCGTGAACGCTGGGATGTGGGCTGCGCTGGTGGTGCGTGACCGGTGCTGCGCGTTCCCCGGCTGCGACACCCCCACCAGCCGGTGCGACGCCCATCACATCCGGCACTGGGCCGACGGCGGCCCGACCAGCCTCACGAACCTGGTGCTGCTGTGCCGGTTCCACCACCAACGGGTCCTGCACGACGAGGACCACGAAGACCGGTGGCGCGTGCGGATCGACGAACCCACCGGCCGACCCGTCTTCGACCCACCGATCTGGACCGGCCGACAGGGGGTGCCTCTGCCACCTACGTGGTCACCCGACTGACGGTCCTCAGCGTCGACGTCGAGACGCTGAGTGACGCCTTGCCCCGTTCGGGGGCTCAAGTCGGCGGGTGCTGAGCCGAAGTAGTGGTAGCGGACACACCGGGTGGCCGCGAAACCGAAGGGTCACCCCGATGCTCAAGAAGCTCCGCGCCGCAGCCGACCAGGAGTCCGGCTTCACGCTGGTCGAGCTCCTCGTGGTCATCGCGATCCTCGGCATCCTCGCCGGTGTCGTCGTGTTCTCCGTCGCCGGCGTCCAGGACAACAGCCAGGTCTCGGCCTGCAAGACCGAGGCAAGCACCGTCCGCACCGCTGAAGAGGCCTACTACGCCAAGAACAAGAGCTACGCGACGGCTGCGCAGCTGACGGCGTCGCCGAACCGGCTGCTGAGCACGAGGCCGACGCTCGTCACGATCACGCCGGCCGCCCCCACCACCTCCTACGGCCTCACCTACGCCGCGGCGTGCTCGGGGGCCGGCACCCCGTAACGGTCGGCACCTGGTCTCGGTAGCGCCCGTCGGGTCACCCGGCGGGCGCTGCTGCGTCCCGGCGGCGGCGGGCGGTCGGGCCCGCGGCGGATAGCCTGGGGGCATGGCTGAATACATCTACTCGATGCGCAAGACGCGCAAGGCGCACGGCGACAAGGTCATCCTCGACGACGTGACCCTGTCGTTCCTGCCCGGCGCCAAGATCGGCGTGGTCGGCCCGAACGGGGCCGGCAAGTCGACCGTGCTGCGCATCATGGCCGGGCTCGACCAGCCCTCGAACGGTGACGTCATGCTGGCCGCCGGCTACACCGTCGGCATGCTGCAGCAGGAGCCGCCGCTGAACGAGTCCAAGACGGTCCTCGGCAACGTCGAGGAGGGCGCCGGCGAGATCAAGGCCGTGCTCGACCGCTACAACGAGATCGCCGCCTTGCTCGCCACCGACTACAGCGACGAGCTGATGGAGGAGATGAGCGCCCTCCAGGAGAAGATCGAGGCCGCCGACGCCTGGGACCTGGACTCCCAGCTCGAGCAGGCGATGGACGCCCTGCGCTGCCCGCCGCCGGACGCCGACGTCACCGTCCTGTCCGGGGGCGAGCGCCGCCGCGTGGCGCTGTGCAAGCTGCTGCTGCAGAAGCCCGACCTGCTGCTGCTCGACGAGCCCACCAACCACCTGGACGCCGAGAGCGTGCAGTGGCTCGAGACGCACCTGTCGCAGTACCCCGGCGCCGTCCTGGCCGTGACGCACGACCGGTACTTCCTCGACAACGTGGCCGAGTGGATCCTCGAGCTCGACCGCGGTCGGGCCTACCCCTACGAGGGCAACTACTCGACCTACCTGGAGAAGAAGCAGGAGCGTCTGCAGGTGCAGGGCAAGAAGGACGCCAAGCTCAGCAAGCGGCTCAAGGACGAGCTGGAGTGGGTGCGGTCCAACGCCAAGGGCCGCCAGGTCAAGTCCAAGGCGCGCCTCGCGCGCTACGAGGAGATGGCGACCGAGGCCGAGCGCACCCGCAAGCTGGACTTCGAGGAGATCACCATCCCCGTCGGTCCGCGCCTGGGCAGCCTGGTCATCGAGGCCAACGACCTCAAGAAGGGCTTCGACGACCGCGTGCTGATTGACAACCTCTCGTTCACGTTGCCGCGCAACGGGATCGTCGGTGTCATCGGCCCCAACGGCGTCGGCAAGACCACCCTCTTCAAGACGGTCGTCGGCCTCGAGCCGATCGACGACGGGCAGCTGCGGATCGGCGACACCGTGAACATCAGCTACGTCGACCAGACGCGCGGGGGCATCGACCCGAAGAAGAACGTGTGGGAGGTCGTGTCCGACGGGCTCGACTACATCAAGGTCGGCAACACCGAGATCCCCTCGCGCGCCTACGTCTCGACGTTCGGTTTCAAGGGCCCCGACCAGCAGAAGGCCGCGGGGGTGCTGTCCGGCGGCGAGCGCAACCGGCTGAACCTCGCCCTGACCCTCAAGCAGGGCGGCAACCTGCTGCTGCTCGACGAGCCCACCAACGACCTGGACGTCGAGACGCTGGGTTCGCTCGAGAACGCCCTGCTCGAGTTCCCGGGCTGCGCCGTGGTCATCAGCCACGACCGGTGGTTCCTCGACCGGGTCGCCACCCACATCCTGGCGTGGGAGGGCGACGAGGCCAATCCGTCCGCGTGGTACTGGTTCGAGGGCAACTACGACTCGTACGAGGCCAACAAGGTCGACCGCCTGGGCGCCGACGCGGCCCGCCCGCACCGGGTCACCTACCGCAAGCTGACCCGCGACTAGGGCGTGTCTCCCATGTTGAGCGTGGTTGGTAGGAGATGGTCGGTGCATGTCACGCGACCGGGTCCTGACCGATACGCAGTGGGCGCTGATCGAGCCGCTGCTGCCGAGCTCGAAAGGTAAGCGGAGCAGGCCCTTT